>NZ_DASQCC010000265.1:0-14137 GCF_035634895.1 Actinophytocola sp. | reverse complement strand
AGAACAACCTGAGCTTCATCGCCGACCAGCGTGCGCGCCCGGACTCGCAGTCGGCCGCCAGGATCGAGAACCGCCAGGCGGTCGTCGACCTCATCCAGCAGCGCCGCGCGGCGGCGGGCTGCACCGCCGATGTCGCGCCGACGCAGGCGAACCCGCCGGCCGCCACGAACCCACCGGCCACGAACCCGCCCGCCGCGACCAACCCGCCCGCGGCCACGAACCCGCCCGCCGACGACGCCGGTGACGTCGTCTGCGCCGGCTCCACCGTGACGCTTTCCGGCGAGGCCGGCGACCCCGCGGCGTCCAGCAACCAGTTCCCGGTGGGCACCAGGCTCAAGGTCACGAACCTGGACAACGACAAGTCCATCACCGTCGAGGTGACCGGTCCGTCCGGCAGTTGCATCCTGCTCAACAACGCGGCCTTCGCACAGGTCCACGAGGACGGCAAGAACCTGATCCGCCGGGCCGTCATCGAACGGGTCGGCTGAGCGACGGCTTCGTCGCGGTGCGCCCGTCGCCATCGTCCACTGTGGTCACTCCACGGTGGGGCGGCGGGCGCACCGTCGTTCGTTCCGCCCCGCCGGATCGAAACCGCATCTGACCCGCATCTCGCGTTCGGAAACAATACGGACGTTGACGGTGCGGTTTTTGTGTGTAACGCTTCCCGCCGCTTGCCGATTATGTCGGTGTTCGGAGTAGACAAGTGGTTCGGATCGGACATGTGGGAGTGTCCACAATCTGTCCACTATTCAACGGAAAAGCGTTGGGGGAGTCCGGTGTTTGGCGGTGAACCAGGTTATATCGCCTACGAAAGGCGGCATGGCCGGCCGATCGTGTTGGAGGTGGCCGGCATGCCGAGGCCTCCGAACTCGGAGGCGTACATCATTGTGTGCGGCTTGAGCGGAAGCAACACGATGATGATCAGATGGTACGGGCACGATGTCGACGACGTTCGGGAGTCTTTTCGTTCCTGGCTGCAACAGCCGTGGCAGAGAACGAGGGAAACCGACCTCGCCGGAAATCCCATTCCGAACGGCGTGGACTTCAAGCCCAGCTCGATCTCCTGGTTCAACATCGCACCCGACAGCTGAACCGGGAACGCTCTGGCCGGCCCGCGCCGGCCGGCCAGAGTGGGTGCGAGGGTCAGTTGAACGGGTTGTCGTACGTTCCCGACCTCTCGAACCGGTGTGCGACGTTGTGGTTGTCGAACCAGATGCCGTCGACGAAGACGACCACCGACGTGATCACGACGCCGGGCACCGGCTCGCCGGAGATCAGGTAGGCGGTGTACTTGCACTCCGGGATGGTGACCGCCGACCCGCCACCCGAGATCGGGATGCGCTGTCCGCCGTTGACCGAGTACCACACGTTCGGTGGCGTGTAGCTCGACTCGCGGCACACCGCCAACGAGTACGCGAACTTCGTGTTGCCGTCGTCGAACGACAGCGAGCCGTACACGCCGGACAGCTTCATGCCGCCGCCGTTGACCTGGATCTGGACGGGGGTCGGGGCGCCGTACGTCGCGCTTGCCGGGCCGGCCGCCAGGAGGGTCCCGGCGAGCATGGCCAGCACGACCGTGAGAACACGTCTTGCCACGTGGTCGTCCTTTCGTTCTTTCGTACCGGAGTCGGTGCCGTCCCAGTGCCTGCCGCACCCGCCGCGCCGGGGACGAGAACCATCGGGCCTCCCCGGCGCCGGCAGGCGAGACGCCGCGCACAAGGCTCCCGCCGCGCCGCACAGCGAACCTCCAGTGTCGGCTGGATGCCGGTGTGAGCGCGTCGGATCGGAGCACCGTCGGCCGAGGAGATCCCTGCTACCGTCGCCAGCGGGGGTGCGTGAGCGATGCGGTTCCGTGTCCTGGGCGGACTTCAGGCCTGTGCCGCCGCCGGCGAACCGGTGCGGCTCGGCGCCGCCAAGCACCGGGTGCTGCTCGCGATCCTGTTGCTGGAGGCCAACAAGCCGGTGCACACCGGCCGGATCATGGCCGCGCTGTGGCCGGACCGGCCACCCCGCTCGGCGGCCGCGGTGCTGCGCACGTACGTGTCCGCGCTCCGGCACTCCCTCGGTCTCGCCACCACCGGCGGCCGGCCGGCGCTCGTGTCCGAGCGGGGCGGCTACCGGCTGCGGGTCGAGCCGCAGGAGGTCGACCTGCTGGTGTTCGCGGACCTGTGCCGGCGGGGCCGTGCGGCCCGCGCCGCCGCGGAGTCCGTCGCGGCCGAGCGGTTGCTGCGGGCCGCGCTCGACCTGTGGCGTGGCGAACCCCTGCACGACGTGCCACTGGACGGCGAGTGGCTCGCGCGGCTGGACGAGCTGACGGAGCTGCGCCTCGCGGCCGTGGAGGACTGGGCCGAGGCCGCGCTGGCCACCGGCCGCCAGCACGACGTGGCGACCGAGCTGCGGGCCACCGTCACCGCCCACCCGCTGCGGGAACGCCTGTGCGAGCACTGGATGCTCGCCCTCTACCGGGCCGGCCGCCAGGCCGACGCGCTCGCGGCCTACCAGCGGCTGCGTGCCGAGATGGTGGCGGAGCTGGGCGTCGAGCCGGGTCCCGCGCTCGCCCGCCTGCAGCGCCGGATCCTCGACGCCGACCCGGCCCTGCGCCCGCCCACCGGCCGCACGCTCCCGGTCGTGCCGCGCCAGCTGCCGCTGGACGTCGCGGAGTTCACCGGGCGCCGCAAGGAGACCGACCGGCTGACCCGCGTGCTCTCCGGTGCCACCGGCACCGTCGCGGTGGTGGTCATCGAGGGACCCGGCGGCATCGGGAAGTCGGCGCTGGCCGTGCACGTCGGTCACCGGCTCGCGGACCGGTTCCCGGACGGGCAGCTGTACGTGGACCTCCAGGGCGCGGGACCGGCGCCCCTCACGCCCATGGCGGTGTTCGGCCCCGTGCTGCGGGCGCTGGGCATGAGCGGCGACGAGATCCCCGACGGCGTGGCCGAGGCGAGTGCCGCGTTCCGCGCGCTCACCGCGGACGCCCGGCTGCTGGTCGTGCTCGACAACGCCGCGGGCGCCGCACAGGTGCGCCCGCTGCTGCCGGCCGGCGCCGGGTGCGCGGTGCTGGTGACCAGCCGGGGTGTCCTCGGGACCCTCGCCGGCGCGACCCACCTGCGGCTGGACGTGCTGGCGCCACAGGAGTCCCTGGCCCTGCTCGGCAAGCTGGTCGGCGCGGAACGCGTCAGCGCCGAGCCCGCGGGCGTGCGGAACCTCGCGGATCTGTGCGGGCACCTGCCGCTCGCGCTGCGCATCGCGGCGGCCCGGCTCGCGGCACGCCCGTCGTGGCCCGCGAGCGCGCTGGCCGCGCGGCTCGGTGACGCCACCCGCCGCCTCGACGAGCTGCAGTACGCCGACCTCGGTGTGCGGGCGAGCTTCCAGGTCAGCTACCAGTCCCTTGTGGACAGTGTGGACACGGCGATGTACCCGCTGCTGTCGGTGCTGGACGGACCGGACGTGAGCCTGCCCGTCGCGGCCAGGCTGCTGGACCGCGACGAACGGCGGGCCGAGGCGGTGCTGGAGCGGCTCGTCGACGCCCAGCTGCTGGAGACGCCGGCGCCGCACCGGTACCGGCTGCACGACCTGCTCCGCCTGTTCGCCCGGGAGCTGGCCGAGGAGCGGTACACCCCGGCGGAACGCGCGGCCGCCACCGGCCGGGCCGTCGACTTGTACACCGAGACCGCGTGGGGCACCTTCCGGCTGCTGCGCCCCGGCGACACCCGGGAGCGGATGCGGGCGGGCCGTGGCTTCGCGAGCGCGCACGCCGCGCTCACGTGGCTGGAGGCCGAGCGCGCCAACCTCGTGGCCGCGGTGGGGCAGGCGGACGAGCTGTCGATCTCCTTGGCACAGGCGCTGTTCGGATTCCTGCAGGTGCACAGCCACTGGCACGACCTGATCGCGGTGAACCGGACCGCGCTGACCGTCGCGTGCCGGCTGACCGACCTCGCCGCCCAGGCACAGGCGTGCTGCGACCTGGCCGTGGCCTACGACGCGCAGGGCCGGTACGAGCACGCGATCCGCCACCTGACCGAAGGGCTGCGGATCTTCCGGGTGCTGGCGGACAGACGTGGCCAGGGCGCGTGCCTCAACGGGCTCGGCGTGGTCTACGACAGCCAGCAGCGGTACCCCGAGGCCATGGCGTGCCTGGAGGAGAGCCTCGCGGTGCGGGCGGAGATGGGGGACCGGCGCGGGCAGGCGTTGAGCCTCAACAACCTCGGTGTGGTGCACAAGCGGATGGCCCGGCTCGACGAGGCGTTGCGTTGCTACGAGCGCGCACTCGACCTCGCCGGGGTGATCGGCGACCACCGGCTGGAGGCGGGCCTGCTGACGAACGTGGGGGAGATCCACGAGCGGCAGGGCCGCGATGTCGACGCGCTCTCCTGCCACGAGCGGAGCATGCGGTTGTTCCACCGCCTCGGCGACCGCCAGGGCCAGGCACTCAACCTGGGCAACCGGAGCAGGCTGTACCAGCGCCGCGGCGACTACCGGCGGGCGCGGGTCTGCCTGGAGGAGTGCCTGGCGATCCAGCGTGCGGTGGGGGACCGGCGCGGACAGGCCGAATGCCTCCAGCAGCTGGGCTCACTGCTGCACCAGCTCGGCGACCACACCGAGGCCCGCGCCCGGTGGCGGGACGCGCTCACGATCTTCGCCGAGCTGCGGCTCCCCACCGACGAGCTGCGGGTCCTGCTCGGCTGACCGCGCGGGAACGCCATCCCGTGGACCGCCCGGGCCGCACGTCCGCGGACGGTCCAACCCGGCGCCGTCGGCGACCACCTGTGCGAGGCTCACGGGCCGACTAGGTCACCGGGAAGCTGGTGGCGTGGGTGTCCATGAACTCGCGCAGGCCCTCGATGCCCATCTCGCGGCCGATGCCGCTGTGGTTGCGGCCGCCGAAGGGGGCACGCTCGTCGAGGTGCGCGGCGCCGTGGCAGTTCACGAACGTGTAGCCCGTGCGCAGCCGGGACGCCAGCGCCGCCGCCCGGTCCAGGTCCGCCGTCCACACCGACGACGTCAGGCCCGCCCACGTCTCGTTCGCGCGGGTGACCGCGTCCTCCACGTCCTCGAACGGCAGGATCGGCAGCGTCGGCCCGAACTGCTCCTCGGTGACGAGCCGGGTGTCGTCCGGCGGAGCCAGCACCAGTGACGGGCGCAGGAAGTTCCCCTCCGCCGGCGCCTCCCCGCCGAACTCACGCACCTCGGCCCCGCGCGCACGCACCTCGGCCAGCAGCTCCGACACGAACGCCTGCTGCTCCGGCCGGTGCAGCGGGCCCATCGTCGCCTCGCCGTCGAGACCGTGCCCGAGCACCGTCGCCGACAGCTGCTCCGCCAGCCGTTCGACCACCTCGTCGTACCGGGACCGGTGCACGTACAGGCGTTTCACCGCCATGCACACCTGTCCGGTGGTGTCGAACGTGCCGTGGAACAGCGACTGCGAGGCCTCGGGCGTCAGCTCCGCGTCCGGCAGGATGATGGCCGGGTCGTTGCCGCCCAGCTCGAGCGTGACGCGGGTCAGGTTGGCCGCCGCCATGGCCATGATCCGCTTGCCGCCGCCGACACTGCCGGTGAAGCACACCTTGCGCACCCGCGGGTCCGCGACGAGCACCTCGCCGATCTCCGCGTCCGCGCCCGTCACCACGTTCAGCACGCCCGGCGGCAGCGCCGACGCCACCAGTGCCACGGTCCGGCTCGTCGCCAGCGGCGCGGTCGGCGGCGGCTTCACCACCACGGTGTTGCCCGCCACCAACGCGTACGCCAGTGACGCGCCCAGGATCGCCAGCGGCCAGTTGAACGGCACGATGATCGTGACCACGCCCAGCGGCACGTGGCCGACCCGCGTCCGGTACGGCGGTCCGGCCAGCTCGGCGGAGTCGTCCACCTCGGACGCCAGGCCGACCGCGAGACGGCTGCGGTGCTCGAACACGATCGAGTCGATCACCGACTCCGCGAGGATCTTGCCGTTCTCGCGGCTCAGGATCTCGGCCGTGACGGGCCGGTCCGCCGCCAGCGGCGCCAGCGCCGAGGTGAGCGCGGCGGCCCGCTCGGCGGGCGAGAGCGCCGCCCAGGCGGGAAAGGCCCGGTCCGCCGCCGCCACCGCGTCGGCCGCCTGTGCCGCGGTGGCCGACGCGGCGTGCCCGGCGGCAGCACCCCCGCCCGCCGGGTCGCTCACCCGCAGCGTGGCGGACGCGGCCACGGGTGAGCCGTCGATGAACAGATCGGTCGTGATCTCGGGGAGCGTGGTAGTCATCGTTGCGTCACCTCACGACAGAGCGGAGCATGCGGGACGGTCATCGTCCCCGGGTACGCCATCCGGTGTGATAGGTCTCGCGGGCCACGACAGAGTACGGCGCGGGGCTCACCACCGCACGGACCGGGAACTGCTCGTGCGGCTGGACGGTCGTCTTGCGGCTGCCGCCGTCCGGCTCGCCCCACACGACCCGCACCTCGGCGCCGACGGGCACGCCCGGGTCCACGGTCGCGAGCGACAGCACCGCACGCTCGTTCGCGCTGTAGCCGGTGAACATCGACAGGCCGACCAGGTGGCCGTCCGCGTCGAGGATGGAGTCGAAGTTCGACGAGCCGTAGTTGGCGTTGGGCAGGTCGAAGAACTGGTACTCCGGGCCCTTCTGGTCGACCAGCGTGGCGAGCAGTGTCGCGACGTCCTCGGGGTCCCAGGCCAGGGTCACCTTGCGCCGCTGGGACTCCACGTCGACCGCGGCGAGCGCGTCGCGGCCGACGAAGTCGTGGTCGAACTTCACGAACGAGCCGTAACCCAGCTCCCACGGGTTGGTGTAGTAGTCCTCGATCCGGTCGGACACGTAGCTGCCGGCCAGCGCGTTGGTCGCCTCGTAACCCTGTGCCGGCAACCATTCCCGGTACGGCCGCAGCTCGTCACTCGTGTAGACCGCCGGCAGGGGAGAGGGGATCCAGCCGGACTCCAGGGTGTTGCACGAGTACGCCCGCGACCCGCACGGCTCCAGGCCGAACTCCTGGCCCGCCTCGAGAATCGCCTCGCGGATCCGGTCGTAGGACTCGTAGGGCCCCCACAGTTCGAGGCCGGGCGCGCCGGCCATGCCGTGCCGCAGCGTCCGCACCCGCTGGCCCGCGACGTTCAGGTGCCCCAGGCGGAAGAACCTGACCTGCTCGACCGGCGCCCCGTTGAGCTTCTCGATCACGTCCCACGCCCGGGGGCCCTGGATCTGGAACCGCCACAGCTCGCGGGTGACCGGCTTGCCGTACGGCCGCATCGGCGACCGGTCGTCGCGCCGGACGTCCACGTCGTAGCCCCGCTCGGCACGGAAGGACAGCCAGTTCGCCACGGGCGCGCGCCCGACGAAGACGAACTCGTCCTCGGCCAGCCGGAACAGGATGCCGTCACCGATCACGCCGCCCTCCGGCGACACCGGCACGAACTGCTTCGCGGAGTCGACGGGGAACTTGGCCATGCTGTTGATCCCGGTGTCGGACAGGAGCTTGAGCGCGTCCCGGCCGGAGACGAACAGGTTGACCATGTGGTGGGACTGGTCGAACAGCACCGCGGTGTCCCGCCACGACCGCACCTCGCGGCGCCAGTTGGTGAACTCCGCCGGGACGACCGGGTAGACGTAGGCCCCCAGCTGGGAGTCGCGGAGCAGCTCGACGGTGTTGCCCGCCTGGTCCAACACGTCCTGTAGGTTCTTCGCGCTCATGTCAGGCACAGTAGGTAGACCCGGCCGGGTTTCCGACGTCCGCACGTCCGGTCCCGCCTACGTCATTCGTCGCGGTCAACTCAGCGTCGATGCCGGGCGAGCCACGCGTGCCGATGAGCTGTACTGATCGGCATGAGCGACCTCGCCGACCTGCTGCGCGACATCAGCTACGAGGTGATGCCCTTCCGCAGGACCGAGCAGGCGGTGCTCCACCACGTGCCGACGAGCGTGCCGCTGACGATCACGACGACCGAGGCGAAGGGGCTCGGCGTCACCCTCGACCTCGCCGAACGCCTGCACGGGCACGGCTACCAGGTCGCGCCGCACCTCGCGGCCCGGCAGTTCGTCGACGCGCACCACGTCGAGGACGTCGTGGCGCGGCTGCGGGAGGCGGGCATCCGCTCGGTGTTCGTGATCGGCGGCGACGCTCCCCGGCCGCTGGGCAGGTTCCCGGACGCCTTCGCGCTGCTACAGGCCATCGAGGCGACCGGTCACCCGTTCGACCAGGTCGGCATCGCCGGCTACCCCGAGGGCCACGCCCTGATCCCACGGGACACCGTCGACCTCGCGTTGAAGCAGAAGGCACCGTTCGCCACCCGCATCATCACGCAGATCTGCTTCAACGCCACCACGACCGCGTCGTGGGCGGCCGGCATCGCGAGCGCGGGCGTCGAACCGCCCGTGTACGTCGGCCTGCCGGGACCGGTGAACCGGCAGCGGCTGGTGCGGATCTCCGGGGGGCTCGGGCTCGGCCAGTCCGCCCGGTTCCTCCGCAAGCAGGGCGGGTTCCTGTGGCGGCTGCTGTTGCCCAGTGGCTACCGGCCGACGCGGCTGGTCCGCCGGCTCGGGCCCGCGGTGTCCGAAGTGGACAGCAACATCCGCGGGCTGCACATCTTCACGTTCAACGAGCTGCGCCAGACCGAGTGGTGGCGGCAGCGGCTGCTCGGCGCGGTCGCCGAGTGGCTGGAGTGCGAGTGAGCGAGGGAGCGGCATGAACGCACGGATTCTGGACGGACGGGCCGTCGCGGCGGCGACGCTGGAGCGGGTTCGGGACGAGGTGACCCGGTTCGCCGACGCGCACGGTCGGCCGCCCGTGCTGGCAACGGTCCTGGCCGGCGACGACCCCGCGTCACACCCCCACGTGCGGACGAGGACCGGCCGCGGCGCCGCCGTCGGCGTGACCACGCGGCGGGTGGACCTGCCCGCGTCGGCGTCCACAGTGGACGTGGTGGCGCGGGTGCGGGAGCTGTCCGCCGACCCGGACGTCGACGGGATCCTGGTCCAGCACCCGCTGCCCGCGCACGTCGACGAGCGGACGGTGTTCGAGGCCATCGACCCGGCCAAGGACGTCGACGGCGTCACCCACGCGTCGTTCGGGGCCCTGGCGTCCGGCACGCCCGGGTTCACCTCGGCCACGGCGGGCGGGATCCTGGCGCTGCTCGACGCCTACGAGGTGCGGCTCGCGTACCGGCAGGCCGTGGTGATCGGCCGCGGCCCCGTCGGCAGGCCGACGGGCATGTTGCTGCTGGCCCGCGACGCGACCGTCACCTACTGCCACTCCCGCACCATCGACCTGGCGGCCCACGTCGCCGAGGCGGACGTCGTCGTCGCCGCGGTGGGCCGGCCGGGCCTGGTCCGCGGCAAGTGGGTCAAGCAGGGCGCGGTCGTCGTCGACGCCGGCCACCTTGACGACACGGGCGACGCGGGCGACACGGGCGACGTGGAGTACGCGGTCGCGGCGGAACGCGCCTCGCTCATCACACCGGTGCCCGGTGGTGTCGGACCGATGACGGTCGCGACCCTCCTCGCCCAGACCGCACGCGCCGCCCGGGAGCGGACGCCATGACCGGGGACGAGTGCCTCCAGGACCTCGGATGAGCACCCTCGTCCTGGTGCACGGGGCGTGGCACGGCGGCTGGGTGTGGCAGCGGGTCGCGTCGCTGCTGCGGGCCGCCGGCCACGAGGTGCACACGCCGACCATGACCGGACTGTGCGAGCGTGCGCATCTGCTGAGCCCGTCGGTGGGGCTGACCACGCACATCCAGGACGTGAGCGCGTACCTCGAGGCTTACGACCTGTGGGACGTGGTGCTCGTCGGGCACGGCTACGCGGGCCAGGTCGTCACCGCGGTGGCCGACTGGCTGCCGCACCGGGTGCGGGCCCGCGTGTACCTCGACGCCTTCCTCGGCGGGGACGGCGAGGCCGCGATCGACCTGCTGCCCGACGCGGTCGCGAACCACTACCGGCGGTTGGTCGAGGAGGCCGGCTTCGGCTGGCTGGTCCCGGCGCGCCCGCCGGCGAGGCTCGGCGTGACCGAGGCCGCGGACGTCGCATGGCTGGGCCCGCGACTGACCCCACACCCGTGGCTCACCTACACCGAACCGTTGCGGCTGACCGGATCCCCGGAGACCCCGGCCGTGTTCGTCGAGTGCACCGGCTGGTCGCGCGTCTTCCGGCCGCACGCCGAACGCGCCGCGGCCCGCGGCTGGCCGGTGCACGAGCTCGAAACCGGCCACGAGGCGATGGTCACCGCCCCGAAGGAGCTGGCGGACCTCCTGCTGGCCCGGTGAGCGACCACCTCGCGACAAATGACGTAGGCGAAGCGAGCCCGGGCACCGGTGAACGCGGCAGCGAGACCTGGTTGCATCGAACAAACGTCGGCGTACGAAGGAGTACCCGTCATGGCCGGACCGAACCGACCGTCCACAAAGGTCATATTCGCCGCGAGTCTCGTCGGCACCTCGATCGAATGGTACGACTACTACATCTTCGGCCTCGCCTCGGCGTTGGCCTTCAGCGCGGTGTTCTTCCCCTCCTTCTCACCGGTCGCCGGCACGCTCGCCGCGTTCGCCACCTTCGCGGTCGGGTTCGTGGTGCGCCCCTTCGCCGCCGCGATCATCGGCCACTTCGGCGACCGCATCGGGCGCAAGGCGCTGCTCGTGCTCACCCTGTTGTTGACCGGCTGCTCGACGGCCCTCATCGGCGTCCTCCCCACCTACGCCGCGATCGGCGTCGCCGCACCGCTCCTGCTCGTGATCCTGCGCATCGTCCAGGGCTTCGGCGTCGGCGGCGAGTGGGGCGGCGCGGTGCTGATCGCCACCGAGCACGCCACCCCGGGCCGCCGCGCCTTCTACGGCAGCTTCGCGCAGTTCGGCGTCCCGATCGGCGTGCTCACGTCCAACCTCGTCTTCCTCGCGATCTCCGGGCTGTCCGACGACGACTTCCTCTCGTGGGGCTGGCGTGTCCCGTTCCTGATCAGCATCGTGCTGGTGGTGGTCGGCCTCGTCACCCGCGTCAAGCTCACGGACGCGCCGGAGTTCGCACAGGTCAAGCAGGACCGCACGGTGAGCAGGGTGCCGTTCCTCGACCTCGTGAAGGCTCATCCCAGGGCGCTCGTGCTCGCCGGCATCGCCTCGATCGCCCCGCCGGCCATCGGCTACACCGTCATCGTCTACCTGCTGTCCTACGGCACCAAGGTCGTCGGGTTCGCGCGGCCGACGTTGCTGACGCTCATCCTGATCTCCACCGCGCTCTGGATCGCGACCATCGCGGTCTCCGCGCTCGCCGCGGACCGGTTCGGCGCGAAGCAGGTGTACGTGTGCGGCGCGGTCGTCGCCGTGCTCTGGCCGCTGCCGATGTTCGCGCTCATCGACACCGGGGCCGTCGGCCCCGCGCTGGTCGCGATCCTCGTCGCCGCCGTCCCACAGGGGATCATGGCCGGCGCGCAGGGCGGGCTGTTCACCGAGCTGTTCCCCGTGCGGGTGCGGTACTCGGGCATCTCGCTCGCCTACCAGTTCGGCGGCATCGTCGGCGGCGCGGTCAACCCGCTGGTCGCGACCGCGTTGCAGCAGTCGGGCGGCTCGACGGCCGTCGCGCTCTACCTGTCCGCGCTGTGCCTGGTCAGCCTCGTCGCCGCCGTGCTGCTGCCGGTGCGCGGCAAGGTCGGGGCACCCGTCTCCACGACCGTGGCGGACCCCGTCACCCCGTGATCCACTTTGGGCTGTCTTTCCGGTTTTCTCTTGGTGCGCGGCATACTCGTGGGGTGCACCAAAGGCGGACATCGACCGGGGACGTGCTGCGGGACGCGGCGGAGGTCCTCGTCGAGGTGAGCGCCGACGGGCTCGCGGTGCTCGACGACGCCGGCTACTTCGCCGGGCTCAACCACTCGGCCGCCGCGCTGCTGGGCGCGGCGGCCGACGACCTGGTCGGCAAGCCGGCCCCGTTCTCGCCCAACCCCCGCCCCGACCGCGTGCGGCACACCGCGACCTGGACCGCGCCGGGCGGGCGGGCGCAGGACCTGGAGTACCGGATCGAGCCGCTGCCGGCCGGCGGGCACGCGGTGTGGTTCCGCGACGTCACCACGGTCCGGCGCCAGCAGCGGCGGCTGACCGCGATCGCGCGTGCCGCCTCCCGGGTCGCCGAGTCGTACTCGCTGCCGGTGACACTGGAGGCGGTCGCGCAGGAGATCGTCCGCACGGCGAACATCGCCGCCGTGCAGATACTGTCCGTCGAGGACCCGAGCGCCGAGCTGCGCATCCTGGGCATGGCCGGTTTCGGTGCGGCGCCGGACTTCGTGGCCAGGCTGGCCGCGTGCCGCAGGCGGGGCGCGCACGTCCGGTTCCTCGACGCGTTCCTGTCCGGCGAGACGGTCGTCGACCTGCACCGCAAGCCGCTGATCATGTCCGACCCGGTGTGGGCGCCGCTGAAGGAGATCATGGACCGCCCGGACTGGGACGCGTTCGTGTCGATGCCGATGTCGGTGCGCGGCCGGAAGGTCGGCGTGATCAACGCGTACTACCGGCCGGGGGAGGACCCGGGGCCCGGCTCCCTGGCGTTCCTGGAGGCGATGGGCGACCAGGCGGCGGTGGCCATCGACATGGCCGCGTTGCTGGCGCAGGCACGCAGCCAGGCGCAGTCCGACGAGCGCCGCAGGCTGGCGCGCGACCTGCACGACTCGGTCGTGCAGCAGCTGTTCTCGATGCGCATGCAGGCGAAGGCGTTGCGGCGCGGGCTGGACCGGATCGACGTCGACGGCGTCCGGCGTGCGGCGGAGGAGCTGGCGGAGCTGTCCGCGGGCGCACTGGCCGACCTGCGGCTGCTGGTGTTCGAGCTGCGGCCGCTGGAGCTGGCCGAGCACGGCCTCGTCGACGCGATCCGCGCTCACGCCGCGAGCCTGCGGGCCAGGACGGGACTGGCGATCGAGGTGCGGGCGCCCGAGGACGTGCGGATCAGCGGCGGCCTGGACTTCCAGGAGGACCTGTACCGGATCACGTCGGAGGCGCTGCACAACGTGGTCAAGCACGCGAACGCGACGGCGGTGGAGATCAGCATCGCGCGGGAGGACGTCGACCTGGTGGTACAGGTGCGCGACGACGGCTCGGTGGCCGGCACGTCGCCGGACCGGCCGGGGGAGAGCCTGGGGCTGCTGTCGATGCGGGAGCGGACGGAGCGGTGGGGCGGCCGTTTCGAGGCGGGGCCGTGCGCCGGCCGGGGCTGGGTGGTGCGGGCCGCCGTGCCGATCCTGAACGGGGAACCCCTGTGACGATCCGGGTCCTGCTGGTGGACGACCACGTGGTCGTGCGCCGGGGGCTGCGTGCGTTCGTCGAGACCGAGCCGGAGCTGGCGGTCGTCGGCGAGGCGGGGGACGGCGTGCAGGCGCTGGAGTTGTTGCGGCAGTGGCAGACGCTGGGGGAGCCGCTGCCGGACGTGGTGCTGATGGACCTGCGCATGCCGCGCATGGACGGGACCGAGGCGACGGAGCGGATCACCGTCGGGTACCCGGGCGTGCATGTGGTGGTGCTGACCAGTTTCGGTGAGGTCGAGCGCGTCCACACGGCGCTGGCGGCCGGCGCGGCGGGGTACCTGCTGAAGGACGCGGAACCGGGCGAGGTGGCGTCGGCGATCCGAGCGGCGGCGATGGGGGAGGTTCACCTGGACTCGGCGGTTGCCGGGCAGCTGGTCCGGCGGATCTCGGCGCCGAGGATCGGGCTGACGGCGTTGACGGCGCGGGAGCGGGAGATTCTGGCGCTGGTCGCGGAGGGGCATCCGAACCGCAAGATCGCGGAGCGCCTGGTGATCAGTGAGCGTACGGCGCGGACCCACGTGAGCAACGTGCTCAGCAAGCTACAACTGTCGTCGCGGACGCAGGCCGCCTTGTTCGCGATCCGCGAGGGCCTGATCCCGCCGCCCAGCTGACCCGCCGGTCAGCGGTGGGCCACGCCGAGGGTCCCACCGCTCCGCCTTCGCGCGTTCGCGCCTTCGTGTCGGCGCCTGTCCACCAAGGCTGACCCTCCTTCCCCTTGTTCGCTTGATACCTCCTATCGGTTTTATGAAGCTAGACCCACTATCAGATATATGGATGTCCAAATTGTTTGTCGGTGCGGTGGTCGGCTTCATGCGCGGGACGGCGGAGCGGGGTGAGGCGACGAGGGACGGGGTAAGGCGGCGAGGCGGCGAAGCGA
>NZ_DASQCC010000264.1:0-28602 GCF_035634895.1 Actinophytocola sp. | reverse complement strand
CCATGGCAGCCACCGGAAGCGAGTGGTGCTAGGTGAACCAGGAGAGCGACTGAAACCAGCCAACCACCATGGCGCCCGGCTAGGTTTCCCGGTCACACACGCCATATCCGCCCAACCCCAACGGGATCGGTCACGCCTCGACCCCGCGCGCCCTTCGAGCCCAGAAAGACATCCCAGGAGCTTATGCCAAGCTGCAATGTTCTCGGTGTGATTCGACCAGGCGGTCGTCTCGTAGGAGGTGCCGGTTTGAGGCAGCCGTGCAGGATTCCGACCAACAGGTTGGCCAGCTGGCGCAGGCGGCGTAGGCCTCAGCCACGACCTCAGGCCTGCCCAGGTGCTGCTCGCGCAACGAGGCCTGGATGCTTGCCCCGCGATGTCGCGGCAGCGACCAGAGCCGCCACCCATGTCCCCCCGTCGTTCTCTCCCGATCGACCGACAAGGGCACCGAGCAGTCCATACAGGACGACACTCCACACCAACTCAACGCTCTCGTCGAGAGGGACGTGGCTGGATCACAACCAACCGCGGTCCTCGGCCACGCGGGCAGCCTCCGCGCGGGTTCGGGCTCCGGTCTTGCCGATCGCCGAGGACAGGTGGTTGCGGACCGTTCCCTGGGACAGCGACAGGAACCTTGCCACGTCGGCGATCGTGCCGCCGGAGCTGGCGACGCGGAGCACGTCCCGTTCGCGGTCGGTCAGAGGGCTCTGGCCTGTCGCCAGGGACTCCGCGGCCAGTGCCGGGTCCACGACCCGCAGCCCCGCGTGTACCCGCCGAACGGCGTCGACGAGCTGCTCCGGTGGCGCGTCCTTCACCACGAAGCCGACCGCGCCCGCAGCCATCGCTCGGCTCAGGTAGCCGGGGCGGCCGAACGTCGTGCACACCACGATCCGGCACGACGGCAGGGCACGGTGCAGCTCCGCCGCCGCGGTGATCCCGTCCTTGCCGGGCATCTGGACGTCCACCAGCGCGACGTCCGGCTTCGAGTCCAGCGCGGTCGGCACCACCTCTCCGCCCGAGCTGACCTGTGCCACCACCTCGATGTCCGGCTCCAGCCCCAGCATCGCCGCCAGCGCGCCACGTACCAGCGCCTGATCGTCGGCCAGCAGCACGCGGATCACGCCGTCACCGCCACGGGGACCGACGCCCGCACGATGAACCCACCCGCCTCCGCCGGTCCGGCCGACAGGGAGCCGCCGACCTTCGCCAGCCGCTCCTTCAGGCCGGACAGGCCGTGGCCGGAACCACACGTCTCGGCGGGGGTGCCGTCGTCGCGGATCTCTATCCAGGACTCGCCTAGGCGGATCTCGCAGCGGTGGGCGTTGGAGTGTCTGATCACGTTCGTCACTCCCTCGCGCAGGACGTAGGCGAACGGCTCCTGCAGCCCGGCCGGCACGTTGTCCACCGCGTGCGGCAGGTCCGCCGCTATCTCCGCCGCCTGCAGCGCCACTCGCGCCCCCACCAGCTCCGCCGCCAGTGATGCCTCGCGGTAGCCGGACACCGTGGAGCGGACCTCACCCAGCGCGGTTCGCGACAGGGTCTCGACGTCGCGCAGCTCGGCGATGGCTCGCTGGTCGTCGCCGGAGCTTTCCAGGATTCTGCGGGCGAGGCCGGCCTTCACGGTGATGGTGGTCAGGCTGTGGCCGAGCACGTCGTGCAGGTCCCGCGCCATTCGCGACCGCTCCTCCGCGACCGCGAGCGTCGCGATCTCGTCGCGGGCGGCCCGCAGCTCGGCGTTCGCCATGATCACCTGCCGGGTGCCGAACATCGCGATGGTCAGCACCACCAGGATCGACGCGGCGTTCCAGTCCGGGGCGCCCTCGGCGATCTCGGTGCCGATGAGCAGCGCCGTGGTCGTCCCCAGGCCGAGCAGCAGACCGACCGTCGGCGGCAGCTGCATCAGCGCCGCCGAGATCGCGTACGTCAGGAACATGAGGTTGTCCGGCCCGAGGAGCACGGCCAGCGTGATCCCACACGCGAACATGGCCGCCACGCCGGCGATCCGCACCCGCTTGTCGAACCACGTGCGCCGCATCGAGAACGCCATGTAAACGGTCGCGTAGATGCAGCAGTAGACCGCCACGGTCGTCACGACCGCGACCCGCACCGCCGTCGGATGCGGCGCGGTGAAGGCCTGGTTGATCGGGCTCACCAGGTAGATCAGGAACATCGTGGACATCACGAAGCCCGCGATGCGCCCGGCGCGGGTGGGTGGCCCCGCCGGATCATCCGGCCAGGACCACCCGTTCTTCTTCTGTTGCTCGGCCACGGAGGTCACCGTACGGCGCCGGCTACACCCGAGCACTGTCGCGCCGGAACCGGCGGACCACCCCGAGTCCGACCACCGCCGTCCAGACGCCCAGCACCAGCACCGCCTGCCCGAGGTTCACCGACAGGTCGCTGGTCACCGCACCCCGGCCGACCTGGCCGAGCCAGTAGGAGGGCAGCACGTGCGCGATCTTCAGCAGCCAGTCCGGCATCGAGTCGATCGGGATGAAGACGCCGCCGAGCATGCTCATGGTCATCATCGTGAGGCTCATGATCGGCTGCATGCTGTCCGGCGTGCCGACCTGGCCGATGAGCAGCCCGATCAGGGCGAACGGGATGACCGCGAGCCAGATGCCGATGGTCACCCTCAACCAGCCGGCCGCGTCCAGCGACACGCCCTCGACCGCCACCCCGACCAGCGGCACGAGGACCACGGCCGGCAGGGCCAGCAGCATGCCGGTGAGGCCCTTCGCGGTCAGGTAACCGCCGCCGGACAGCGGGGTGAGCCGCAGTTGGCGCTGCCATCCGACGGAGCGTTCGAGCGCCACCCGGCTACCCGCGAACAGCGCGGCGGACAACGCGCCGAACGAGGTCATGTTGACCATCAGGATGCCGGTGACGGCCTTGTCCCCGTTTGCCCAGATCCCGGTGTAGAGCAGGAACAGCAGGACCGGGAACGCGATCGAGAAGATCATGAAGCGGCCGTTGCGCATCGCGCGGCGCGCCTCGAGGAGGAGGTAGGTGAAGCTCATGACCGGTCAGCTCCCGCGTTCTCGTCGCTGGTGAGGGAAAGGAAGGCGCCTTCGAGGCCCACTGCGGTCACCTCGATGTCGTGCGCCTGCGGATAGGTCGCCAGCAGTTCGCGCAGCGTCTTGTCGGAGTCGTTGGTGGAGATCACCGCCTGGTTGGCCCGGACCTCGACCTCGGTCACCCCGACCATCATGGTGAGCGCGGACTGGGTGGCGCCCGGCACGGCGGCACGGATGACGCGGCCGGCCACGAGCGAGGTCACCTCGGCGACCGACCCGTCCGCGACGATCTGCCCGGCTCGCATGAGCACCACGCGGTCGGCGTAGTTCTCCGCCTCCTCCAGGTAGTGCGTGGCGAACACGACCGTGCGGCCGGTGTTGGTGAACCCGCGCATGGCCTTCCAGAACTCGCGGCGCCCCTGCACGTCCATGGCCGCGGTCGGCTCGTCGAGCACCAGCAGGTCCGGGTCGCTGACCAGCGCGACGGCGAACCGCACGCGCTGCTTCTGGCCCCCGGACAGCTTGTTGCACCGCCGGTTCGCGAGTTCCCCGACCCCGGAGCGACGCAGCGCCTCGGCGACCGGCAGCGGCGACCGGTGCAGCGACGCGACCATGGCGACGGTCTCGCCGACGGTCGCGTCGTCGAGCAGCGCGCCGCCCTGCAGCATCGCGCCGATGGTGCCCCTGGCGACCGCCTCGTGCGGACTCGCGCCGAAGACGGTCACGGTGCCCGCGTCGGGCTTGGTGAGACCCAGCAGCATGTCGACGGTCGTGGACTTGCCCGCGCCGTTCGGCCCGAGCAGCGCGACCACCTCCCCCGGCGCGATCGTCAGGTCGACCCCGGCGACCGCGTGGACATCCCCGTAGCTCTTACGCAGGCCGGCCAGCATGACGGCGGCGCCCGCGGAGATCCCTGTTTCGTTCACGATGACGACGATGCCGCCCGGAAGCACCCACCACGCAGGCCGAGCGTCACCACCTCACCGTGACAGATGTCAGGGGATGGCGTCAGCAGCCGATCAGCTGGCCCGCCAGGTAGTTCGGGAGCTTGTCCATCGAGACGCGTTCCTGGGTCATGGTGTCGCGCTCCCGTACGGTGACGGCGTGGTCCAGTAGGGAGTCGAAGTCGACGGTCACGCAGAACGGGGTGCCGATCTCGTCCTGGCGGCGGTAGCGGCGGCCGATGGCGCCCGCGTCGTCGAAGTCGACGTTCCAGTGCTGGCGCAGTGTGGCCGCCACGTCGCGGGCCTTCGGGGTCAGGTCGGGGTTGCGGGACAGCGGCAGCACCGCGACCTTCACCGGCGCCAGCCTGCGGTCCAGGCTCAGCACCGCCCGCTTGTCCACGCCGCCCTTGGCGTTCGGGGCCTCGTCCTCGCGGTACGCGTCCAGCAGGAACGCCATCATCGGGCGGCCCACGCCCGCCGCGGGCTCGATGACGAACGGGCGGTACCGCGTGTTGGTCGCCTGGTCGAAGTACGACAGGTCCACGCCCGAATGGTTGGTGTGCGTCGTCAGGTCGAAGTCGGTGCGGTTGGCGATGCCCTCCAGCTCGCCCCACTCCTGCCCGCCGAACTGGAAGCGGTACTCGATGTCGACCGTCCGCTTCGAGTAGTGCGACAGCTTCTCGCGCGGGTGCTCGTACAGCCGCAGGTTGTCCGCCCGGATGCCCAGGTCGGTGTACCAGCGCACGCGCTCGTCGATCCAGTACTGGTGCCAGGTCTCGTCCGTCCCCGGCTCGACGAAGAACTCCATCTCCATCTGCTCGAACTCGCGGGTACGGAAGATGAAGTTGCCCGGCGTGATCTCGTTGCGGAACGACTTGCCGATCTGGCCGATGCCGAACGGCGGCCTGCGCCGCGACGTGGTGAGCACGTTCAGGAAGTTCACGAAGATGCCCTGCGCGGTCTCCGGCCGCAGGTAGTGCAGCCCCTCCTCGGACTCCACCGGGCCCAGGTGGGTACTGAGCATCATGTTGAACTCGCGTGGCTCCGTGTACTGCCCGCGGACGCCGCAGTGCGGGCACGGCACGACACCGAGCTTGTCCTCGGTGACGTTGAGGCCGGTGCGCGCCGCGTACTCCTCGATGAGCTGGTCCGCGCGGAACCTCTTGTGGCACGACGTGCACTCGACCAGGGGATCGTGGAACGCCGTCACGTGACCGGAGGCCTGCCACACCTGCCTGGGCAGGATGACCGAGGAGTCGATGCCGACGACGTCCTCCCGGCGCTGGACCATCGTGCGCCACCACTCGCGCTTGACATTGTCCTTCAGCTCCACGCCCAGCGGCCCGTAGTCCCAGGCGGAGCGCGTGCCGCCGTAGATCTCCCCACACGGGTACACGAAGCCTCTGCGCTTGCACAGGCTGACGACGGTCTCGACGAGATCGGCGGGCATGGTTCCACTCCAACTGTCACGCGCTCTCGGCCATGGCGTTCAATGGCGGTCAACGGCGCGGTCGACAAAGACTAGCTGGATCGCGACTGACACGAACGAATGATTTCGGCGTTGCCGGCTGTGAGGGAGGTCCCGGGGTGCGCGCTAGGCGTTCGACGAAGGCGAAGCTGATCGCCGGTGACGGTCCGCTGTCGCGGGTGCCGCCGCTCGCCGTCTTCGTGGTCGTGGCCGCGGTGTTCGTGGTCGGCGTCGTGGTGCGCGGCGTGCCCGGCGCGGTGCTGCTGGGCGCGCTCGCGGCGGGCATCGCGGTCATGCTGGCGGCCACCTGGCGGGCCCTGGCACCGACGCAGCGGCTCGGCCGGGGGCTCATCCTCGTTTTGTTGATCATCATCGCCGTGTCGGTTGTACTGGTGAAATAGGTTCGCGGCATAGGATGTTGAACACGGTAATCCGTTTCATCAGCCAACCGAGAGGACGATGTTCATCGTGACGTCGGATGCCACCTCGTCCCCGGAACTGACCGCGCCCCACTCAGCCGACCGTCCGACGGTCACCGCGGTGGCGACGCGCCCGGTTCAGACCCTCCAGGCCGCGGGCGACCTGCTGCGTGCGCTCGCGGCGCCGGTCCGCATCGCGATCGTGCTGGAGCTGCGTGAGCACGAACGCTGCGTACACGAGCTGGTCGAGACCCTCGGTGTGGCCCAGCCACTGATCAGCCAGCACCTGCGGGTGCTGAAGGCCGCGGGCGTCGTCCGCGGCGACCGGCACGGCCGTGAGGTCGTCTACCGTCTCGTCGACGAGCACCTCTCGCACATCGTGGTCGACGCGGTGGCGCACGTGGAGGAAGGAGCGGGCAGGTGAGCGGAGCTTACGGAGCGAACCGAGGGCACCACGACCAGCGACCGCCCACCCTGAGCCCGCGAGGAGAGGGTGAGGCGCGGTCGTGAGTGAACGCCAGGCCCCCACCGTCCCCGGCCGCCGGTCGACGAAGCAACGGGCCGCCGTGGCGAGCCTGCTGGAACAGATCGACGACTTCCGCTCGGCCCAGGACCTGCACGAGGAGCTGCGTACCCGGGGCGAGGGCATCGGCCTGACCACCGTCTACCGCACGCTCCAGTCCCTCGCCGACGCCGGCGAGGTGGACGTCCTGCGCATCGACAGCGGCGAGGCCGTCTACCGCCGCTGCTCCCGGCACCACCACCATCACCTGGTCTGCCGAGCCTGCGGCCGCACGGTCGAGGTCGAGGGCCCCGCGGTGGAGAAGTGGGCCGAGAAGATCGCAGCCGAGAACGGCTTCTCCGAGGTTAGCCACACCGTAGAGGTCTTCGGCACCTGCGCCGCCTGCACCCACTAACCCCGCGAGTCCCGCGTTCAAACCTAGCGAGTCCCGCGTTCAGACACACCGAGTCCCGCGTTCAAACGTAGCGAGTCGCGGGTTCAGACATAGCGAGTCGCGGTTTCGTGCACACGGTCTGGGCGTCAGCACGAAACCGCAACTCAGTGTGTGCGAACGCGGGACTCGGTATGCGCGAACGCGGAACTCGGGGTGTGCGAACGCGGGACTCGCGGTTGTACCGGGGGTCGGGGGCGTTTTTCAGCAGGCCCCGACCCCCGGTAGGTCTTGGTCAGCCTTCTGTTGTTGGTAGGCCGTTGTGGGTGATGACGTTCGAGTACCAGCGGGCGCTTTCCTTCAGGGTTCGCTTCTGGGACTCGAAGTCGACGTGGACCAGGCCGAACCGTTTGGCGTAGCCCTCTGCCCACTCCAGGTTGTCGAGGAGGGTCCAGCAGAAGTATCCGCGCAGGTCAGCGCCCTGTTCGATTGCCGTGTGGGAGGCGCGTAGGTGACCGTCCAGGAAGGCGATCCGGTCGGTGTCGCGGATCTCGCCGTCCTCGGTGAACGTGTCGGGGTAGGCGGCCCCGTTCTCCGTGACGTACAGCGGCACCCCGGGATACTCGCGGGTCAGCGACACCAGGAGCTCGGTCAGCCCGTCCGGCTGGACCTCCCAGTCCATCTCCGTCTTCGGGTGTCCGGACTGCAGGAACCGCACGTCCGAGGAGCCGGGCCACTCCGTCGGACCGTCGACCGGGTCGCCGGCCGAGACCAGGTACGCGCGGTAGTAGTTGATCCCGAGCAGGTCGATCGGCGCGTTGATCACCTCGAGGTCGCCGTCCTCGATCAGCTCCGGCAGGCCGAAGGGCGCCAGGTCGGCGAGCAGGTCGGCCGGGTACTCGCCACGCAGCACCGGGTCGAGGAAGATCCGGTTCTGCAGGCCGTCGACCCGGCGGGCCGCGTCCGCGTCGGCCTCCGAGGCGGTGGCCGGGTGGACCGGGAACAGGTTCAGCGTGATCCCGGCCGGGGCGTCCGGGGCGTGCGCGCGGATCTCCGACATCGCGAGCCCGTGCGCGAGGTTGAGGTGGTGCGCAGCCGCGACCGCCGCCCTCGAGTCCTGCACGCCCGGCGCGTGCACACCGTTGCCGTACCCGAGGAATGCCGCGCACCACGGCTCGTTGAGCGTCAGCCACCCGCTCACCCGGTCGCCGAGCCGGCCGACGGCCGTGGCCGCGTACTCGGCGAACCGGTAGGCGGTGTCCCGGTTCGTCCAGCCGCCCTTGTCCTCGAGCGACTGCGGCAGGTCCCAGTGGTACAGCGTCGCCCACGGGGCGATGCCCTTGTCCAGCAGCTCGTCCACGAGCCGGTCGTAGAAGCCCAGGTCCGACAACCTGGGCCACGCGATCGAGAACCGGTACGCGCCCAGCCCGAGCGACGACATCAACTCGACGTCCTCGACGTACCGGCGGTAGTGGTCCGCGGCCGGGTCGCCCGTGTCGCCGTTGAACACGGCGCCGGGACGGCGGCAGAACACGTCCCAGATCGACTCGGCCCGGCCGTCCACCGTGGTCGACCCCTCGATCTGGAACGACGCCGTGGCCGCCCCCCACACGAAGCCCGTGGGGAAACGGAGCGCTACCGACTCTGACGTTTGCGGCAAAACTGACATGATCACCCCTTCACTGCGCCCTGCATGATTCCCGCCACGATCTGGCGGCCGAGCACGACGAACACGAACAAGATCGGAATGGTGGCCAGAGTCGTTCCGGCCAGCACCAGCGAGTAGTCGACGTAGTAACCGCTCTGTAGCCGCTCCAGCGCGAGCTGCACGGTGGGGTTGTCGGCGTTGAGCACCACCAACGGCCACAGGAAGTCGTTCCAGGAGGTCATGAACGTGAACATGCCCAGAAACGCCGCCGCCGGCCGCACTGCCGGCAGGCACACGTGCCAGTAAACCCTGATCATCGAGCAACCGTCCACACGTGCCGCCTCGATCAGCTCGTACGGCACCACCTGCGCGGTGTACTGCCGCATCCAGAACACGCCGATCGCGGTGACCAGGTTCGGCACGATCACCGCCTCCAGGTGACCGGCCCAGCCCAGCTCGCCCATCGCCATGTACAGCGGGATGATGCCGAGCTGCGTCGGCACCGCCAGGGTGGCGACGACGAACACGAACAGGGCATCCCGGCCGCGGAACCGCAGCTTGGCGAACGCGAAACCGGCGAGGGTCGAGAACAGGACCGTGGTGAGGGTGACCGTGCCGGACACGATCACGCTGTTGCCCAACGCCTTCCAGAACGGCACGGTGTCGAACACCCGCGCCGCGTTGGACAGGAAGTTGCCGCCGGGCAGCAGCGGTGGGACCCGCTCGGTCAGCATCGAGCTGTCCCGGGAGGCCACGAGGAACGACCAGAAGAACGGGAAGACCGAGCCGAGCATAAACGCGATCAGCAGCCCGTACACCCAGAAGGAGGCGCGTTTGTCGCCCGTCTGTGCGCGCCGCGTGACCCGGCGCAACGAGATGGCGGTCATGGGGCTTCCTCGGTTCCGCTCGACGAGATCCGCCTGGTCAGCAGGAAGTTGAGCACCGCGAAGATGATGATCACCAGGAACAGCACCCAGGCGATCGCCGACGCGTAACCGAGCTTCTGTGTCTCGAAAGCGGTCTGGTACATGTACAGCGTGATCGTCTGGAACTGGTTGGACGGTCCGCCGTTGTTGGAGCCCGGCATGGCGTCGAACAGCTTGGGCTCGGTGAAGATCTGCAGGCCGCCGATGGTGGACGTGACCACCACGAAGATCAGGGTCGGTCGCAGGAGTGGCAGTGTGACCGAGAAGAAGCGGCGTGCCGCCGAGGCCCCGTCGATCATCGCCGCCTCGAAGATCTCCTTCGGAATGGCCTTCATCGCCGCGAGCACGATCAGCGCGTTGTAACCGGTCCACCGCCAGTTGACCATGGTGGCGATGGCCAGGTGCGAGGCGAACCAGTTGGTCTGCCAGTCGATCCGGTCGATGCCGACCGCTTCCAGCAGGCCGTTGACGAGCCCGTAGTTGTGCCCGAAGAGGTTCCCGAAGATGAGCCCGACCGCGACGAGGCTGACCACGTACGGCAGCAGGACGCCGACCCGCCATCCGGTCGGCGCCCGCAGCCGGGTGTTGAGCAGCGCCGCGACCAGCACCGCGACCACGATCTGCGGTCCGGACGACAGCACGAAGATGCTGAGCGTGTTGAACAGGGCGTTCCAGAACTGACTGTCCCGGAACAGCTCGGTGTAGTTCCCGAGGCCGATGAACGTGCCTTCGGCGTCGAGCAGTTCGCGGTCGAACAGCGACAGGTACGCGGTCCACAGCAGCGGGAACAGGCCCACCACGCCGAAGATGACGAAGAACGGCGCGATGTAGAGGTATGGCGACCACTTCACGTCCGCCAGCGAAAGGCGCTGGCGGAACGTGAGCTTCGGTCTGCCCGGTGGGGCGGGCGCCACCCCCTGGTGTGACGCCCGCCGCCTGGTTACCGTGGTCATCACTTGACGATCTTCTTGGCGGCGTCGACCGCCTGCTGCCAGCCCTCCTCGGGCGACTTGCCCTGCTCGACCGCCTGCAGTGCCGGGCTCGTGGCGTTCTCCTGGATCTTGCCGTCACCCGGGCCCTTGTACTGCGCCTTGCCGACCTTCTGGGCCATCGTCGCGAACAGCTGGCCGGTCTTCACACCACCGAAGTAGTCGTTGGTGGTGCCCAGCAGCTCGGGCGAGTCGAGTGCCTCGACCTGGCTGGGGAAGTTGCCGGTCTTCGCGAACGCCTTGATCTGCTGCTCCGGCGCGGTCAGCCACGCGGCGAGTGCCGCGGCCTCCTTCGGGTGCTTGGACTGCTTGGGCACCGCGAGGTACGAGCCGCCCCAGTTGCCGCCACCGCCCGGGAACGCGTCGGTGACCGCCCACTTGCCGGCGTTCTCCGGACCGGCCTGCTCCTTGACCACGCCGAGCATCCAGGACGGGCAGGTCTTGGTGACGAACCCGCTCTGCTTGAAGGCTGCGTTCCAGTCCGGACTGAACGCGACGAGCTTCGCGCTCTGGCCACCCTTGACGGCCGCCGTCACCTTGTCCCAGTTGCGCTTGATGTCCTTGTTGGACTCGATGGCGAGCTTGTCGTCCTTGCTGATGTAGCCCTCGTCGAGCTGGTTCTGCATCGCGTTGAAGACCTGCGACGCCGAGTCGAACCACGGCTTGCCGGTCGCCTTCGTGTACTGGTCACCGGCCGCGAAGTAGGAGTCCCACGACGCGAAGTAGCCCTTGACCGAGGCATCGTCGGTGGCCATGTGCGCCGCCTCGAGCAGGTCCTTGCGGTAGCACATGGCGAGCGGACCGATGTCGGTGCCGTAGCCGATCCAGGCGCCGTCCTTCGCCACGCCCGCCTGGTACTTCCAGTCGATCCAGCGGTCCGGCTTGACGTCCTTCGGACCGATGTCGGCCAGGTTGTTGAACAGTTGCGTCTTGTCGATCACATCCGAGATGTGGCCCTCCTCGATGGCCACCACGTCCTCGAGGCCGTTGCCCGCCGCCAGCTTGGTCAGCAGCTGCTGGTGGTAGGGCCCGCCCTGCCCGGTCTTGTGATGGGTGATCTTGATGTTCGAGTGGAGCTTCTCGTACTCCGGGATGAGGTCCTCGTACCCGAACTCCGTGAAGGTGCCGATGCTGAGCTCGATCTTCCCCGAATCAGATCCGCCCGAGTCATCGGAGGAGCCACACGCGGTCAGGCCTACCGCTGCGGCAAGGGCGATCGCACCGGCGAACACCCGTCGTTGGTTGCTTCGCACGTCTGTTGTCCCTTTACGTCCTCGACACTGTGCCCGTAAAAATTTCTGGGAGCGCTCCCAGTTTGGGGAGTTCCGAGTGTGGTCTGGATTACGGGGAAGTGTCAAGGACTTTCCGGGAGCGCTCTCAGAAGTCGCCACTCCGTTACACTTCGACCATGCCGATCGACGGACGTCCCACGCTGGAGGACGTCGCCGCGTACGCGGGCGTTTCTCGCTCGACCGCGTCGCGTGCGCTCAATGACGACGCCTACGTGAGCATGCGGGCCAGGGAGAAGGTGCTCGGGGCGGCGCGGGAGCTCGGCTACTCCCCCAACCAGGCCGCGAGATCCCTGGTGACGCGCAGGACGGGCGCCGTGGCGGTGGTCCTGTCCGAGCCCGAGGCCAACGTCCTGGACGACCCGTACTTCGCGTCCGTCATGCACGGGGCGTTCCGCGAGCTGTCGACGGTCGGCGTCCAGATGCTGCTGATGTTCGTCGACACCCGCGACGACGTGCCGAGGACGATCAAGTTCCTCGAGGGCGGGCACGCCGACGGCGCGCTGGTGTTCGCGCCGCACAAGGGCGACCCGCTGCCGACCGCCCTGCGCCTGGCCAGGATCCCGGTCGTCTACGGCGGCCGGCCCGGCAACGGCAAGCGCGGCACGCACGCGGTCGACTTCGACAATCGGGCCGGCGGGCGGCTGGCCGTCGAGCACCTGTACGCCTCGGGCCGCAGGCGGATCGGCACCGTGACGGGCATGCTCGACCACCCGGCGGCGGCCGACCGCCTGGAAGGGTGGCGCGCGGGGCTGGCGGCGGTCGGCCTTGACCCGGCGGACCTGGCGGAGGCCGGCGACTTCACCATGGCCAGCGGCGAGACGGCGACGTCCAAGCTGCTGGCCCGCTGCCCGGACCTGGACGCGGTGTTCGCGGCCAGCGACCTGATGGCGGCCGGCGCGATGAAGGCGCTGCGCATGGCGGGCCGCCGGGTCCCCGGCGACGTGGCCGTCATCGGCTTCGACGACCACCCGACACTGGCGCCCGCGATGGAGCCGCCGCTGACGTCCATCCACCAGGACCCGCGGGAACAGGTCCGCCAGATGGTCCGGAAGCTGATCTGTCTGCTGAACGGCGAGGACGTCCGCCCGGAGGCGACCATCCTCCCGGTGACCCTGGTGGTGCGCGACTCGGCGTGAGTCGAGCGCCGACCTCAGTGCTCGTACGGGTCCTCGGGTTGGTCGATCCGCCGGACGGTGTGGGTGGTGACCGACGGAACGTACTCGGTCGCCCTGGTCGCCGAGCCGGGACGCAGCGTTACGTCGGCCTCGACCCAGCTGTCGTCGGGCAGGTTCGACAGCTGCCGGTCGAGCAGCTTGATCTTGACGGGGAACGCGTCGGCCGCGCAGCAGGAGATCGCCAGCCGCGCCACGTACGTGTCGCCGCCCTCGTGCACGATGAAGCCGGTCAGCCGCGCCCTGCGGTTGTCCAGCGAGTGCCCCTTGTCCCACGCCGCCCGGGCGGAGAAGTCGTTCAACGGCAAGGCGACCGGGTCGCCGGCCGGCAGCGGCGGGAACAGCTCCGACCCGGCCCCCTCGGTCGACGGCTTGGCCGTCGCGTTGCCCGACGCCCGCTCGACGGAATCCGCGCCCAGCGCCGCCGGGCCGACCAGGAACACCGCGAGCACGGGCAGTACCAGCAGCCACGCGCTGCGGGCGCCGTGCCCGTGGTCGTGCCCGGCCGCGTGCGCCCGCGCGCCCCGGATCTCCCGGATGATCGATACGGCCGCCAGCACGACCATCACGGTCCCGCCCGCGATGAGCAGCCACTTGTGGCTCGGCTTCACGTACCGCAGGTAGGTGCCGGTGAACGAGATCTTCAGCAGCGCGCCGCCGAGCAGCACCAGCAGGATGTTCTGTGTCTCACGCCGCACGCCGGCCCCCGCGAACTTCGCTCATGGCAGTAACACGATTCCCACGACCACCGCGCTCAAGATCGCGACCGCGAACGTCATCGGCGCGAACCTGACGGCGAAGCGGCGGCCGAGCGTGCCGGCCTGCAGTGCGAACAGCTTGATGTCGATGGCCGGCCCCACCACCAGGAACACCAGGCGGGGCAGCAGCGGCATGGTCGACAGCGACGCGACGACGAACGCGTCCGCCTCGCTGCACAGCGCCAGCACCACCGCGAGCACGGCCATCACGAGGATGCCGAGCAGCATCTGCTCACCGAGCGTGTCGACCCACGACCGCGGCACGACCACGTTCAGCACCGCCGCGGTCAACCCGCCCACGACGAGGAACCCGCCGGCGTCGACCAGGTCCTGCCGCGCGGTCTCGAAGAACACCCCCCACCGGTCGCGGTGGCCGGCGGGCTCGGGCAGCCGCCGCAACGCGCGCTCGGCGAACCACTCCATCCTGCCGAACCGGGCCCACACCCAGCCCATGACGACCGCGGTCATCATCGAGCCGAGGAACCTGGCGAGGACCATCCGCGGCTCACCGGGAAACGCGACCGCCGTGGCGACCAGCACGATGGGGTTCACCGCCGGCGCGGCGAGCAGGAACGTCACGGCGACCGAGGCCGGCACGTCCTGCTGGATCAGCCGGCGCGCCACGGGAATCGCCGCGCACTCGCAGTTCGGCAGCGCCACCCCGGCGATCCCGGCGACGGGCACGGCCAGCGCGGCCCTGCGCGGCAGCACCTTGCGCAGCAGGTCGGCGGACACGAACGCGGCGATCGCGCCGCTGATCAGCACGCCGACCACCAGGAAAGGGAGCGCCTGGACGCAGACCGCGACGAAGACGGTCGCGCCGGTCTGGATCGCCGGCACGTCGAGCTGGTCCGCGATCCACTGCTGGCCGACGAGCGCGAGCACCAGCAACCCGCAGAGCACCTCGAGCGACGTGACGCGGCGCCTGCGCGGCCCCGGATCCTCCTCGCTCGGCCCGACCGCCGCCGCGGTCGCTGGTTCGGTCACTCGCTCTTCGCCTCGCCGATCAGTTCGGTGCGTAGCTGGGACGCGGTCGACACCACCAGCATCAGCAGCGTGCCCAGCGCGGACTCACCGATGCCGTCGGCCGGGAACGCGTAACGGAGGGTCACATCCATGCCGCGTTCGGTGTGAACGACGCCGAGGGTACCGAAAAGTCCCTGCCCCGCACGTTCCGCGGCGGACGACGCGAGGTGCGGGTCGTCGGGCAGGTCCCACGCGACCACGCAGGTCAGGCTGAGGACGGTGAGCCCGTCGGCGAGCTGCATCGCCTGTACCGCGCAGGGAACGTCCACGTGCCGGAAGGTGAGCGCGCCGTCGTCGTCGACGTGCACGTCGTGGAAGGTCTCGAGCGCCTTGCGCGCCTTGGTGAGCAGCCCTGCCGTGCTCATAGCTTCCTGCTCGGTCATTCTTCTCCTTTGAGCGTTGCGGCGACCTCGTCGCTGTCCTTGGCGCCGCCGAACCGGCGGTCGCGCCGCGCGTACTGCTCGACGGCGTGCCACAGGTCACGCCGGTCGAAGTCCGGCCACAGGATGTCCTGGAAGACCAGCTCCGCGTAGGCGGACTGCCACAGCATGAAGTTGCTGGTGCGCTGCTCGCCGGACGGCCGGATGAACAGGTCCACGTCCGGCATCTCCGGCTGGTAGAGGTACTTGGCGATCGTGCGCTCGTTGACCTTCTCGGGGTTGAGCTTGCCCGCGGCGGCGAGCCGGGCGATCTCGCGGGCGGCGTCCCCGACCTCGGCGCGGCCACCGTAGTTGATGCACATGGCGAGGTTGAGCGAGTCGTTGTGCCTGGTCCGCTCGGCGGCGGCCTCCAGCTCGTGGATGACGCTGCGCCACAGCCTCGGCCGGCGGCCGGCCCAGCGGACCCGCACGCCCATGGCGTCCAGCTCGTCGGTGCGGTGCCGGATGACGTCCCGGGAGAAGCCCATCAGGAACCGGACCTCCTCGGGGCTGCGCCGCCAGTTCTCGGTGGAGAACGCGTACAGCGACAGCCACTTGACGCCCATCTCGATGCATCCCTTGGCGACCTCGACGACCTGTGCCTCGCCACGCTTGTGCCCCTCGATGCGGGTGAGGCCGCGCTGGTTCGCCCAGCGCCCGTTGCCGTCCATCACGATCGCGATGTGCCGGGGCACGAACTGCGCGGGGATGACGGGCGGCTTCTCGCCAGAAGGGTGTGGCTCCGGTGGTTGTGGTCGGGTGCGGGGACGCAACATGGTGCCTGACCCTACTGAGCGGAGCCTGCGGAGCGAACATCGCTACCGCTCGCCTGCACCCCTTTGCGTTCCACGAGTGGCAGCGACCGCAGCTGCCGTTCCAGGTGCCACTGCAGCAGCGCGGCGATGAGCCCGGAGCCCTCCCGCCGGGCGTTGCCGGTGGACCGTTCCGCGACCTCCCAGTGACCGAGCTGCAGTGCGCTCATGAGCTCCAGGGTCTCCTGTGCGGGCGCCGCCGAACCGGCCGGCCGGCACCGGGGGCACACCGCTCCCCCGGCCTGTATGGAGAAGCTCCGGTGCGGTCCCGGGTCGTTGCACCGCGCGCACTCGTTGACCGCCGGTGACCACCCGGCAAACGCCATCGCCCGGATGAGGAACGCGTCCAACACGAGCGAAGGATCCCGCTCACCGTCCGCCAGGGCCCGCAACGCGCCGACCACCAGCAGGTACAGCCGGAGGACGGGTTCTCCCTCCTCCGCGGACATGCGGTCCGCCGTCTCGAGGATCGCGCAGCCGGAGGTGTACCGCTGGTAGTCGTTGGCGATCCCGGCTCCGAACGCGTCGATGGTCTGCACCTGGGTGATCACATCGAGCGTGCGGCCGGTGTAGAACTGCACGTCGACGTGCGCGAACGGCTCCACCCGGGCACCGAGCCGCGAGGTGGTCCGCCGCACCCCCTTGGCGACGGCCCGCACCTTCCCGTGCCGCTGGGTGACGAACGTGATGATGCGGTCGGCCTCCCCGAGCTTCTGGACCCGGAGCACTATCCCGGTGTCGCGGTAGAGGCTCACGCCCCCATCGTCTCATCCGCCACCGACAGTTCCGGCGCGGCTTGCCGGGACGCTACGGCGCTACCCGCCCACCGGCGTGCGGCGATTCTGTTCGCCCGCCGTGCGCGAGAGGAACCCGGTGACGGTCCGGACGAACCACTCCGGGTCGTCCAGCCAGGGAAAGTGACCGCCGCGCGGGAGCATCGCCAGCTCGGCGTTCGGGAACAGGCCGGCGTACGCGGTGGCGTGCTTCGGTGGGAGGCCGACGTCGTACTCGCCCGCCACCAGCAGGACGGGTGCGGTGAGGCGGGCGACGGCGGCTCTGACGGCGTCCGGGTCGAGCGCGCCGTCGGAGTAGTACGCGTCCACCAGGGCCTTGTCGTACTCGCTGGTCGTCGTGGCGTAGCTCGCCTGGCTGACGGCGTCCCACCGGCCATAGTGGAACGGCGCGATGCAATTCCAGTTGGCGTCCGAGAAGTCGCCGGCCCAGATCCGCTCGAACGCGGCGAACGCGTCCGGGAACCAGGGCTCGTTGCGGCGCTGCTCGGCGACCTCCCGCCGGTCCGCGTCGGCGATCGCCAGGCCGACGACGCTCGGGGTGGGTGCGGCCAGCACGAGCCGCCCGACGCGGTCGGGATGGCGGGCGGCGTACCAGACCGCGACCGCGGCGCCGGCGGAGTGGCCCAGCAGGTCGATCCGGTCCAGCCCGAGGTGCAGGCGGAGCGCCTCGACGTCGTCGACCTGCCGGTCACACCGGTAGGTGGCCGGATCCGCGGGGGTGGCCGACTCGCCGGTCCCGCGCAGGTCGAGGCGCACCAATGACGGCACACCACCCAGGTCGCCGAGGTAGGCCGAGGCCTGCATGGGTCCGCCGGGAACACAGACCAGCGGGCGTTCCTGGCCGGACCGGTGGTAGGCGAGCCGGGTGCCGTCCGACGAGGCGAAACCACCCATCAGAACCCCAGGCGCCGCAGTTGTTTCGGGTCTCGTTGCCAGTCCTTGGCGACCTTGACGTGCAGGTGCAGGTAGACCTTGCTGCCGAGCAGCGCCTCGATCTGGCGGCGGGCCGTCGCGCCGACCGTCCGCAGGCGCTCTCCCTTGTGTCCCAGCACGATCCCCTTCTGGCTGTCCCGCTCCACGAACAGGTTCGCGTACACGTCCAGCATGTCGTCGCGGTTCTCGCGGGCGAGGATCTCCTCGACGGTCACCGCGATCGAGTGCGGCAGCTCGTCCCGCACGCCCTCCAGCGCGGACTCGCGGATCAGCTCCGCGATCAGCGTGGCCTCGGGCTCGTCGGTCAGCTCGCCGTCCGGGTAGAGCTGGGGGCCTTCCGGCAGGCGCGTCACGAGCACGTCGGCGAGCGCGTCCAGCTGGAACCCGTCCTTCGCGGACACGGGGACGAGGTCCGCGAACTCCAGCACGTCCTGCAGTGCCATCAACTGGTCGGCGATCTGGTTCTTCGACGCGGTGTCCGTCTTGGTCACGACGCCGACGACCGGCGTGTGCCGAGACAGCTTCACCAGCTCGGCGGCGATGTACTTGTCGCCGGGCCCGATCTTCTCGTTGGCCGGCACGCAGAACCCGATGACGTCCACTTCGGACCACGTGGCACGCACGACGTCGTTGAGCCGCTGGCCGAGCAGCGTGCGCGGCCGGTGCAGGCCGGGCGTGTCCACGATGATCAGCTGCGCGTCGGGCCGCGCGACGATGCCGCGGATCGCGTGCCGGGTCGTCTGCGGCTTGCTCGAGGTGATGGCCACCTTGCTGCCGACGAGGGCATTGGTCAGCGTCGACTTGCCCGTGTTCGGCCGGCCGACGAAGCAGGCGAAACCGGAGCGATACTGCGTCGATGCTGTCATCCGGCCATTGTCGTCCGCGCTCAGCGCAGCTCGCCCCTCGGGTCCGCCACCAGCAGCGGGGCGGACGGCGTCAGGTCGTCGACGATCGCGCGGTCGACGTCCAGCAGGTCCGTCACGACCGCGGCCGCCTCCAGCGTGCGCACCCCGCTCGACACGGCCGCCGCCACCGCGCCCTGCAACGCCGTGAGCTGCAGGGACGGCAGGTCGACGGAGGTGGCGACGTACGTGCGGCCGGTGTCGTCCCGCACCGCGGCGCCTTCGGCCGCGCCGGAACGGGCCCGTGCAGACCTCGCCAGGGTGATCAGCTTCGCGTCCTCCGGGTCGAGGTCAGCCACTCTCACTACTCTCCATCTCCTCCTCGGGCACCCCACGCACGACCACGGTGGTGATCCGCATGCGGCCGCGGCCGTCCTTGCCGCCTTCCGCCCGCATGTTGAGCCCGGCGATCTCCGCCTCGGTGCCCGGCAGCGGGACCCGGCCGAGCCGCTGCGCGAGCAGGCCGCCGACCGTCTCGACGTCGGAGTCGTCCAGCTCGACGCCGAACAGCTCGCCGAGATCCTCGACCGGCAGCCGGGAGCTGACCCGCACCGCGCCGTCGTCCAGGTGTTCGACGGGTGGCCGGTCGTCGGTGTCGGACTCGTCGGTGATCTCGCCGACTATCTCCTCGAGAATGTCCTCAATGGTCAGCAGGCCCGCGGTGCCGCCGTACTCGTCCACCGCGATCGCCATGTGGTTGCGGGAGAGCTGCATCTCCTTGAGCAGGTCGTCGAGACGCTTGGAGTCCGGCACGAACGTGGCCTCGGTCATCAGCTCGGCCACCGCGCGCCGCTCGCCGCGACCGTTCTGCGGGGTGTCCACCGTGGCCTTGACCAGGTCCTTGAGGTTCACCACGCCGACGATCTCGTCGACGCTCTCGCCGATGACCGGCAGTCGCGTGTAGCCGGTGCGCAGTGACAGGGCGAGTGCCTGCCGCACGGACTTCGTCTGCTCGATCCACACCATCTCGGTGCGGGGCACCATGACCTCACGGGCGATCGTGCCGCGCAGCTCGAACACCGAGTGGATCATCTCGCGCTCGTCGGAGTCGACGACGCCGCTCTCCTGCGCCATGTCGACCAGCTCACGCAGCTCGACCTCGGAGGAGAACGGGCCCTCGCGGAAGCCGCGGCCCGGGGTGATGGCGTTACCGACGACGATCAGCAGGCGGGACAACGGTCCGAGCACGGTCCCGAGCACCCGCACGACCCCGGCGGCGACCAGTCCGACGGAGTACGGGTGCTGCCGGCCGAGCGTGCGCGGCCCGACACCGACCAGCACGTACGACACCACGATCATGCTGAGCGCGGCGACGACCCCGGCGACCGCGTTCGAGTCGATGAACCAGATGAACGCGATGGTGACGAGCACGGTCGCGGCCAGCTCGCAGCCCAACCGCAGCAGTAGCAGCAGGTTGATGTGACGCGGCCGCTCGGAGACGACCGCGAGCAACTGCCGCGCGCCGGTCCGGCCGGTACGCACGAGCCCTTCGACGCGGGCTCGCGAGACGGCCGAGATGGCGGCGTCCGCGCACGCGAAGAACCCGGCCGCGACCACCAGGAGGACCGCGATGACCAGCAGTCCGGCGGCGGAGCCGGCGCTCTGCCCGCCGTTCACGACGTCTCCTCGCCGGCTCGGCGACGTCGTTCGTCGGTGCCGTGCCTGTGGTTCGCTCCGCTCACGGTCCCCCCGGCGCCTATTCCTCTTCGGACTTGGGCTCGGGCTCGGTCTCCACCAGGCCGGCCGCGTCGAGCAGCTTGTCGTCCTCGCGACGCTGCGCGGCCCGCCGCTGCGCCGCGACCCGCTCGGTCTTGAAGTCACCGAGGATCCGCTTCTGGAGCGTGAACATCTCGCGCTCCTCGGCGGGTTCCGCGTGGTCGTAGCCGAGCAGGTGCAGTACACCGTGGACGGTCAGCAGATGCAGCTCGTCCATGAGGGTGTGACCTGCCTTGCGGGCCTGGTCCCGTGCGAACCGCGGGCACAGGACCAGGTCGCCGAGCAGCGTCGGCCCCGGGTCGGGCGCGTCGGGCCTTCTCGCGGACTCCAGCTCGTCCATGGGGAAGGCCATGACGTCCGTCGGCCCCGGCAGGTCGAGGTACCGCTCGTGCAGGTCGGCCATCTCGTCGAGCCCCACGAGCAACACGGACAGCTCGGCGAGCCTGCTGACCCGCATCCGGTCGAGCGCGAACCGCGCGGCGGCGACGATGGACGACTCGTCAACCGCCACGCCAGACTCGTTGGCGATTTCTATGCTCATCGGACCTAACGACCCCGCCGCGCCTGTCCCCGCGGGCCAGACCGGCGCGCGTCCTGATCGTTCTCGTGCGTGGCCGCCCACCGGTCGTACGCGTCCACGATGTCGCCGACCAGCTTGTGCCGCACGACGTCGCTGCTCGACAGCGTCGAGAAGTGCACGTCGTCGACGTCGCCGAGAATGCCCTGCACCACCCGCAGGCCGCTCTGGGTGCCGCCGGGCAGGTCGACCTGCGTGACGTCGCCCGTGACCACGATCTTCGACCCGAACCCGAGCCGGGTGAGGAACATCTTCATCTGCTCCGGCGAGGTGTTCTGCGCCTCGTCGAGGATGATGAACGCGTCGTTCAGGGTCCGGCCACGCATGTAGGCCAGTGGCGCGACCTCGATCGTGCCGGCCTGCATGAGTCGGGGGATCGACTCCGGGTCGACCATGTCGTGGAGTGCGTCGTACAGGGGGCGCAGGTACGGGTCGATCTTCTCGTAGAGCGTGCCCGGCAGGAAGCCGAGCCGCTCCCCCGCCTCGACCGCCGGGCGGGTGAGAATGATGCGGTTGACCTGCTTGGCCTGCAGTGCCTGCACGGCCTTGGCCATGGCCAGGTAGGTCTTGCCGGTGCCGGCCGGGCCGATGCAGAACACGACCGTGTGCTGGTCGATGGCATCGACGTAGCGCTTCTGGTTGAGCGTCTTCGGCCGGATCGTGCGCCCGCGACGCGAGATGATGTCGAGGCTCAGCACCTCGGCCGGCGACTCGGCCCCACCCGCGGACAGCATGGCGACGGTCCGCCGCACGGCGTCCGGGCCGAGCTGCTGGCCGCGGCTGGCCAGGGTGACCAGCTCGGCGAAGACCCGGTCGGCGAACGCGACGTCACCCGGCTCGCCGGAGAGCGTGACCTCGTTGCCCCGGACGTGGACGTCCGCGGTGAGCAGCTCCTCGGCGACCTTCAGGTTCTCGTCACGATGCCCGAGCAGCGCGAGAACCGCCTGGTCAGGGATGGTGAACCGGGACTGGGCCGGGTTGGTTGGGCTGAGGGCAGAAGTGGAGGCGGCGGCGTGGTCCGCGTTACCCCGTGCGGTACCGGTCAATGCTTTCGGTCCTGCCTTCTGCGCCTGGGTGCGCCGACTCGGTCTGACGTGTCGGGTTCGATGTTAGTCGCCCTCACCGACGGTTCGCATCGACGTTACCGCCGCTCAGTGGCCTGGCCGCCCGAACAGCCCCAGCTGCTCGCCCCCGAGGACGTGAAGGTGGGCGTGGAAGACGGTGCGCCTGGCGTGTTCCCCGGTGTTGAACACCAGCCGGAACCCGGTCTGGTCGATCCCCTCCTGCCTGGCCACCGCGACCCCGGCGGCGATGACGTCCGCGAGCTCCTGCGGCGCCTTGGCCAGCTCCTCGGCGTCCTCGTGGTGGGTCCGCGGGACCACGAGCACGTGCACCGAGGCCTGCGGGTTGATGTCCCGGAACGCGTAGGCCGTGTCGGTCTCGAGCACCGTGGTGGACGGAATCTCCCCGGCGATGATCTTGCAGAAGAGGCAGTCGCTTTCGGGCATGCGGAGAGGTTACTCGTCGAGGTCGGGGATGTCCTGGCTGTCCCGGTCGGCCCACTCCAGCAGTGGCGTCAGGTCGAATACGTTGTCATCGATCGTGGCATGCAAATCACCCACCTCAGCGAACCGAGCGGGCACGGTGGCGATGGTGAAGTCACGAGGGTCAACATCCGCGACCTCATCCCACCGAACGGGTGTGGACACCCGCCCCTCCGGCACCCCGATCACCGAGTAGGCGGACCGAATCGTGTGGTCCCTGGCGTTCTGGTTGTAGTCCACGAAAACCGTCTTCGGATCCCGATCCTTCCGCCACCAGTTGAGATCCACGAGCCCGCCGGCGCGCCGCTCGACTTCACGTGCAAACGCATGCGCGGCCCGCCGGACGTCCGAAAACCCCCACTCAGCAAGGATCCGCACGTAGATGTGGAGCCCCTTGCCCCCGGACGTCTTGGGAAACCCAACGGCCCCAAGCTCATCCAGCACCTCCCGCACGACAAGCGCGACCTTCCGCACGGCGTCGAACGACGCCTCGGGCATCGGATCGAGGTCGATCCGCCACTCGTCCGGCTTCTCCGTGTCAAGACGCCGGGAGTTCCACGGATGAAACTCGACACAGGACATCTGCACGGCCCAGATCACCGAACCCAGCTCCGTAACACAGAGTTCATCCGCATACCGCCCGTACCGAGGAAAGTGCACCCGCACGGTCTCCACCCAGGCCGGCGCGCCCCGCGGCAACCGCTTCTGATGCACCTTCTCCCCGTCAACCCCGTCCGGAAACCGATGCATCATGCAAGGCCGCTCCCGCAAGGCATTGACGATCCCCTCCCCCACCGCGAGGTAGTACCGAACAAGATCAAGTTTTGTCTCCCGCCGAGCGGAGAAATAAACCCGATCGGGATTGCTGACACGAACAACCCGATCCCCAACCTCAAGCTCCACCGAAGGCACACTCTTCCCAACCACCCCCAGAACGTACTGCCAAACCAAGCCCCCAGCCCAAGAAGAGCCCCACACCCGCTGAGCAAACACCCCAACCACGCAGCGTAAACACCACCCCACCCCAGGAACAGAGCCCCCACCCCCAACAGCCACAAGACAACCCAAAACGCAAGCCCCACAACACAACCAGGCCGCTCAACACCAACCAGACCCCGAAGCCCCCAACAGGCAAACCCCACCGCAAAGCGCAAAGCACCCAGCAAGGCTGGCAAGGCTGGCAAGGCTGGCAAGGCTGGCAAGGCAAACGCAACCACGCTGCGTCAACACCAACCACACTGAAGGGCGTTCAAAAGCCCCACCTTGAATAAACCAAGCCAACCACCAAGCCACAAGCCCACCAACACAACCACGCTGGGTCACACCCCCACACCACACGAGGCCCAAGGCCACACCCGAACGACACAACCCAACGAGAAATCCCCAAGCCCGCCCAACAACCGCAACCGCACCGCCCCAACACCCCACCACCGCGAGGCGCAAGAACACACCCCCACCCCCGAACGACCCAACACAACGGGATAGAGCGAAAGCCCCACCTGACAACCACAACCACGCCGGCCCAACATCAACCGACGCCCTGCGTGGTGGAACGCCGCTTCTAGTCGCTGACCGTGGACGGGTCATCCTCGGCGGCGGTCGCCGACCGCTGCCGCGCACACCGCTTCACCCACGTCTTCACAGCACACCAGGCCGAAGACCACGCCCCACCCGAACGACAACGGCAGGGCGAAAGCCCGACCCGACAACCACAAACCACGCCGACCCAACACCAACCGCACCACACCAGGCCGAAGGCCACACCCCACCCCGAACGACACGAGACAACGGGAGGGCGTAAGCCCCACCCGACAACACAACCACGCTGGGTCAGCACCAACCGCACCGTGGGGGGTCCCGGGGGGCTCGGCCCCCAGACAGACACAAGGCCCCCGGGAAGGTGCAAAGCACCGAACAGGGATGAGGATGTCGCGTCGCGGTGAAGCCTGGGGGTCGCTCCACCGCGACGCGACGCCGCCGGACCGAGGGGGGAGGTGTCCGGCGGTAGATCTCTGGCGTCACGCTCCTAAACAGCGTTGCTGTGCAAAGAGTAGACCGTTGTGCACGCTCAGCGCCAGCGTGGCGTGAGGACTCCCAGTGCCGCGATCGCGGCGGCGGCGGCGGTCGACGCCCGCAGGACGGTCGGGCCGAGGCGCGCTACCTGCGCTCCTGCGTTGCGGAGGGCCGCCAGCTCGCTGTCGGAAATGCCTCCCTCTGGCCCGACGACGAGCACAAGATCACCTTCGGCGGGCAGGTCCAGGGCCTGGATGCCGGTGCTGGCGGCCGCGTCAAGGACGACGGCGGCAGCGCTCTTCCTTATCCATTCAACTAGTTGGCGGGTCGTGGCGGCCTCGGTGACCTCGGGGATCCATGCGCGGCGCGACTGTTTCGCCGCCTCGCGGGCGGTGCTGCGCCAGCGGGCGAGGGCCTTGGCGCCGCGTGGCCCGTCCTCCCATTTGACGATGCTGCGCCCGGCCCGCCAGGGAACGATGACATCGACGCCGGTTTCGGTGGCCAGCTCGACGGCGAGCTCGCCTCTGTCGCCTTTGATGAGTGCCTGTGCGAGCACGATTCGGGGCTGCGGTTGGGCTTCTGTCCAACTGCGTGCGATGCGCAGTTCGAGGGATTCCTTGCCTTGAACCGTTTCAACGACACAGAGGGCCGCCGTTCCCCTGCCGTCGGAGAGGACGAGCTCCTCACCGGGCCGCAGTCGGCGGACGGCCGCGGCGTGCCGTCCCTCGGGTCCGTCGAGCACCGCGGTGGCGCCCGACGGAACGGAGTCGACGAGGAAGACGGGTGCGGTGTCGCTCACGACGATGGTTCGCTTCGCAAGCTCCGCTCAGCGGTGCCGTGCGCGGAGCCGGGAGAAGAGTCCACCGCCGCGACCGTTGGTGGCCGCGACGATCTGGTCCTCCTCGCCGCGGATGCTGGCGAGTTCGCGGAGCAGCTCGGTCTGCCGTGCGTCGAGTTTGCCGGGAATCTCGATCTCGACGTGCACGTGCAGATCGCCGCGACCGTCGACGCGGCCGGACGAGCGCAGCCGCGGCAGGCCGTGTCCGGTCAGCAGCAGCTCGGTGTTGGGCTGTGTGCCGGGGTCCAACTCCAGCTCGACCGTGTCGTCGAGCGTCTCGAGCGGCAGGACCGCGCCGAGCGCCGCGGTGGTCATCGGGATGCGGACCGTGCAGTGCAGGTCGGCGCCGTTGCGTTCGAAGGTCGCGTGCGGCTGCTCGACGACCTCGACGTAGAGGTCACCGGCCGGGCCGCCGCCGGGGCCGACCTCGCCCTGGCCGGACAGCCGGACGCGCATGCCGTCGGCGACCCCCGGCGGCACCTTGGCGGTGATGGTGCGGCGGGCGCGGACGCGGCCGTCGCCACCGCACTGGCGGCACGGGTCGGGAATGACCTCGCCGACACCCCGGCAGACCGGGCAGGGGCGAGCGGTGACGACCTGGCCGAGGAACGACCGCTGGACGGACTGGATCTCGCCACGGCCCGCGCAGGTGTCGCAGACCTGCGCGGAGGTCCCGTCGGCGGCGCCACCGCCCCGGCAGGCGTCGCAGAGGACCGCGGTGTCGACGGTCAGCTCGCGCGTGACCCCCGTGTTGCACTCCTCGAGCGACAGCTCGATGCGGATCAGCGCGTCGGAGCCGGGCTGCACGCGGCTCCGTGGCCCGCGACCGCCGCCCATGCCGCCGCCGAAGAAGGCGTCCATGATGTCGCCGAGCCCGAACCCGGCGAACGGGTCGCGGCCACCGCCGCCGCCGTTGCCGAGCGGGTCGCCGCCCATGTCGACGATCTTGCGCTTCTGGGGGTCGGAGAGGACCTCGTAGGCCGCGGTGACCTCGCGGAAGCGTTCCTGGGCCGTCTCGTCGGGGTTGACGTCCGGATGCAGCTCGCGCGCGAGCTTGCGATAGGCGCGCTTGATCTCCTCGGACGTCGCGTCCTGGCGCACCCCGAGAGTGCCGTAGTAGTCCCTCGCCACCGTGTTCCCGTCCTCCTGCCCCGGTGCCCCGCCCGGGTTCACATGTCCTGCTCACGCTGTCCGTGGCGTTATCGCCCGGACAGGATGTCTCCGACGTAGTTGGCGACCGCTCGCACGGCCGCGATCGTGCCCGGGTAGTCCATCCTGGTCGGCCCGACCACGCCCATGCCGCCGAGCAGCGTCTGGTGCGCGCCGTAACCGATGGACACGACTGAGGTGCTACGCATCTCGGCCGCCTCGTTCTCCTCCCCGATCCGCACCGTAATGGTGCCAGGCGCACGGGCGGCGGCGAACAGCTTCAGCACCACCACCTGCTCCTCGAGGGCCTCGAGGACCTGGCGCAGCGACCCGGGGAAGTCGGCCGCGTTGCGGGTGAGGTTGGCGGTGCCGCCCAGGACCAGCCGCTCCTCGGGGTGTTCGACCAGCGACTCGACCAGTACGGTCGCCAGTCGCGTCATCGCGTCACGCAGTTCCGATGGCGCTTCCTCGAGCAGCTCGCTGACCTTGGCAGCGGCCTCCGTCAACGGGTTGTCAACGAGCGCGGAGTTCAGCATGTTCCGCAACCGCGCCACGGTGTCGGGGGTCATGACGTCGCCGAGGTCGACGGTGCGCTGTTCCACCCGTCCGTTGTCCGTGATCAGGACGAGCATGACCCGCGCCGGCGTCAGCTGAACCAGCTCGATGTGCCGCACCGTCGAGTGGGACAACGTCGGGTACTGGATGATCGCGACCTGCCGCGTGAGCTGCGCCAACAGCCGGACCGAGCGACGCATGACGTCGTCGAGGTCGATCGCCCCGTCCAGGAACATGCGGATGGCCCGGCGCTCGGCCCCGGACAGCGGCTTGACGTCGGTCAACCGGTCGACGAACAGCCGGTACCCCTTGTCGGTGGGGATGCGCCCCGCACTGGTGTGCGGCTGCGCGATGTACCCCTCCTCCTCGAGCGAGGCCATGTCGTTACGCACGGTCGCGCTGGAAACACCGAGGTTGTGCCGCTCGACGATCGCCTTGGAGGCGACCGGCTCCTGGCTGGACACGTAGTCGGCCACGATCGCCCGAAGCACGGCGAACCGCCGCTCGTCGGAACTCGCCATCAGGGTCACCTCCCGTCTTCACCACGAGTTTACGGAGGTGGGTGCGAGTACCGATCGAACCGGTACCGAATGTGACCGTTTACCGACCTTCGACTGAGTCCAACAGGCTCCTACCAGCGGATCGTGACGTACCTAACACCGGCCGCGAACAACGGCCCGGCGGATCGAGGCCACCTCCGACACCCGCGGGCGGTCCCTCCTCGCCTACGCCATTCGGAATCTTGGGTAGGTCGGCCCGCAGTGACGCGTGGGCATGCGACCAGGTCGCCGCTGTCGGCCCCTGGCGAGTAGATCCGGGGGGCCTGCGCCCGACAAGATCACCGTGCACCTCGACGCCGGTTACGACTCGAACAAGACCCCGCGCAAAGGTTGGTCTCCGCGAGTGCTGACCGGGCACTGCGCGAAGCGGGCGAGATCGGATGAGGTTGGCTGAGGTTGGCTGAGGTTGGCTGAGGTTGGCCAGCGGCGAGAGTCGGGGGTGGGCAGCAGCAAGCGCGCTTCAGCGGCCGGCCGGACGTGCTCGACCAGTGCTTGTCCGCGAGTGTGGATGTGCGGCCTCCGCCATGATGTTCGCGACATCGTGAGGGAGACCTGCCCGCGCCCCTGCGTGTCTGTCCGATGTGCCTGGTTGGCGTGGGAAGATCTGAATGGCTCAGGCTCCTGGGTAGGTCCGGCAGTCGAGGGCCTTGCCGATATGGCGGAGGCCGCCGCGTAAGCCGATTCTCAGTTTGCCGGACAGCCAGAACTGGAAGCGGACCGCTCGGCGGTTTCGGTGGGTCTCTGGGGCCACGTTGAAGGTTTTGTAGGTCAGGAGGGTTCCCTTCGGATGTGGGGTGAAGTGGTAGTCGGCGCCGAACTTGTAGCCGCCGCGGAAGCTGAAGTATCCGTTGTCTGGGTCTACCGTGACCGTGCCACCCGGTTCTGAGAGGCCATAGTGGACGGTGAAATCCTTTGGGCCGCCCTTGAGGGTCACGCCTGCCAGAAACGGGCCCGCTCCTGGCAGGGCTCGCAGTAGTGGGGCGTTGTTGGCGCCTATCGGTCCTTCTCTCGCGGTCAGGAGTATTTCGGTTACGCGTTCTGGTGAGGCTTCTATGACGCCGGTCGCGCTCCATGCTTCCTGGGGCATGGCGGTTGTCTCCTGTCTTGTGTGTTGGCGGAAGGTCGACCCGCGACGCGGTGGGCTTCGTCCCGCGACGCGGTGGGCGTTCCTCAAATGCGGTGGGCGTTCCTCGCTGCGGCTGGCGGGGGTTTTGGGCACGGCGTCTGGGGCTTACCTACCC
>NZ_DASQCC010000263.1:0-20759 GCF_035634895.1 Actinophytocola sp. | reverse complement strand
TACCGAACTGTGGTTTCGTGCAGACCGTCCCTGGCCGGATGTGCACGAACCCGCAGTTCGGTGTGTCTGAACGCGGGACTCGCTAGGTGTGAACGCGGGACTCGCGGGTCAGGTGTCGGACAGGTGGGTGGTTTCCTGGTGGCTTGCTGTTGACGCGCGGGTCAGGAAGTCGGCGATGACCGTCAGTTCCTCGTCGGTGTAGGTCGCGCACAGGTTGTCGAGTGCGCGGTTCATGCCGCTGTACAGGGCGAAGACCTCGGTGACTCGTTCGCTGCGCATGCGTAGGACCACGCTGCGGCGGTCCAGTGGGTCGCGTTCGCGGGTCAGCCAGCCGCCCTTCGCGAGGCGGTCGAGCACGCCCGTCATCGTCGCGGGGTGCCGGGCCGCCTGCCTGGCCAGTGCCGACGGGCCCATGGGGCCGAGCCGCGCGAGCAGCTCCAGCAGGTCGAGATCGCCGTCGCGCAGCTCCAGGCGGCCGCCGATCCGGCGGTTCAGCAGCGCCAGCTCCGTGCGGAGGCCGCGTACCGCGTCCTTGACCGTGTTGACGAGCCGCCGTCGCGCCCGCCCGTGTGCTACGTTCGTCATATAGTATGGTTTCCATATCGTATCTGGGGCGTATGGAAATATAACGCGGGAGGTCACGATGAAGCTCGCCGTCTTCGGGGCGACCGGTGGTGTCGGCACCCAACTGGTGAAGCTCGCCCTCGATCAGGGGCACACGGTGACGGCCGTGGTGCGCGACCCGGCCAGGTTCACGGTGCCGGGCCACGAAGCCCTGACCCTGGTCACCGTGCCCGACCTGGCCGACACCGAACGTGTCCGGGCCGCGGTCGCCGGCAGCGACGCCGCGCTGTCCGGCGTCGGGCCGGCCACCAGCAAGGACGTCACGGCCGCGTCCGTGCCCACCCGGCACATCCTCGCCGCGCTGGAGAGCGCCGGGATCGAGCGGTTCGTCGCCGTCAGTGCCGCGCCGGTCGGGCCTGTCCCCGAGGGTGACAGCTTCGTCAACAAGCGCATCGTCTACGCCATGACCCGGCGGTTCTTCGCCGGCATCTACGGCGACCTGGCCGTCATGGAGGGCGATATCGCGACCAGTGGTCTCAAGTGGACGGTCGTGCGGCCGCCGAAGCTGACCAACAAAGGCGTCGGCGAGTACCGGATCGCGATCGGCGACAACGTCCCGCGCGGGATGTTCGCGTCCCGCGCCGAGGTCGCGCACGCCATGCTCGCGCTCCTCACCGACGACCGCGCGATCGGCAAAGCGGTGGGGGTTGCCCGATAGGGCGGTGGCCGGTTCCCCTTCTGCCGTCCGCGCGAGGCGGGTGGACACCGGGGCGCCGGGGCACGCTGGGCAGGTGGTTCGCCGTCTCCCCACCGTCATCGCCGTCGCCGTCGTGGCCGGCGCGCTGGCGGCGTGCAGCGGCCCCAACCCGGCCACCCACTTCTGTGAGGACTACGGCGAAGCGGTCGGCAAGCTGTACGTGGACGCCGCCAACTACGAGGCCGCGCCGGCCGAGTTCTCCGCGACCGCCGCCGCGGCCATGGACGACCTGTCCCGCCTGCGCGCACCGGACGACCAACTGCGCCGGGCCCTCGACTCGGCACGCTTCGCGCTCACGGTGTTCAGCGAGGACGCGTCGTTGGCGGACTTCCTGTCCCGCACGGACTTCGCGCAGGACGACGTCGTGAAGTCGTGTGCGGAGCACGGAGTCGAGCTCAAACCTGCCGCAGGGTAGCCATCGCGCGCTCGGTCTCCCAGAACGCCCGCAACGACAAGACCAGCCCGTCGTCGTTGACCCGGTAGACGAACACGCCATCGGTGTCCACAACGGACCCGCCGGGCAGGTACGAGGTGATGGTCCCGACGTTCGCGACCTCGTTGCCGGCCGCGAACGAGTCGCGGATCTCGAACTCCATCCGCTCGGTGATCCCGATCGTCTTGTCCCAGAACGCGGCGATCGCCGCCGGCCCGCGATGGCCGTCGCCGGTCGGGTCGAACATCGACTTGCCGACCGGGTCCTCGATGACCGCGTCCTCGGCGAACAGTGCCAGCCACTCCTCCTTGGCGCGGCGGATGACCGCGTCCATCGAGCGGCGGGACGCCGTGCGTGCCGGATGCGTGGTCTCCGGACCACTCCAGGTGACCGCGGTCATAGCTTCCCCATGATCTCTTCGGCGAACCGTTTCATGCCGTCCTTCTTGGCCTGCACCGGCGCGTCGAACCCGACGCCGTAGAACACCCACGGCACCACGATCGCGTCCGTCACGCCGATCTCGGCCAGCTGCCGGTAACCGTCGAGCCCGAACCTGTCGACGCACACGGCCTGGATCTCGAACGGGCCGGAGCGGTCGTACTCGGCCCGCAGCTTCCCGAGCCGGTCGATGACCTCGCGCAGCTCGTCGTACTTGATCATCGCCGAGGTCCAGCCGTCGCCGACCCGGGCCGCACGCCGCAGCGCGGCCTCGGTGTGCCCGCCGACGTAGAACGGCACCGGCTCGGTCGGCTCGGGGCTCATCCGCAGCTTGTCGAAGTCGTAGTACTTCCCGTGGTACTCGACCATCCCGCCGCCGAGGATGAGCTTGAGCACGTCGATCGCCTCGTCGGCGCGGGCGCCGCGGTGGTCGAAATGCCCGCCGCACCACTGGGTCTCCTCCGGAGACCACCCCAGTCCGACGCCGAGCCCGAAGCGGTTGTTCGTGAGCACCGCGGTCGAGCCGACCTGTCGCGCCAGCAACACGGGGTTGCGTGGGTTCAGCTTCAGGACCTGGGTGTAGAAACTGATGCTGGACGTCACCGCGCCCATCGACGCGGCCGCGACGAACGGGTCCACCCACGGCGTTGTCTCGTTCCAGAACCGGCTGCCGTCCTGTGTGTACGGATACTTCGCCGAGACCGTCTCCGAGAAGAACAGGGAGTCCGGCAACGCGATCGATGCGTAACCCCACTCCTCGGCCGTTCTGGCCAGCTCGCCGAGCTGGTCGAGCGGGCTCAACGCGACACCGACGGTGAACTTCATGCCGCCACCTCGAGTCCTGAGTGCTGGTTCGCTCCGCAAGCTCCGCTCATGGCTTCTCCGCTCCGACCACCCACATCGAGAAGTACTGTGACCCGCCGCCGTACGCGTGCCCGACGGCGATGCGTGCGCCGTCCACCTGGTGGTCGCCGGCCCGGCCCATCACCTGCATGGCCGCCTCACCGAACCGAAGCATGCCTGACGCACCAATGGGATTGGACGACAGCACGCCACCGGAAGGGTTGACCGGCAGCCGTCCACCCAGCTCGGTCTCGCCGGACTCGGTGAGCTTCCAGCCCTGGCCTTCCTCGGTGAAGCCCAGGTTCTCCAACCACATCGGCTCGAACCACGAGAACGGCACGTAGAGCTCGGCGGCGTCCACCTGCGACAGTGGGTCGGTGATGCCGGCGTCCCGCCACAGCGCGGCGGAGGCGTCCCTGCCGGCCTGCGGGTTGACCTGGTCGCGTCCGGCGAACGTCGTCGGCTCCGTACGCATCGCGGTCGCGTGGATCCACGCCGCCGTCCTGCCCTTCGCGGCGTTCTCGTCGCCGAGCACGATCGCGCAGGCGCCGTCCGAGGACGGGCAGGTCTCGTCGTAGCGGATGGGATCCCACAGCATGGCCGACGCCTGCACGGACTCCAGCGTGATGTCCGCCTGCCTGAGGTGCGCGAACTGGTTCTTGGCCCCGTTGCGCCGATCCTTGACCGCGACGAGCGAGCCGATGTGCGACGGCGCGCCCGAGCGGCGGATGTAGGACCGCACGTGCGGCGCGAAGTAGCCGCCCGCCCCGGCGCCGACCGGCATGTGGAAGGGCACCCCGATCGACAGCGCCCACATGGCGTTGGACTCGGACTGCTTCTCGAACGCCACGGCCAGCACCCGCGAGTGCTCGCCGCCGTGCACGAGACTGGCGGCGACGTTGGCGGTGGAACCGCCCACCGAACCGGCGGTGTGCACCCGCAGCAGCGGTTTCCCGGTGGCGCCGATGGCGTCCGCGAGCATCAGCTCGGGCATCATGACGCCCTCGAACAGGTCCGGCGCCTTGCCGAGCACCACCGCGTCGATGTCGTCGAACGTGAGGCCGGCGTCGGTGAGCGCGCGGTCGATGGCCTCCCGGCACAGCCCGCCGATGGTCACGTCGAGCCGCTTGCTGCGGTGGTGGGTCTGGCCGACGCCGAGGACCGCGGCACGTTGCTTGGCCATCAGGTTGCCTCCTCACCCGCTCCGTGGCACCGGAACGCTCCGCTGCTCCGGTGCTCGCCGCGGCCGCGGATGCCACCTGAGCATCGATGATTCGCTCCGCAAGCGCCGCTCATTCGGCCTCCAGTACACACACGAGGTTCTGCTGTAGCGCGGGTCCGGCGGTGGCGTGCGCGAGAGCACGTTCGCCGGGTCTGATGCGGGTCGCGGCCTCGCCGATACGGGCCAGCCCGGCCGCGAACATGGGGTTCCCGGCGAGCGGGCCGCCGGACGGGTTGATCGTGACCTCGTCGCCGAGCCCGAGTGCCTGGCGCAACAGGATCTCCTGGTGCGTGAACGGGGCGTGCAGCTCGGCCAGCGTCACACCGTCGGTGTTGGCGGCCTTCGCGGCGGCCACAGTGGACGGTGAGGTGGTGAGGTCACGCGCGCCGAGATGCGCCGACTCGACGCGGTGCTGGATGCTGGCGACCCGGGTCGGCCGCTCGCAGAGATCCCTGGCCCGCTCGGCCGTCGAGAGGATCACGACGGCGGCGCCGTCGGTGACGGGCGCGCAGTCGTGCTTGCGCAGGGGATCGGCCGTGTACGGCCGTTCGAGCAGCTCGTCGGCGGTGACCTGCTCGTAGATCTGGGCTTTCGGGTTGGCGGCCCGGCTGCGCACGGCGACGTTGGCCATGTCGCGCTCGGTCCAGAGCCCGGCGTCGAGCCCGAGCCGCGCCTGGAGCCCGGCGACACTGATCGAGTCAGGCCACAGTGGACCGACGGTGTAGGGGTCGAGCTGGAGTGCGAGAACCCGCCGAAGCTGTCCGGCCGAGGACTTGCCGAAGCCGTAGACGAGCGCGGTGTCGACCTCGCCGGTGCGGATCTTCACCCAGGCCTCGTACAGCGCCCAGGCGGCGTCGGCCTCCACGTGTGACTCGTGGATCGGCGGGAAGGCGCCGATGGCGTCGACGGCGGCGATGAAGGAAAATGCGCGCCCCGCGAGGTAGTCCGAGGAGCCGGAACACCAGAAACCAATGTCCTTCTTGGACAGTCCGGTGTTGTCGAGCGCCTCCTTCATGATGGGGACCAGCATCTCGACGCCGTTGGTGGTGCCGTGGGTCTCGCGCACGTTGGGTGCCTGCGCGAAGGAGACGATGGAGACGTCGGTGCTCATAGGTGCCCCGCGTAGCTGTCGTACGGCGCGTCCGGTTCGCCGGTGGGTTGGAAGTGGTCGATGTTCTCGAGGGTGGTGCCCCACTGGTCGCGGGGTTTCCAGACCGCCTCGACACGCATGCCCATGCGGACTTCGTCGGCGGCGCAACCGAGGACGAGGTGGAGGAAGGCGATGTCGGCGCCGTCGAGGAGGATGTAGGCGGCCACGTAAGGAGGTTTGATGCGCTGGCCGAGGAAGGGCACGTTGACGATGCAGAACGTGGTGACGATGCCGCGGTCCGGGAGCTCGATCTCGTCCTCGGTGGGCACGCCGTCGGTCGGGCAGGCGCCGCGCGGCGGAATGTAGACCTTCTCGCAGGCGGGGCAGCGCTGGCCGAGGAGCTTTCCCTGTTCGAGGCCGCGCAGGTACAGACTTTCCTCTGGTGAGGCCGAGTGCATGTAGTGCAGGCGAACCGGCGTGGTGATCATGCTGATGTCGTCGACCGGTTGCGGCTCCACCTCGGATGCCTCGGCCGCATCGGATGTCTGGGGCGCTTCGGATGTCTGGGGTGCTTCGGATGTCTGGGGTGCTTCGGAGGTCTCGGGTACGAAACACTCGATGTCGCGAATGCCGTTGCCCGCTGTTTCGGCCCACCGGACCCGAACTCGCATGCCGGTGTGCACGTCACCCGCGTCGACGGCGTGGAGCATGGGCGTGTCGGCCCCGTCGAGCAGCACGAACGCCCACGCGAAGGGATGTTCGAGTGGTTGCCCGGCAAGGGGTTCCGGCTGCCAGCACCAGGTGGTGACGGTGCCTGTCCTGGCCACCTCGACGAGGTCGGTGAGGGGCTCGGCGGTGACGGGGTCGTACTCCGGGGGTGGTACGTGCACTCGTCCGTCTGTGCCGCGCGCCCCGAGAATCCGCCGCTGAGCAAGCCCGGTGACGAACCGACTCAGCGTCGGGCCAAGCGACCGGGTGTAGTCGAACCCAATGTCAAGCGGCGCGGACAACGGTGCCTGGGTCACACCCAGAGTGAAACACGTTCTACTTTGCTCGGCAAGTGCTCCAGCTCAGTCGAACCACATCACCTTCAGCACGTCCACGCGAAGCTGGTCGTCGAGGATGAGGTAGGTGACCTTTCCGCGTCCATCGCCGAACATCAGCGTACGCATGGCGCCGTCCGGCTTTTCGCTGTTGTACGGGATCCCGTTCCACGGCACCAGCTTGAGGACGTCGAGGGCTTGGGCATAAGCGGACAGGCCATCTACGGGCAGTGCGGCGATCTGGTCAAACGCGGCACCGTCCGTGTCGATGCGATACAACGTCAGCGACCCAGGCGCTCCCGAATCAGGGCCTGCACGTCCGCTAATGGAACGGTTCCCGGCGGGAGTTCTCCGGTGCGGTTGATCCGCTCGGCGCGCGCGAGCCACTGGCGGTATCCCTCGTGGCCGAGATCCTGTGTGATCTCCGCGTGGACGCGCCAGGTGGCCAGGGTGCTGAACACTCCGCCGAGATCCTGCGCCTTCGCGGCCTCGGACATGGCGTTCTGCCAGCTGGCGTCGAACTCGCCCTGCTCCTCCGGGATCAGCGCGGCGCGGATCTGCTTGGGGGAGGCGTCCCTGAAGCTCCTTCGTGGAGGCGGCTCGACGGCGTCCGCTGTCATGTGCGCAGCATACATGCTCGCAACTTACTTGACCTGCGGAAAATCGACCTTGTATCGAACGGGTGATCTTTTCGTTTGTGGAACACGTTCTACGATGCTGGCATGAAGCTTGGACTGCAGCTCGGGTACTGGGGCGCCGGCATGCCCCCCAACGCGGCCGAGATGGTCGTCGCCGCCGATGAGGCCGGGTATGACGCCGTGTTCACGGCCGAGTCGTGGGGCTCGGACGTGTTCACGCCGTTGGCCTGGTGGGGGTCGGCGACGCGGAACGTTCGCCTGGGTACGGCCGTCGCGCAGCTGTCCGCGCGGACGCCCACCGCCGCGGCCATGGCCGCGCTCACCCTCGACCACCTTTCCGGCGGCAGGGCGATTCTCGGCCTCGGCGTGTCCGGTCCGCAGGTCGTCGAGGGGTGGTACGGCGCCCCGTTCGGCAAGCCGCTCGCCCGGACCCGCGAGTACGTCGGCGTCATCCGGCAGGTGCTCGCTCGCGAGGCCCCCGTCGCCAACCCCGGGCCGCACTACCCCCTGCCCTACACCGGCCCGGGTGCCGACGGGCTGGGCAAGTCGCTCAAGCCCATCACCCACCCCCTGCGCCGGGACCTGCCCATCTGGCTCGGCGCCGAAGGTCCCCGCAACGTCGCCCTCGCCGCCGAGATCGCCGACGGGTGGCTCGCCGTCTACTACTCCGACAAGCTCGCCGAGCAGTACAACACCTGGCTCGACGACGGCTTCAGCAGGCCCGGCGCCCGCCGCTCCCGTGCCGACTTCGAGGTCGCCGCCAGTGTCACCGTCACGGTCACCGACGACCGGGCCGCCGAGTTCGACAAGCACCGGCCGATCATCGCGCTCTACGCGGGCGGCATGGGTGCCGAGCAGAAGAACTTCCACGCGGACCTGTTCCGCCGCATGGGTTACGCCGAGGTCGTCGACGAGGTCACCGCGCTGTTCCGGGCCGGGCGCAAGGCCGAGGCGGCCGCCGCCGTGCCGGACGAGCTCGTCGGGGACGTCGCGATCATCGGCAATCCGGAACAGGTGCGGGCGCAGGTCAAGCAGTGGGCGGACCGCGGCGTGACCATGTTGATGATCAGCCCGCGGACCGTCGACGAGGTGCGGGCGGCGGCCACGGTCCTTGCCGATAACTGAAACACGTTCTAGTGTGGGTTCGTGGCCGAGACCGGACTGTGGAACATCGCCCGTGAGCAGCCTGACCTGACCGCCGTGGTCGACCCGGACGGCCGGCAGGTGACCTACGCCGAGCTGGCCGCCGCGGCCGACCGTTACGGTCGCGGCTTCCAGGCGATGGGGCTCGAACCCGGCGACGCCGTGGTGTTGTTGCTGCCCAACGGGATCGACCTCGTGTCCGTCTACTTCGGCGCCTTCCAGACCGGCCTGTACGTCGTGATGGCCAACTGGCACCTCGTCGGCGCCGAGGTCGCGTACCTCATCGAGGACAGCGGCGCCAAGGCGTTCATCGCGCACGAGCGGTTCGCCGAGACGGCGACCGATGCCTTGCGGCGCACCGGAGTCCGCGGCTTCGGGGTCGGTGACCTGCCCGGCTTCACGCCGCTCGCCTCGCTCGGCGAGGACGAGTCCGGCCGCCCGGACGTGCGCACCGCGGGCTCGCCGATGCTCTACACGTCCGGCACGACCGGGCGGCCCAAGGGCGTGCGGCGCCCGCTGACCGGTCAGGACCCGGACCAGACGCCGCCGCAGGCCGTGTGGTTCTTCGGCATCTTCGGGCTCCAGCCGTTCGACGGCCACGTGCACATCTGCGGCTCGCCGCTGTACCACACGGCTGTGCTGAACTTCGTCGCCAACTCGATCCAGCTGGGACACACGGCCGTGCTGATGGACCGCTGGAAGCCGGAGGAGATGCTGCGGCTGATCGAGAAGCACCACGTGACCCACAGTCACATGGTGCCGACGCAGTTCCACCGCCTGCTCGACCTGCCGGAGGACGTCCGCGCGAAGTACGACGTGTCGTCACTGCGGTGCATGATCCACGGCGCGGCGCCGTGCCCGCAGGAGGTCAAGCGGCGGATGCTGGACTGGTGGGGCCCGGTGGTCGTCGAGTACTACGCGGCGACCGAGGGCGGCGGCACGACGATCATGGCCGACGAGTGGCTGCGCAAGCCCGGGTCGGTGGGCCGCGCGTGGCCGAACTCGGTGGTGAAGGTGCTGGACGACGCCGGCGAGGAGGTCCCGCCGGGCACGACCGGTCTCGTGTACATGCGGATGGGCGCGTCGTCGTTCGAGTACCACAAGGACGAGGAGAAGACGAGGGCCGCGCGCGTCGGTGACCTGTTCACGTTGGGGGACATCGGATATCTCGACGAGGACGGCTACCTGTACCTGTGCGACCGCAAGGCCGACATGATCATCTCCGGTGGGGTGAACATCTACCCGGCGGAGATCGAGAACGAGCTGGCCGTGCACCCGAAGGTCGCGGACGTCGCGGTGTTCGGCGTGCCGAACCCGGACTGGGGCGAGGAGATCAAGGCGGTCGTCCGCCCGGCCGACGGCGTGTCACCCGACGGTGACCTGACGGCCGAGCTGCTGGCCTTCGCGAGCGAACGGCTGGCGAAGTTCAAGCTCCCCAAGTCGATCGACTACGTCGACGAGCTGCCCCGCGACCCGAACGGCAAGCTGTACAAGCGAAAGCTCCGCGACCCCTACTGGGCCGACCGCGAACGCGCCATCTGACCGGCTGGGACTCGGGTTGGCCTCCGGCCCCCGGGTTCCAGCCTACGGCACGGTGCCGACAGAACCCGGTCGGTGAGTGGCGAGCTGTGGACAACCTCGCCCCTGTGGACAACCGCCTGTGGACAACGCTGTGGACAGCTTCGCGGCAGTGTCGGTGTGCGACGGTACGCTGGATTCCGGGGGCCGGAGGCTGCCCCACCGGCCCTCGGACCTACCGCGCCTCGGGCCTACCGACCATCGAACCCTCTGGCCTTCGAACCTACTGGCCCTCGAACCTCGGCTTGCGCTTCTCCATGAAGGCCTTCGGGCCTTCCTTGGCGTCGGCGCTGCGGAAGACGGCCATGCCGTTGCGGGCGTCGATCTCGAACGCCTCGTTCTCCGGCATGCCCTCCGTCTCGCGGATCGTGCGGAGCATCGCCTGGACCGCCAAGGGGCCGTTCGCCGCGATCGTGCGGGCGATCTCCAGTGCCGTCGCCAGCGCCTGGCCGTCGGGGACCACATGACCGATCAAGCCCACCTGTAGCGCCTCGGGTGCGCGCAGGTGCCGGCCGGTCAGCAGGATGTCCGCCGCCAGCGTGTACGGGAGCTGTCGCGGCAGCCGCACGGCCGAGCCGCCCAGCGGGTACAGCCCCCAGCGTGCCTCGGACACGCCGAAGCGGGCGCTCTCACCCGCGACGCGGATGTCGGTCGCCTGCAGGATCTCCGTGCCGCCGGCGATGGCCGGGCCCTCGACGGCCGCGATGAGTGGCTTGGTCAGGCGGCGGCCCTTCAGCAGCGGCTCGATCCGGGCCGCGTCGAAGGAGGTCTCGCCGGGATGGCTGGTGGTCATCGCCTTCAGGTCGGCGCCCGCGCAGAACGCGCCGCCCGCGCCCGTGAGCACACAGCAGCGGATGGACGGGTCCTCGTCGACCCGGTCCCACGCCTCCAACATGATCTTGAGCATCTCGGCGGACAGCGCGTTGCGTGCCTCCGGGCGGTTCATCGTCACGATCAAGACGTGTTCGTCCAGCTCGACGAGGCAGTCGGCCAAGAGAAGTCACCTCCAGCAGAAGCATTGCCAGAAACGATAACACGTTCTAGTTTGGTCCCGTGGCCCTCAACATCGCGGACCTCTTCGAGCATGCCGTCGACGCCTTTCCGGACCGAGACGCGATCGCGTGCGGCGACCGCGTGGCGACTTTCGCCGAGCTGGAGGGGCGTGCCAACCAACTAGCCCATCACCTGGCCGAACAGGGTGTCGGCAAGGGTGACCATGTCGGGTTCTACAGCCGCAACAGCATCGAGGCGGTCGAGACGCTGCTCGCCGTCTACAAGCTGCGTGCGATACCCGTCAACGTGAACTACCGCTATGTCGAGAACGAGTTGCGGTACCTGTTCGACAACGCGGACCTCGTCGCGCTCGTCCACGAACGGCGGTACTCCGACAAGGTGGCCGCGGTGCTGCCGGACACGCCGCGCCTCCGGCACACGGTGGTCGTCGACGACGGCACCGACCTCCCGTCGGACGGCGTCGAGTACGAGGCCGCGCTGGCCGGACAGCGGACCGAGCGGGACTTCGAGGAACGCAGCCCCGACGACATCTACATCCTGTTCACCGGCGGCACCACCGGGTTCCCCAAGGGCGTCATGTGGCGGCACGAGGACGTGTGGCGGACGCTGGGCGGTGGCATCGACTTCTACACCGGCGCGTACCTGGCCGACGAGTGGGCACAGTCCGCGAAGGGTCGTGACTCCCACGGCATGACCCGGCTCCCGTGCGCGCCGCTGATCCACGGCGCCGCGCAGTGGGCGACCCTGCCCTCGCTGTTCTCCGGCGAGAAGGTGGTCCTGCTGCCGCAGTTCGAACCGCACGAGGTGTGGCAGGCCGTCGAGCGGCACAAGGTCCAGGTCATGACGATCGTCGGCGACGCGATGGCGCGCCCGCTGCTGGAGGCACTGCGCGAGGGCGGCTACGACGCCTCGTCGATCATCGCGTTCTCCAGCCACGCCGCGCTGTTCTCACCGTCGGTGAAGGAGCAGTTCCTCGAGGTGCTGCCGAACGCGGTGATCACCGACGCCATCGGCTCGTCGGAGTCCGGCTTCCAGGGCATCGGCGTGATCCTCAAGGGCACCAAGGTCGAGTCCAGCCTGCCCCGGGTGAACAGCGGACCGAAGACCATCGTGCTCGGCGACGACGGCAAGAAGGTCGCGCCGGGTGAGATCGGCTGGCTCGCGCGCGGCGGGCACGTGCCGCTCGGCTACTACAAGGACCCGGAGAAGACCGCGACGATCTTCCGTGAGGTCGACGGGGAACGGTACGTCGTCGCCGGCGACTACGCCCGGCTCGAGGACGACGGCACGATCACGTTGCTGGGCCGGGGAAACGTCTCGATCAACACCGGCGGCGAGAAGGTGTTCCCCGAGGAGGTCGAGGCGGCGCTCAAGTCCCACGACGGCGTGTACGACGCACTCGTGGTCGGGGTGCCGGACGAACGGCTCGGCCAGCGGGTCGCGGCGCTCGTGCAGCCGTGGGAGGGTCGCGAGATCGACTTCGCGGCGCTCGACGCGCACGTGCGGGAGCGGGTGGCCGGGTACAAGACACCACGCAGCGTGTGGATCGTCGAGCAGATCGGCCGTGCGCCCAGTGGGAAGCCGGACTATCCGTGGGCGAAGAAGCACGCGGACGAGCACGAGCCATCGTGGCGGGCGGCCAGTGCCGCCGCGGAAGCGTAGCGAGAAAGCCCGCTGCCGGACTGACGAGGGAAGGAGGCAGCCGGCTGATGAGCACAGCGAACCATTCAACGCTGTCTGAGAAATTCGGCATCCAGTACCCGATCTTCGGCTTCACGCCGTCGGAGCACGTCGCGGCGGCGATCAGCCGGGCCGGCGGGTTCGGCGTGCTCGGCGCCGTGCGGTTCAACGACCCGGCCGATCTCGACGCCGCACTGACCTACATGGACGAGAACACCGACGGCAAGCCCTACGGTGTCGACATCGTCATGCCGGCCAAGATCCCGACCGAGGGCACGCCGAAGGACCTGTCCTCGCTGGTTCCGCAGGGCCACAAGGAGTTCGTCGAGCGAACACTGTTGAAGCTCGGCGTGCCGCCACTGTCCGGGGAGTCCGGCTCGGGAGTGCTCGGCTGGCTGCACTCCGTGGCACGGTCGCATGTGGACGTCGCGTTGGGACACCGGATCTCGTTGATCGCCAACGCGTTGGGCTCACCGCCGGCCGACGTCATCGAACGGGCGCACGAGCACGGCGTGCCGGTCGCGGCGCTGGCCGGTACCGCGGCACACGCCCGGCGGCACGTCGACAACGGCGTCGATGTCGTTGTCGCGCAAGGCTATGAGGCCGGCGGGCACACCGGCGAGATCGCGTCGATGGTGCTCGTCCCGGAGGTCGTCGACGCGGTCGGCGACCGGGTGCCGGTGCTCGCCGCGGGCGGGATCGGCAGCGGTCGGCAGGTGCTGGCGGCGCACGCGCTGGGTGCGGCCGGGGTGTGGATGGGCTCGTACTGGCTCACCACGGCCGAGTACCAGCTGGGCGAGAGTCCGATCCAGACCGCGCTGGTGCGGGCGACGTCCAGTGACACCGTCCGGGCGCGGATCTACACCGGCAAGCCCGCGCGGCTGCTGAAGAACCGGTGGACACAGGCGTGGGAGGAGTCCGACGCGCCGGAGCCGCTGCCGATGCCGCTGCAGAACCTGCTGGTCAGCGAGGCGCACCAGCGGATGAACCAGGGCGGTGACCCGGAGGTCGTGGCGATGCCGGTCGGCCAGATCGTCGGCCGGATGAACGAGATCAGGCCGGTGGCGGAGGTCATGACGAGCCTGCTGGCCGAGATCGAGGACGCACGGGCCAGACTGAAGGTGTGAGCATCAGGACGCTGTCTTCCCGTGTGGTGTACTCGAACCCGTGGCTGACGCTGCGGGAGGACCAGATCGAGCGCGCGGACGGGTCGCGCGGTATCTACTCGGTGATTGACAAACCGGACTTCGCGCTGGTCATCCCGCTGGAGAACGACGGGTTCCACCTGGTCGAGGAGTACCGGTATCCGCTGGGTGAGCGGCGGTGGCAGTTCCCGCAGGGGGCGTTCCCGGACGGGGTGACGGGCACGCCGTCCGAGCTGGCGGCCGCCGAGCTGGTGGAGGAGACGGGGTTCACTGCCGGTCGCTGGGAGCGGCTGGGGTACCTCAACTGTGCGCACGGGATCACGGGACAGGGTTACGACGTGTTCCTGGCGACGGAGCTGACGGCCGGGGAGCCGCGCCGCGAGCTGACCGAGCAGGACATGCGGCAGGAGTGGTTCCCTCGGGCGGAGGTGGAGCGCATGCTCCGCGACGGCGTGATCACCGACGACTCGTCACTGGCCGCGTACCTGCTGTTCACGATGGGTGCCCGCGCGTGAGGGCGGTGTCGTCCCGGATGGTGTACACGAACCCGTGGCTGACGCTGCGCGAGGACCAGGTCGAGCGGATCGACGGCTCGCGGGGCATCTACTCGGTGGTGGACTCACCCGACTTCGCGATCGTCCTGCCGTTCGAGGACGACGGGTTCCACCTGGTGGAGCAGTACCGGTACCCGGTAGGCGCGCGGTCATGGGAGTTCCCCTCCGGCTCGTTCCCGGACGGCGTGGCCGGCACCCCCGTGGAGCTGGCGGCGGCCGAGCTGGGCGAGGAGACGGGCCTGACGGCGGGTCGTCTCGAACCGCTCGGCCGGGTGAACCCGGCCAACGGCTGGACAGGCCAGGCGGGTCACGTGTTCCTGGCGACGAACCTGACCCCGGGCGAGCCCCGGCGCGAGGCCACCGAGGTGGACATGCGGCAGGCGTGGTTCCCGCGGCCGGAGGTCGAGCGCATGCTCCGCGACGGCGTGATCACCGACGCCCCGTCCCTGGCCGCCTACCTCCTCTTCACCATGCGCGAGTCCCGCGTTCAAACGTAGCGAGTCCCGCGTCCGTACCTACCGAGTTGCGGTTTCGTGCGTTCCGCGCCGACCCAGGATCTGCACGAAACCGCAGTTCAGTGTGTTCGAACGCGGGACTCGCTGTGTTTGAACGCGGGACTCGCGGTGTCAGCCGCTCTTGCGGCGGAAGGTGCGCTTGGCGGCGACCGGGCCGTGGGCGTGGTCGACCTTGGAGCGGGAGTCCGCGTGTTCCTGGCCCTGGCGGTTCTGCGCCTGCTTGCGTTCCAGTGCCGCGCGGAACGCGGCCTTCACATCCTCCTGGGGCGTTTCTGTCTCGGTCTCGGCGGATGCGGGTTCCGGTGTGTCGGGCATGGGCTCAGGGTCGCACGGAGCGGGCGCCCCAGTCGAGCCGGATGGGGTCGCTGGATGGGGTCAACGGCTCGTACTCCAGCGCCTGTTCCGGGCGCCACCAGACGGGGTCGGGGGTGCGCCAGCGCTGCGCCGACAGCGTCCGCTTGAGCACCTTGAACGTGGCGGTCCGCGGCAGCCTCGCCGTCACGCGGAGGAAGCGGGGGACCTGTTTCGGGCCCAGGTCGGGCTGCGCCTTCAGGAACGACGCGAACTCCTCGGGGTCGAAGTCGCCCCGGTAGACCAGCGCGGCCATCACCTGGTCGCCGACGGACGCGTCGGGCACCGCGTACACCGCCGCCTCCGCCACCGACGGGTGGCGCAGCAGGACCCGCTCGATCGGCGCCGTCCCCAGGTTCTCCCCGTCCACCCGCAGCCACTCGCTGGTCCGCCCCACGAACCACAGGAAGTCCTGCTCGTCGCGGTACACCAGGTCCCCGCTCCAGAACTTGCCGTCGTGCAGGCGTTCGTTGTCCGGCTCGTTGTAGTAGCCCGCGAACATGCCCGCGCCGCCGGTGTTCACCAGCTCGCCGACCGCGTCCGGCGGGCACTCCGCGCCGGTGTCCGGGTCCAGCACCGCGAGGTGCTCGTCGAGGCGACCCAGCGAGCCGGCCGGCGTCCCGGGTGGCCGGGCCACCGTGATCCCGCCCTCCGTCGACCCGTACGCGTCGACCACCACACAGCCGAACCGCCGCGAGAACGCCTCGACGTCGCGCGGGTTCGCCTCGTTGCCGAACATCACCTTCAGCGGGTTGCTCGCGTCGTCCGGCTCCGGCGGCGTGCTGAGGACGTAGGAGAGCGGTTTCCCCACGTAGTTGGCGTACGTGACGCCGAACGCACGCACGTCGGGCAGGAAACAGCTTGCCGAGAACCGCCTGCGCAGTGCCAGCTGGGCGCCCGCCGCCAGGCCGACGGCCCAGCCCGCCATGATCGCGTTCGAGTGGAACATCGGCATCGCCACGTAACAGGTGTCGCCGGCGGCCAGCCCGTAGCGGGACGCCAGCAGCACGCCCGGCTGGGCGACCTTGTGATGGGTGACCCGCACGGCCTTCGGGTCCCCGCTCGTGCCGGACGTGAAGATCAGCATGAGCAGGTCGTCCGGCGTCGCCGGCGCGACCTCGAGCGGCGAGTACTGGTGCCGGTAGGCCATCACGTGCCACGCCGGCGAGTCGATGTCCAGCACGCGGGCGCCGATGTCCAGGCCCTGCAGCAGTTCCACGTACCGGCTCTCGGTGATCACGACCTGGCAGTCGGCCAGCCGGACGTCGCGCACCAGCGCTTCGCCCCGGCGCGAGGTGTTGAGCCCGACCAGTACCGCGCCGGCCAGCGCGGCGCCGCCGAGGAGGAACGAGAACTCCGGCACGTTGTCGAGCAGCACGCCGACGTGGAACGGGCCGGGCCGGCGCAGCGACCGCAGCAGCGCGGCCCGGTCGGCGCACTCCCGGACCTGGTCCTTCCAGGACCACCGCTGGTCCTCGAACGCGAGACCGGGGTTCGCATCGTCCGCGCGTGCGAGCAGCAGCTCACTGACGGTGGGGACCGGATCCCCAGGCGCGGTCATGCGAACCTCCTTCAGGCCGGCTCCGCGGCCAGTGTGGTGCCGATGCGGCGCAGCTGTGTGGTGGCGCCGCCGAGGCTGAACTCAATGCGTTTCGAGGCAACAAAATATCGATGCAGCGGGTAGTCCACGTCAATACCCACACCGCCGTGAACGTGCACCGCCGCATGGGCTATGCGGTGCCCGCCGTCCGCCGCCCAGAACTTCGCGGTCGCCACCTCGTTGTGGGCAGCGAGGTTTTCGGACAGTCGCCAGGCGGCCTGCCACAGTGTCAACCGGATCGCCTCGGCGTCGACGTAGCAGTCGGCGAGCCGCTGGCCCACCGCCTGAAATGTCGCGATCGGACGGTCAAATTGCACCCTGCCAGTTGCATACCTGGCCGTCAGCTGCAGGCTCTCGGTGCAGACCCCGGCCTGGAGGGCGCACAGGCCGACCGTGCCGCGGTTGACGAGCCAGTCGACTACGGCGGCACCGTCCGCGCCCAGCACGCGGTCCTCGCCCAGTGAGACGTCGTCGAGCTCCAGGACCGCCTCGGCGTCGCCGTCGACGATCCGCTGGCGGCGCACGGTCACCCCGGCGTCCTCCGGGGTGACGAGAAACACAGCCGGTCCAGCGGAAGTTTCGGCGGGGACAAGAAAAAGGTCGGCGACGGGTCCCGACGGAACCGCCGTTTTCGTGCCGTGCAAACGCCAGCGCGCAGATGCACCTGCACGTGACGCGACCGTCGCCGGCCTGGCCGGGTCGTCGCCGACCTCCTCCGACAGCGCGGCCGTCAGCACCATGGCTCCGTCGGCCGCGGGCGCCGCCCAGGCCGCCCGCTGCTCGTCGGTGCCGAACTCCGCGATCGCCGACGCGGCCTGGACGATCGAGCACAGATACGGCACGGGAGCGACCGTTCGGCCAAGCTCCACAAGCACCGCGCACTGTTCGAGCAGCCCGAGACCGCTCCCGCCCGCCGACTCCGGCAGTGCCGCGGACAGCACGCCGGCCTTCGCGAGGTCGGTCCACAGTGCGCGGTCGAAGCGGTCGCCGGTCGCCTCCACCTCCGTCAGCCGCGCCGGTGTCACGTGGTCGGCGAGAATCGTGCGGGTCAGCTCCGTGAGGTCGGCGACGGTGTCGTCGAACGAGAAGTCCATGGCCGTCTACCTTTTCGCCGGGGGCATGCCGAGACCGACGGCCGCCACGATGTCGCGTTGCACCTCGTTCGTCCCACCGCCGAACGTGAGGATGAGCGATGCGCGGTGCATGCGCTCGATCCGCCCGCGCAGCACCGCGCCCGGCGAGCCGGTCCGCACGTAGGCCTGCGGCCCGAGCACCTCCATCAGCAGCCGGTACGCCTCGGTCGCGAACTCCGTGCCGAACACCTTCGTCGCCGACGCGTCGGCCGGGTTCAGGCCCTTGTTCACGCCCCACGCGATCTTCCAGTTGATTAGCTTCAGGAACTCCGCCTTCGCGTGCACGCGGGCCAGGTGGATCTGCACCCATTCCTGGTCGATCACCCGCCGCCCGTCCGGCAGCTTGGTCTGCTGGGCCCACTCGCGCACGCCCCGCAGCGCCTCGCGGACCGGCGCCGACGACGTCAGCGCGACGCGCTCGTGGTTGAGCTGGTTGGTGATCAGCGGCCAGCCCCGGTTCAGCTCCCCGACGAGGTTCTCGACGGGAACCCGGACGTCGGAGTAGTACGTCGCGCTCGTCGTCGGGCCGGACATCGTGTGCACGGGCGTCCACGAGAAGCCCGGCGTGTCGGTCGGCACGATGATCATCGAGAGGCCCTTGTGCTTGGGCGCGTCCGGATCGGTGCGGCAGGCCAGCCAGACGTAGTCCGCGTACTGGATCAGCGACGTCCACATCTTCTGGCCGTTGATGACCCACTCGTCGCCGTCCCGGACCGCGCGGGTCCGCAGCGACGCGAGGTCCGTGCCGGCCTCCGGCTCGGAGTAGCCGATCGAGAAGTGGAGCTCCCCGGCGGCGATGCGCGGCAGGTAGAACCGCTTCTGGTTCTCGGTCCCGAACTTCATGATCGTCGGGCCGACCGTGTTGATGGTCAGGAACGGCACCGGCGCCCCGGCGACGGCCGCCTCGTCGGTGAAGATGAGCTGGTCGAGCATCGGCCTGGCCTGCCCGCCGTACTCCGCTGGCCAGCCGAGCGCGAGCCAGCCGTCGGCGCCCATCTGGCGCACGACCTCCTTGTACACGTCGCCGTCGCCGTAGTCACCGCCGCTGGCGAGTGCGTCGCGCCGCTCAGGCGTCATCAGGTCGGCGAAGTACGCCCGCAGCTCACGCCGCAGTGCCTCCTGCTCGGGCGTGTAGGCGATGTGCATCCACCCTCCCGTGTTGGTCCGCTCGCCGCGCTCACTACTAGAACACGTTCTAGGAATGTACTAGAGTCCGAGCCAAACGAGGAGGTCCGGCGATGAAGGCGGCTGTTCTCAACCAGATCGGGGACACCAAGCTCGAGCTGCGTGACGACGTGACCACCGCCGCCGTCGGCCCCCGGGAGATCCGCATCAGGGTTCGGGCCACCGGTGTCTGCCACAGCGACGTCTCCGCCATGGACGGCACGCTGCCCGCGCTGGCGCCGGGGATCGTCGGCCACGAGGGCGCGGGCGAGGTCGTCGAGATCGGCTCGCGGGTCACCGAGTTCCAGAACGGCGACCACGCGGTCCTCACCTTCGTCCCGCCCTGTGGCGACTGCGTCAACTGTGTCGGTGGGCGGCCGCACCTCTGCGCGATCCACGCCGTCGCCGCGTTCGTGAACCCGCGCTTCAGGATCGGCGACACGCCCGTGTTCGGGTACGCCGGCACCGGCACGTTCGCCGAGGAGCTGGTCGTACCGGTCGAGGGCGCGGTCCGGATCGACGACGACGTGCCGTTCGAGATCGCGGCGCTCGTCGCGTGCGGGGTGATGACCGGCGTCGGCGCGGTGATCAACACGGCGAAGGTGTCGGCCGGCTCGACCGTGCTCGTGTTCGGCTGCGGCGGGGTCGGCATCTCGGTCATCCAGGGCGCGCGGCTGTCCGGCGCGTCCCAGGTCGTCGCCGTCGACCCGCTCACCGAGAAGCACGAGGCCGCCAGGCACTTCGGCGCCACGCACACCGTCACGCCGGACGAGCTGCCGGGCCTGCACGCCTCGCTGACCGCGAGCCAGGGCTGGGACTACGCGTTCGACGTGGTCGGCGCGCCGGTGACCATCCGCGCCGCGTGGGACAACGCCCGCCGCGGCGGCACGGCCGTCGTGGTCGGCGCCGGGCGAGGCGACGCGATGGTCCAGTTCAGCGCGCAGGAGCTGTTCCTGCACGACAAGCGGCTGCTCGGCTCGTTCTACGGCGGCGCGGACGTGCGTCGCGACTACCCGCGCCTGCTGGCGCTGTGGCGGGCGGGCCGCCTCGACCTCGACAGCATGATCAGCAAGCGGATCACGCTCGACGAGATCAACGAAGGCCTACAGGCACTCAAGGACGGCGCCAACGTGATCCGACAGATTGTCACTTTCTGATGCTCAGCCTCGAAGGGAAGGTCGCGGTCGTCACGGGTGCTGGCTCCGGGCTCGGGCGTGCCGAGGCGCTCGCGCTTGCCCGTGCCGGCGCGGACGTCGTGGTCAACGACGTGGCGGACACCGGCGTTGTCGACGAGATCGAGGCGTTGGGCGCCAAGGCGGTGCTGGTCCGCGGCGACGTGTCCTCCTCGGACGCCGCGCGCGAGATCACCGGCACCGCGGTCGAGCGCTTCGGCGGGCTGCACGTGCTCGTCAACAATGCCGGCGTGCTGCGGGACCGGATGCTGTTCAACATGACCGACGACGAGTGGGACCTCGTCGTCCGAGTTCATCTGCGCGGCCACTTCCTGCTGTCCCGCAACGCGGCCGCGTACTGGCGCGGGCAGGCCAAGGCGAACGGCGGCACGACGTACGGGCGGGTCGTGAACACCACGTCCGAGGCCTTCCTGTTCGGGTCCGAGGGCCAGCCGAACTACGCCGCGGCCAAGGCCGGCATCACCGCGCTCACCGTCGCGACCGCGCGCGGTCTCGGCCGCTACGGCGTGACGGCCAACGCGATCTGCCCGCGCGCGCGGACGGCCATGACCGCCGGGGTCTTCGGCGATGCGCCGGCGGAGGGCGTGGATCCCCTGTCCCCGGACCACGTCGCGCCCCTCGTCGCCTACCTCGCCGCGCCGGCCGCCGAACGGATCAGCGG
>NZ_DASQCC010000262.1:0-6436 GCF_035634895.1 Actinophytocola sp. | reverse complement strand
CTGCTGCAACCGCTGATGATCAACCCCCAGACGTTCCGCCATCGGCTGCATCGACTTCCGCCGACCATCCAGCATCAACCCCCGCAGATACAACCCACCGTTGACACGCTGCTCACGCCGCGCGAACGGCACGAACACCTCGCCCGCGAAGTCCTCCAGACGAGCACGAACAGCATCCAACTCTGCCGGGGTCACACCAAGATCATCCCACACCCAATCACGAACTAACAAAGTCCTACTAGTGTCCCGCGCCGGAAATCAGGCAACTAATTCGGCGGCCCAGCTTCCTGCATCCACCGACTTGATCACCGCATTTCCGGCGCGGGACACTAGTGTCTTTCCACGTGGAGTACGACGCTTACCTCGAACGGGTGCGGGAGCAGGCGGACGCGTTGCGGGCCGCCGCGGTGAAGGCGGGGCCGGTGGCGGAGGTGCCGACCGTGCCGGACTGGAACGTGCAGCGGCTCGTGCGGCACATCGCGCGCGTGCACAACTGGGTCGTGCTCTCGCTCGACCCCGAGCCGGGCGGTACACCGCCGAAGGCCGAGCGGCCGCCCGAGGACTGGGAGTCCCTGCTCGGCTACTGGGACGACCAGGTGGACACCCTGGTCGACAGCATGCGGGAGCGCGGGCCCGACGCCCCCGCGTGGACGTTCGGCACCACCGTCGGCACCACCGGGTGGTGGGCGCGGCGGCAGGCGCACGAGACCAGCATCCACCGGCTCGACGCCGAACACGCGGCCCACGGCGACGCGGTCGACCACCTGGTGTTCGACCCCGAGTTCGCCGCGGACGGCATCGACGAGGCGCTCACGTTCATGATCACTCACCGGCCCGCCGACGCCAGCGGCACCGTGCTGTACCACGCGGCCGACGCCGGACGGGCATGGCTCGTCACCGCCAAGGCGGGCGAGCCACCGCGGGGTGTGCCCGAGCTGAACAGCGGGCTGGACGCGGACGCGTCGGTCGTCGGCACCGCGGACGCCGTCTACCGGGCGGTGTGGCGTCGGCCGAGCCACGCGGTCGTGAGCGGGGACCGCGCACTCGTCGCAGGGATCAACATCCCCTGAGAGGGTCGCCCATGTCGCGCCGTTACGTGATCACCTTCGGCTGCCCGGACCGGATCGGCATCGTGGCGGCCATCGCGTCGTTCCTGGCCGAGCTCGGCGGCACGATCGTCGAGGCCGCCTACCACACCGACCAGGACACCGGCTGGTTCTTCACGCGCCAGGAGGTGGCCGCCGAGTCGCTGGCGATCGGTCCGGACGAGCTGCGCTCGCGGTTCGCGGCGGTGGTCGCGGAGCTGGGTGGCGACTGGCAGATCCTCGACACGGACGAGCGGCGGCGCGTGGTCATCCTGGTGTCGAAGGAAGGGCACTGCCTGTACGACATCCTGGGGCGCGTGGCGTCGGGGGAGCTGGACGTGGACGTGCCGGCGGTCATCGGCAACCACCCGGACCTGGCGAAGATCACCGAGGCACACGGGATCCCGTTCCACCACGTGCCGTTTCCCCGCGAGGACAAGACTTCCGCGTTCGCGGAGGTGGCGAGGGTGGTCGACGCGGCGGCCCCGCACGCGATCGTGCTGGCACGGTTCATGCAGATCCTGCCGATGCGGCTGTGTGCGGACTGGACCGGGCGGGCACTGAACATCCACCACAGCTTCCTGCCGTCCTTCGTTGGCGCGAAGCCGTATCACCAGGCCTACCGGCGCGGCGTGAAGCTGATCGGCGCGACGTGCCACTACGTCACCGCGGAGCTGGACGCCGGCCCGATCATCGACCAGGACGTGATCCGGGTGGGCCACGGCGACTCGATCCCCGACATGGTCCGGAAGGGCCGCGACATCGAGAAGGTCGTGCTCGCGCGGGGGCTGCGTTGGCACCTGGAGAACCGGATCCTGGTGCACGGCAACAAGACCGTGGTGTTCTGATGCTGCCGGTCATCGACCTGCGCTCTGCCGACGTGCCGGCACAGATCGAGGCCGCGTGCACGTCGTCCGGGTTCTTCTACGTGTCCGGGCACGGCGTGCCGGGTGAGTTGCGGTCCTCTCTGGACACCGCCGCGCGGGAGTTCTTCGCCCTGCCGGACGAGCTGAAGCGCGAGATCGAGATGGCACGCGGCGGCCGCGCGTGGCGGGGCTGGTTCCCGGTGGGTGGGGAGCTGACGTCCGGGGCCGCGGATCTCAAGGAGGGCCTGTACTTCGGCACGGAGCTGCCGGCGGAGCACGCACTTCCGTTGCACGGCCCCAACCTGTTCCCTCGGCAGGTGCCCGCGCTGCGGCCGCTGGTGCTGGCCTACCTGGACGAGCTGACGCGGGTGGCGCAGGAGGTGCTGCGCGGGGTCGCGTCGAGCCTGGGGCTGGCGCCGGACTACTTCTCGGCCGGCTACACGGCCGACCCGACCGTGCTGTTCCGGATCTTCCACTACCCGCCGGCGGACGGGCCCGGCTGGGGCGTCGGCGAGCACACCGACTACGGGCTGTTGACCCTGCTGTCGCAGGACGACAACGGCGGCCTACAGGTACACACCCCGGAGGGGTGGGTGGACGCGCCGCCGCTGCCGGACACGTTCGTCTGCAACATCGGCGACATGCTGGAGCGGCTGACGAACGGGTGGTATCGGTCGACGCCCCACCGGGTGCGGAACACCTCGGGGCGGGACCGGTTGTCGTTCCCGTTCTTCTTCGACCCGGACTTCTCGGCGTCGGTGCCGCCGCTGCCCTCGCACGCGGCGGTCCGGCCGGACGGCCGGCGGCGGTGGGACGGTCGGTCACCGCTCGCGTTCGAGGGCACGTACGGGGAGTACCTGACGGCGAAGGTGGCGAAGGTCTTCCCGCAACTGCGGGCTGAGCTGGGGCAACCACCTGGCCGATGACAGCGTCTACATAGCCGAGGGCACTGTGAGCCAACTAACGAGGGCGGGGAGTCTTCTTCGGAGGGACTCCCCGCCCGTCCACTATCCGCCCATGCCCAGGGTGCTCCGCGTGGGCAACAACCCGCTCCGGACGACGGCCATCGTGACCGGCATGACCAGTTGGGCCAGCCGCCCGACGTTCTCGGTACCCAGCTTCCGGTAGCCGGGCGCGGCAAGCTCGTCGGTGATCCGCTCGACCTCTTCGCGCCCGGCCGCACCGGCGTCGGTGGCGGTGCCGTCCTGGTTCACCCAGCCGCGCTCGACGAGCCGCTGCCGAGCGTCGGCCCACTGTTGCGCCGACCACCCACGGCTGGCGAAGACCTCAACGGGCGCGGCACCGACGGCCGCGAAGGAGACGAGCGCCTCGACGGGGTCGAGGCCGGCGGTGAGGAGCGCGGCGATGTGGCCGTCACCGCGGGTCTCGCGAAGGATCGTCGCGGCGTGCCAGAGGACCAGGTGGGGTTCGGCGGGCCAGGGGAGGTCGGCGTTGGCGGCGCCGAGCGGTCGGGCGGCGGTGGCGGCGGCGTCCGCGAGCCGTCTGGCGAGGCCGGCGGCTTCGGCGAGGTCGTGGTCGCCGGCGAGGCGATCAAGGGCCTCCCCGACACCGTCGAGCCGGGCGGCGAGCAGCTCGCCGGGCGGGGCGATCGCCCAGGCGGCGGGGACGTGCCGGCCGACCGTCGCGGGGTTGAAGCTGTAGAAGGCGGCGGACACCAGCTCGTGCCCGGCGGCGCCGAGAGGCGCGGCCCGTAGGGGGAAGTAGCTCGGCCAGCGGGTGTCGGTGTCGAACCCGAGCTTCTCGACCCGGGCGAAGACCTCCGGGGCGTAGTACAGGATCGCGTGCACCGGCTCGAGCAGCTTCCACATCTGACGAACCATGCTCAGCTCGACGCTCACGGCGGAACCTCCAGTCTTGTCGGTGACAAGATAGCGCCGAATATTGTCACTGGCAAGATGACGGCACGGCCAACTGTCGGCCCTCTGCCGTAGCGTTGAATCCGGGGGACCCCCATGGCCGCACGAAAGGGACTTTCGTACGGGTTGGGTGGGTGAACATCTCGGCGATGGTGGCTTGTGCGCCCGGTTCTGTCGGTGCTCACCGGTAGCGTTGAAATCGGGGGACCCCCTGGGGGCGCACGAAAGGGACTTTCGCACGAGGCGTCCGTGAGGGGCCTGGTCAGGGCTTCGAGTGGTGGTCCGACGGGCGCTACCGGCCCAGGCCCTCGACCACCTCGGAGTTCGGGAGGCCGGCCAGCGTCGGGCCCGCGATGAGGAGCTTGCTCCCCCGGATCCCGCTGCCGATCACGAGTTCCGGCGCCGCCGCGACGGCCGGGTCGATCAGCAGCGGCCAACCCGCCGGCAACCCCAGCGGTGTGATCCCGCCGTACGCCATCCCGGTCAGCTCCACCGCCGCGTCCATCGACGCGAACGACGCCTTCCGGACGTCCAGTCGCTTGCGCACCACGCCGTTCACGTCCGCGCGGGTCGTCGCCAGCACCAGGCACGCCGCGAAGCGTTCCTCCCCCGCACGCTTCCCGGCCACGACGACACAGTTCGCGGAGGCGGACAGTGGCGAGCCGTACGTCTCGCAGAAGGCCGCCGTGTCGGCCAGGTCCGGGTCGATCGCGGCGACGCCGACGTCACCCGGATCGGGCAGCGACGCCAGCGCCTTGACGACGGGATCGGCCAGCAGCTCGGGATGTTCGACGGCCGGCTCGACGGTCAGCGAGCCGGCGATGCTCCAGGTCACCATCGGTTTCCGCGTTGTACCTCGATCAGGCGTGGCCGCACGTCGACTATGTACACCAGCGTGGCGACCAGGCCGGCGATCCAGAACATCCAGCCGATGCCGGCGAGACCGAAGAGGACCAACGCGACGGTGCCGCCCGCCGTGATGCCGAGCCATGCCGGTTTGGTCATTCTGTCGATGGCTGTGTAGGCGTCCGGGCGCTGCAGCAACGCGTGGATGAACGCGAAGACCCCGACGGGGACCCCGCACCACTTGATGATTGTGAGAATCGTCAGCGCTTCCTCCGGCACCGCCCCAGACTACGTGCGGACCTGTCGGTGTGACCAGCGGGACCGGGCATATCACGCAGACCGCCCCCGTCGCTCGGCTGAGCGGCGGGGGCGGTGAACTGCGACGACGTTACTTCGTGGTCGGCTTCGTGGCACCGTTGGTCTTGCGGGTGGTCGCCGTGGTCCGGGGGGCGGCCTTGCGCGGCGCCGTCCGGTTGGCGGCCTTGCGGGAGGCGCTGCGCACGTCGTGCGCGACCTCCGCACCGGCACCCTCGACGGCCACGGCCGCGTCCTCGGTGGCGTTCTCGATCCGGCGAGCGGTCTTCTCGCCCACCGAACGCGTGCGGCGCGTCACCTTCGACAGGACCTCCTCGGCCAGCTCGCGGGCGTCACCGGCCACGTCGCCGACGCGGTGCTGCAGCGTGGCGATGGCCTCCTCAAGCTGGTCGATGCCCTTGCTGACCTGGGGCTGCGTCTTCAGCTTCGTCAGCGTGTCCTCGCCCTGGCCAGCCAGCTTCTGGTACAGCTTCTGCGCGGCGTCGGTGTACTCGTCGACGAGCTTGCGCAGCTCGGCCGGGTCGACCTTCTCGCGCAGGCCGGCCAGGTCGGTCGGCACCGACTCGCGGGCGGTCGTGGCGCTCTCGTTGACCTTGGTCCGCGCCCTGGTCACGGCATCGACCACGGCCTGCGTGGCCAGGTCGCCGGCGCCCAGCGCGGCGAGCAGCGGCGTGCGCACGCTCTCCGCGGCGGTGCTGAGCACCGCGACGGCCTGCTCACGGGCCTTGCGGACGTCCTCGGTGGTCGGCAGCAATGCTGGCATCTTCACTCACTCCTTGTGTTCAGGCTCTTGGGTGGCGTTCTCGCGGCGGAAGGACTCGTACACGTCGAGCAGGACCTGCTTCTGACGTTCGGTGAGCGTCATGTCCGCACGCACCGCGTCCACCACCGGTCCGCCCTGCGGCAGGTCGAGAATTCCGGCCTGTACGTAGAGCGCCTCGGCCGAGATCCGCAGCCCTCTGGCGATCTGCTGCAGGATCTCCGCGCTTGGTTTGCGCAGACCCCGTTCGATCTGGCTCAGGTACGGGTTGGACACGCCGGCGAGCTTCGAGAGCTGGCGCAACGAGATCTTCGCGTTGCTGCGCTGCTGCTTGATGTACTCGCCGATGTCCCGTCCGAGGTCGGCGACCTTGTCGATCGGACTTTCGTTCACCGGGGCCACCTCCTCGTGACACCTTCGAACGTACGCGGGAGTGCTAGCAGTTGCAAGCAGAGTGCTAGCAATCGTGGCGCAGGTCGCATCTCAGGACAGGCGGGCGCGCACCCACTTCTCGATCACGTCCGCCGTCTCGCCGACGGTGTGGGCGGTCGTGTCCAGCAGGGTCATCGGCGGGTCCGTGCTCGCCGTGCGGACCCACTCGGCGAACTCCAGCATCTCGTCGATGCGGGCCTCGTCCCAACCGCGCCAGGCCGGGCGGGCGCGCAAACGCTTGCGCAACACGTCGTC
>NZ_DASQCC010000261.1:0-15241 GCF_035634895.1 Actinophytocola sp. | reverse complement strand
GTGCCGCAGGTGTGTGGTCAGCTCGCGCACGAGGTCGCCCCACCGGCCCCAGTCGCGCGGCACGGACACCTGCGCGCGGTAGGCGAAGACCGTGTAGTCGGGGTCCTCGGCCAGCTCGACCGGCATGAACGACAGCTCGACGACCGGCTTCAGCCCGGTGGCCAGGAACCGGTCGTAGACCCGGTCCAGCCCGGCGAAGTCGAAGCCGCCGTCGGACCGGACCGAGACGGTCTCCGGCAGGAACGTGCCATGGGCGCGGACACTGCGCACGCCGAGGTCGTCCCGCATGATCCGCAGTGCCTCGGCGTACTCGGCGGCGACGTCGGCGCCGCCGGGGCCAGGCTCGGCCCAGACCAGCAGGGAAAGGTGCTCGGCGCCGATCATGCGCCGCCAGACGTCCGGCAGCGGCACGGGTTCCGCGTCGGCGCTCACCAGGACCGTCACCGTGCGGCTGCCCTCGGGGTCCGGTCCGGCGGCGACGGGACCGGACAGCGGGCCGGCGCCCGCCTCGGTCCAGGTGGCGACCTTGTAGTGGTAGGTCCGGCCGGGCTCGACCATGGTGTCCGCGTAGGGCGAGTGGGGGACCGCGAGCACGTCGCCGCCGAGGTGGTCGAGCGGCTCGAACGGGCCGTCGGGGTCGGTGGCGCGGTGCACCAGGTAGCCGAGCGCGCCGTCGACGGGTTGCCAGTCGAGCTGCACGAGCGCGGTGCCGGCCGTGGCGGCGAGACCCTCGGGTGGCGGCAGGGCGCCGGTACCCGTGAGTGGCTGGCCGCTGGGCTGACCGACGCGTCGCTCCCAGTCCTGGCGTGCGGTCATGGCGACCCCCCGAAACCGTGAATGTAAGCGCTATCAGTAAGCGCATACATTAGGCCCGTGGCAACGGGGTGGGCAAGAACGGGCAGGTCCAGGCCTCAGCTCGCGGCCGGGCACCCGCAACTCGCGCGGCGGGTCTGTGCGACCGGGAGCATCACCGACCGGGGCGCGCGGGCCGAGCCGGCCAGCCGCTCGACGAGCAGGTCCACGGCGGTCTCGCCGAGGCGCCGCATGGGCTGGCTGACCGTCGTGAGGGCGGGCCGGACGACCCTGCCCAGCGGGATGCCGTCGAAGCCGACCACCGCGACGTCCGCCGGGACGCGGACGCCGCGACGCTCCAGCACGTCGTAGGCGCCGATCGCCATCTGGTCGTTCGCGAACACAAGTGCCTGCGGCAGCGGGCCGTGGTCGAGCAGCCGCCGCGCCGCGGCCCGCCCGCCGGCCTGGGTGAAGTCGCCGCGCACGTCCGGCGCCAGCGGCGCGGGGAGGCCGGCCCGCGCCAGCGCCTCCCGGAAGCCGGCGAACCGGGCGTGCGCGTCGGGGGAGTCCTCCGCGCCGCCGACGAACGCCAGCCGCCGCAGGCCGTGGTCCGCGATCAGGTGGGTGGTCAGCTCACGCTGGCCGTCCTGGTTCGCCACCTCGACGTGGTCCAGGTGGTCGATCTCGCGCGGCCCGGCGATCATCACGACCGGCAGCCGCCGCGCCATCAGCTCGAGGTCCTCGGTGGCGATCGTCCGCGCCAGCACGGCGAACCCGTCGACCCGGCCCGCGACCGACGCCACCAGACTCTCCGGACCATCGGCCAACGACGCCGCGATCAGCAACGCGTACCCGTGCCGCCGAGCCGCCCGCTCCATCCCGCGAGTGATCTCATCGGCGTACAGCGTCTCCTCCCCAAACCCCTCACCCGACCCATCGCCCCCACCCGAGCCGTCGCCCTCACCCGACCCGTCGATCTCCGGGTCCGAGTAGTCCGGGAAGCACAGGCCGAGCACGCCGGTGCTGCGGGACGCGAGCCCGCGGGCACTGCCGCTCGGCACGTACCCCAGCTCACGCGCCGCCACCAGTACCCGGTCCCTGGTCCGCTCCCGCACGGAGCCGGGGTTGCGGTAGACCCGCGACACGGTCGCGATGGACACGTTCGCCCGCTCGGCGACGTCATAGACCGTGGGTGCTCCCACCAGCGAACCCTCTCGTGTAAGCGCATCCAACACCCCACGCTACCGCGCTCCCACCCACCCGCGAGTCCCGCGTTCACCCCTAGCGAGTCCCGCGTTCACCCACCCCGGGTTGCGGTTTCGTGCACATGCCGCTCCAGTTCGACGGTCAGCCGGGACAGGCCGTCGGCGCCGTGGCCCGCGTCGACGGCGCGCCGGGTGAGCGCGTGCGCCGCTCTCAGCACGCTCGCGTCGATCCCGCGGGCCTCGGCCGTCTCGACGACGTGTGCCATGCCCGCCGCCGCGGACCGGAGGTTCGAGACGTCGCCGGCGTGGTCGCCGGACGCCAGCCCGGCGCTGTGGTTGTCGATCACGAACGGCAGCAGGCCGGCGAAGCCGCGGGCCAGCGGCGCCAGCTCGGTCGCGGCGATGTTCTCGGCGCGGGCCATGGCGAACGCGTGCACGACGCCGGTCACCGAGGTCCAGAAGATGTCCAGCAGTGCCACGTCGAACGCCGCCGCCCGGCCGGGGTCCGTGCCGAGGTAGGTGTGCGTGCCACCGAGCGGGGTCAGCACCTCGGTCGGCCGTCCACTGTGGAGGGTCACGGCGGACGGCGTGCCGATCGTCGGCGTCGGCGTCAGGATCGCGCCGTCGGTGTAGGCGATGTCGTGGGACGCCGCCCACGCGGCCAGTTCGCGGGCCGCGTCCGGCGAACCGCTCGTCACGTTCACCAGCATGCGGCCACGCAGCACGTCCGCCAGCGGCGTCAGCACCGACCGGACCGCGTCGTAGCCGAGCAGGCACACGACCACGGTCGGACCGGCGGTCACCGCCGCCGCCAGGTCGGGTGCGCGGACGCAGCCCTCCGGCGTCGGGCGGCCGGCCGTCCGGTTCCACACCGTCGTCGGGTGGCCGGCGGCTGCCATCGCGGCCGCGATCGCATGGCCCATCGGGCCGAGTCCGAGCACTGTCATGGGTTCCGTCATGGCTCGGACGTTAAAGCCTCACGCCGGTGTTAAGGTCAAGCATGCGGATCGGGGAACTCGCCAGGCGTACCGGGGTCAGCGAGCGGTCGCTGCGGTACTACGAGGAGCAGGGCCTGCTCGGGCCCGAACGCACCCCGGCCGGCTACCGCGTCTACGCGGAGTCCGATGTGGACGTCGTGCGACATGTGCGGATGCTGCTCGAGGCCGGTCTCAACACCAGGTTCATCAGGAACGTCCTGCCCTGCATGGTCGACACCGGCGACGGGCTCGCGCCCGGCTGCCCGGAGTTGTTGCCGCACCTGCGAAACGAGCGTGACCGCATCACGGTCGCCATCGACGGGCTCGCCACGGCCCGCACGCTCCTCGACGAGGTCATCGAGGCCACCCCGCCCGACAACTCCGAGTACGAGGCGTGGCTCGCCCGGCGGGTCGGCTGATCCCAGGTTCTGGACGCTTTTCCCGCACCGTTGACCAGGCGTGCGCGGGGTGTTGCGATTCGAGACGTGACCCCTGCCCTGACCAAGCGACGCCACGTCGACTTCGTTCGGGTGTGCGCCCAGGCGTGTTCCCGGTAGTCCAGTAGCCACCACCGCATCGAGCTCTTTCGTCGCGCGCCCATGGATCGGCGCGCTCCCCGGCATGCCCGCGAGAGGAACCAATGTCCACTGTGGAGCTGCTGGAACGGGTCGCGGCCCCGCCCGCGACCACCCGGAACAAGCGGCGCCTGCCTGACCTGCGGCGATGGCTCAGCCCGATCGCGCTCGTCGCCCTGTGGCAGGTGGCGTCGGCCACGGGAATCCTGCCGCCGGACAAGCTCAGCTCACCGTGGACCGTGTTGCGGGCGGGCGTCGACACCGCGAGATCCGGGGAGCTGGGCGACGCGTTCGCCGTCTCGATCACCCGGGTCGGCATCGGGTTCGTCTGCGGCGCCGCGGTCGCGCTCGTGCTCGGCATCGTCGCGGGACTGTCGGACTGGGGCAACGTGCTCATCGACCCACCCGTGCAGATGCTGCGCACGCTGCCGTTCCTCGGCCTCATCCCGCTGTTCATCCTGTGGTTCGGCATCGGCGAGCAGCCGAAGATCGTCCTGGTCGCGCTCGGCGTGGCGTTTCCCTTGTACCTCAACGTGCACTCGGGCATCCGCAACGTCGACGACCAGCTCGTCGAGGCCACCACCGCGCTCGGCTTCACCCGCTGGGAACGGCTCTGGCACGTCGTTCTGCCCTCGGCCGTCCCGCAGACCCTGGTGGGACTGCGGCAGTCGCTCGGCATCGCGTGGCTCGCGCTGATCGTCGGCGAGACCGTCAACGCGGACGCCGGCCTCGGCTACCTGATCAACAACGCCCGCGAGTTCCTCCGCACCGACGTCATCGTCGTGGGACTCGTCGTCTACGCCGTGCTCGGGCTCGTCACCGACGCGCTCGTCCGGCTCATCGAGAGGAGGGCCCTGCGGTGGCGGAGGGGCTGACCGTCGAGGTCCGCGGGCTGACCAAACGCTTCGCCGACAGGGAAGTGCTGTCACGGCTCGACCTGCGGATCGGGACGGGCGAGTTCGTGGCACTGCTCGGCCGCAGCGGCTCAGGGAAATCCACGCTGCTGCGCGTGCTCGCCGGTCTCGACGCCGACGTGGACGGACAGGTCGGCGTGCACGGCACGGTGTCCGTCGCGTTCCAGCAACCACGGCTGCTGCCCTGGCGCACGGTGTGGCGCAACGTCGTGCTCGGCCTGCGTGGGCGTGGTCGCGACCGCGCGCTCGCCGGGCAGGCGCTCGCCGAGGTGCGGCTCGCCGACCACGCCGACGCCTGGCCCCGGACGCTGTCCGGCGGCGAGGCGCAGCGTGTCTCCCTTGCCAGAGCACTGGTTCGCGAGCCCGACCTGCTGCTGCTCGACGAGCCGTTCGGCGCGCTGGACGCGCTGACCCGGCTCGCCATGCACTCGCTCGTCGTCGACCTGTGGGAGACCCACCGGCCGAGTGTCCTGCTCGTCACCCACGACGTCGACGAGGCGCTGCTGCTCGCCGACCGCGTGCTCATCCTCGACGGCGGCGCGATCGTCGCCGAACACGAACTGGCCAACGCCCGTCCGCGCCGGCTCGCCGACCACCTCGACGTGCGGGCCCGCGTGCTCACCGACCTTGGAGTGACCGATCATGCGCCTGCGTAAGGCAGTTTCCCTCCTGGCGTTGCTCGCGCTGGCCGCGTGCGGCACCTCGACCGAACCCACGAAGGCGAGCGTGCCCACGCCGGTGAGCGCCGCCGAGCTGTCCAGGGTGACCTTGCGGGTCGGCGACCAGAAAGGCGGCTCGAAGGCACTGCTGACCGCGGCCGGCCTGCTGGCCGACCTGCCGTACCGGATCGAGTGGTCGACCTTCACGTCCGGCCCGCCGGAGCTGGAGGCCATCTCGGCAGGCGGTGTCGACGTGGGCCGCGTCGGCAACACACCGCCGATCTTCGCCGCGGCGGCCAACGCGAAGATCGCCGTCGTGGCCGGCTCCCAGGGCAACGTGGAGAGCGACGCCATCCTGGTGCCGAAGGACTCGCCGCTGAGGACGGTCAAGGACCTCAGGGGCAGGACGATCGCCGTGTCGAAGGGCAGCTCCGCGCACGGCCAGGTCCTGTACAACCTGCGCAAGGCCGGACTGTCCACGAAGGACGTCAAGCTGTCGTTCCTGCAGCCGGCCGACGCGTACGGCGCGTTCAACCAGCACCAGGTCGACGCGTGGGCGGTGTGGGACCCCTACACCTCCCAGGCGAAGCTGGAGTCCAGGGCACGCGTGCTCGCCGACGGCCGGGGCACGGCCAACGGCTACACCTTCATCGTCGGCGGCACCAGGTCGCTGTCCGACCCCGGGCTCAACAGCGCCATCCGGGACTTCGTCGTGCGGCACGCGAAGGCCGACCGGTGGGCGGACACGCACCGCGAGGAGTGGGCGCGGGCATGGGCGAAGGAGACCGGACTGTCGATCGAGGTCGCCCGGGCGACCGTCGAGGCCGGTCCGGACCTGCCGGTGCCGCTCGACGACACGGTGACCAGGTCCGAACAGGACCTCGCGGACGCCTTCACCGAGGACGGCGTGCTGCCCGGCAAGGTCGACTTCGCGAGGTTCGTGGACCGGCGCTACGCCAACGACCTGAACAAAGGATGAGCCGATGACCGTTCACCTCCACTGGTTCCTGCCGACCTCCGGCGACGGCCGTACGATCGTGGAACGCTTCCACGCCAACAAGTCGCTCGGCCCGGTGGCGTCCCGGCCGCCCGACATCGACTACCTGGCACAGATCGCGCGGTCGGCCGAGCAGCTCGGCTTCGAGGGTGTCCTCACCCCGACCGGCACGTGGTGCGAGGACGCGTGGCTGACGACGGCGGCGCTGATCCGCGAGACCAGGCGGCTGAAGTTCCTCGTCGCGTTCCGCCCCGGCGTGATCTCGCCGACGCTCGCCGCGCAGATGGCGTCGACCTACCAACGGATCTCGGGCGGCCGGCTGCTGCTGAACGTGGTGACCGGTGGGGACGCCGTCGAGCAGCGCAGGTTCGGCGACTTTCACGACCACGACGCCCGGTACGCGCGGACCGACGAGTTCCTGTCGATCGTGCGGGGCGTGTGGAGCGGCAGGCCGTTCGACTTCGCCGGCGAGCACCTGTCGGTCGAGGGCGCGACGCTGCTGGCGCCGCCGGACCCGTTGCCGAAGGTCTACTTCGGCGGGTCGTCGCCGGCCGCGCTGCCCGTCGCGGCGCGGCACGCGGACGTGTACCTGACGTGGGGCGAGCCGCCCGCGCAGGTCGCGGACAAGATCGGGCGAGTGCGGGACCTGGCAGGCGACCGGGACATCCGGTTCGGCATCCGCCTGCACACGATCTCCCGTGACACCGGGGAGGAGGCGTGGCGCGAGGCGCAGAAGCTGTTGGACGCACTGGATCCCGTGCAGGTTCGGCGGGCGCAGGAGCAGCTCGCGGCGAGCGAGTCGGAGGGGCAGCGGCGGATGGTCGCGCTGCACAACGGATCCCACGACGGCGACGCGCACTCCCTGGAGATCCATCCGAACCTGTGGGCGGGTGTCGGCCTCGTGCGCGGCGGCGCCGGCACCGCGCTCGTCGGCAGCCACGAGGAGGTCGCGGAGCGGATCGCCGAGTACCACGCGCTCGGCGTCGAGGAGTTCATCTTCTCCGGCTACCCGCACCTGGAGGAGGCGTACTGGTTCGGCGAGGGCGTGCGGCCGGCGCTCGCCCGCGCGGGCCTGCTGACGGAATCCCTGGTTGCCGTGTAACCCCTAATGGGGGTATACATGGGGGCATGCCGAAGATTAACGTGTACCTGCCGGACGACCTCGCCGACAGTGTGAAGGAGATCGGGCTGCCGGTCTCGGCGATCTGCCAGCGGGTGCTGGAGCAGTCGGTCAAGCGGGTGTTGGCGATCCGTGCCGTCCGGGACCTCGGCGGCGCGGACCCGACGGCCGGGCTGACGTCGTTCACCGAGCGGGCGAGGAACGCGATGAAGCTCGCGATCAGCGCGGCCGGGGACCGGCGTGCGGCCGAGGTCGGCACCCGGGACCTGCTGGCCGGCATGCTGACCGAGGGCTCGAACCTGGCGCTGCACGTGTTGCGGTCGATGGACGTGGACCCCGCGCGGGTGCTCCAGGACCTGCGGCAACTGCCGCGGGAGGAGGTGGCCGAGGCGACCGCGGCCAGGATGAGCCTGACTGCGGCGAACGCGCTCGAGCTGACCGTGACCGAAGCGCTCACCCTCGGCCACAACTACGTGGGGTGCGAGCACCTCCTGCTCGGCCTGGTCGCGGAGCAGGACGGTGCGGCTGGCCGGCTGCTGCGTGGGTTGGGGGTGGAGCCGAAGCAGGTGCGGCACGTCGTGTCGGCCGCGCTGGCGGGATACGTCCACCTGCAGGCCAACGAGGGCGGTGTCGCGGCGGCGGTGGGGCAGGCGCTGAAGCCGCTGCTTGCGCGCCTGGACCGGCTGGAGGAGAAGACGGGGCTGAGCTGAGCCGCTCCCTGTCCAGGTTGCCGACGACCTGCTCCGGAGTTCCGGCTCTGGTCAGTCGTCGTACTTGATCTCGGGGTTCGGGACGCCGTTCACGCAACGCAGGCGGACCTCGACCTTCTGCCGACCGCTGGTGAACTTCACCGACGGGTGGTCGTCGAGCTCGTGGTCCTCCTGCTCCACCTGGTAGCCCTGTGCCGGCGTGGCGGACAGGATCTCCACCAGCCCTGTCGTCGTGCAGCGCGAGATCACCGTGCCGCCCGCGGTCACCGTCGGCAGCTCGGCCGGCGGTGGCGGGGTGGTGGCCGAGGACGCCGTCGTGGTCGTCGGAGATGACGACGTCGTGGTCGGTGTCGTGGTCGGCGCCTGGGACCGGCTCGCGAGCAGTTCGTCCACTTCGGACTCGCTCAGCGGGTCCTGCCCGGCGCCGAAGATGTCCGTGCCGATCGCGGCCACGGCGGCGAGCCCGACCGCGGTCGCGGCGGCGGCCGCCACGACCCACAGCACGAATCCCGTCGTCAGGCGCACGGCACCCAGTATGCCGCCGGCGACGGTTAAGACACTCCTAACGTCGTCCTATGTGCCGGCCGGCCGCCCCCGCGAGCCGCTACGGTTCGGACATGGCCCAGGTACTCGTCGTCGAGGACGACGCGACGATCCGCTCGTCGATCATCCGCGGCCTCACCGAGCGCGGCCACGCGGTGGTCTCCGCGCCGACCGCCATGGCCGGCCTCGAACAGGCGGTCAGCGCGCGTCCGGACGTCGTCGTGCTCGACCTCGGACTGCCCGACCTCGACGGCACGGCCATGCTGCGGATGCTGCGCGGCGTGTCCGACGTGCCGGTCGTCGTCGCGACCGCCCGCGACGACGAGAGCGAGATCGTCACGGTGCTCGACGCCGGCGCGGACGACTACGTGGTCAAGCCGTTCGGCGTCGCCCAGCTCGACGCCCGCATCCGCGCGGTGCTGCGCCGGCGCGGTGGTGAGGACAAGGACCCGACCGTCACCGTCGGCGGCCTGACCGTCGACCCGCGTGGCCGCCGGGCGACCCTCGACGACCGCGAGATCGAGCTGACGCCACGCGAGTTCGACCTGCTGCACTACCTCGCCGTGCGGGCCGGCGAGGTGGTCGGCAAGCGTGAGCTGCTCACCGAGGTCTGGCAGCTGCCCTACGGCGGCGCCGACAAGACCGTCGACGTGCACCTGTCGTGGCTGCGCCGCAAGCTCGGCGAGACCGCGCTGGCACCCCGCTACCTCCACGCGGTCCGCGGCGTCGGTGTGCGGCTCACGGCACCGGAGGGCTGACGTGCGCCGTCGCGTTCTGCTGCTCGTCGCCGCGGCCACCACGCTCGTGCTGGTCGCGTTCCTCGTGCCGCTCGCGTTGCTGGTCAAGAACGTGGCCGCGGACCGGGCCGTGCAGCGTGCGACGGTCGAGGCACAGGCGCTGACCTCGCTCGTCGCCACCACCGACCGGGACGCGCTCGCCGACAGCGTCCGGGAGGTCGACGCGAGCTCGCCGTACGAGGTGTCGGTGTTCCTCGACGGTGACGTGCTCGGCGCGCGGGCCGCGCGGTCGCCGCTGGTCACGCTGGCCGAGCACGGCTTCAGCCGGTCGGGCGACGTGCCGGGTGGGCAGGAGATCGTGTTCTCCGTCGACCGGCCGGGGGCGGCGCCCGCGGTGATCCGCACGTTCGTGTCCGACACCGCGCTGGCGGCCGGCGTGCCGCGCGCGTGGTTGCTGCTCGGTGGTCTCGGGATCGCGTTGCTGCTGGTCAGCCTGCTGGTCGCGGACCGGCTCGCGCGGACGTTCGTCCGGTCCACGGTGAACCTCGCGGCGGTGTCGCACCGGCTCGGCCGTGGGGAGCTGACGGCCAGGGCGGACACCGCGGCGCCGGGTGAGCTGGGCGTGGTCGCGACCGCGCTGAACGGGCTCGCCGCGCGGATCGCGGAGGCGCTGCGGGAGGAACGCGAGACGATCGCCGACCTGTCGCACCGCGTGCGCACGCCGTTGACCTCGCTGCGGATGGAGGCGGACGCGCTCGGCGATCCCGCGGACGCCGCGCGGATCGCCACCGGCGTGGAGGCGGTCAACCGGGCGGTCACCGAGGTGATCCAGCAGGCCCGCCGGCGTGGCACGCCGGCCGTCGCGGACGCGGCCGAGGTCGTGGCCGACCGGGTCGCGTTCTGGGCGGTGCTTGCCGAGGACACCGAACGGGACATGACGGTCGACGTCGCGCCGGGGCCGCTGCCGGTGGGGCTGGCGCGTGCCGACCTGGAGGCCTGTGTGGACGCCTTGCTGGGCAACGTGTTCGCGCACACTCCGAACGGCACGGCCTTCCGGGTGGCGCTGGCCACCCTTGCGGATGGCGCGGCGTTGACGGTCGAGGACGGCGGGCCTGGCCTGCCGGACGGTGACGTGGTGCGGCGCGGGGTGAGTGGGACCGGGTCCAGCGGGTTGGGGTTGGACATCGTGCGGCGGGCGGCCGAGCGGACGGGTGGTTCCGTGGCGCTGGACCGGTCCGGGCTCGGTGGGCTGCGGGTGGTCGTTCAGCTCTTAGCGCCGCGTTAACCGTCGGGCAGTGCGGCCATAGGCCCCGTCTCGGCATCGTGGCGGACATGAACAGGAAACTGATTGTTGGAGCCATTGCCGCCGGCGCGTTGATCCTCTCGACCGGTACCGCGTTCGCGTTGTCGAACTCCTCGGACGACACGTCGGCCGCCACGCCGTCGGTGCCGACGTTCGCGTCGACCTCCGCGCCGACATCCGAGTCCACGCCCGAGTCCACCGCGACCACGGAGTCCTCTCCCGGGCCGACCCTCACCTCCGAGCCGACGCAGACGCGGACGCCGGAGTCCACCTCCGTCCCCGCGGGCTCGCTGAGCGCCGCGGACGCGAGCCGGATCGTGGTCGAGCGCGTGGGCGGCACCGTGCACGAGGTCGAGCGCGAGGTGGAGCACGGCCGGGTCGAGTGGAAGGTCGAGGTCACCGCGCGGGACGGCAACACCTACGACATCCGGGTCGACGCGGAGACGGGTGCCGTCACCCGCGTCGACCAGGACACCCGCGCCACCGACGACCACCAGCGTGGTCGGGACGACCGTGGCCGCGGTGGCGAGGACGAGGATCGTCACGGACATGGCGGCGATGACCACTGATTCCGGGATAGCCTGCGGGATGTGAGCCGCGCCATCGCCGTCCGCGCCGTGGAGGCGTTCGAGCTGGCCGCCTGTGCGGGGCAGCTCGAACGCCTCTACCGGCAGTGCTTCTCCACGCCGCCGTGGTTGGAGCCGGAGGAGCGGTTGGCCCGGTTCCACGACCGGCTCGACGGACACGTGTCGAACCCGGGGGCCGGCGGGGTGCTCGTGTCGGACGGCGACGAGCTCGTCGGCGCGATCTACGGCTGGCCGGCCGGTCGTGAGCTGGCGAGCGGCTCGCCGTTCGACGACGCGCTGGCCGCGGCCGCCCCACCGGAGATCGCGCAGCGGCTGGTCGCGCCCGCGGTGGTGGTCGCGGAGCTGATGGTCGACCCGCGGCACCAGCGGCGGGGCATCGGACGGGCGCTGCTGACCAGGTACGTCGAGGAGTGGCCGGCCGCCTGGCTCGCCACCCACCCCGAGGCGCCGGCCGCGACGATGTACCGGCAGGCGGGTTGGCGGCAGGAGTTCGAGTTCGCCGTCGACACCCGGCCGATGGTGGTGTTCACGTGGCAGGCGCCCAGGCGAACGGCGCCATCGGCTCGTCGAGCGGTGCGCGGGTGAGGCGGTTCGCGAGCGTGGACATCGTGTACGTGCCGATGCCGAGCACCACCTCGAGCGCCTGCTGACGGGTGAACCCGGCGGTGAGGAACGCGGTGAGTGCCTCGTCTGGCACCGCGCCGGCCGTGTCGAGCACCGTGTGGGTGAAGTCGCGGACCGCCTGAAGGCGTTCGTCCGGCAGGGGCTTGTCGTCCCGCAGGGCCTGGACGAGTGCCGCCGGGGCGTCGAGTCGCCGGAGCGTCGCCGTGTGGATGGCGACGCAGACGTGGCAGCCGTTGCGGGTGGCCATGGTCATGACCACTGTCTCGCGGGCGAGCGGGTCGAGACTGGTGGTCTCGAACATGGCGCTGAGCTTGAGGAACCCGTCGAGGAGCAGGGGCGCCTCGGCGAGGCGGGCGCTCGCGGCGGGCAGGTAGCCGAAGCGCTTCTCGGTGGCCGCGAGGGTCCGGCGAGCGGCCTCGGGCGCGGTCTCGATGGTGTGGTCGACGAACACGTCTTCCCCTTGGTCGGATAGACAATGTGGTTGACCAAATGGTAAACGAGGTTGTCTAGGTTGACAATGGGTTTCGTGACGCCCGGTTATGAGCTGCCCCTGCTGCTGTTCGGCGGCTTCCGCACGCTGATCGACAGGCTGCACGAGGAGCTGGCCCGGCAAGGGCACGCCGAGGCGCGGCCGGCGCACGGGTTCGCACTGCAGGCGATCGGCGCGGGTGGGGTGACGGCGGCGGAGCTGGGCCGGCGGCTGGGCGTGTCGAAGCAGGCGGCGGGGAAGACGGTCGACCGGCTGGTGCGGCTGGGGTACGTGGAGCGGGCGGCGTCCACCGAGGACGGCCGGGCGAAGGTGGTCCGCCTGACGGCGCTGGGGGTCGACCTGCTGAACCGCTCGGCCGCGATCTTCGACCGGCTGCGGGGGGAGTGGGTGGCGGCGTTGGGTGAGGAGGAGGTGCGGTCGGTGGAGGCGGCACTGCGCAGGGTGGTGCCGGCCGGGCTTCGGGTGGATGCGATCGGCTGGTTGGGCACGGAATGAGCGCGAGATTTCGGCGCCCGGACCGTGCGAGGGGGCGATCGGTCCGGGCGCCTTTTACGGAATCAGCTGTTCACCGGTCAGGGGCAGCGGAACCACCAGGCCCAGACGATTCCAACGGCGACAGTCAGGTTGACGAGGATCATTGTCCCTCCATCTCATTCGCTTGCTGCGAAAGCGGTTCCGACGCTAGCGATGATCAGGTGGCACTGTCTCTCCCCGGTCTGAGTGAAGCTAGGCTATTCGGGCGATGGGTTTCCGGTGAGAATTCACGGGAACGAGTTATTGGCGCGCATCTTTCAGGTGGATGTCAGTCGCGCTCGTAACTGATCTCGATGTGATCGCCCTCGATGGTCAACACGCAGGGAACGAGTTCGGAGACCGGATACTCGGAGTCACTCACCGCCTGACGGACGGTCGCTTCCGCGGGTGAGCCGGCGGCGGCCACGTGAACCTCGTCCGGACCGGGCAGCCCGACGACGAGCCGCTTCGCGCCGGTGGCCTCGGCGAGCAGGCGGTAGAAGGCCGGTAAGCAGACGGCGGCGGCGACGAACATGCCGGACAGCGAGAACAGCTGCCCGTCGCCGGCCGGCCGGCTGTGCACCTCCAGTCCGGCGGCGAGGGTCTCGCAGGCCTCGGCCATCAGCTCGTCGAAGGAGAACTCCCCGACCTGATGGTGCGCGACGTGATAGATCCCGACCGAGCCGCTCGGCATGCGCGCGACCACCGCCAACGCGAGATGCAGTCTCCCGGCGGCCACGGGCCAGTGCGGCACCGCCTCGAGCATCCCCACGCGAGGCGACGACTGACTCCAGAGGATGGGAAGCAAGGCCGCACGCACGTCGATGCCGAGCGCACTCTCGCCGCCGTGCTCGCGCTCATCGGTCTCGCCGTCGTTGACACTGGTGCGCGGGTCGACGTCCACCGGGAGACCATACCGGTGCGATCACCCGCAGCGTAGGGCCATGATCAACTTCGTCTCACCAGTCGGAAGACGTGCGTGTCCCTGTTCGAAACCGCCGCCGTGGGCCGGCTCGTCCAGGTGGCGGATCCCGGTGTGGCACATGGCCGTCGGCGGCCGTCCCGGCTCGGCGCCCCGCACTGTGCGACCCTGGCGACGGTCGAGGGGTCTGCCCAGGTCACGAGCCGATGGGGTGTTCTTTGTCGGTGCCTGATGCGAACATATGTTCGTGAGTCTGGCGACGATCCTCCATGCGGACCTGGACGCGTTCTACGCGTCGGTCGAGCAGCGGGACAACCCCGAGCTGCGTGGCCGCCCGGTGATCGTGGGCGGCGGCGTGGTGCTGGCCGCGAGCTACGAGGCCAAGCGGCTCGGCGTGCGGACCGCGATGGGTGGCGCGCGGGCGTTGCGGCTGTGCCCGCAGGCGATCGTCGTGCCGCCGAGGATGGCGGCGTACTCGGCCGCGAGCAAGGCCGTGTTCGAGGTGTTCCGGGACACCACGCCGCTGGTGGAGGGGTTGTCGATCGACGAGGCGTTTCTGGAGGTGGGTGGCCTGCGGAGGATCGCAGGCTCGCCGGAGGCGATCGCCGAGCGGCTGCGCGGTGCGGTGCGGGAGCGGGTGGGGCTCCCGATCACCATCGGCGTGGCGCGCACGAAGTTCCTCGCCAAGGTCGCCAGCGGGGTCGCCAAGCCGGACGGTCTCCTGGTGGTGCCGCCGTGGGGGGAGCTCGAGTTCCTGCATCCCCTGCCGGTGGAGCGGCTGTGGGGCGTCGGCAAGGTGACGTCCGCCAAGTTGCGCGACCGCGGCATCGCGACGGTCGGCCAGGTGGCGAAGCTGAGCGAGTCGACGCTGACGGCAATGCTCGGCAAGGCCTCCGGGCGGCACCTGCACGCGTTGGCGCACAACCAGGACCCGCGGCCGGTGCGGGTGGGCCAGCGGCGCCGGTCGATCGGGGCGCAGCGGGCGATCGGGTGGTCGACGCACACGCCCGCGGAGCTGGAGGCGGTGCTGGCGCAGTTGGTCGACCGGGTGGCCGGGCGGTTGCGCAAGGCCAGGCGGTCGTGCCGGACGGTGGTGCTGCGGTTGCGGTTCGCCGACTTCGCGCGGGCCACGCGGTCGCACACGCTCGTGCGCGCCACCGCCGACACGGAGCTGTTGCTGGTGACGGCTCGTGGGTTGCTGCGGGCCGTGTTGCCGATGCTGCTCGACCGGGGGTGCACGTTGGTGGGGGTGTCGCTGGCGAACCTGGACGACGAGGAGGCGGTGCAGCTGATGCTGCCGTTCGGGGAGGTGGCGCCCGGGGCGTTGGACGCCGCCGTGGATCAGGTGCGGGATCGGTTCGGGTCGCTCGCGGTTACTCGGGCGGTGCTGTTGGGGCGGGATCCTGGGGTGTCGGTGCCGCTGCTGCCTGATTGACGTCTGTTCTGGGGTTTCGTGCCTGGTTCGGGGGTGGCCGGGGCGGGGTGGGCGGGGACCGGGGCGGGCCGGGGGGCCGGGGTGGGGCCGGGGGTGTGGTGCGGGGAGTTGGCAACGGGGGCGCTTGGTCCTTGGCGG
>NZ_DASQCC010000260.1:0-45217 GCF_035634895.1 Actinophytocola sp. | reverse complement strand
GGCGGCTCCTGTTCGGGCAGACGGTGTCCGGGCTCGGCGGCCAGCTCACGCTCGTCGCCGTCCTTCACCAGGTCTGGGAGGCGACGCGTAACCCCGTCTGGACGGGCGCTGTGGGCATGGCGCAGGCACTGCCGCTTGATGCGGTGCTCGGGTTGTTCGCCGGGGCGCTGGTCGACCGGCGGGACCGGCGCAAGGTGTACCTCGTCGCGACGACCGGGCAGGCGTGCTGCTCACTCCTGCTGGCCGCTCAGGCGTTCTTCCTGGACGTCCCGGTAATGGCGGTACTGGTCGGCCCGGCGTCGGCCGGCCTCTTGTTGGGGCATGGGGCCCCGGCACCTGCTATGCCGTGGACGCTCACATACAGCGCCGCGCTGTACGGCGCGTTCAGCCTCCCCGCGATGCGGGTGAACGGCAAAGGCACCCCCGGCTCAAGCGCCCCGGCCAAGCGCCCCGGCCAAGCACCCCGGCCAAGCACCCCGGTCAGGCGACGCACCCCGGTCAGGCGACCACGGGCCCGGGGGTCCGGGGTCCGGGGGCAGAGCCCGCCGGGCGGGCTCCCGGGGGTTGCACCCCCGGAAAAGCCGCGGAGCGAGGCGGTTCGCGCTTTCCGCGAACACACCTCGCCCCGAGCGATCGATCGATCAGGCAGGTGGCTGTCCCTGCTGGAGGTCTGCTTCCAGCTCGCGAAGGCGCTCCTGGTGCTTCCGGGCGTGGTGGCCGCAGAAGAGGAGTTCGCCGCCGGAGGGAAGGATGGCCCGCACCTGGGCGGCTGCTCCGCAGCGGTCGCAGCGGTCAGCAGCTGTCAGGTCGGGGCGGGTGAGCGTTGTGTTCATGGCGATTCTCCCTCCGTCCCGGCATCCGGTGGAGTCCCGGTGCCGTTCGGCTGCGGCCACTGCTGGCGCGGTGTCGCAACCTCTACTCTTCCAGACGTTTGGGCCTTCGTCAGTGTTCCCGCTCTGATTGTGAGATCACTTGACCCATGAATTAACCCGGTTGTCGTATTCGGTCTCTCACATTGCAGGATCGCTACGTGGGCTCGATTGGTTCAGTGATACGCGCCACTCGCCTCCCGTCGCCGTTACTCTTCGTGATCGGCGGGGTGTCGATGTACCTCGGCGCGGCGGCGGCCGTGTGGCTGTTCGGCACGCTGTCTCCCGCGGCGGTCGCGTGGCTCCGGCAGCTCGGCGCCGCGGTGGTCCTGCTCGCCTGGCGACGGCCCGGACGTGCGGCGTGGCATGGGCGGATCTTCTGGCTGGCGGCGTTGTTCGGGATGGTCACCGCCGTCATGAACCTCGCGTTCTACGAGTCGATCGACCGGCTGCCGCTCGGCACGGCGGTCGCGCTGGAGTTCGTCGGGCCGGTTCTCATCGCCTCGTTTGGATCACGCTCCGTAAGGGACGTTGGGGCACTGTTACTGGTGGTCAGTGGCGTCGTCCTGATCGCGGACGTGCGTTGGGCGGGCAGCACGCTCGGTGTCTTGTTCGCTCTCAGCGCAGCGGTTCTCTGGGCCGGATACATCGTTCTGGGGAGAAAGGTCGCGCGTGGCGGGCAGGGCGTGGACGGTCTCGCGGTCGGCTTCGCCGTCGCGGCCGTGGTGCTGTCACCGCTGGCCCTGGGCACCGGCCCGGTGTGGACCTCGCCGCGTCTGCTCGTGCTCGGCCTGGGGGTCGGCGTGCTGGCCACGGTGGTGCCCTACGTACTGGACCAGGTCGTCCTACGGCGCATGGGACAGTCGCGATTCGCGTTGCTGCTGGCACTACTCCCGGTGACGGCCACGGCGATCGGGCTGGCCGTCCTGCACCAGGTACCGACGCCGTTGGAGGCGTTGGGCATTCTCGCGGTGGTCGTTGGTCTCACCATCCGGACACGGGACGGTGAGTCCGGTCCAGAACCGCTCTAGTCTGCCGCGATCGGCGTTCAAGCGATCGTAATCCGAACGTGCCAATCGATCGGCGGGACGGATCGAGAGTTACCACCCACGACAAAGAAGTGGCCCCTCCACCCTGGCGGGGGTGGAGGGGCCACTTGGTCAGGACCGGCTCACTCCAGATAGTCGCGAAGCACCTGCGACCGCGACGGGTGGCGCAGCTTCGACATCGTCTTCGACTCGATCTGCCGGATCCGCTCCCGGGTGACCCCGTAGACCTGTCCGATCTCGTCGAGCGTGCGTGGCTGCCCGTCGGTGAGACCGAAGCGCAGCCGGACGACGCCGGCCTCGCGCTCGGACAGCGTCGCCAGGACCGACTGGAGCTGGTCCTGCAACAGCGTGAACGACACCGCGTCGACCGCGACGACAGCCTCGGAGTCCTCGATGAAGTCACCGAGCTGTGAGTCGCCCTCGTCGCCGATGGTCTGGTCCAGTGAGATGGGCTCCCGGGCGTACTGCTGGATCTCCAGCACCTTCTCCGGGGTGATGTCCATTTCCTTGGCAAGCTCTTCCGGCGTTGGCTCGCGACCCAGGTCCTGGAGGAGCTCACGCTGTATACGGCCGAGCTTGTTGATGACCTCGACCATGTGCACCGGGATGCGGATGGTGCGGGCCTGGTCGGCCATCGCGCGGGTGATCGCCTGCCGGATCCACCACGTCGCGTAGGTGGAGAACTTGTAGCCCTTGGTGTAGTCGAACTTCTCGACCGCGCGGATCAGACCCAGGTTGCCCTCCTGGATCAGGTCCAGGAACGCCATGCCGCGGCCGGTGTAGCGCTTGGCCAGCGACACGACCAGGCGGAGGTTGGCCTCCAGCAGGTGGTTCTTGGCGCGCTCGCCGTCCCGCACGATCCACCGCAGGTCGCGGCGGAGCTGCGGGTTCAGCTTCTCCGCGGACTCCTCCTCGGCCTTGCGCACCCGCTCCGCCGCGTACAGGCCGGCCTCGATCCGCTTGGCGAGCTCGACCTCCTCCTCGGCGTTGAGCAGCGCGACCTTGCCGATCTGCTTCAGGTAGGCACGAACGCTGTCCGCCGACGCCGTGAGCTCGGCGTCCTTGCGGGCCTGCCGCAGGGCCTCGGACTCTTCCTCGTCCCAGACGAAGTCGCCGTCCTTGGTCTCCTTGGGGTCCTTCTCCTCGACCTCTTCGACCGTGTCCTCGACGACGTCGGCCTCGATCTCGACGTCCTCGAGATCCTCGAGGTCCGGGGAGTCGAGATCGGGCTCCTCGCCGTCGCCCGGCTCGCCGTCGGCGGGCGAACCCGCCTTCTTCGTGGCGTCGGCCTTGGTCTTCTTGGGCCCGGCGGACTTGGTCGCGGTCGTCTTGCGCGGCGCGCGCGGCTTCGTGGCGGCGCCGGCCGTCTTATTGGTCGCGGTCTTCAAGCTCGGCTTCTCAGTGGTTTCGTCGGTGTCCGGCTGGGCGTTGGCCGACTTGGCCGCGCCCGCCGAAGCGGTGGAGCGTCGGGTTGCGGTTCGTGCGGCTGCCACGTACGCCCTTTCGCTGCTCATCACTGGCAACGCCAGGCACTCTGTGAATGACTGGCCTGCCGGAGTTCGGGGAACGCCCCGCGACCTGAGCCGCGGGCACTGTTCCATTGTAACTACGAAGGAGGCAGTGCGGGCGTCGGCCCGGGATACGAGACGATCAGTTTTTGCTGGTTCAACGTTCAATATTCGGGGCGACGCGCACCCCGGCAGGCCCCCGTTCGGGGCGACGAGCTCCGGTCAGCCGTCGTGGCCCACCTTGGCGGCCCGTGCGGCGCCCACGATGCCGGCGTCGTTGCGTAGCTCGGCGGCGACCACGCGGGTGCGCACGTCCAGGAGCGGCAGCCACTTGTCGGCCTTCTTGCTGACCCCGCCGCCGGCGATGATCAGGTCCGGCCAGATGAGGTCCTCGAGGCTGCGGACGTAGCGGGAGACGCGTACCGCCCACTCCTCCCACGACAGGTCCTGCTCCTCCTTGACCGACGCGGCCGCGCGGGTCTCCGCGTCGTGCCCGTCGACCTCCAGGTGGCCGAACTCGGTGTTGGGGACGAGCTTCCCGTTCAGGAACAGGGCGCTGCCGATGCCGGTGCCGAAGGTCAGCAGGACGACGACCCCGTGCTGGTCGTCCGGCCAGCCGTAGGTGATCTCGGCGACGCCGGCCGCGTCCGCGTCGTTGAGCACGACGACCTCGTCATGCTCGCGCTTGAGCCGGTCGGCGAACAGCGAGCCGGCGTCCGTGCCGAGCCACGACTTGTCGATGTTCGCGGCCGTGTGCGCCACGCCGTGCTTGATGACCGCGGGCAGCGTCACCCCGAGGGGCTCGGTCCAGCCGAACTCGTCGACGATCTGCTTGACGACGTCCGCGACCGCGTCCGGCTTCGAGGGGTCTGGCGTGGGGATCCGCACGCGTTCCCCGACCAACTTGCCGACGTCTAGATCGACCACGCCGCCCTTGATGCCTGACCCGCCGATGTCCACGCCGAAGCCGAGGGTTGCAGCCATCCCCACGGTTCCCTTCGTACTCGATTCAGTGACGCTTTCCCCGGAGGTTATCCGGATGTGGTCGGATAGGTCTCGTGGGAGCCACGGAAGTGCTGCTGGACGTTGCCGTATCGGTAGCTCGCGAGGCCGCCGCGCTCGCCATGAGCTCCCGTCCCAGCGCGATCCACGACGTGGACACCAAGACGTCGAAGACCGACGTGGTGACGGCCGCGGACGTGGCGGTGGAGAAGCTGGTGCGGTCCAGGCTGTCGGAGCTGCGGCCCGGTGAGCCGGTCTTCGGCGAGGAGACGGGTGGCGCCCAGGCCGCGCCCGGCCAGGTCTGCTGGGTGGTCGACCCGATCGACGGCACCGTCAACTACCTGTACGGCCTGCCCTGGTACGCGGTCTCGCTGGCGGCCCAGGTGGACGGCGTGTCCGTGGCCGCGGCGGTGGTCGAGCCGGAGACCGGCCGCGAGTGGACGGCGCTGCGTGGTGGGGGTTCGTGGCGGAACGGGGTCGAGCTGCGTGTCTCGACCGCCACCCGGCTGGACATGGCTCTGGTCTCGACCGGCTTCGGCTACCGCGCGGAGCTCCGGTCGTGGCAGGCTGCCGGGATTGCCCGGTTGCTCCCGAAAGTCCGTGACATCCGCCGGCCAGGGGCCGCGTCGCTGGACCTGTGCTCGGTGGCGGCCGGCTGGGTGGACGGCTACGTGGAACACGGCCTGTCCCGCTGGGACTGGGCAGGCGGCGCACTGGTCGCCGAGGAGGCGGGCGCGGTGGTGCGACTGCCCACCTCAGCCGACGCGGTCGGTCCGGGCCTGATCTTCTGCGCGACGCCGGGCATCGCCGACCAGTTGCTGGCGGCGGTCAAGGAGGTCGGGCTGACCGAACAGACGCCTTAGCACTTCGTGTCGCGTGCCGCCGTCAGGAGCTGCGGGTTGAGGTCCGGCTGCGCGTTCGCCTGTAAACCACCCTGTGCGGGGTTCTGCTTGGCGAAGTCGTTCAGGTCCTCCAACAGCTGCTTGCCCGCGCTGTTGGGGTCCAGGTCGTCGAACTTCTCGCCGAGCGCGATGTCCACGGTCGCGTCCTGCCGGCCGTCCCGGACCAGCTCCGCGCAGGGTTCGAGCAGGCTGAGCGTCCGCGCCGCGGCGGTGCCCTGTGTGCCGAACCGGATCTGGGACCGGCAGGTCATGGACTCGCCGTAGAGCGTGTCGTTGGCCGGGTCGGCGACCTGCGTGAACCCGTAGCCCTTGAGGTTCTCCGTCACCAACCTGGCCTGGCCACGCTGGCTGCTCGCGTTGACGACCCGGACCAGCACCGAGCCGGGCAGCGCCGGCTTCGTGCGGTCCAGCGCGTTCGGCTCCAACGCCTTTCCCAGCGTCGGCTTCGGCTGGCCGGCGGGCACGGTCGGCGTGGTGGTCGGCTTGTCGCAGTGCACGAACGCCGTCGTGTCGTCGTCCGAGTTCATGATCCGCAACCACACGATGGTCGCCGCGATGCCGAGCACCAGGATCAGCAGGAACGCGGGCAACGGCCGGCGCTTCCGGTAGCGCTGACCACCGCTTCTCATGACGTTCCCCGCCGCCACAATCCCCGCCCTCCTGAGCTTGCCGAACCTGCGTTCCCCCACCCCATGCGTTCGCTGCTGATCAGCCTAGGCGGTTCAGCTCCGTTCGGCGGCTCGAGGACCCGAACTGTAGACGTATCGTGTCGCACGGGGTTGCCTCGGCACGATCGCCACGTCCAGGACGTTCGGCACGCCGCCGGCGTCGGCCCTGGCGGGACGGCCGCGAAGGCCTGCCCGTGCCGCGTCATCGTGGGGCAACACACCCGAACGGGTGACCTGCTGGATCGATCCCTGAGCATGGTCTACGCTCTGCCCGCTCCGGTCGTCGAACATGAGACGCGAATCGATTCCGACGGGCGCCGTTATCCGGCGGGGACATGCGGCGTGGCGTGCGAGATGTCCGTCACTTGAGATGGCGGGCACAAATCGGGGCACCTGAACGTTGACCAGCGCGCGAACACATCCTGAAGTGGGGGTGCACACAGATGGCCACCGATTACGATGCGCCACGCCGCAGCGAGGCCGACGATCTCGCGGAGGACTCGCTCGAGGAGCTGAAGGCACGTCGAAACGAGAACCAGTCCGGAGTCGTCGATGTTGACGAGTCGGACACCGCGGAGAGCTTCGAGCTGCCCGGCGCCGACCTGTCCAGCCTGTCCGGCGAGGACCTGACCGTACGAGTCGTGCCGAAACAGGCCGACGAGTTCACCTGTTCCAAGTGTTTCCTGGTGCATCACCGCAGCAGGTTGGCCGAGGAACAGCACGGGCAGCCGATCTGCCGCGACTGCGCATGAGGGAGGAGGGCCCGTTCACCTCGAAGGGGGGATGGGCCCTACCCGACGGAGGGAGTCACCTGCTCAGCAGTGTGACAACCCTCTCCGGGTGGCGGGTGGAGAACACCCAGTACGGCGTCGGGTCCGCGGGGTCGGTCACCTCGACGCGTACCGTCGGGCCGACCCAGCCGCGGTGCAGCACGAACGCGGTCGGGTCCAGGTTCGGGCCGAGCACCTTGCGCTTCTCCTTGGCGCCGAACACCTCGACGGTGCCGACGTGCTCGAGGGGCAGATGCGCGGTGCCCACGTACAGCTCGTCGTCCTCGATCCGCACCGGCGCACGGCCGGCACGCCAGATCAGCACGGCCATGAGCGGCACCAGCACGACGTAGGGCAGCCATGCCCGCACGCCCGGGTAACCCATGTGCACGGTGGCGGCCATCAGCCCGGCCGCGAACATCGGCAGCAGCCACGAGTACCACGGTACGTAGAGCCGCTCCGCGTGTTCGGTCCTCGCCGGGGCTTTCCCTGCCGCACTGTCAGTCACGGATCCAGAGTAGTCTCGCGGCTCGTGCCAAGCGTCGAGGTCCTGCTCACCCGTACCGACCCCGGTGTTCCCCTGCCGTCGTACGCGACGCCCGGTGACGCCGGCGCCGACCTGGTGACCACGACCGACGAGACGATCAGGCCCGGTGAGCGGGTGATCGTCGGCACCGGCGTGGCGATCGCCCTGCCGGCCGGCTACGCCGCGTTCGTACACCCGCGTTCCGGGCTCGCCGCGCGCGTCGGGTTGAGCGTGGTGAACACGCCGGGCACTATCGACTCCGGGTACCGGGGCGAGATCAGGATCTGCCTGATCAACCATGACCTGAGGGAGCCGATCGAGCTGCGCAGGGGTGACCGGATCGCCCAGCTGGTGGTACAGCGCGTCGAGCACGCGGTGTTCCGTGAGGTGGACGACCTCGGCGAGACGCGGCGCGGCGCGGGTGGTTACGGATCGACCGGGGGGCACGCTGTGCTGAGTCCGGTGGAGGGTGGATAGGTGGGACTTTTCGGACGACGCAAGCGCGCCGAGGCCGAGGAGTACGAGCCCGAGTACGGCGAGTACAGCGAGTACAGCGAGTACGACCAGGACGGCGGCGACGCCGAACCCGAGTTCGAGGGTGACCTGTTCGAGTACGCGGGCCCGCACGACGTGGCTGAGGCGCCCGACGACGGCCTCAGCCGGCTCGACCTCGGCTCGGTCCGGCTGCCGGTGCCCGAGGGCGCCCAGCTGCAGGTGGAGCTGGACCAGAACCGGTCCGTGCGCGCGGTGCACGTGATCACCCCGCTCGGGCAGCTGACCGTCAACGGCTACGCGGCGCCCAAGTCCGGCGGCCTGTGGCGCGAGGTGTCCACCGAGCTGGCCGAACAGCTGCGCGGCGACGGCGCGACGGTCCGCACCACGACCGGCGAGTGGGGCCTCGAGCTGATGGCCGCGCTCGGCGAGGTGTCACTGCGGTTCGTCGGTGTCGACGGTCCGCGCTGGATGCTGCGTGGCGTGGTCGCCGGGCCGCCGGAGCTGGCGGACAAGAGCTCGCACGCACTGCACGACCTGGTCCGCGGCGCGATCGTGGTGCGCGGCACACAGCCGATGCCGGTCCGCACGCCGCTCCCGCTGGACCTGCCGCCGGCGATCGCCCAACACATCGAGGCCCAGCAGCAGGGTTAGCGCCGGCCCGCGCGTAACCAGGCCAGCACCGCCGCCCGGCCGAGGGACTCCTGGTCCACGCCCAGCACCTCGAGCCGTGTCGTGCACAGGCTCGCGCGCGGCAGGGCGTGCAGCCACTCCTCGGCGACCGCCAGTGGATGCACGGGGTCGTCGACGAACGCGGCGATGCCGACCGGAACATCCAGGGTGGCGAGCGCCGCGAGGGTCGGCGCCGGGCGGTCCGCCGGGGCGGCCAGCGAGTCGGCGAGGCCGTCGCCGTAGCCGCGCCAGGAGCGGTTCAGCTCGGCGGCCAGCCAGGCCGGCACGCCGGCCGTGGCGGCCGCGAGCGCCGCGTCCACGCCCTTCGCACGGACCAGCTCGGCGGCCACGCGGGCGGACACCGATCCGGGTGCGTCTCCTGGCGTGCCGTGCCAGCCGGGCAGTGCCAGGACGAGCCCGCCGCAATGGTCACGATTCGCCAGTGCCCACTCGGCGGCCAGGTGCGCCCCGAACGACACCCCGCCGGCCATGACCGGGCCGTTCCGGGCGGCCTCGTCGAGCTCGGCGAGGTACGCCTCGGCCAGCATCGTCCCTGGCACGGGCTTCGGGGTGACCGTGCGCACACCGACGGCCGCGAGCGGCACCTCGAACACGGATCTGACGAACACGTCGTCCGACCCGGTGCCGGGCAGGAGCACGGCGGTGTCCACAGGTCCCGGTTCCGCAACATTCACGTGGGAGATCCTCCACCAGGGCACGCTTCGGGTGGTTACGCTGGTTTCGTCCGGGCCGGAGTCGGGGCCGGCCTCACAGAAAACAGGAGCGCCATAGATGGGCACCGGGAAGGGCCCCTTCCGTCGCCTGGTCAAACGGTTGACCAGCGAGGTGGAGGAGCTCGACGCTGACGACCTCTCGGAGCACGTCGAGGCGGTCGGGGCACGCAGGGCATGCGACTGCCGGTTCGGTGAGCAGGTCACCGTCGTCGGTCGCCTACGCAGCGTCGAGCTGAGCCCACGCGACGCCGTCGCGACGCTCGAGGCCGAGCTGTTCGACGGAACCGAGGGCGTGACACTAGTCTGGCTCGGTCGTCGCCGGATCCCGGGCATCGAGCCTGGCCGTACGATCAAGGCACAGGGCCGCATCGCCATGCGGGACGGTCGCAAGGTGCTCTACAACCCCTACTACGAGTTGCAGACGGCCACATGACTGAACCTTCGGCCCAGGCCGACAAGAAGGACCCGACGGAGAAGACCCAGAAGGAGTCGACGCTCCTCGAGCAGATGGGCGGCGTCAGTGGCCTGATCTACTCGTCACTCCCGGTGGTCGTGTTCGTGCTCCTCAACATGCTGTTCGGGCTGACGGTCGCCATCTGGGGCTCGCTCGGCAGCGCGGTGCTCATCACCGTGGTCCGCGTCGTCCGCAAGGAGCCGCTGCAACCCGCGATCTCCGGCTTCTTCGGGGTCGGGATCGCGGCGTTCATCGCCTACCGGACCGGTTCGGCCAAGGGCTTCTTCCTGTTCGGTATCTGGACGAGCCTGGTCTACGGCAGCGTGTTCCTGGCGTCGATGGCCATCCGGCGCCCACTGGTGGGTGTCGTCTGGGCGGGCCTCAACGGGCACGGCAAGTCGTGGCGCACCGACCGCAGGGCCATGGTCTCCTACCAGCTGGCGACCCTGACCTGGGTACTGGTGTTCGCCGCCCGGTTCGTGGTGCAGCGCTGGCTGTACGACCAGGACCAGACGGGCTGGCTGGCGTTCGCCCGCCTGGCGATGGGCTACCCGCTCACGATCCTCGCCTTCGCGGTCACGGTGTGGGCCGTCACCCGGGCCGGTCACCGCGTCAAGAAGGTCGCGGTCGACTCGGCGGCCGAGGACCGCGAGATCGAGGAACAGCTCCGCGCCAAGTACGCGGGCAAGCCGGAACCCGAGGGCGCCTGACCGGACGCGAGGTCCCTGGCCTTGGTGAAAACCACGTCGCGGGACGCCTCGGCCCGATATAAAGGCCGGCATGCGAGTTCTGGGGCTGATCCTCTGCGGTCTTCTGCTGACCGCGTGCACCACTCCTCAAGCCGACGAACCACCCAAACCGACCGCGCTCACCGCGGACACGGTGTTCGGGGACTTCAGGACGATCGACTACTGCTCGATGCTCGACGCCGCGGGTGGCACCCCGGAGTCGTCGTTCGAGCAGTGCCGGGTGGACGTGGACGGGACGCACCGGATCGTGGGACCGGTCCAGTCCGACGACGACTCGATCCAGCCCTACGACTACCCCGGCAAGCTGCCCAGGGGCGTGCGGATCTGGCAGGACCCGCAGCGTGACAAGTTCGGCGGCTGCCTGCGCTGGGTGGGGTTCTCCGACCACAACTGGTTGCTGGTCGGCGCCAGCCGCCTCGACAGCGGGACCGCGACCCCGGAGCAGCTGTGCACGGTGGCCGACGACATGGTGGCGCGCACGCTGGGCGTGATCGAGGAGGGGAAGGTCGGGCACGTCACGTACGGGAAGGACTCGTTCGGCAGCCTCGACCCCTGTGCGTTGCTCGACCGCCCGGAGGTCGAGGCCATCGTCGAGCGGGGCGTCCCGGACCCGTCCCCGCACGGGCACAACTGCGAGCTCGGCACCATCGGGCTGGGCTTCCGGGTCGTCGCGCCGGGCACCGGCGGCACGCCGGAGACGGTCGGCGGCCGCCCGGGGAGGGTCGAGGTGATCGGCGCGGTGTGCTTCGTGTCCGTCGAGCGGCCGCTGCCGGACCGGCCGGGCCTGGTGGAGGAGGCGAAGCTCACCGGTGTGGACCTGGTGGGCCACGGCGCCGACGCCTGTCCGGACACGCGAGCCGTCGCCGAGGTCGTGGTGCCGGGGCTCCCTCAGTAACCCGCTCCCTCAGTAACCCAGGGCCCTGCGGATCTCGTCCTCGACGTTGGCCGACGCCACGAACAGCAGCTCGTCGCCCGCTTCCAGCGGGTCGTCCGGCTGCGGCACGATCACCCGGCCACCACGCAGGACCACGACCAGGGCCGCGTCCTTCGGCAGCACGACCTCCCGGACCGGGCGCCCCGCGAGCGGGGTGTCCTCCGGCAGCGTCAGCTCGACCAGGTTGGCCTGTCCCTGACGCAGCGTGAGCAGCTGCACGAGGTCGCCGACCGACACGGCCTCCTCGACCATCGCGGCCAGCATCCGGGGCGTGGACACCGCGACGTCCACTCCCCACGCCTCGTTGAACAGCCACTCGTTCGCCGGGTCGTTGACCCGCGCCACCACGCGCCGCACGGCGAACACGGTCTTCGCGAGCAGCGACACGACGAGGTTGACCTGGTCGACGCCGGTGGCCGCGATGACCACGTCGCACAGCTGCATGCCGGCGTCCTCCAGCGACGCCAGCTCACACGCGTCCGCGAGCACCCACTCGGCCTGCTCGACCGTCTGGGGCTCGTACTGGCTCTCCTGCCGCTCGATGAGCATGACCTGGTGCTCGTCGGCGATCAGCTCCGCGGCGATCGACCGGCCGACCGCGCCGGCGCCCGCGATGGCGACCCGCATCAGGACGCCCCCTCTCCCGCTCCGCAAGCTCCGCTCACGAGGTCTCCTCGGGCGGCTGGGCGGCCGCGTTGGTGACGTCGCTGACCGTGCCGGACAGCGCCGCCACGTACACCTGGTCGTCGTGCTGCACGACGGACTTCGGCGCCGGCAGCACCCCGGTGCCGAACCGCATGATGAACGCGACCCGCGCGCCCGTCCCCGACTCCAGCTCCGCGACCGTGTGCCCGACCCAGCCCTCGTGGAACGGCAGCTGCACGATCGCGACCTTGCCGGTCGGGTCCCGCCACGCCGACGCCACGCCGTCCGGCAGCAGCGTCCGCATCAGCCGGTCGGTCGTCCACGGCACGGTCGCCACGGTCGGGATGCCGAGCCGCTCGTACACCTCGGCCCGCTTCGCGTCGTAGATCCGGGCGACCACGTGTTCGACACCGAACGTCTCGCGTGCGACCCTGGCGGAGATGATGTTGGAGTTGTCGCCGCTGGACACGGCCGCGAACGCCCCGGCGCGCTCGATGCCCGCCTCGATCAGCACCCGGCGGTCGAAGCCGCCGCCGACGACCTGCTGGCCGTGGAAGTCGCTGCCGAGCCGGCGGAACGCCTGCGCGTCCTTGTCGATCACGGCGACGGTGTGGCCGAGTCGTTCGACCGCGGCGGCGAGCGACGACCCGACCCGGCCGCAGCCCATGATCACCACGTGCACGACCTGGCCCTCCTCGCTCTCCTCCGGTGTCGTATGCAGAACCTACCGGTGGCTGCTCCATCCCGGTGACGGGACCGCCTACGCTTTCGATTCGTGCCCAAGCTCGCCTCCGTGCTGAAGCGGCTGGTCGTCGGACGTCCGTTCCGCACCGACCGCCTCTCGCACACGCTCCTGCCGAAACGCATCGCGCTGCCGGTGTTCGCCTCCGACGCGATGTCCAGCGTGGCGTACGCGCCGGAGGAGATCCTGCTGACGCTGTCCGTCGCGGGGGTCTCGGCGTACATGTACAGCCCGTGGATCGCCGTCGTGGTCGTCGCGCTGATGCTCGCGGTCGTGGCCTCCTACCGGCAGAACGTGCACGCCTACCCGTCCGGTGGCGGTGACTACGAGGTCGCGACGGTCAACCACGGGCCGAGATGGGGACTGGTGGTGGCGAGCGCGCTGCTCGTCGACTACGTGCTGACCGTGTCGGTGTCGATCGCGTCGGCGATGGCCAACATCGGCTCGGTGGTGCCGTACGTGGCCACGCACAAGGTGGAGTTCGCGGTCGGCGCGATCGTGGTGCTGACCGCGATCAACCTGCGGGGGATCCGCGAGTCGGGCACCGTGTTCGCGATCCCGACGTACGCGTTCGTCGTCGGCATCGTCGTCATGATCATCTGGGGTGCCACCAGGGTGTTCCTGCTCGGCGACGACATCGCGGCGGAGAGCGCGAACTTCGGGCTGGTCGAGGAGGGCGACCACCTCACCGGGTTCGCGCTGGTGTTCCTGGTGCTCCGCGCGTTCTCGTCCGGCAGTGCCGCACTGACCGGGGTGGAGGCCATCAGCAACGGTGTGCCGGCCTTCCGCAAGCCGAAGTCGCGGAACGCGGCGACCACGCTCCTGCTGATGGGCGTCTTCGCGATCGTGATGTTCCTGGGCCTCATCATGCTGGCGACGGTGACCAAGGCGAAGATCGCGGAGGACCCGGCCCGCCAGCTGGTCAACGCACCGGCCGACTACGAGCAGAAGACGTTGGTGGCGCAGCTCGCGAACGCCGTGTTCGGCGGCTTCGATCCCGCCATCTGGTACGTCATCTTCTTCACCGGCCTGATCCTGGTGCTGGCCGCGAACACCGCGTTCAACGGGTTCCCGGTGCTCGGCTCGATCCTGGCGCAGGACCGGTACCTGCCGCGGCAGCTGCACACCCGGGGCGACCGGCTGGCGTTCTCGAACGGCATCGTCGGGCTGGCCGGGTTCGCGATCGTGCTGGTGGTGGCGTTCGACGCCGAGGTGACGCGGCTGATCCAGCTGTACATCGTGGGCGTGTTCGTGTCGTTCGTGCTGAGCCAGAGCGGCATGATCCGGCACTGGAACCGGTTGCTGCGCGCCGATCCCGACAAGGCGGCCGCGTCCCGGATGAGACGGTCCCGCGCGGTCAACGCGGTCGGCCTGCTGATGACCGCGACCGTGCTGGTGATCGTGCTGATCACCAAGTTCATCAAGGGCGCGTGGATCGCGATCGCCGCGATGGCGGCCATCTACGTGTTGATGACCGCGATCCGCAAGCACTACGACCGGGTGGCACGTGAGCTGAGCGAGGCGGAGCTGGACCAGAAGACGTTCACGCTGCCGTCCCGCAACCACGCGATCGTGTTGGTGTCGAAGCTGCACCTGCCGACCCGGCGGGCGCTCGCCTACGCCCGCGCGACCCGTCCCGACGTGCTCGAGGCGGTGACGGTGAACGTCGACGACACCGACACGAGGGAACTGGTGGCGCAGTGGGAGAAGGAGGACTTCTCCGTGCCGCTGAAGGTGGTCGAGTCGCCGTACCGGGAGATCACGAAGCCGGTGATGGAGTACGTGAAACGGGTGCGGACGGCCAACCCGCGCGACGTGGTGACGGTGTACATCCCGGAGTACGTGGTGGGCCGGTGGTGGGAGCAGTTCCTGCACAACCAGAGTGCGTTGCGGCTGAAGGGAAGGCTGCTGTTCGTGCCGGGTGTGATGGTGACGAGCGTGCCGTGGCAGCTGGCGTCGTCCGAGCGGTTGAAGCAGCGCTACCGCGACCGCCAGGAGGTGCCGCCGGGTGCGGTGCGGCGCGGTCTGTCCTCGAAGGACCCGAAGTGAACTCGTGGCTGGGCCGCCGTTTCGAGGTCTCGGTGGGCCCGGTCGCCCACGGCGGTCACTGTGTGGCAAGGCATGAGGGCCGGGTGGTGTTCGTCCGGCACACGCTGCCGGGTGAGCGCGTGGTCGTGTCCGTGACCGAGGACCGAGGCGGCTCGTTCTGCCGAGCCGACGCGGTGTCGGTGCTGACGGCGTCCCCGGACCGCGTGCCGGTGTCGTGCCCGGTGGCGGTCCCGGGCGGCTGCGGCGGCTGCGACTGGCAACACGCGTCGTGGGCGGCGCAGCGTGCGTTGAAGGCGTCGGTCATCGCCGAGCAACTGCGACGCCTGGCGGGTGTCACCATGCCCGTGGAGGTGGAGGAGCTGCCCGGCGGCCCGCTGCGCTGGCGCACCCGGGTCCGCATGACGGTGGACTCGGATGGCCGCCCGGGCTTCCGCGCGCACCGCAGCCACCGGGTGGTGCCGGTGGAGGACTGCCCGATCTCCGCGTACGGGACGGTGGACGAGGTGGTGGGCCGGTCCTGGGCGCCCGGCTCCGCGCTGACCGTGTCGGTGGACGCGAACGCGGAGACGCACGTGGGCGACGGCGTGGCCGTGGAACGAGCGGCCCGCCGTGAGTGGCGGGTGTCGTCGGACGGGTTCTGGCAGGCACACCCGGACGCGGCCGACGTGTATGCCGAGGTGGTGGCCGCGTGGTCCGGCCTGCGGGCAGGGGAGGCGGCGTGGGACCTGTACGCGGGGGTCGGCCTGTTCGCGTCGGTGCTGGCCGAGGCGGTGGGGTCGTCCGGTTCGGTGATGGCCGTGGAGTCGTTCCGGCCCGCGGCCGAGGAGGCGGCGGAGAACCTGGCGGATCTGGCGCAGGTGCGGGTGTTCGCGGGGAAGGTGGAGTCCGTGCTGCGTGCGGGCGAGGGCCCGGATCCCGCCGTCGTGGTGCTCGACCCGCCGCGAAAGGGGGCTGGGCGTGAGGTCGTGGAGGCGATCGTCTCCCGGGGCCCGCGGCGGGTGGTGTACGTGGCCTGTGACCCGGCGGCACTCTCCCGGGACGTGGCGACGTTCGCCACGCACGGGTTCGGGCTGGAGCGGCTGAGGGCGTTCGACGCCTTCCCGATGACCCACCACGTGGAGTGCGTCGCACTGCTGACTCGCTAGTGTCCCGCGCCGGAGATCAGGCAACTAATTCGGCGGCCCAGCTTCCTGCTGGCGGCGTTGCCGGTTCGCCCAGGTACGACCCAGTACGAGGGCGAACCGGCGTCTTGCCAGCAGAAACCCGGATCCACCGACTCAATCACCGCATTTCCGGCGCGGGACACTAGTGGTGCTTGTCAGGTCGTTGGCGAGCCGGGCCAGAGCGCGGATCGGACTCGAGGCCGTGACCTGCGCGAACGCTGGGCCGCTCGCCGCGGCACGAGGCCCAGTTCGGTCGCGTGCGTGCAGGCCAGCTCGACGTGACAAAGCACTTACCACCGCTGCCGGAGATGCGGTGGTTGGTCGGTGGTCCCAGGTTTCCGCGGCAGGGCGCCTCGGGCCTCCCGCGCGGGGCGTCAGCGGGGTGGTCCCCACCCGCTGTTCTGGCCGTAGTTGTCTCCGCGTGGCGGAGTTTGCGCGGACTCGTTGCCGGCGTAGGGGCCGGCCGGGATGCCGGTTGGTGGCGTCGGCTCGGGCGGCGACGCGTCGAAGCCTCGTGGCGGGCTCGGCGGCGTGCCTTCCCGCCCACCGAACGGCGTCGCGGGACGGCCAGGAGCTGGCGGCCGTCCCGGCTGTCCCATGGGTGATCCACCCGGGGTGCGGGTGGGCAGCCCGCCCGGTCCGGCGGCAACGCCCGGTCGTGCCGGCGGTCCCGGCCGCATGCCCGGCCCGTGGGGACCTCCTGGTCCGGGTGGCGCCGCGACGCCGGGATCGTGCGCTCCGCCTGGTCCGGGCCCGGCCGTTCCGGCGCCGGTCGATGGCCCGCTCGGTCCGGTGGCCGCGCTCTGCTCGACGGCGGCGTCCGGGGCAGGCGGCAGGCCGGCACGCTGGCGCAGCCAGTCCGGGATGTGCTCGTCCCCCCGAGGAAAGAACCGCAGCTCGTCCGCGAAGCCGATCGGCGGCGGGACGCGGCGCCAGCGGGGCTCCACGTCCGGCTCGAACTCGGCGCTGAAGCTGCTCGGCGGGTCGAGCAGGTAGAGCGCCGACAGCCACGTGCCGCGGCCCGGCCGGTACATCCCCTGCCGCAGCCGGCCGAACCCGTCGACGACCTCCTGGGGTGGCCGTACGGTCCGCTCGACCCCGTCGGGTCCCTTGACGAGGACGTCGACCTCGATGTGCCGGCCTGCGGACCGGTACTCGGCCCTGATCTGCTGCCAGTCGGCCCCCGCCACGGTCAGGAGCGCCCGCCCAACCTGCCTCGTCAGCTGGTCCTGCTCAGCCTGCGCCATCACCGGCTCCGGCTCGGTCACTGCTGGTCCCCACCCTCGTATGTGCCGATCGTGAGCTTCGACCCTACCGAATCACAGCGTCGGGTTCGGCCCGAACGAGAGTCCCAGCTGGAACGGGTGCATACCCCACGTGGCCACCGCGAACCTGGTCAGCAGCCCCGACGCCCGGATGGTCTGGTCGGTCGCCGGCGAGGCCAGCACCTGGGTGTCCCCGTCGACCGGTTGCTGGTCCCGCCACACCGGCGCGCCGGCGGGCACCGGGGAGGTCTCGACGACCGAGTGCCACTCCCGTCCGTCGGTCCGCAGCATCATGAGCACGACCGGCCGCATCGGGATCTCCCACCCGCCGGACTCGACCGCCACGAACTCGCCACGCCGCACCGAGGCCAGGACCACCTCGCCGAGCCAGACGTACAGCTCCGAGACGGCCTTGTCGTCGACCGCCGCGTAGGCCTCGTCCTCGGTGGCGGGCTCGAGCTGCGTGCTGGTGCCGCCCAGGTGACCGGAGTCGTCACGGACCCGGTCCATGAGGAACAGGGTTCCCCGCGACGGGCTGAACATCGCGGCTTCCCGGTAACGCCGGTTGTCGATCTCGGACCGCGACTCCACGCCCGCGCCGAGCCGGGCCCGTACGGCTTCCGGGTCCTTCATCCGCCAGAACGTGACGCCACTCTCCTGCCAGAGCGGCAGATACCCGGCCAACGGCAGCCCGACGAGGACGGTCTGAAGCACGTCCCCCGCCCTGGCGGGCGCCTGCCGTGCCCCGTTGTCACCCGAAGGGGTGGTCGTCTCGAGTTGACGCGGCGCCTCGGCCAGCGAAGCCAGCGCCGGCCCGGCCGGCGGAGAGCCACCCGGCGAGCCTTCGTCGACGGACGTCCGGCCCGACTCCGTCCAAGCGGGCTCGAACAGTGAGACGGCCTCCGACTCACCCGACGGCAGCCCCTCGAACGGCGACACCCGGAACGGCGCCGTCAGTCGAGGCTCCTCTGCCGACCGTGACGACCTGGGCGGCTGCTGCGGCGCCTCGGCGGGCGGTTCGGGGGAGGGCGGCGGTGCCACGGACTGGAGGGGCGGGCGAGGCGGTGCCACGGGCTGGTTGGTTGCGGCCTCGTCGGCGTACCGGAACGCCGCCTCATCGGCCGCGGAGGCGGGTAGCTCGCGAGAGGAGAGACCTCGAACGCCCCGCCGCGACGGCGGTGTGGCGGACGGGGACTCGGCAGATCTGGCGTGCCTGGAGGGGGCGTCGGTCGCTGAGTCCGGGGATTGCGCTGAGTCCGGGGATTGCGCTGAGTCCGGGGAACGTGCTGAGTCCGGAGCTTGCGCTGAGTCCGGGGATTGCGCGAACTGCCAGGCGGCGGGCTCGGGCGGCGTGGTTGGCCGGGAGGGTGTCTCGTTCGGCGCGTCGGGGGTGGGTGTGTTGTGCGAGGCGGCCGACCTGGTTCGCCGCGATGGTGGCTCGTCGGGTGGGGTTGCGTCGGGTGTGATGTGCCGGGAGGGTGCCTCGTTCGGCGCGTGGGGGGTGGGTGTGGGGTGCCAGGCCGGTGCGTCATGCCGGGATGGCGGCTCGGTGGGTGGGGTTGCGTCGGCCGACCTGGTTCGACGGGACGGTAGCTCGTCGGGCGCGGGTTCATTGGCTCTGACGTGCCAGGAAGGTGTCTCGTTTGCTGGGGCCGGGGAGGGCGTGGCGTGCCGGGCGGCGGCCGGTGTGGTTGGTCGGGGCGGAGCCTCGCCGGGTGCGGACTCGGCGGGCGTGACGTGGCTGGAGGGTGCGTCGCTTGCCGCGGCCGGAGACCATGGGGTCTGCCAGGGGGCGGGCTCGGCCGTCGTGGTGGGCGGCGATGGGGGCTCGTTGGGTGTGGATTCGGGGGCAGTGGTGCGCCAGGAGGGTCCCTCGTCGGGAGAGGGCTGGGCTGGGGTGGCGTGCCGGGGTGTCCCGGGTGGCTCCTGGGCCGGTGTGCGTTGGCGGGTGGGGAGGGGTTCGCCAGGTGTGGCCTGCCGGGGTGGCGCCCCGTTGGGTGAGGTTTCCGGCGGTGCGATGTGCCGGGAAGGTGCCTCACTCGGGGAGGTCTCGGCTGGGGCGGTTTGCCAGGGGAAGAGGTCGGCCGATGCGTCCTGCGGTGGCGACGGTTCGTCGGGTGAGGCGTGCGGTGAAGCCGTCTCGTCGGAATTCGTCATCCACGGGAACGCCTCGTTCGGCGGCGACTGGGCCGGCTCGGCCTGCCAGGCATGCGGTGCCTGGTGGGTCGGTGTCTCGATGGCGTCGGCGGATGCCGGCTGCCGGAGATCGGCTCCGTTGGGTGTGGCGTGGGGCGGCTCGGGCTGCCAGGCCGCAGGCTCGGGCCGCCACGATGGCGCCTCGTTCGACCACGCTTCCGCTGGTCGGCTCGGCCACGCATCACCTTCCGCGGGCGAGTTCTGCACGGCGCCGCCGTGCGGGCTCTGCCACGCACCACCGTCCGTCGGCGGGTTCTCCAAGGCGCCGCCGGGCGAGTTCTGCCACGTATCGCCTTCGGTCGGTGGGTTCTGCGCGTCGCCGTGGGGCGGGTTCTGCCGGGCGCCCGGCTCAGCCGATTCCGGTGGTGACGTCGGCCGGTCGGGTGGGGTGGAGCCGGCGTGCCAGGAGGGGACCTCGCCGAGTGCGGGGGCCGGGGAGGGCTGCCAGGCGGGGAGTTCTCCGGGCGTGACCTGGTGGGACCGTGCGTCCGCCGACTCTGCGGGCGTGTGCCAGCCAGCCGCCGGGTCGGGCGCGGCATGCCATGACGGTGCCTCGGGCGGCGGCTCCGCCGGCGCGGTGTGCCGCACGGGTTCCCCGTGTGAGGACGCCGAGCCGTTGGGCGGTGCCGGCTCCCAGTGCGAGGCCCCGTTCGACGACGCCTGGACCGGCGCGCCCCGCCAGGTGTCGGAGTCGGCCTGCCGGGACCGGGGCCCGGGGCCGGGGTCGCGCCCGGACGGTGCCTCGCTCGGCGCGGCCGCCTGCCATGCCGGTCCGGGCTCGGGCTGCCGGACGGGCTCCACCGGCGCGTTCTGCTCGGTCGGCGGCTCGTTGCCCGTGGGTTCGTTGCCCGTCGGTTCGGTCGGCGTCGGATCGGTCGGCGTCGGTTCGATGGCTGTCGGCTCGGTGGGTGGGGGTGGCGCCTGCCAAGGCTGCTCGGCCTCCGGTGCGGGGAAGTGGAACGGGGGAAGCGCCGCGAACCGCGGGTCCACCCGGGCCTCCGCCAGCGTCCGGTGCGCCCACGCCCTCGCCCTGGTCAGCGGGTGGTCGGGGAACTGTTTGTCCCACGCCGCCTCGTCGGCCAGGCTGTACGGCAGTTGGCCGTGGACGTCCGCCGCGTACGGGTGCGGTGGGAAGCAGTGCTCGAACCCCACCTGGCCCGCCACGGTCGACTCGCGGAGGCCGGTCATGTGTTCCTCCGCGCACTGGATGCGCAGGACCACGCTGCACTCGGCCTTCGGCAGGGTGAATGCCGCGATGAACGCCAGGCCGGTGTCCTGGCCGGGGATCGGCAGCTTGATCAGCTGGTAGAGCGCCGGCACACCATCCAGGCTCACCACGTGTGCCTCGATGATCGAGCCGGTCTCGGCGGTTTCCCGCGCCAGCTTTCTGCGTAGCAGCGGCAGGTCGTCTAGCGGCGCGGGGATGTCGGGCACCAGGCCGATATAGGTGAGACTGACTTGGTCCCCGGTCCGTGGGTCGAACCAGGTTCGCTCGTCGTGTCGCTCCATACCGGCGGTGTCGAATGCGACTGGCACGGGCCCGAGTGTAGGGGCGGGTTGGTCCGACCGGACCACTCGTAGACTGGCGGCACCGGCACGATCTCCGCGATCTGAGAACAGGGGTGACCAGCGGTGACCGACGAGGAGTCCCTGCTCGACTCGGTGCACGGCCCGGCAGACCTGAAAAGGCTGTCAGGGGAACAACTTCCGAGGCTGGCCGGCGAGATTCGCCAGTTTCTCGTCGACAAGGTGACGACTACCGGCGGTCACCTGGGCCCCAACCTGGGTGTGGTCGAGCTGACCATGGCCCTCCACCGTGTCTTCGACTCGCCCCACGATCCGGTCATCTTCGACGTCGGCCACCAGGCCTACGTCCACAAGGTGCTGACCGGCCGCCAGGACGACTTCGACCGCCTCCGCCTGCTCGGCGGCCTCTCCGGCTACCCGAGCCGCGCCGAGAGCGAGCACGACTTCGTCGAGAGCAGCCACGCCTCCTCCGCCCTCTCCTACGCCGACGGGCTCGCCAAGGCCTTCGAGCTGCGCGGTGAGCGCCGCCACGTGGTCGCCGTGGTCGGCGACGGCGCGCTGACCGGCGGCATGTGCTGGGAGGCGCTCAACAACATCGCCGCCGGCCGGGACCGGCCGATGGTGATCATCGTCAACGACAACGGCCGGTCCTACTCGCCGACCATCGGCGGGCTGGCCGACCACCTCGCGTCCCTGCGGCTCTCGCCCGGCTACGAACGCTCGCTGGAGGCCGGCAAGCGGATGCTGCAGGGCACGCCCGTGGTCGGCAGGCCGCTGTACGCCGCCCTGCACGCGGCCAAGCGCGGCATCAAGGACGCGCTCTCGCCGCAGATGATGTTCGAGGACCTCGGCCTGAAGTACTTCGGGCCGGTCGACGGGCACGACTTCGCGGCGCTCGACGCCGCGCTGCGCCGGGCCAAGGAGTTCGGTGGGCCGGTCATCGTGCACGTCGCGACGTGCAAGGGTCGTGGGTTCCCCCTCGCCGAGAACGACGAGGTCGACCAGATGCACCAGACCGACCCGATCGACCCGGTGACGGGCAAGCCGACCACGGCCAAGGGCGCCGCCTCCTGGACGTCGGTCTTCGCCGACGAGTTGGCACGCATCGGCGACGAGCGGCCGGACGTCGTGGCCATCACCGCGGCCATGCTGCGGTCGACCGGGCTCGCGAAGTTCGCCGAGGCGCACCCGGACCGCTGGTTCGACGTCGGCATCGCCGAGCAGCACGCGGTGACGTCGGCGGCGGGCATGGCGATGGCCGGGCTGCACCCGGTCGTCGCGATCTACTCGACGTTCCTGAACCGCGCGTTCGACCAGCTGCTCATGGACGTGGCGCTGCACAGGCTGCCCGTCACGCTGGTGCTCGACCGCGCCGGGGTCACCGGGCCGGACGGGCCGAGCCACCACGGGATGTGGGACCTCTCGCTGCTCGGGGTCGTGCCGGGTCTGCGGGTGGCCGCGCCGCGCGACGCGGTGACGCTGCGCGAGGAGCTGAACGAGGCGGTCGCGGTCAAGGACGGCCCGACGGTGCTGCGCTTCCCCAAGGCGTCGGTGGGCGGTGAGGTCGCGGCGCTGGAGCGGCGCGGCGGCGTGGACGTCCTGCGCCGGCCGGCCGCCCACGAGACGGCGGACGTGCTGCTGGTGACGGTCGGCGCGCTGGCCGAGCTGGGCATGGCGGCGGCGGACCGGCTGGCCGACCAGGGGGTCGGCGTCACGGTCGTCGACCCGCGGTGGATCAAGCCGGTGCCGGCGGAGCTGGTCACGCTGGCGGACGCGCACCGGCTGGTGGTGACGGTCGAGGACAACGGGCGGCACGGCGGGTTCGGCTGGGCGCTCGCGGCGGCCCTGCGGGACGCCGACGTGGACGTGCCGTTGCGGGACCTCGGGCTGCCGCAGGAGTTCCACGGGCAGGGGACCCGCGTCGAGGTGCTGGTCGGGTTGGGCATGACCGCGCAGAACGTGGCCCGCCGGGTCACGGAGTGGATCGCCACCCGCACCGACGCGAGCCCCGCTCCCGCCGAGCTGCCCTGAGGAGCGACCGGTACCGCGCAACCTGGCGCGACGACCTCCGCACGCTGGCCGAACACCTCGACCGCGTCCTTCCGGAAGGTCCTTGACAGGACCTGAGAGCGCTGTCAAGGGTAGTTGTGGCACCGTTGTGGGGTGCGGATTCTGATCGTCGAGGACGAAGAGCCCCTGGCCGACGCCATCGCCAGGGGGCTGCGTCGTGAAGGCATGGCCGTGGACGTCGCCCTGGACGGTGACGAGGGCCACGAGAAGGCCAGCGTCACCCGCTACGACGTGGTGGTGCTCGACCGCGACCTGCCCGGCATGTCCGGGGACGAGCTGTGTCGCGAGATCGTCGCCTCCGGGGCGCTGACCCGGGTCATCATGCTGACCGCCAGCGGCTCGGTGGCCGACCGCGTCGAGGGGCTGTCCCTGGGCGCCGACGACTACCTCGCCAAGCCGTTCGCCTTCGACGAGCTGGTCGCGCGGGTCCGGGCGCTCGCCAGGAGGGCCACCCCGGTCACCCCGCCGGTGCTGCGCGCGGGCGACGTCGAGCTGGACCCGGCCCGCCGGACGGTCACCCGCGGCGGTGAGCAGGTCGACCTGACGCGCAAGGAGTTCGGCGTCCTCGAGGTGCTGCTCGCGGCCAGCGGCTCGGTCGTCTCCAGCGAGGAACTGCTCGAACGCGTCTGGGACGAGCACGCCGACCCGTTCACCACGACCGTGCGCGTGACCGTCATGACGTTGCGCAAGAAGCTGGGTGAGCCCGGCATCATCGACACCGTGGTCGGCTCCGGGTACCGGGTGCCGGCGGCGAGCCGGGTGGAGTGACGCGGGCGCGGGTGGCGGAGCGGATGAGCGGCGCGACGGGGCCGGCACAGCAGCGGCGCGGGCCGGGGTTGCGCGCCAGGATCACGTTGCTGGCCACCGCTCTGGTGGCCGTCGTCGCGGCGCTCCTGCTGTGGTTGGGATGGATGCTGGCCGGCGACTCGGTCGTCAGCCCGTCCCTGCCTGCCGGCACGACCGTCGTGGTCAGCGGCGTCAACGTGAAGGCCGAGGACCTCACCGAGGTGCTGCGGGACAACGCCCGCTTCCGTGTGCTGATCGCGGGTTCCGTCGCGTTCGTCTGCGTGGTCGGCGCGACCGCGTTGCTGGCCTGGACGTTCACCGGCCGGGTCCTCAAGCCCCTGCGGGACGTCACGGGCACCGCGCGGCGCCTGTCCGCGGAGTCGCTGGAGGAGCGGATCGCGCTGCGCGGCCCCCGCGACGAGGTGGCCGAGCTGTCCGACACGTTCGACGCCATGCTCGACCGGCTCCAGGCCACGTTCTCCTCGCAACGCCAGTTCGTCGCCAACGCGTCCCACGAGCTGCGCACGCCCCTGTCGGTCATCCGTACCGAACTGGACGTGACGCTCGCCGATCCCGGGGCCGACGCCGAGGAGCTGCGCCGCATGGCGGGCGTCGTGAGCTCGGCCGCCATGCGGGCCAACCAGCTCGTCGACGCGCTGCTGCTGCTCGCCCGCACCGACGGCATGGGCATCGGCCTGGTCGAGCGGGTCGACCTGGCGACCGTGGTCGGCAGCGCGTGGCAGGCCGTGCGGACCGAGGCCGAGCGGCGCCGGCTGCGGGCCACGTTCACGTGCGCGCCCGCTCCGGTGAACGGCGACCCGGCGCTGCTGGAGCGCGTGGCCGGCAACCTCCTGGAGAACGGGGTGCGGCACAACGTGGACGGTGGCTGGCTGGACGTCCACAGCAGCGTGCGCCCCGGCTGGGCGACCCTGCGGGTGTCCTCGTCCGGCATGCCGGTCGACCCGGAACGCGTCGAGGAGCTGTTCGAGTCGTTCCGCCGCGGCGGCGTGCACCGGACCGCCCACACGGGCACGGGACTGGGCCTGTCCATCGTGCGTGCGGTCGTCCGCGCCCACGGCGGCACGGTGGCCGCGGAGGCCGTCCACGGCGGCGGCCTGACGGTGACCGTCCACCTGCCGGCCGCGCACTAGGGTTTTTCGTGCCGAGCCGGGTCATGAGGCCGATGGCGTCGAACGGTGCCCGGACCTTCATGTCGTTGTCGAAGTAGACGTAGGTGTCGTGGCCGCCGGCGGTCCAGCCGCGGACCCGGTCGGCCCAGGCGTCCAGCGCGTCGTCGTCGTACCCGCTCGCGTACAGCTCGGTGGCGCCGTGCAGGCGGGCGTACGCGAAGTCCGCGGTCACGTCCTCCAGGTAGGGCCAGTCGGCGGCCGCGTCGGACGCCACGAGGCCGATTCCGTGTGCGCGCAACAGGTCCGGCAGCGTGGGGTCGACGAAGCTCGGGTGCCGGACCTCCAGTGCATGCCGCAGCGGGCGGTGCGCGGGTGCCTCGGTGAGCGCTCTGCCGTCGAGGCGTGCGTCGTGCCTGCCGGCGAGCTTGGCCGCGGCCGTGGTGTCCCGCGGGAGGAGGTCGAAGAAGCCGGCCAGCAGCTCGGGGTCGAAGCGCAGGCTCGGCGGCAGCTGCCAGAGGACCGGGCCGAGCTTGTCCCGGAGGGCCAGCACACCGCTCGCGAAGAAGTTCGCCAGCGGCGTCTCGACGTCCCTGAGGCGCTTCATGTGCGTGACGAAGCGGCCGCCCTTGACCGCGAACACGAAGTCCGGCGGCGTCTCGTCGTGCCAGCGGCGGTAGAACTCGGGGCGCTGCAGCGAGTAGAACGAGCCGTTGATCTCGGTCGAGCCGAGCTGCCGGGACAGGTACTCCAGCTCGCGGCGCTGCGCCAGGCCTTTCGGGTAGAACTCGCCGCGCCAGGGCGGATACCGCCACCCCGACGTGCCGATCCACGCCTTGCCGCGCACCCCACCATCGTCCCAGGGAAGCGCCCCACCCACCGGACAGCGGCCGGCGGCCGGCCGGTCAGGCCGGTCAGTCCGCGGCGTCGGTCAACGCCTGCGCCAGGGCGTCCACCGTCAGCTCGATCTGCCACTCGCGGGCGCCGCCGTCACGCAGGACCTTGCCCACCGCCTCCGCCGACAGCTCCGCGGGCGGCCGCCAGCACGTCCGCCTCACCAGTTCCGGCTGCAGCAGGTTCTCCACCGGTAGCCGGTGGGCCTCGGCGATCGTCGCCAGCGCCGTGCGTACCGCCGACAGGCGTGCCGCCGCGGCCGGGTCCCGGTCGCCCCAGCGGTTCGGGGGCGGCGGTCCGTCATGTGCCGGCGACGGGTCGGGCAGCTCGCTCTTCGGCATCCGCGCCGCGGTCCGCAGGGCCCGTAGCCAGACGTCCGCGATCCGCCGCTGCGCGCGACCCCGGAACACCGGCAGCGCGATCAGCTCCTCCTCGGTCGCCGGCGCGGCCACCGCGGCCTGCACGATCGACGCGTCCGGCAGCACCCGCCCCGGCGCGATGTCCCGCTGCCTCGCCAGCGTGTCCCGCGCCTCCCACACCGCACGCACCGCCGCGAGCCCACGCGGCGAGCGCACCCGGTGGATGCCGGACGTCCGCCGCCACGGCTCCGCGCGTGGCGGCGCGGGCGGGGCGGTCCGCAGCGCCTCGAACTCCTCCAGGGCCCAGTCGAGCTTGCCCTGCTCGGCCAGCTCCTCCTCCAGCGCGTCCCGCAGCGGAACCAGCAGCTCCACGTCCAGTGCCGCGTAGTCCAGCCAGTCCTGCGGCAGCGGTCTGCGGGACCAGTCGGCGGCGCCGTGGCCCTTCTCCAGGTGATAGCCCAGCAGCAGCTCGACGAGCGTGCCCAGCGCGACCCTCTCGAACCCGGCCAGCCGGCCGGCCAGCTCGGTGTCGAACAGGCGGGCGGGGCGCAGGCCCAGCTCGGCGAGACAGGGGAGGTCCTGCGAGGCCGCGTGGAGCACCCACTCGGTGTCCGCCAGCGCCTCGATGAGCGGGTCGATCTCGTCGTCCAGTGCGACCGGGTCGACCAGGAACGTGCCCGCGCCCTGTCTGCGTAACTGGACCAGATAGGCGCGCTGTGAGTACCGGTAGCCGGAGGCTCTCTCGGTATCGACCGCGACCGGCCCCTGGCCGGCGGCCAGTGCGTCGGCGGCCTCGCGCAAGGCCCGATGCGTCTCCACGACGTCCGGCGTGCCTTCCGCCGGCTCTGTCAGCAGCACCGGATCTGGCCGTGCCCCCTCGTCTGTTCCCGTCCCCGTGTCACCCACGGCCGATGACCTTACGTCACGGGTGTGACAGATGCGCAGGCAGCGACCCGTTTGTAACTCTCAGTACCCGATTTGGCCGGGCCCGCGAATGCCCTCGCAAGCCCGGCCAGCACGGTCTAACTCAGCGAATCACGCCAGCACGCATGGCCAACGCGACCATTTGTGCCCGGTCACCGGTGCCCAACTTCCTGCCGATCCGCGAGAGATGGGACTTCACCGTCAGAGCTGACAGGTTGAGTCCCTCGCCGATCTCCTTGTTGGACTGCCCGTCCGCGACGAGCTGCAGCACCTCCACCTCGCGAGCGGAAAGCTCACGCGGCGTGTTGTCGGTGCCGGGGACCCGCGTACCCGTGGCGAGGATCGGCGCGACGCTCGGGTCGGCGTAGACGCCGCCCTCGAGCACACGACGAACCCCGTCGGTCACCACCACCGGCGAGGCCGACTTCAGCAGGTAGGCCTGAGCCCCTGCCTGGAAGGCCGAACGCACGGCGTACGGGTCGTCGGAAGAAGCCAGCACCACGATGCGGGGCCAACCATGGCCACGCAGCTCGGTGACAAGCTCGATCCCGCTGCCATCCGGCAGGCCGAGGTCGAGGATCGCGAGATCGCACGGGCCGGTGGCCAGTGCTCGCGCCCTCGCTTCGGCCACCGTGGCAGCCTCGTGGACGGTGCCGGCACCCATCTGGGTCAACCGGGCAGCTATCGCCTCCCTTAGTAACGGATGGTCATCGACCACCAGTACTGAGAACAGCTCCTCCCGCGGATGCGGGACCATGTTGGCCGGCAAAACACCGGCTGGCGTGGTTCGAGCGGCCTGACCTAAGCCGACGGCAGCCACGTCACTACCTCCCTGGAGTCGGTCGTGCCCCCCGACCTACACCGGGACCTTCGGCCAAACAGCCGCGCCGCCATTGGACCGAAAGTGGTGTCGACGTCCGCAGCCTAGCCCCCCAAGCGGGTTAGCGGGATGATCAATTCGTTATCTATCCAATCGAGACATCACACTGACGGGCAGATGTAACACGATCGGGTGACTTCTGCCCTGTGGCGTAACGTCTATAGGTCGGAACTCGATGAAACGGAGTCGCGGCAGTGGAGAACCCATCCTTCGAACGCGCTCGGGCGTTGCTGAAATCCACTCCCTTGGTCGATGGACACAACGACCTGCCATGGGCGTTGCGGTCCCTGCCAGGAGTCGACGAAACCCGTTCGGCGGCGTTCGAGGTGGACCTGACAAAGCCGCAGCCGGAGTTGCACACGGACTTCCCCCGGCTCCGGGCCGGTGGGCTCGGAATGCAGTTCTGGTCCGTCTACGTTCCGTGCCGGCTCTCGGGCGACGCGGCCGTCACGGCGGTCGTTCAGCAGGCGGAGCTGGTACACACCCTGGCCGCCCAGTATCCGTCGCAACTGCGAATCGTGGGCACCGCCGCGGAGGCCCGCGCCGCGTTCGCCGAGGGCCGGATCGCGTCCATGCTCGGCGCCGAGGGCGGGCACTCCATCAACTCCTCGCTCGGCGTGCTCCGCGCCCTCTACCGCCTGGGCGTCCGGTACATGACGCTCACGCACAACGACAACACCCCGTGGGCCGACTCCGCGACCGACGAGCCGGCGGCCGGCGGCCTCACCGACTTCGGCCGTGAGGTCGTCCGCGAGATGAACCGGATCGGCATGCTCGTGGACCTCTCCCACGTGGCCGCGACGACCATGCGGGACGCGCTCGACGTCGCCGAGGCGCCGGTGATCTTCAGCCACTCGTCGTGCCGGGCCGTGGCCGACCACCCCCGCAACGTGCCGGACGACGTGCTGCGCCGCCTGCCGGGCAACGGCGGCGTCTGCATGGTCACGTTCGTGCCGTCGTTCGTGTCGAAGGCGGCGGTCGAGTGGGATCACGCGCTGAAGGACGCCATGACCGCCGCCGGCCTCCGGCACTCGGACCTGACCGCGCGGAAGGAGTTCGCCGACACCTGGGACGGCCCGCCGCGGCCGAAGGCGGCCCTCTCGGACGTCGTGGCGCACGTGGAGCACGCGCGAGAGGTGGCCGGCGTCGACCACATCGGGATCGGCGGGGACTACGACGGGGTCGACGAACTGCCCGCCGGCCTAGAGGACGTGAGCGGCTACCCCAACCTGTTCGCGGCGCTGCTCGACCGCGGCTGGACGGAGGAGGACTGTGCGAAGCTGGCCGGCGAGAACGTCCTGCGTGCCCTCACCGACGCGGAGGACTACGCGGCCAAGCAGTGACGGCCGTTCGCCGCGCGAGCGTCGCGCGCCGATGTTCACCGCGCACGCTCGGCCGGCGCCGATGTTCGCTACGCAAGCTCCGCTGACGACGAATGTTCGCTGCGCAAGCTCGGCCGGGGACGGTGTTCGCTGCGCGAGTCTCGCCGGCGACGGTGTTCGCTGCGCAAGCTCCGCTCAGTGGTCGAACCGGCCGGCCTTCGCCGCGCACACCAGCGCGTGGAGGTCGGTCCGGATCGTCGGACCGTCGGGGTTCTTGCTGTCGCGGACGGCGCCGCGGCCGGCGGACGCCACCTCGACGCACTCAGCTCCGCTGGAGCTGAAGCTCGACTTGCGCCACCTGAATGCGGGACCGTGGTTCATGGTGCGCCTCCCATCGCCTGTGGGTGCTGGTTCACCAGACAGGCTAACTTGCAACTTGCATCCTGCGAGTTGCCGAGAGGTCCATTTCAGTACGGCTGCCGCTGGCTGAACAACGTCACGCCCACGGGCGGCAGGCCGACGACGCTGGCCATGACGTCGAAGAAGGCCTCGCCGTGCGGCGCCAGGTTCGCGTCCACCGGCGTCCACGACGCCCGGAGCTCGAGGTCGTCGGTTCTGGCCGGGCCCGCGATGTCGCCGAAGCGGGCCGAGGACGTGTCGGTCACCGTGCCGCCCAGCGAGCGGTACTCGGCGCCGGTGGCCGCCAGCGCGTCCGTGAGCCACGACCAGCCGACGGCCGGCAGCAGCGGGTCGGCCGCGAGCTCGGCGTCGACCTCGGCTCTGACGTAGGCCACCACCCGCAGCACACCGTCCCAGGCCTCCGGGCCGTCCGGGTCGTGCAGCAGGATGAGCCGGCCGGTGGCGAGCTCGTCCGCCGGGCCGTTGATCTCCGCGGTGAACGCGTACGCCCACGGCGCGAGGCGTTGTGGAGCGCGTACAACGCCGAGCTGTAACTCGGGCCTGGGTCGCAGTCCCTTGAGGGCGGCGACGGCCTGAGTGAACAGCTCGGGCGCTCCCGACGTACTGGTCACGACTCGTAACTGTAGGACCACCCGAGCTGGTGAGCAGGGACGCCGCGCCGGAGTGGATACCGAGATTTGCACACCGTAAGTTGATCACCGCGACCCCACGTCCGCCTTGGTCGTGCGCGTGGGACGCTGGTGGACGTGAGTCCTGACATCGCCGCGGTTCGGACCGCGCCCTTCCTCGCGGCCGCCGCCGGCGAGAAGCCGAGCCACACCCCGGTCTGGTTCATGCGGCAGGCGGGCCGCTCGCTGCCCGAGTACCGGAAGCTCCGCGAGGGCGTGCCGATGCTCGACGCGTGCTTCGACGCGGAGCTGGTCTGCGAGATCACGCTCCAGCCCGTCCGCCGGCACGGCGTCGACGCGGCGATCCTGTTCAGCGACATCGTGGTGCCCCTGGTCGCCGCGGGCATCGGGGTGGACATCGTGCCGGGCACCGGCCCGGTGGTCGCGGAGCCGGTGCGGACGGCCGCGCAGGTGGCCGCGCTTCCTTCCGACGCGGTCGAGCGGTTGCGGCCCGTCGCCCGTGCGATCGGCCTGCTGCGCGCCGAGCTGGGCGCGACCCCGCTGATCGGCTTCGCGGGTGCGCCGTTCACGCTCGCGTCGTACCTCATCGAGGGCGGGCCGAGCCGCAACCACGAGCACACCAAGGCGCTCATGCACTCGGACAAGCAGACCTGGCACGCGCTGCTGGCCAAGCTCGCCGGCATCGCCCGCGCGTTCCTGCGGCTGCAGATCGAGGCCGGCGTGCAGGCGGTGCAGCTGTTCGACTCGTGGGCGGGCGCGCTGTCCGAGCGGGACTACCGCGAGCTGGTCCTGCCGCACTCGACGACCGTCCTCGACGGCCTCGACGTGCCCAGGATCCACTTCGGCGTCGGCACGAGCGAGCTGCTGCCCGCCATGCGGGAGGCCGGCGCGGACGTCGTCGGCGTGGACTGGCGGCTGCCGCTGGACGAGGCCGCGCGCAGGCTGTCCGGCGCGCCCGTCCTGCAGGGGAACCTGGACCCGGCGGTGCTGCTGGCCGACTGGGCGGTCGTCGAGGCCGAGGTCCGGCGCATTCACGCGGAGGGCCGGGCGGCCGGCGGCCACATCTTCAACCTCGGCCACGGCGTGCTGCCGGACACGGATCCGGCCGTGCTCAGCCGCGTGGTCGAGCTGGTGCACAGCCTCGAGCCATGACCCATGTGCTGATCGTCGGCGGCGGCGTCTCCGGACTGGTCGCCGCGTACCGCCTGCGGCGGCTGCTCGGGCCGGCCGCTCGCCTGACCGTGCTGGAGCAGTCCGACAGGCTCGGCGGCAAGCTGCGCACCCTCGACCTGGACGGCGTCCCGACGGATGTGGGCGCCGAGGCGTTCGTCCTGCGTGACCCGGCCGCGGCCGACCTGGCGGCGGAGCTGGGCCTGGCCGTGGTGCACCCCGAACGAGCGGCGGCGACGATCCACGCGGGCGGCACGACGGTCGCCCTGCCGCGGCGGACGTTCCTGGGCGTGCCGGCGGGTGCGGACGCGGTGCGCGACGTCCTGTCGGCGGAGGGCGCCGAGCGGGTGGCGGCCGAGGCGTCGCTGCCGCCGCTGCGGCTGGCGCCGGGCGAGGACGCGTCGGTGGGCGGGCTGCTGACCGAGCGGATGGGCCGCGAGGTGGTCGACCACCTGGTGGAACCGTTGCTGGCGGGCGTCTACGCGGGCCGGGCGGACCTCCTGGGGCTCCGCGCGACGATGCCGGCGCTGGTGAAGGCGCTGGACGAGACGGGCTCGTTGACGGCCGCGGCGGACAGCCTGCTGCCGGCACCCTCGGCCGGTCCCGCGAAGCCGGTCTTCGCCGCGCTACCGGGCGGGATGCGGGTGCTGGTGGCGGAGCTGGCCCGCCGGTCGGGCGCGGAGATCCGCCTCGGCACGACGGTCCGCCGGCTGGAGCGGCGCGAGGGGCACGGTCAGGACCCCGGGTCGGGACGCGGTTCGGCCGCCGACGGGCGTGCGGGCCTTCCTCGGGACGGGCAGCCTCAGGACATCGGGTCCGGTGGCCGTGCCGGCGCGGGGCGTCTTCCGGACGGCGGGCCGGGCGGGTGGCGGGTCGAGGTGGGGCCGGTGCCGCGGCCGGAGTTCCTCGATGCCGACGCGGTCGTGCTCGCCGTGCCCGCGCCCGCCGCGCGCAAGCTGCTCGACGGGATCGCCCCCGAGGCCGCCAACGCCTACGGGCGCGTCCAGGTCGGTTCCATGGCCGTCGTCTCCATGGTCCTGCCCGACGTCGCCCTCCCCGAGGCCAGCGGCGTCCTCCTCGCCGTGGGGGAGCGCCATCGTGACGGCACTCCCTTCACGGCCAAGGCCTTCACCTTCACCAGCCGCAAGTGGGGCGGCGAGCGAACCCGCCTGCGGGCGTCGGTCGGCCGGGTCGGCGAGGAGCAGGCCCTCCAGCGGGACGAGGACGCCCTGCTCGCCGATGTCCTGGCCGACCTCGCCGAGCTCTCCGGTGTCGAGGCCGAGCCGGTCGCCTGGACGGTCACCAAATGGGGTGGCGGGCTGCCGCAGTACGGCGTCGGCCACGCCGCCGTGGTCGCCGAGATCGAGCGGGCCGTCGAGCGGGTGCCGGGGCTCGCGGTCGCGGGCGCGGTGTTCCGGGGCGTCGGCATCCCCGCCTGTGTGCGGACCGCCACCGCCGCCGCGGAGCGGCTGGCCGCACGGCTGATGGCAGTATGAAGCCATGGCCCGCCTGAACTTCACCGAGCTCAACGACACGCTCCGCTACACCATGTGGTCGGTGTTCCGCGCCGAGACCGGTCGCCTTCCCGACGACCGGGGACCGGCCGCCACCGAGGCCCAGGAGTTCCTCGACGGCCTGGAAGCCAAGGGGGTCGTGGTTCGCGGGGTGTACGACGTCGCGGGGCTGCGTGCCGACGCCGATTTCCTGATCTGGTGGCACGCCGAGGAGATCGAGCAGGTCCAGGCCGCATACGCCGGGTTCCGCCGCACCGCGCTCGGCCGCGCGTCCACGCCGGTCTGGAGCCAGGTCGCGCTGCACCGCCCGGCCGAGTTCAACAAGAGCCACATCCCGGCGTTCCTGGCCGGCGAGCCGGCGCGCAAGTACGTGTCCGTGTACCCGTTCGTACGGTCCTACGAGTGGTACCTGCTGCCCGACGAGGAGCGCCGGCACATGCTCGCCGAGCACGGCAAGATGGCCCGCGACTACCCGGACGTGCGTGCCAACACCGTGGCGTCGTTCTCACTCGGCGACTACGAGTGGATCCTCGCGTTCGAGGCGGACGAGCTGCACCGGATCGTCGACCTCATGCGGCACCTGCGGGGCAGCACCGCCCGCCGGCACGTCCGCGAGGAGGTCCCGTTCTACACCGGCACGAAGATCGCCCCGGCCGAGCTGGTCGCGAACCTGCCCTAGTGAGCGGAGCCGCGCGAAGCATGGATGCTGGCACGCCGACGAACGGCGGTACCGAGCCCGCGGGGGCACGGCGTGTGGATGCTTTTCCCGGTCCCTACAAGGTGGTCCAGCTCGCCGCGACGTGTGTGGCGTTCGCCACCGCCGCCGCGCACGAGCTGCTGACCCTGCGCGGCGGCACCGCACCGGAGTCGGTCGCCGTCCACGGCGGGCACGCGGCGGAGGCGTTCCGCAGTGAGCGGCACACGCGGGTCGCCGGCGAGGAGCCGAAGCCGCTGTGGTCGCCGCTCTCGGGCGACTACCAGGCGTCCGACGGCTGGGTCCGCCTGCACGCCAACTACCCCCACCACGCGGCCGCGATCCGCCGGGTGTTCGGCGACGACCCGGCGCCCGCGGTCGCCCGGCGTACCGCCGTCGAGGTGGAGGAGCTGGTGCTGGCCGAGGGCGGTGCCGCGGCGGCGCTGCGCACCCGCGAGGACTGGCTGGCCAACGGGCCCGGCGCCACCATCCGTCAGGAACCGTTGGTGGCCATAGAGAAGATCGGCGACGCGCCACCGAGGCCCTTCAGCAAGGCCGACATCCCACTGGCCGGCGTCCGGGTCCTCGACCTGACGCACGTCATCGCCGGCCCGGTCTGCGTCCGCGTCCTCGCCGCACACGGCGCCGACGTCCTCCACGTGACCCCGCCGGGCTGGCCCGTTCTCCTGGACCTGGTGCGGGACACCGACTTCGGCAAGCGCCAGTGTGTCACCGGCCTCGGCGCCGAGCTGAGTGCCCTCGCCGCCGGCACCGATGTGTTCGTCCAGTCCTTCCGGCCAGGTTCGCTGGCACGTAAGGGATTCGGCGCCGAGGACCTGGCAGGGCGCAACCCCGGCATCATCGTCGTCAGCCTCTCCGCGTACGGGCACACCGGTCGGTGGCGCGAGCGGCGCGGCTTCGACAGCCTGGTCCAGATGTCCGCCGGCATCGCCGCGCACGGCGGCCTGGACAAGCCCCGCGCGCTCCCGGCGCAGGCGCTCGACCACGGCACCGGCTGGCTCGCCGCCCACGCGGTGATGACCACGCTGTACCGGCGTGCCATCGAGGGCGGCTCGTGGCACATCAAGCTCTCCCTCGCCAGAACGGCGGAGTCACTGCACGACATCGGCCGGGTGCCGGACGGCGAGGTGTTCGAAGTGGACCCGACGCCGTTCCTGACCGAGACCGACAGCGACTTCGGCCGGCTGACCCACATCCGCGTCCCGAACGCGTCCGTCGAACTGGCCGGCCCCCGCGCACCCGGCCGTGACCTGGCAACCTGGTGGTGAGACCCATGCTCCTCGCGCACGTCAGCGACATCCACATCGGCCAGGACTTCCGGGGCGACGGCGGCGCCCGCGCGCTGGCCCGCGCCCGCAAGGTCGTCGACTACCTCAACGCCCTGCCCGGCGACCTCGACGGCGTCCTCGTCACCGGCGACCTCGCCGACCACGGCACGCCGGTCGAGTACGAGATCGTCCGTGAGCTCCTCGGCACGCTGCGGTTCCCGGTGCTCATCTGCCCGGGCAACCACGACGAACGCACCGCCTACCGGGAAACCCTGTTGGCCGAGCCGGCCAACACCGAGGCCATCAACCAGGTCCACCAGCTGGGCGGGTTCACGATCGCCATGTGCGACTCGTCCATCCCGGGCCGCAACGAGGGCCTGCTCGACGACGACACGCTGACCTGGCTGGACAAGGTCATCTCCGACACCGAGGACCCGGTGCTGGTCTGCTTCCACCACCCGCCGGTGCGGATGGGCCAGCCGTTCCTGGACGGCATCCGCCTGCTCAACCCCGACCAGCTGGCCGAGGTGCTGGGCGACGGGGTCCTCGCCGTCCTTTGTGGACATGCGCACACCGCCGCCTCGTCGACCTTCGCCGGGCGCCCCGTGATCGTGGCGCCCGGCGTGGTGTCGACGCTTCAGCTCCCGTTCGAGGGCGACGAGGGCATCACCTACGACCTACCGCCCGCGATCGCCTTCCACCGGATCAGCTCCGACGAGACGGGCGAGCTCGGGCTGATCACTCACTTCCGCAGCTTGTAGGCCCGGATCACGGTCTGCGTCACCGTGCTGCCGTCCCGTGCGGTCGCACTCGCCCGCAGGGACACCGACTCCGCGTCCGCCGGATGCCGCAGGATCACGATCATGTGCAGCAGGGTGCTCGCCTTCCGCCAGGTCCTTCCCTCGTCGTAGGAGACCTCGACGCTCAGCGTGCGTGGCCGCTCGGCCGCGCCGGTCCCGTTGTGCTGCAACCAAACCGGCACCAGGAACCCCTTCCCGGCCGGCGCCGAGTTGCCGGCGTCCAGCCCTGGCGCGAAGCGGATCACCGACACCTGTTGCGGTACCAGGGTTTCCTCGTCCACGTGCGCCGACCGGAACGTCCATGACGCCTCGATGGCAGTGCTCACGTCGAACACGGTCCTCGGCCGCTCCGTCCGCACCACGGCCCGGTAGGTCGACTCCGCCGGCGGCACGGTGGCCACGCCGCCCGGCGACGCGCTGGAGGAGATCAGCTCGTCGCCGCGGTACAGCTCGAACCTCGCCGACGACAGCACCGACTGTCCGATGTTGCCGGCCCCGTCGCCGTACAGCGACGGCTGCACGAACAACTCGTTGCCCAGGCGGAACACCGAACCACCCGCGAAACCGTCGTTCGTCATCGTCGGGCCGAACATGCCGTGGTTGAGCCGCCGCGTGTACGTCCGGCCCGCCAGGAAGCTCTCGAACGGAGAGGTGAACTGCGCCTCGGTGTCCTTCCCGTTCCGCTGGCCCAGCAACGACTGCCACTTAACGCCGTCGGTCGTCAGGTGCTCGACCCGCGCGCCCGGCAGCGGTATCTCCTGGGCGACGCCGAACACGAAGCCGTCGCCCTCGGTGGGGAAGGGGAAGGTCACCTTGTCGCCGGTGCGGTCCGGGGCCGGCGTGCCGAGCCGGGTGTCGACGGTCGCCAGCTCCCGGGGGTGCACCGCCTTCGTGAACCCGGCCGGCATCGCGCCGTGCGGGAACCAGGCCAGGCCGTAGAACGACCCGTCCGCGCCCGACCACTGGGTGTTGATCTTGGCGGTGAACGCGGTGCCCGGCACCGGGTCGCCGACCGGGGCGGTGGAAACGATGTCGAGCACGTCGGTCAGGAACGCGGACGACATGCCGCCCGCCTCGGTGACCATCGAGTAGCCGATGTCGCCGATCGCCAGCTCCGCCTCGGCGGGCGGGGTGACCTCGACCGGCTTCGCGGTCCGCGCGTCGACCGTGACCGTGGTGTCCTTGTCCAGCAACAGGTCCGGCTCGACCATCAGCGCGTACCTCAGGTCCCCGCCCGTGCCGGTGCGGACCGTGTCGTCCAGCAGGTAGCGGCCCTTGGGCAGCCGCACGGTGACGCTGCCGTCCTCGTCGTACGGGAACGCCAGCGCGCTGCCGGTCAGGCCGACGACGAGCAGGTTGTAGCCGGCGGTGGGCGCGCCCGTCGAGTCGAGCGTGTCGACGGTCAGGTCGTAGCTCTCGGCCTCGCGGTCGACCGCGACCGGCGTGCGGACCACGGTGTCACCGGCCGTCGCGACGACCGCGGTCGAGAAGTACCCGTCCGCGTCGCCGGCACCCGGGTCGGTGGTCACGGACACCTCGGCCGTGCCACCCGCGGGAACCGTGATCTCGTTGGCACTCAACGAGAACATGCCCGCCGGCGCGGTGTCCGCCAACGACAGCACGAGCGTGCGGTCGGCGTCGCCGTCGTTGTGGTAGGTCACCGGCCTGGTCACGGGCACGTCGTCGTCGTGCGGCCAGGCGACCGTGCCGACGCTGACGCTCGCCGGCTCGCTCACCACGTCCTGCGTGATCGCCCGCGCCACGTCGATCCGGCCGGCGCCCTGCTGGAACGCGGTCAGGCCGGCACGCGGCTTCGCTGAGCCGGAAAGCAGCTCCTTCAGCTGCTGTCCCGTGTAGTCCGGGTGCTGCTGGGCGAGCAGCGCGGCCGCGCCCGAGACGTGCGGGGTGGCCATGGACGTGCCGGACAGCGACGTGTAGCCGGGCTCGACCGGCTCGCCGATCGTGCCGTCGGAGTGCAGTGCGGCCACGATGTTCACGCCGGGCGCGGTGACGTCCGGCTTGATCGCGCCGTCGCCGACGCGCGGGCCGCGGCTGGAGAAGTCGGCCAGGTTGTCCTCGTCGTCCACGGCGCCGACGGTGAGGGCGGCGTCCGCGCTGCCCGGCGAGCCGATCGTGCCGTCGCGGTAGGAGTTGCCCGCGGCGATCACGAACAGCGTGCCGGACTCCGCCGACAGCTTGTCGACGGCCTCCTCGAGCGGGTCCAGTTTCGGTGTGTCCGTGCCGCCGAGGCTCAGGTTCGCGATGTCCGCGCCCTGCTGGACCGCCCACTCCATGCCGGCGATGATCCACGAGTCCTGGCCGGAGCCGTTGTCGTCGAGCACCTTCGCGTCCAGGATGGACGCGCCGTCGGCGACGCCGCGGTACTTGCCGCCGGACTTCGCGCCGGTGCCGGCGACGATCGAGGCGACGTGCGTGCCGTGGCCGAAGTGGTCCTCGTTGTCGGGCGTGCCGGCGAAGTTGGCCTCGGCGACCTGCCGGCCGGCCAGGTCCGGGTGGGTCTGGTCGACGCCGGTGTCGATCACCGCCACCGTGACGCCCGCGCCGGTGTAGCCCGCCGCCCACGCGGCCGGCGCGCCGATCTGCGGGACGCTGTGGTCGAGAACCGCCTCGCGCCTGCCGTCGAGCCAGATCCTGCTGACGCCCCGGGTCGTCGTGAGCGTGCGCCAGGTGTCGCCCTTCGCGGCGTCGAACGCGAAGCCGTCGATGCTGGGCAGGGCCCTGCCCAGCGGCGCGAAGCGGGTCGCGCTCGGGCCGGTGACGATGAGCGGGACCGTGTCGCGGCGGTCGTAGCCGAACTCGGTCAACGTGGTGACGTCGAAGATCCGCCGGTCGACCTGTCCTGACGCGATGGACCGCAGCGCGTCGGCGGGGACGACGTACAGGTGGCCGGCCACCTCGTGGACGGAGAACCGCATGCCGGCGCGGCCGGGACCCGGACGCACCTCGCGGGCGTCCGAACCGGTGAGGACGACCTGGTCTCCGGTGACCAGAGTGATGGTTCTGCCATGAGCTTGCGGTGGGAACCGCGGGTCGGCGTGCACGGCGGGCGCGGTGGCGAACACCAGGCCCAGTACGACGGCGCTGGTGCCGAGTCGGTCAAGGCCGAACTTACGCACCTGACACCTCCAGAGGTGTGCGGTAGGGCGCCCCCGATCGACTACCCGCAGCGCCCAGGCGTGTACGGACAGTCTTGCATCAACCGAACGGGCGACGATAGGCCGTTCAGCCCACACCCCGCACCTGCCCGTTGACTTCTGGTATTGGGTGGGCAACTCTATGACTTAATCGATGCAAAAAGCGAGCAAACGCCTGCAATTTTCGATCACCATCCCGTTCAGTGACATCGTCTCAACGGAGAGGCCCCATGAAGCGCTTACTGTCGTGGGTCACGGCCACGGCACTCGTAGTCGGGCTTGCCGTCGCGACCGGACCCACCGCCTCGGCGGACAAGGCCGACCTCGCGCACGGCAAGCCGGTCACCACCTCGTCAAACGCGGTCACCGCCACCCGGATCACCGACGGTGACCAGGCCACCTACTGGGAGAGCACCCGATCGGGTGACCAGTGGGCGCAGGTCGACCTCGGCACGGTCACCCGGCTCGACCGGGCCGTGCTCACGCTGCCCGCCGCCCGCACCACGCAGCTGAGCGTCCAGACCAGCGTCGACGGTGGCGCCTTCAGCACAGCGCGGACGGTGATCCCCCGCAGCGCCGAGGCCACCGTCGCCCTCGGCGAGGTCCAGGCGCGGTACGTCCGGGTCGCGTTCACCGGCGCGGGCAGGCTGTCCGACCTGGCGGTCTACGCGGCGCCGGTGTCGAACCGCGACCTCGTCACCGCGGTCGCGTCCGCCTCCGCCAGCAGCACCAACGCGCCGTACAACGCGTCGAACGCCATCGACGGCAACCAGGCCACCTACTGGGAGAGCACGAACAACGTGTTCCCGCAGTGGATCCAGGCCGACCTCGGCGCGTCGCTCGCGACCAACCGGCTCGTGCTGAAGCTGCCCACCGGCTGGGAGGCCCGCACGCAGACGATCACGGTCCAGCAGAGCGCGGGCGGCAGCTCGTTCACCGACCTCGTCGCGTCCGCCGGCTACCGGTTCGACCCGGCGTCGGGCAACACCGTCACGATCAACTTCAACTCGGTGACCACCCGGTACGTGCGGCTGAACATCACCGCGAACACCGGCTGGCCCGCCGCGCAGCTGTCCGAGCTCGAGGCCTACGGACCGTCCACAGGGGACACCCAGGCGCCGACCGCGCCGGGCAGCCTCGCCTACACCCAGCCCGCGTCCGGCCAGATCGCCCTGTCCTGGCAGGCCTCGACCGACAACGTCGGCGTCACGGGCTACGACGTCTACGCCAACGGCGTGCTGCGCGCGAGCGTCGGCGCGGACGTGCGCGGCTTCACCGACAACCAGCCCGCCGGCGCGACCGTCTCGTACTACGTGCGGGCCCGGGACGCGGCCGGCAACCAGTCGCCCAACAGCAACACGGTGACCCGCAACGGCACCAGCGCCGGTGTCAACCTCGCGGTGGGCAAGCCGATCACCGCGTCCGGCAGCGTGTTCGACTTCGTCGCCACGAACGCCAACGACGACAACGTGACGACGTACTGGGAGGGCAACGCCAACCCCGCCACCCTCACCGTGAGCCTCGGCGCGAACGCGGCCATCACGTCGGTCGTGGTGAAGCTGAACCCCGACCCGGTCTGGGGTCCGCGCACGCAGACGTTCCAGGTGCTCGGCCGCGACCAGGCCTCGACGACGTTCAGCTCGATCGTGGGGTCGCAGCAGTACAACTTCAACCCGTCCACCCAGAACCTGGTCACCATCCCGGTGACCGCGACCGCGGCGGACGTGCGGCTCAGCTTCACCGCGAACACGGGCGCGCCGGCCGGTCAGGTCGCCGAGCTCCAGGTGATCGGCGAGCCCGCCGCGAACCCGGACCTGCAGGTGTCGAACCTGAGCTGGACCCCGGCCTCGCCGTCGGAGAGCGACGCGGTGACGCTGTCGGCCACCGTCCGCAACGCGGGCGACCGCCAGTCCGGTGCCACCAACGTGAGGTTCTACCTCGGGGACACGGCCGTCGGCACGGCCGCGGTCGGGGCGCTCGCCGCGGGCGCGACCACCACGGTCACGGCGAACATCGGCGCGCGAAACGCGGGCAGCTACACGCCGAAGGCGGTCGTCGACGAGGACAACACGGTGATCGAGAAGGTGGAGACCAACAACAGTCTCACCAGCGGCTCGCCGCTCGTGGTCACCGCGGTGCCGACGTCCGACCTGGTCGCCTCGGTCAGCTGGTCGCCGTCGACTCCGCAGGCCGGCGCGGCGGTGAGCTTCTCGGTGGCGATCCGCAACCAGGGCACGATCGCCTCGGCGAGCGGCGCGCACGGCGTCACCCTGACGCTCAGGAACGCCACGACCGGCGCCACGGTCGCCACGTTGACCGGCTCGGCGAGTGGTGTGATCCAGCCGGGAGCGTCGGCCAACCCCGTCGGGCTCGGCTCGTGGACGGCCGCCAACGGCCGGTACACGGTCACCACCGTGCTCGCGAACGACGGCAACGAGCTGCCGGCCAAGCAGGCCAACAACACCTCGACACAGAACCTGTTCGTCGGCCGCGGCGCGAACATGCCGTACGACTACTACGAGGCCGAGGACGGCGTCACCGGCGGCGGCGCGTCCGTGATCGGTCCGAACAGGACGGTCGGCGACCTCGCCGGCGAGGCGTCCGGCCGGCGTGCCGTCACGCTGAACACCAACGGCGCGTACGTCGAGTGGACAACCAAGGCGCCGACCAACACGCTCGTCACCCGGTTCTCCATCCCGGACTCGGCGGGCGGTGGCGGGACCGACTCGACGCTGAACATCTACGTCGACGGCGTGTTCCACAAGGCGATCAACCTGACGTCGAAGTACGCGTGGTTGTACGGCGCGGAGGCGGGGCCCGGCAACTCGCCGGGTGCCGGTGGGCCGCGGCACATCTACGACGAGGCCAACGTCATGCTGAACTCGTCGGTCCCGGCGGGCCACCGGATCAGGCTGCAGAAGGACGCCGCCAACTCGGGCACGTTCGCGGTCGACTTCGTGAACCTCGAGCAGGTGTCGCCGATCGCGAACCCGGACCCCGCGCGGTACGCGGTGCCGGCCGGGTTCACGCAGCAGGACGTGCAGAACGCGCTCGACCAGGCGCGGCAGAACGCCAACCTGGTGGGTGTCTACCTGCCGCCTGGCGACTACCAGACGTCCAGCAAGTTCCAGGTGTACCTCAAGGCGGTCCGCGTCGTCGGTGCCGGACCGTGGTACACGAGGTTCTTCGCCCCGTCCGGGCAGGAGAACTCCGACATCGGGTTCCGCGCGGAGTCCTCGGCCAACGGGTCGGTGTTCTCCGGGTTCGCCTACTTCGGCAACTACACGTCGCGGATCGACGGGCCGGGCAAGGTGTTCGACTTCAACGGGATCTCGAACACGACCATCGAGAACGTCTGGGTCGAGCACATGGTGTGCCTCTACTGGGGCGCGAACACCGACAACATGACGATCCGCAACAACCGGATCCGGGACACCTTCGCCGACGGCGTCAACATGACCAACGGCAGCTCGGGGAACCTGGTGTCCAACAACGAGTCCCGCGCGACGGGCGACGACAGCTTCGCGTTGTTCAACGCGCAGGACGGCGGTGGCGGCGAGGTCGCGAACAACACGTTCGAGAACCTGTCGTCGCTGCTGACGTGGCGGGCCGCGGGCATCGCGGTGTACGGCGGCTGCAACAACGTGTTCCGCAACCTGTACGTGGCGGACACGCTGGTGTACTCCGGCATCACGATCAGCTCGCTGGACTTCGGCATTCCGATGAACGGGTTCTGCTCATCGCCGCCGACCCGTTTCGAGAATGCCTCGGTCGTTCGGTCGGGTGGCCATTTCTGGGGCGCCCAGACCTTCCCGGGAATCTGGGTCTACTCGGCGACGAAGATATTCCAGGGCATTCGGGTATCCGATGTGGACATCGTGGACCCGACGTACAGCGGCGTCATGTTCCAGACCGACTACGTGGGTGGGCAGCCACTGTTCCCGGTGGCCGACACGGTGTTCACCAACGTGTCGATCTCGGGGGCGAGGCGCAGCGGTGACGCCTACGACGCGAAGTCGGGATTCGGCATCTGGGCCAACGAACTGCCCGAACCGGGTGAGGGGCCGGCCCGTGGCTCGGTCACGTTCACGAACCTGACGCTGAGCAACAACGCCGTGGACATCAGGAACACGACGACCACGTTCACGATCAACAGGAACTGACCGGGCAGTGCGGGGGTGGCCGGGACGAGGGTGCCCGGCCACCCCTTTCGCTGTGATCTGAGCCACATCAATGAACTCCGGTTGCCGGCCGGCGTCTCTCCAGGTGACAAATAGCGGCGCTTCGGGGAGCGTCAGGAATTCTGGGGAGAATTTAAATGAAAGCGTTTGTGCCCCTGCTCGCCCTTTTCGCGATCGCCGCGGCATTCGTCGCGCCGGCCACCGCGTCGGCAGACGACGACATGTCGGTCGTGTACGCCGACCTCAACGGCGACCACCGGATCGACCGGGTGACCCTGGCACAGGCCCAGGACAACCCGAACGACCAGATCCTCGTCGGCACCGTGGGTCCGACCAGCTACTACAAGCGCATTCCGACCGGTGGGGAGCCGGTGTCGCCGCTGCGTGTCGTGGACCTCGACCAAGACGGACGGCAGGAGGTGCTCGTGACGGAGCTGAACGGCATCAGCACCTCGTGGTTCGGCGTGTGGCACCTGAACAACGGTTACGACTGGCAGCCGGTGCTGGCGGCCTCCGGCGGGGGTTTCGAGCTGTACGAGGGTGGCGGCATCCGTGAGATCAGCCGCTACGGCTGCAAGCAGGTCAACGGTCATCGCGAGGTGGTCCTGCTGTCCGCGCAGCTGCAGGATCCCTGGGAGGACGAGATCTACGCCGGCAGGCTGCAGAGCTTCACGGTCCGCAACGGCGTGGCGACCCCGACGTCGACCACGTTCGTGGCCGGCCACAGCGCCACCCTGACGGCGATGGCGATCCCGAGCTACTGCGTGTGATGTCAACGGAATGTCCCGCCGGAACCACGGTTCCGGCGGGACATTCCGTCTGTGCGCGACTCGGTGATGCCGACCACGGTGCCGGTGGGGATCGTGAATTCGATTGCCCGACCGTCGTCGCTCCGCAAGGCTGACCACCCTCGACGGTTCCGTGAGGGAGACCCATGCCTGAGGAGCACACCTACCGCGTGACGGTTCGCGGCCGGTTCACCGACCTCGATGACGCCGGCCGCGCCCGACTGCTCGCCGCCGCGGACGAGCACGACATGCTCACCGCGGGCCGCTTCTCACCGGACGGCGCGCTGAGCTACGACCGCGGGTTGGACTTCTTCAGCTTCAGGGTCGAGCTACGTGCCGAGGTCGCCGCGACCGACCGCGCGGTGTGCGACCGCGCACTGGCCCTCGCCGCCACTGCGGTCGAGGCGTACGGCGTCGACTTCCGCGACCTGCGTGCCTCGGCCACCGACATGAACCTCATGAAGATCCGCCGCCGATAGCCACCACCGACCGGCTCCGCCCACTGCCCACGACGATCACCGGCGGTGCCGGATGCGGGCGCGTGAGACGGGGGTGTCGAAGCGGACGTTGCTCATCGGGTGCCGACTGCTGAAGACGTACACCCTGTTGCCAGCGTGTTGCCGGAGGCGAGCAGCCTGAAGGTCGTAGACCGGATGGAAGGGAACGCCAGCATGACCGACTGGGCCTCGCTGACCTACGTCGTGGTTGATGTCGAGGGCAACGGTCAGCAGCCGCCCAACCTGGTCGAGCTGGCCGCGGTGCCCATCGTCGGCGGCGCCATCGGCGAGCCGGAGAGCTGGCTGGTCAAGCCCGACCTGCCGATCACCTCCTTCGCTCGAAAGATCCACGGCATCAGCAACGAGCAGGTGGCCGACGCGCCGGTCTTCGCGTACGTCGAAGCCGACGTGCTGAAGGCACTGGACGCCTCCGCGCTGATCGCCCACAACGCGCACGTCGATGTCGGCGTGCTTCAGCGCAAGCTCGGCGACTGGGAGTGCCCCGAGGTGTTCGACACGCTCAAGCTCGCCCGGCGCCTGCTGCCCGGTCGCACGACCTACAAGCTTGGCGCGCTCGTCGAGGAGTTCGACCTCGCCCATGGGCTAGTGTCCCGCGCCGGAAATGCGGTGATTAAGAGGCTCCGGCAGTAGATGGGGTTACTTGAGGCGGCGGGTGGTGGGGTGGGTGTCCCATCGGTGGGTGTGGCGGGCTGCTTGGATGAGGCAGCGGACGGTGACGAACGCGGCGGCGAGGTGGAGGTAGAAGTCGATGATCGTGGCGTCGCGGTCGGTGCAGCGCCGG
>NZ_DASQCC010000259.1:0-9440 GCF_035634895.1 Actinophytocola sp. | reverse complement strand
CGGCGGTTCCGGCTGCGGTCGCGGCGGCCCACCCGGCAGCTCGCCACCGCCGGGGGCGGTGCGCACCGGGGTCGGCGCCTCCTCCTGGACCGGCGGCCACGGCTCGCCGCGTTCCTTGGCCAGCTCGCCAGGGGTCTTGATCGGCGGCTTGTCCGACGGGGTACGACCGCCGAACTCGTTGAACGCGGTGATCCTCGGCCGCTTCTCGACGCCGGTGAAGATCCGCTCCAGGTCCTTGCGCTGCAGCGTCTCCTTCTCCAGCAGCTCGATCACGAGGCTGTCGAGGATGTCGCGGTAGGTGTTGAGCACGTCCCACGCCTCGGTGTGCGCCGCCTCGATGAGCTTGCGCACCTCCTCGTCGATCTCGTGCGCGACCTCCAGCGAGTAGTCCGGCGCGTGGCCCATCGACCGGCCCAGGAACGGGTCGCCCTGGTCCTGGCCGTACTTGACCGCGCCGAGCTTGGCCGACATGCCGTACTCGGTGACCATCGCCTTCGCGATCTTGGTGGCCTGCTCGATGTCCGACGAGGCACCCGTCGTGGGCTCGTGGAACACCAGCTCCTCCGCGGAGCGGCCGCCGAGCGCGAACACCAGGCGTGCGATCATCTCCGACCGGGTCATGAGCTGCTTGTCGTCCTCGGGGACGACTAGCGCGTGCCCACCCGTGCGGCCGCGCGGCAGGATCGTCAGCTTGTACACCGGCTCCAGGTCCGGCATCGCCCACGCGGCGAGCGCGTGCCCACCCTCGTGGTAGGCCGTGATCTTCTTCTCCTTCTCGGAGATGATCCGGCTCCTGCGTGCCGGGCCGCCGACCACCCGGTCGACCGACTCCTCCAGCGCGACACTGTCGATCATCGTGCCGTTGGTGCGGGCGGTGAGCAGCGCGGCCTCGTTGATGACGTTGGCCAGGTCGGCGCCGGACATCCCGACGGTGCGCTTGGCGAGCCCGTCGAGGTCGGCGTCCGGGTCCAGCGGCTTGCCCTTGGAGTGGACCTGCAGGATCTTCTTGCGGCCCATCAGGTCGGGCACGGACACCGGGATCTGCCGGTCGAAACGGCCGGGACGCAGCAGCGCGGGGTCGAGGATGTCGGGCCGGTTGGTCGCGGCGATGAGGATGATCCCACCGCGCGCGTCGAAGCCGTCCATCTCGACGAGCAGCTGGTTCAGCGTCTGCTCACGCTCGTCGTGCCCGCCACCGAGGCCGGCGCCACGCTGGCGGCCGACCGCGTCGATCTCGTCGACGAAGATGATGCACGGCGCGTTCTGCTTGGCCTGCTCGAACAGGTCACGCACGCGCGAGGCGCCGACACCGACGAACATCTCGACGAAGTCCGAGCCGGAGATCGAGTAGAACGGCACCCCGGCCTCACCGGCGACCGCACGGGCCAGCAGCGTCTTGCCGGTACCCGGCGGGCCGTACAGCAGCACGCCCTTCGGGATCTTGGCGCCGAGAGCCTGGTAGCGGGCGGGGTTCTGCAGGAAGTCCTTGATCTCGTAGAGCTCCTCGACCGCCTCGTCGCAGCCCGCCACGTCCGAGAACGTCGTCTTCGGCATGTCCTTCGGCAGCTGCTTGGCACGCGACTTGCCGAAGTTCATCACCCGGTTGCCGCCGCCCTGCACGTTGTTCATCATCCACATCAGGAGGATGAGCAGCAGGCCCAGCGGAATCAGGAAGATCAGGATCTGGGTGAGGAACGACTCCTGGGTGACCGTGGTGTTGAACTCGGTCTTGTTGTCGATCTGGTCCTCGAGCTGGCGGTAGATGTCACCCGTGGCCGCGGCCGGGAACTGGGTGATGATCTGCGTGACCCGCTGGCCGTCCTGCTCGATCGGGTCCTTCAGAGTCAGCTTGAGACGCTGCTCCTTGTCCTCCAGATCGGCTTTCGTGACGTTCCCGGCGGTGATCTGCGATACCGCCTTCGACGTCGGCACCTCGGTATAGCCCCGGGTGTCGTCGAACAGCATGCTGATCAAGAAGTAGAGCAGCAACACCACCAGGATCCACACCAGCGGGTTGCGAAGCAGGCGCTTGCGGTCCATCAACTTACGGCCGCGGCGCGGCCCGACCCTCCCTGACTGCATGTGTTACCTGGCCGGACGAGCTCTCCGGTTCGTCCAGCGTACCGCTCGTGGTGGAGCGCCAACTGCCCGAAGTGCGGTAGTTGAGCTCTTCAGTGTCCAACGGTACGGAGGACGATTCGGTTCCCGCGGTGTATGCGCTGGTCAGGACGTGACGTCACGCACCATCTCGCCGATGCGGTGACGCAGGGTCGCGGCGTCCGCCGGGGCGATGGTCACCCAGTCGTTCCTGGCCTGGGTGAGATAGCGACCCGTCTGGTTGTCGAACCAGGACAGCACCGGTGACCGGCGGCGGCCCCGCACCTCGCTGCGGCTGTTGACCGCGATCTGACCGCCCCGCTTGTTGGGCAGTGCCGTGAGCTTGGCGTAGGCCTTGCGGGTCTCGACGTCGCTGGCCCGCTGGGTGCCGCGCCCGCCGACGGTCGCCAGCTCGTCCGCCGGCAGCGAAATCGACGCCTCGGTGCCGCGCGGGGCCGGTGGGAGCATGCCGACGATGGTCGAGACCAGTGCGTCCTTCGGGATCGGCCGCAGGCGCAGGCCGTCCTTCCGCTGGACGGCGAGCACCGCGGCGCCCCGGCCGGCGGCGGCCAGCACGAGCACCGGGTCGGCGCCGGTCCCGGGGAGGAAGACCGAGTCGACAGTCAGGTCGGCGTTGGACAGGGCCAGGAGCCATCCCTCGAGCCGCGGCTCGACCCGGCCCGAGTGGTCGAGGAGCTGACCGGCGATGAGGTCCTGCCGGACCCGCTGCCGCAGCGTCCGGCGACTGTCCATGGTCGCGCCGTGCGACTGGATCTCGATCGGGTACGGCGGCTCGCCTGCGCCGAGCGCCTCCCAGAGGAAGTCCAGGGCGATGGGGTTGATGAGCCTTTCGTGCTGTCCGTTCACCCGCCCGGCCGCCTCCCTCTCCAGTCGCTCGTACCGGTTGTCCACACGTCAGTCGTCTTCTCCGATGACCGGCGGGGCGGTCATCTCGTCGCTGCCGAAGGTGCTCTCCGGGTCGCCCTCGACCAGGTAGGCGGGACGCTCGTGCTCCTTGTCCTCTTCCTTGTCGCCCTTGCCGCGGCCGCCGCCCATGCCGCCCGCACCGCCGCGTCCCGCCGCGCTGCCGCCCGGGGACATGCTGGCCGGCGTCATGGGGCGGGCGCCGGAGCCACCCGCACCTGAGCCGGCGCCGGGTGCGCCGCCCATGCCACCCGGACCGAAGCCGCCGAAGCCGGGGCCGAAGCCACCCGCACCGGCGCCGGGGGCACCCGCGGTGCCGCCACCGCCACCCGGGCCGAACGTGCTCGGCGCGGGCCCGTTGATGTTGGGCGGGGTGAAGCCGGAGGAGGCCGTGCCGCTGGGCACGGCGGCGAAGCCGCTATGACCGGTCTGGCCGTGGTTGTTGACGGCGGAGCCGCCACCCGGACCGGAGACGCCGGGGTGCTTGACGCCCGACCCGCCGGTCGTGGTCTCGCCGAAGGTGGGCGTCCGGTTTGTCGGCGTGTGGATGCGGTCGGCGGTGATGCTGTTGCCGTCCTTCCCGCCGCCGCCGATGGTCTCCCGCGGCGGGACGAAGGACGGCGTCTGGGAGTCGACCGCCTGCAGGGCCGAGGTGTAGGTGTTGAGGTAGGAGATCTGCTCACGCTTGACGGCGTCGGCGGCGTCCTTCTGGGCCTTGAGGTCCTGCATGGCCGGGGGACCACCGGCCACCATCGTGTGGAGCGACTGCGTGCTGTCGTACTCCTTGGCCGGCGGCAGCTTCCGCACCTCACTGGCGGCGACGGACTGCTGCGACATCCGGACACCCATGAGCTGCGCGGTCGTCCCCGCGACACCAGCCGCCTGGGCGAGGGGCTTGAGCGCCCCCTTGGCGGTGTCCGCGGCGGCGCCGGTCCACGCGTCGTCGAGACGGGAGACGGCATCGAGGAGCCCGTTGGCGGCCTCGGCGAGACTGTTGCCACCTTCGTTGAAGGCGCGACCGAGGTCGTCGGCGGTGTAGGGGCTGTTCTTCTTGGTGGCGAAGTCGTACAGCTGTTCGCTGTCGTAGTTGTCCCAGTTGGGGGTGTCCCCGATGACCCGGTCGTCCCCGAAGCGCACGCCGCTGTCCGCGAGGTCGGCCGCCTGCCGCGAGTTGATCGACTCCTGGAGCTCGCCGGTGGGGACGCGGTCTTCGCTGGGCATGTGGTTCATCGCGCGCCGGGTGTCGGCCGCCTGGTCGCCCGCGTACCTGTTCGTGTCGTCGTAGTGGTGCCCGTTGCCGTTGTTCGGCGCCATCGCCTTGCCCCCTTACTGGTCCTTCACCCTGGGAATGATCAGGTTCGCCAGTTGGTTCGCGACCTGACACTGGTCGTATTTGCCCTCACCGGCCGACAGCGCCGACACACTCGCCGCGATCATCTTTCCGCTCGGGAGATCGACCAGGATCTCGCAGATCACCACCGTATTGGTCGACAACGCCTGCACAGCGGGCAGACCGTCGATCTTCGTGGGCGTGTTCGTTATGCCGGGCCCGGTGTCTGCTTGCGCCGTCGACGTTCCCGTCTGCCAGCCGACGACGAGGCTGGTCTCGTTCGCCCAAGTGCAGATGGCGTGCCCGTCCGAGGTGCTGTTGCCCTTCTTGCCCTCGGTAGAGCCGCCAAGCTGTTCCGCTTCCTCTGGAGAGAGAAGCTCACACAGACGGGCAAGCGAGTACTCCGGTGCTTCGGTCTCCGATGTGGACTCTTCAGTCGGCTGCGCGGAAGACCGCGACGAGGTTTCCGTTGGCCGCGGTTGACCAGCCGTCGCGCTGCTGCACGCCGCGACGGCCGTCAGCATGGTGAAGCCGACAACAGCCGCAATACTTCGCTTTCGGAGAGAACCCACTACTGGTGTGTCCTGTTGTACTGGGCTGCGTGAAGTTCGTCGGTGTCCACGTAGTTCGTGATGCAACGCTTCAGCGCGGTCTCCGCCTTGGCCGTCTGCTCAGCCAGCAGAGTCAGAGACGCAATGAAGGAGTCATCCCCGTCGTACCGGCCCATCGACTTCTTGGCCATGGCCTGCCCGACCGGGTTGGCACCCAACATGACCTCGGTGTTACCGCTACCACTGCCCTGCAGCAGTTGAGTGAGTTGGTCCTTGACCTTGCCGATCTTGTCCAGCGCCTCCGCGGCCGCGTCTGCCTGGATGGAGACCTGGCCTGCCATCGCGGCGTCGCTGAACGCGCTTACCGCGCCTCCGATTGCCTCGAACAAACTTCGCTCCCCGTGTTCCCCGCCGCGCACGCCCCTCATGCGACGCGTGACAACTGCGAGGTTAACGCACCGACATGAACGTCGGGACGTAATCAGCGCAAAGGGCGACAGGTCGGCGTGTTTTGACACGCTTTGTGACCAAAGATTCACCTTGCCAGCGGGCGCCTTTGTATCCGAGCGAATTAATTCGGCCTGGATGATCAGATTCGGGAAGTCGGCCGGCTGGTTCACGACGAGTAGACCTTGGGGTCCAGCGTCCCAATGTAGGGCAGGTCCCGGTAGCGTTCGGCGTAGTCGAGGCCGTAGCCGACGACGAACTCGTTCGGGATCTCGAAGCCCACGTACTTCACCGGGACCTCGACCTTCACGGCCTCGGGCTTGCGCAGCAGCGTGCACACCTCGAGGGACGCCGGGTTGCGCGACGCCAGGTTCCTCAGCAGCCACGACAGGGTCAGGCCCGAGTCGATGATGTCCTCGACGATCAACACATGGCGGCCGGCCACGTCCCGATCCAGGTCCTTCAGGATGCGCACCACGCCCGACGACGACGTCGACGAGCCGTAGGAGCTCACGGCCATGAACTCCATCTGCACCGGCACGGGCAGCGCCCTGGCGAGGTCGGTCATGAACATGACCGCGCCCTTCAGCACGCCGACGAGCACCAGGTCGGCACGATCGCCGCGTTCCGGGTAGTCGTCGGACACCTGCTTCGCGAGTTCCTTGACCTTGTCCTGGATCTGCTGTTCGGTGATCAATACGGAGGCGATGTCGTCGCCGTACACCCGGACCCCTCTCCTGGCTCCCACGCGGTCACCCGCAGCCTGCCACGGGCCCGCCCCACCGCAAAGTTGCCGGGTAACCAGACAGCACCCTGTCCCCGCCACTCCCCGATCAACGCGTCCGCCGCGCGCAGGTGCCCGTCGGTCAGCTCGCGCACGCCGGCGTCGAGGAGCCAGCGCCGCAACGCCCTGCGCCGCAACGCGGACGGCTCGGCGGACAGGACCGCCACGTCCAGCTCCCCATCGACCAGCGCGGCCTCGGTCAACCGCGCGGACAGTGTGTCCAAGGCCTCAGTGTCGTCACGCAGCTGCGCCGCGGTCCGGGCGAGCGCGGGCGCCACCCCGCCCTGCAACACGTCCTCCAGCAGCGGCAGCACCTCCCTCCTCAGCCGGACCCTCGTGTAGGCCGGATCGACGTTGTGGGGGTCGTCCCACACGGTCAGACCCAGCGCCTCGCATGTGGCGACAGTGGTAGCACGGGGCACCGACAGGAACGGTCGGGCCCACGGCGGGTCCAGGTCACGCATGCCGGCCACCGACCGCGGACCCGAGCCGCGGCCCAGTCCCAGCAGGACGGTCTCGGCCTGGTCGTCGAGGGTGTGGCCGAGGAGCACCACCGGGAAACCGGCCGAGCGAAGGGCCTCGTACCGGGCGTTTCGGGCCGCCGCCTCGGGGCCGCCGCGGCCGGTCACCGTGACGGTCAGCACCTGGACGTCGTCGATGCCGAGGCCGTGGAGCTGCTTGGCCGCGGCCGCCGCCACGTCCGCCGAACCGGGTTGCAGCTGATGGTCGACGACCAGTCCGTGGACGGTCAGGTTCCCGCGAGACGCCACATAGGACGTGGCCGCCGCCAGTGCCAGCGAGTCCGCGCCACCCGACACCGCGACCGCGACGTCCGAGACCGGACACCTCGACAGCAGCCGGCGCACCGCCTGCCGCGTGCGTGCGACCGGCTGGAAGTCCGTCACACCGGGTGGCAATGGTCCGCTCCGCAAGCTCCGCCTACTGCCCGTGGACGCGCCGCACCCACGCCGCGGGGTCGGCGATCTCCGCACGCAGCGGAAGGGTCTCCGGCGACTCCCACACCCGGTTGAAGCCCGCCATGCCGACCTCGTCCACCACGTGCCGGGTGAACGCCGCGCCCGCCGCGTACTGCTTGACCTTCGCGTCCACGCCCAGCAACGTCCGCAGAATACGGTCGAGCAGCCCGCCGCCCCGCCGCCGCGCCGTGAACCGCGCGCGGATCGTCGCCACGCTCGGGACCACGGTGGGGCCGACCGCGTCCATCACGTGGTCCGCATGCCCCTCCAGCAGCGTCGACAGCGCGATCAGCCGGTCGAACACGGCTCGCTGCTTCGGCGACTGCAGGACCTCGACGAGCCCGATCGGACCATTGTCGGCGTCGCGGTTCCGGACCTGCTTCATCAGCTCGGGCAGCCTGGCGAACGCGCTGGTCGCGGTCTCGTCCAGACCGGCGAGGAACGCGGCGACCTGGCCCGCGAAGTAGTCCCGCAGCCACGGCACCGCGTTGAACTGCAGCCGGTGCGTGCACTCGTGCAGGCACACCCACATCTGGAAGTCCTCCGCCGGCACGTCCAGCGCACGCTGCGCGGCCATGATGTTCGGCGCGACGAGCAGCAGCCGGCCGCTGTCCGGGTCGCCGCCGAACGGGTCGTACTGGCCCAGCACCCGTCCGCCGAGGAACGCGAGCACCATGCCGGCCTGCACACCCGCGCTGCCGGCGAGCATGCCGCCCATCGCCCGGCTCGGGCCGACCGGCAACGCGCCGTCGGTCAGTGCGGCGAGCCCCTCGGCCGCGGCCTCGACCCAGCGACGCCGGTCCACGACGTCACCCGGGTGGAGCGGCAGACCGGCGCCGAGCCCGGTCAGCTCGCGGACGTGCGTCTCGGCCAGGTCGGTCGCGCCACGCAGCTGCGCGACGGCCAGCTCGGCCTCCTCCATGGGGACCGCGGGCCCTGGCTTGATCAGCCGCTGTGCGGTGGCAACGGCCACGCCCCAGTCGACCGGGTTGCGGTGGGTCGTCTGCTCCGCGGGGCTGGTCGCCGTGCTCATGCCATCGACGCTACCTGACGAAAGTTGAACAGCGCTCGCTACTGACAGCCACAACCACGTAACGCGGCCGCGACCGTGTCGAGTGCCGGCCGCGCGGTGCTCCCGTTCGTCCCACTCGTCAGGAACGCGAAGACCAGCGGCCGGTTGTCCTTGTCCATGACGATGCCGGCGAGCGAGTTGACGCCGGTCAGCGTGCCGGTCTTGGCCCGCACCCAGCCCTTGCCCTCGGCCGCGGCGCCCTGGCCGTACCGGTCGGCGAGCGTGCCGCTGCCGCCGGCGACGGGCAGGCCGCCGAGCAGCGGGCGGAGCTTGGCGGTCCGCGGGTCCTTGCCGTCCGGGCCGGCGGCGACCGCGAGGATCTGGGCGAGCAGCTTGGCGGAGACCTTGTTCTCCGTCGACATGCCACTGCCGTCCTTGAGCGTGATGCCCTCGACGTCGAACTTGTTCTGGCGCAGGACCTCGATGACCGCCTTGCTGGCGCCGTCGAAGTTCGGCTCCTGGCCGGACTTGATGGCGACCTCATGGGCGAGGACGTCGCCGAGCGTGTTCTCGGAGTGGTCCAGCATGTTGTCGACGAGCTGGGAGATCGGCGCGGACCGGATCTCGCCGAGCACCTTCGCGTTCGCGGGCGCCTTCTTCTCGATCGCCCCGGCAGCGCTGGCGCCGATGCGGTTGGCGAACGCGTTGACCAGCGTGCGACCGGGATCGGTCGTGCGAGGCGAGTAGTTCGAGGTCGGGTCACGCCGGTCGCCGTCGAGCATGGCGGGGACGACGGGCGCGATGTAGCCGTTCGCGATGTCCTCGGGCAGCCAGCTCTGCGCCAGGTGCGGCGCGGCATAGCGGCTCTGGTCGATGTAGACGGTGCCGATCTGGGCACCGCTGTTCTTGACCTGGTCGACGAGGTCGGACAGGTGCGCGGCGCCCGGGTAGACGGTCTCCTGCCCGGCCGCGAGCGAGGAGATCGACGGGTCGCCGCCACCGACGATGATCAGGTCGCCGGGGTTCTCGCCCTGGACGACCTTGGTGACCAGCTGGGACGTGTGGTCGAGGCTCAGGAGCGCGGCGGCCGCGGTGAGGAGCTTCCCGGTGGAGGCCGGGGTGATCGCGCGGCCGGCGTCGCGCTCGTAGAGGGTCCCGCCGTTCGCGGGGTCGATGACGACGCCGGTGATGGTGCCGAGGGCGGGATTCGCGATGGGCCCGGCGAGCGCCTGGCCGACGCCCTGCTGGGTCGGCGTCGGGGCGTTGGCGTCGGGCCCGTGGAGGTCCGCGGAGTAGCTGACCGGCGCGGGCGGCGGCG
>NZ_DASQCC010000258.1:0-10817 GCF_035634895.1 Actinophytocola sp. | reverse complement strand
TGCCGCGCGAACTGCGCCAGCGAATCCTCCCCGCGGTTCACGGTGTGCAGCAGCAGCCCGTAGCCGCGCGCCTCGAGCACGTCGGCGACACCCTGCAGCACGTCACCCATCCACGGCCAGGTCAGCCCCGGCACCAGCATGCCGACCGTCTGTGTCTGGCCGCGCGCCAGCCCGACGGCCCGCGCACTGGGCGTGTAACCGGTCGCGGCGATGACCTCGCGTACCCGGATCGCGGTGGCCGCATCGACCTCGCCCTTGTTGTTGAGCACCCGGGACACGGTGGTCTTGCTGACCCGTGCCCGTCTGGCGACCTCGGCGATCGTCACGCGCATGGCGATCAGGATACGGTCCCCCCGTGGACGTCGATGTGGCTTTGCGTGCGACGGCGAGTCTCGGCGAGGGCCCGGTGTGGGACGCGCGGAGCTCCACCCTGCGCTGGGTGGACATCGAGCGCGGCGAGGTCCACCGGTTCGACCCGGCGTCGGGCACGGACACGTTCTTCGAGGTCGGCGAGCAGGTGGGCGCGGTCGCGGTGCGAGCGGCCGGCGGCCTGGTGCTGGCGTTGAGATCCGGCCTGTACACGTGCCTGGACGACGGCGGCCGCCGCACGCGCCTGCACACGATCGACACCGACCCGCCCGGCGGCCGCGGCAACGACGGCAAGGCCGACCCGTGGGGCCGCTTCTGGGCGGGCACGATGTTGGAGGGCGACGACGGCGCGGGCGCGCTGTACCGGCTGGACCCCGATCACTCCCTGCACACGATGGTCACCGGTGTGGGTGTGTCGAACGGCCTGGGTTGGTCCCCGGACGGCGCGCTCATGTACTACATCGACACGGTGACGGGGGGCGTGGACGCGTTCGACCACGAGCCCTCGTCCGGCGCCGTCGTGCGCCGCCGACGCCTGGTGGACGTCGATCGCGGCTGGCCGGACGGCATGACGGTCGACGCCGAGGGATGTCTGTGGGTGGCGCTGTGGGACGGGTGGGGCGTGCGGCGGTACGCCCCGGACGGCCGCCTGATCACGACCGTGGAGATCCCAGCCCAACGGGTGACATCCTGCGCGTTCGGTGGTGACACGCTGTTTATCACGACGGCCCGGATCGGCGTACGGGACTTCGGCGACCAGCCGTCGGCGGGCTCGGTGTTCGCGTGCTCGCCGGGCGTCGGCGGGCTGCCGGCGGGGGAGTGGGCCGGGTGAGCTGGCCGACGCGGCTGCGGGAGCGGGGGGAGGACCCGGACCCGCGGTTCAGCTTCGCGAACGAGCGGACCTTTCTCGCGTGGATCCGGACGGCACTGGCGTTGATGGCTGGCGGGATCGGGTTGGAGGCGTTCGCGCCGCCGCTCGCGGTGCCCGGGTTGCGGCAGGTGCTGGCGGGGCTGATGGTGCTGACCGGGGTGGCGACGAGCGCGTTGGCGTTCCGGCGGTGGTTGCGCGCGGAGGAGGCCATGCGGGAAGGGCGGTCACTGCCCGCGCCGCGAATCGCGCCGTGGCTCTCGTACGGGGTGGCGGCGGTCGCGTTGGCGATCTTCATCCTGCTGGTGATTGCGAACCTCCGATGAGCGAGCCGCGCGTTCGCACGAAGCCGTGCGCTCATCTGGCGCCCTGTTCGCTGACGGCTGCCTGTTCACCGAAGGACCCCTGTTCGCGGAGGGCTGCCAGTCAGCGGTTGGTGGTCTGTTTGCGGACGGCTGCCTGTTCGCGGTCGGCTTTCTCTTCACGGAGCGCTGCCTTCTCACGGAGAGCCGCCTTCTCACGGAGGGCTGCCCGTCAGCGGCCGGTGGTCTGTTCGCAGACACGAACAGTCCGTTCGCGCGCCGAGGGAGTCCCCCGGCTTCGACACTACGGCACGGGACTGACAGTTTTTGGCGCGAGAACGGTAACCGGCAACAGGTTCACCCACCCAATGCGTGCGAATGGGACTTTCGTGCGCCCGGGGGTCCCCCGGTTTCAACGCTACGGCAGGGGGCTGACACTGCCCGGTGCGAGAACGGTAACTGGCAACGGGTTCACCCGCCCAATGCGTGTGAATGGGACTTTCGTGCGCCCGGGGGTCCCCCGGTTTCAACGCTACCGGAGGGCACCGACGATTTTGGGGTGGGCGTGAGTCGGCCGCCCGGGGTGCAGAACGAGCGGACGTCTCTTGCCTGGGTGCGGACCGGGCTCGGGTTCGCCGGGTGTGCGTTGCTGGCCGGGCGACTCGCGATCGTGCGGGACGAGGGGTGGGCCGTTGGGGCGGCGCTTGCCGCCGCGCTGCTCGCCGTCGGGGTACTCGGCTGGTCGCACGACCGTTACCGCCGCGCCGCACGCCGACTCGCGGCCCGGCGGTCCGTCGACTTCGCGTTCCCCGCCCTCGTGCTCACCCTCGCCGTCGTCGGGGTCGGTCTGCTCGGGCTGTTGCTCATCGCACTCTGACGAACGGCTCGGTCAGGTGCGGTGTCGCCAGCTCGCCCCCGGCCGCCCGCGCCAGCAACCGTTGCCGCGTCTCCCGTGCCAGCACCGGGTCCTCCTCGTACACGTACGCCACCCCCGGCGACACCAGCTGGACCGCGTGCACCAGCACGTCCCCGGTCACCACCACCCGTGCCCCGCCGCCCTCGACGAGCACCGACTGGTGTCCCGGCGTGTGCCCGGGCGTCGGCACCACCGTCACCTTCTCGCCGGTCGGCAGCGTCAGCAGCACCGTCTCCGCGGCCACCGGCGACAGCACCCCCGCCGCCCGCAACGGCTTCACCACGTACGACGCCACCGCGCCGTTCACCCACGCCAGCTCCTCCCGGTGCACCACGTACCTGGCGTTCGGGAACAGCGGCTCGCCCGCCGGGGTCACGGCCCAGCCGCAGTGGTCCGCGTGCAGGTGGGTCAGCACCACGGTGTCCACATCGGACGGATCGATGCCGGTGGCCGCGAGGACGTCGGGCAGCGCGCCCGGCACCGGCGCCCAGCCCTCCGCGGGCGCGCCCACCGGCCCGATCCCGGCGTCCACGAGTGTCACCCCGGACGGCGACATGATCGCGAACGCCCGGAAGTCCAGCAACCACCGCCCGTCCGGGCCGAACGCGTCGGCGTCGAACGCCCTTGCCAGCGCCCACTCCCGCGGTGTCGCCGCCGGGAAACCCACCTCCCACGCCACGAACGGGCCCCGCGCGTCGCGCAGTGCCACCACGGACAGGCGGCCGACCGAACGAGTGCTCACCCCGCTGAGCGTAGGCCGAACTGCCACACGTCCAAATAGCGAGAACGGAACCCGGCCTCCGAGTACGCCAGGTAGAACTCCCACATCCGTTCGAACACCGGGTCGAACCCCAGTGCGTCGACCCGGTCCCACGCCGCCAGGAACCGGGACCGCCACGACGCCAGCGTGCGCGCGTAGTGCGGCCCGAGACTCCGCCGCGTGACGACCGAAAGCCCGGCCCGCGCCGCCTGCGACTCCACCACCGGCACGGACGGCAGGAGCCCCCCGGGGAAGATGTACTTCTGGATCCAGTTGTTCGCGTGCCTGGTCGCCAGCAGCCGGTCGTGCGGCATCGTGATCGCCTGCAGCCCGACCCGTCCGCCCGGCGCCAGCACCCGCGCCAGCGTCCGGAAGTACGCCGGCCAGAACTCCTCGCCGACCGCCTCGATCATCTCCACCGACACCACGGCGTCGTAGGTTCCGGTCGCGGCCCGGTAGTCCCGCAGCTCCACCGAGACCCGGTCCGACAACCCCGCCGCCGCCACCCGCAGCCGCGCGAGCTCCCGCTGCTCGACCGAGATCGTCAGCGACGTCACCGTGGCGCCCCGCCGCGCCGCCCGGATCGCCAGCGCGCCCCAGCCCGTGCCGATCTCCAGCACGCGGCTGCCGTCGCGGACCCCGGCGTAGTCCAGGATCCCGTCGATCTTGCGTAGCTGCGCGGCACACAGGTCGTCGCCCGGGCCGAACCACGCCGACGAGTACGTCATCGACTCGTCAAGGAACACCTCGAACAGCTCGTTCGACAGGTCGTAGTGCCGCTGGATGTTCGACCGCGCCCCGTCCGGCGTGTTGCGCTCGACCGGCGGCCTGCGCACGTCCACGAGGCGCCGCAACGCCTGCAGCGGCGGCGGCACCAGCGTCGCCATCCGCTCGGCGAACGGCGTCAGCGCGGCGGCCAGGTCCGGGCTCTCCCAGTCGCCGGCCATGTACGCCTCGCCGAAGCCGATGTTCCCCTGCGCGCCGAGCCGGTGGAAGAACGGCGCCGGCCGCACGACCCGCAGCAGCGGCCCACCCCGCCCGAGCCGGGTACCGTCCGGAAAGGACACCGTGACGGCCAGGTTCCGCGCCGCGTGGCGAAAGACGCGCTCCGCGATCGCCGCGCGCACCGGCGCGTGCGGCGCGGTGAGCTGCCATTGTTCCGTCTCCCCGGGTCCCGGTGTTCCGGTCGCCGTGGGGACGGAAGGTCCGGTCTGGTCATGCACTGTCATGAAACACCTTCCTTCGGAACGCGCGGTACCACCTTGAGCCCGCGTAGCCACAGCACGACGCCATGCCGCTGGATCAGGAAGCGCACTCGGTGTGGCAGCAGGGAAAACGCGTAGCGGAGCACCCGTATCGGCGTCGCCGGCCCGACTCGATGACCCGTGAGCGTCGCCGTGAGCGCGGGTTCGCCGTTCTGGTGCAGCGCGACGGTCAGCGCCAGCCGCTCGTCGGGCGGTGGCAGCCGCATCCGGTAGTGCCCGGCCACCTCGAAGAACGGCGAGACGTAGAGCTCCTTGTCCGCCTCCGCCCGCCACCGCTCGTCCGGGCGCAGTAGGTAGCAGTGCCGTCCGCCGTAGGTGTTGTGCACCTCGGCCACCACGCACAGCAGCGTCTCGCCCGAGTAGCACCAGAACACCGTGAGCGGGTTGAACACGTACCCGAACGACCGCGGCGCGGCCAGCATCAGCACCCGGTCCGGCGACGCGATCCCCTGTTCCGCAAGCCATTCGGTCACGTTCGCACGGATCGGCCGGTCGGGCGAGCCGAGATGGTCGGCGGCCCGGAACCGCAGCAGTGCCGACCGCGGCAGGTCGTCCAGGTCCACCAGCCACAGCCGCATGTGGTGGGTGAACCGCCGCACCAGCACCTGATGGCGGACGTGTGTCAGCCGTGCCGAGTAGAGAATCACCAGCTCACCCCGAAGGCGGCGGCGGCCCGCACCCCCGAGGCGCACCCGTCCTCGTGGAACCCCCACCCGTGGTAGGCGCCGGCGAAAGCGGTCAGGCCGGTACTCAGTGACGGCAGCAATCGTTGTGCCGCAACGGAATCCGTGGTGTACACCGGGTGCTCGTAGGTCATCTTCGCCAGCACGGAGTCCGGGTGCACGCGGTCGGTCGCGTTCAGTGTCACGACGAACGGCGTCGGGTCGTCCAGGCGCATCAGGCGGTTCATGTCGTAGCTCACCAGGACCTGGTCCGATGCGGCACAGTCCGGCTTGAGGTAGTTCCACGAGGCCCGCGCGCCGGGCGCCGCGGGCAGCAGCGCGGTGTCGGTGTGCAGCCAGGTCTCGTTGCGGGAGTATGAGAACGCGCCGAGCGCCCGCTTCTCCGCCGGCGTCGGGTCGGCGAGCAGGGCGAGCGCCTGGTCGGCGTGCGCGGCCAGCACGACCCGGTCGACGGCGTGGATCTCGTCGCCGTCGTCGCGCACCTCGACACCGTCCGCGTGCCGGTGAACCGACCGCACCGGCGTTCCGACGTGCACCGCGGTCAGGCCCTTGGCCGCCCGTTCGACGTACTCCCGCGAACCGCCGACAACCGTTCGCCACGTCGGTGATCCGTTCACGGAGAGCAATCCGTGATGCTCGAGGAACTCGAACAGATAGCGCACCGGATATTCCCGGCTGACCTTCTCCGGCGCGGACCAGACGGCGGACACGACCGGCAGCAGGAAGTGCTGGGTGAAATAGTCCGAGTACCCGGCGGCGAACTCACCCAACGTCACCGCCGAATCGCCGTCGCGCAGGATCCGCCGTGCGTGGCGGAAGTAACGGGGGACCTCGGTGAGCATCCGCAGGTAGCGGCCCCGGAGCGTGTTCCCGGCACGCGGGAACAGGCCGGGCAGGCCCCGTGCGCCCGCGTACTCGAGGCCGCAGCCGAGACAGCGCACGCTCATCGACATCTCGGAGTCCCGCGTGGGCACGCCCAGCTCGCCGAACAGCCTCAGCAGGTGCGGGTAGGTCCGCTCGTTGTGGACGATGAAGCCCGAGTCCACCGCGACCGTCCGGCTCGTCCCCGGCACGTCGTGGGTGTGCGCGTGCCCGCCGAGGCGTGGCTCCGTCTCGAACAGGTGCACGTCGTAGCGGCGTTGTAGCAGGTAGGCGGCGGTGAGCCCGGCAACCCCGCCGCCGATCACGGCTACCTTCTGAGAGGAGGTCATGCCGGGTGTTCGGCGCGGAAGGATCTCCGGATGGGTCCAATCCGAACCGGTCGGCGCTCCGAACGAGTGGTAGGGCTACGAGAGGAGTCTGAGGTGGGGAACGCGTTCTTCCTGGCTCGCGCGTTGGAGCAGGCTCTTGGCGGAGCCCTTCCGGTCGGTGTCCGGACCTGGGACGGGGGTCGTGTCGGTCCGGACACCGGTCCGGCGGTCGTGCTCAACAACCGGCGGGCGCTGCGGCGGCTGCTGTGGCGGCCCGGTGAGCTGGGGCTGGCCCGCGCGTACGTTACCGGCGACCTCGACGTCGACGGCGACCTCAAGGACGGGCTGCGCCGGTGCTGGTCCGCGGTCCGCGACCGGAAGATCACCCGGCCGAGCCCGGCGGAGTTCGCGCGGCTCGTCGGGCTGGCCGTGCGGGTCGGCGTGGTCGGCCCACCACCGCGCCCACCGGTCCAGGAGGCCCGGCTGACCGGCCGGCTGCACGCGCCCGGCCGCGACCGGGCCGCCATCAGCCACCACTACGACCTCGGCAACGACTTCTACGAGCTGATCCTCGACGAGCACATGGCGTACTCGTGCGGCTGGCACGAGTCGGCCGACACGACGCTCGAACAGGCGCAGCGCGCGAAGCTCGACATGGTGTGCCGAAGCCTCGACCTGTCGCCCGGGTCCCGCATGCTGGACGTCGGCTGCGGTTGGGGCTCGCTCGTCCTGCACGCCGCGCGGGAGTACGGCGCGAAGGTCACCGGCGTGACGATCTCCCGGGAGCAGCACGACTTCGTGACCGAGCGGGCCCGCGCGCAGGGGCTGGACCACCTGGTCACGGTGCGGCTGCAGGACTACCGGGAGGTGGACGACGGCCCGTACGACGCCGTGTCCTCGATCGAGATGGGCGAGCACGTCGGCGAGGCCAACTACCCGGCCTACGTGGGTGTGCTGCACCGCAACCTGAAGCCGGGCGGGCGGCTCGTGCTCCAGCAGATGTCCCGCGGGCGGGTCGCGCCGGGCGGCGGCGCGTTCATCGAGTCCTACATCGCGCCGGACATGACCATGCGGCCGCTGCACGCCACGCTCGCCCACCTGGCCGGCGCCGGGTTCGAGATCCGGCGCGTGGTCGCGATGCGTGAGCACTACGTGCGGACGATCGACGCGTGGGCGGCCACATTGGAGCGGCGGTGGGACGAGGTGGTCGCGCGGGTCGGCGTCGGATGGGCCCGCGTGTGGCGCCTGTACATGGCCGGCGCGGCGCTGGCGTTCGAGGAGAACCGAATGGGCGTCGACCAGATCGTCGCGGTGGCGTGAATGATCGTCAACCTCGTGGTCACCGCGGCGGCCGTGCTCGTGCTGATGCTCGTCGCGTGGGGCGTCGGCGTGCGCAGGCGGCGCCACGACGGCATAGATGTGGTGTGGGGACTGGGTTTCGTGCTCATCGGGGTGGTCACGGCGGTGCTCGCCGACGGTCCCGGCTGGCGGCGGGCGCTGGTCACCGCGCTCGTCGCGATCTGGGGGCTGCGCCTCGCCCGGCACATCCACCGGCGAAACCGCGGCAATCCGGAGGATCGCCGCTATGTGGAGATCCGCGCCCGCGCTCGGGGAAACCCCAACATCTATGCGCTGTACTCGGTATACCTCTTACAGGGTGCGGTCATGTGGGTCGTGTCGCTGCCCGTGCAGTACGCCCAGTACGGCGCCGGCACCTGGGTGGTCGTGCCCTTCGGTGTCGCGTTGTGGCTGGTCGGGTTCGTGTTCGAGACCGTCGGTGACGCCCAGCTGGCGCGGTTCACCGCCGATTCGGCCAACCGGGGGAAAGTGCTGGACACCGGTCTCTGGCGCTACACCCGCCACCCCAACTATTTTGGTGACGCGTGCGTCTGGTGGGGATTTTTTGTACTCGCGTGCCATTCTTGGCCGGGTCTTGTAACGGTGGTGGGTCCGGCAGCGATTACGTTCCTCCTCACCCGGGGCACCGGGAAACCATTGCTCGAGAAGTCGATTCGCGACCGCCGGCCGGGCTATGCCGAATATGTGGAGCGCACCAGTGGATTCTTCCCCGCTCCGCCCAAGAAAGCCTGACCAAAATGGCAGACATTCTGTCGAATGTCGCTAACATGTGCGAGTGGCAGCAACAGGCGCGGGGACGCCCAGGAGGCCGGTCAGACGCAGTGACAAGGTGTCAGAGGCCATCGCGCGAGATATCGTCCGCAGGATCGGGGCCGAGGAGCTGACGCCCGGCACGCAGCTGCCACCGGAAGCCAAGATGCTGGAGGAGTACCGCGTCGGCCGCGGCTCGTTACGTGAAGCGTTACGGATCCTCGAGGTGCACGGGCTGATCTCGATCAAGCCGGGACCGCGCGGCGGCCCGACCGTCGACCAGGTCCACACGGAGAACTTCGGCCGCATGGCCACGCTGTACTTCCAGATGGACGGGGTCACGTTCGCGGATCTCGTCGACGCGCGGGTGGTGATGGAGCCGACCCTCGCCGCGCTGGCGGCCCAGCGGCCCGACCCGCAGCTCGTGGGTGAGCTGTCCCGGTTCACCGGCTCGACGCGCACGGACGACGACGAGTACGCCCGTGAGGCCGACGACTTCCACCGGCTCGTGGCCGCCATGTCCGGCAACCCGGTGATGACCCTGTTCGGCCAGTCGCTCACGGACATCCTGCGCGACCGGCTGTCGCCGCCGCTGTTCCCGAAGTCGCGGCGGGTGGCGGTGCTGGCCGTGCACACCGCGATCGCCGAGGCGGTCACCGCGGGCGACGTCGCGTCGGCCGAGCACCTCATGCGGGAGCACATGACGGAGTACGCCGCGTATGCCAGGCGCCGCCACCCCGGCCTCATGCGTGAGGTCGTGGACTGGCGTTGACCGGATCATCCACAACGGAGTAGGCAGTAGCGGTGAGTCTCGATCTCGACCTGAAGTCCGACGCCGAGCTGATAGCTGATGTGCGTGCCGGAGACTCCGCCTCGTACGGGGTCCTCTACGAGCGGCACCTGGCCGCCGCCAAGCGGGCCGCGGCGTGCCTCGCGAACACGGCCGCCGAGCGCGAGGACCTCGTCGCGGACGCCTTCACGCGGGTGCTGCGCGCGCTGCGCGAGGGCGGCGGTCCAAACGAGGGGTTCCGGGCGTACCTGCTGGTCACGATGCGCAACGCGGCGATCAGCACCTCGCGGGGTGCGAAGGTGTCGCTGTACGCGGACGTGCCGGAGACGGACGTGCCGCGCCCGGGCGACGACCCCGTGGTGCACCGCTGGGAGGCGACGACCGCCGCGGCGGCGTTCGCCAGCCTGCCCGAGCGGTGGCGCACGGTGTTGTGGCACACCGAGGTCGAGGAGGAGACGCCGGCGCAGATCGCGCCGCTGCTTGGCATGCGGCCCAACGGGGTCGCGGCGCTGGCGTACCGGGCGCGTGAGGGCTTGCGGCAGGCTTACCTGCGTGCCCACCTGCCCGACGTCGAGAGCCGCGAGTGCCGCGCGACGGTGTCGAAGCTGGCGGGCTGGGTGCGGCGCAGCGTGCCGGTTCCGTTGGGGCGCAAGATCACCCGACACCTGGCGGTGTGCGCGGACTGCCGGGCGCGTGCGGACACGCTGACCAGGGTGAACGAGGAGCTGCGTGCGTCGGTGGCGCCGGTGTTGCTGGGTACCGCGTTCGCCGCCGCCTACGCACCGGTCTCCGGCGCCGCCGCGGTGTCGGGGGCGGTCACGTCGGGCGCGGTGGCCGTGAAGACCATGCTGGCGAAGATCGCCGTGGCGGCCGCCATCGCCGCGACGGCCGTGACCTCGGTCGCTTCGTCCCCGACCATCGCCGGCAGCGATCCGTTGCGGGTCCCGGCCCTAGGCGCCCCAACCGGCTCGACGGACACGATAGAAGGCCCGACCCCGGTCGGCGGCCCGTCCAGCACGCCAGCCGACACCCCGGGTGACACCTCCGGCAACACCCCGGGCGACCTTCCCGGCACGACCGCCCCGCCGACGACCACGGCCCCACCGACCGCCGAACCGGCGGCGGCCACCACCGAGCCGACGGTCACCCCCACGGACACGAAGGCCGAGGCCAAGGCGGAGAAGGCAGCCGCGAAGGCCGAGAAGAAGGCCGACAAGCAAGAGGCCAAGGCAGAGCGCCAGTCCGAGAAGCAAGCCGCGAAAGAGTCCAAGAAAGCCGAAAAGGGCAAGTAACCCCCCACCACCCACAGGCCCCGCGTAGCCCCACCGCGAGCCCCGCGTCGGCCCACCGCGAGTCCCGCGTTGGCACAGCGCGAGTCCCGCGTTGGCACAGCGCGAGTCGCGCGTTCGGCCACCGCGAGTCCCGTGTTGGGCCACCCGCGAGTCGCGCGTTGAGACAGCGCGAGTCCCGCGTTCGGACGTACCGAACTGTGGGTTCGTGCAGACCAAGGCCGGGGCATGTGCACGAAACCGCAACTCGGTGTGTTTGAACGCGGGACTCGGTGT
>NZ_DASQCC010000257.1:0-97116 GCF_035634895.1 Actinophytocola sp. | reverse complement strand
TAGCGAGTCCCGCGTTCACGCACACCGAGTTGCGGTTTCGTGCAGACCCTTCCCCACGCCGCGGCCCTCGCCCAGGGTCGGTGCGCACGAAACCGCAGCTCATGGTGTTCGAACGCGGGACTCGGCATGTCTGAACGCGGGACTCGCGGTGTTTGAACGCGGGACTCGCGCTGTTTGGGCGCGGGACTCGCGAATGGTGGGGGTCAGGCTGAGGTTCGGGTGACTACTTTTGGGTCGAAGATTACGGAGACTGGGTCGTGGCCGGGTTCTTCGATGTGTTTCAGGAGTAGGCGGGCCATTTCCGCGGCCATGTCCTCTACGGGTTGGCGGACCGTTGTCAGGGGTGGGTCGCAGGCCAGAGCCTGTGGGCCGTCGTCGAAGCCGACCACGGCCATGTCGGTCGGGACCTCGCGGCCGTGGCGGCGTAGTACCCGCAAAGCGCCCTGGGCCATCAGGTCGTTGGCCGCGAATACGCCGTCGACCTTCGGGTGCTCGGCGAGCAGTCGCTCCATTGCCGCCTCGCCGCCGTCCTGTCGGAAGTTGCCCTCCACGATCGGCACGTACGGCTGGCCGTGCCGGGCCACCGCGTCGCGGAAGCCGGACAGCCGGTCCTGGCTCGCCGGCACGTCCAGCGGTCCGGTGATCGTCGCGAGCCGGCGGCAGCCCCGGCTCAGCAGGTACTCCGCGGCCAGCCGGGCACCTTCGGCGTGCGCCAGGTCGACGTAGCTGATCGGGATCGGGGTCGCCGGCCGGGCGAACAGCACCGCGGGCACGTCCGCGCGCACGCACATCTCCGGCAGCGGGTCCTCCCCGTGCGTCGACACGAGCAGAGCGCCGTCCGCCGCTCCCTGCCGCAGCTGCGCGACCACCTCGGCCCGCACGTCGTCGCTGTCGGCCAGCATGAGCAGCGGGTGCATGCCGAGCGGTCGCAGGAACTCCACCACCCCGGCGGCCACCCGGCCGAAGAACGGGTCCGCGAACACCGACGACGTGAAGTCCCGGTCCCCGTCGCCCGCTCCGGACACGACCAGCGCGATGCTGCCCGCACGCCGCGTCACCAGCGACCGGGCGGCCCGGTTGGGCGCGTACCCGGTCTCCGCGACGGCCCTGCGTACCGCCTCCTGCAGTTCCACGTCGACGTTGCGCACGCCGTTGACCACCCTGGACACTGTCGCGCGCGACACGCCCGCGACCCGTGCGACGTCCTCGAGCGTCGGCGTTCGCCGATCCTTCATGCCGGCATGGTACGTGGCGGAGAGCGCTCTCCTCTGCGATTCCCGTACCGCGAACCGATGTCGCGTGTCGCCGGCCCTCCCGGGACACTCGACCACCGGTCGCCTACTGAGCCTCAGTCGAGGTGGTAGGTCCAGACGGCGGCGAGGACCACGGCGGACACGGCGGTCTCGGGGAGCCCGCTTGCTGCCTGGCAGAACGCGCGCCGCAGGTGCCGCAGCACGGTCGCGACCGCGCCGGTGGGATGCGCGACGGCCATCGACACGAGCTGGGCGTACACCGGAAGCAGTACCGCGAGGAGATCGGCGAGCGCGTGGTTGACGCTCGCGAGATCGGTTCCGCGACGTAACAGGTGGTATTGCGCGGCCCGTACCGCATCGAACAACTCGCTGGCGGCGTCGACGTCACCCTCGGGATCGATGAGAGTCGTTTCGTTCACGGAAGGTGACACTACGAATTGAGTGCAAATTGCAAAAGGGCATATGCACGTGCATCACTCGGACGGAGTCCTGGGTGCGACCCGGAGTCACACCCGTCTCACGATGGGTGGCCGCGCCGCGAGGAGCATCGAAAGTGGCAACGGCGAGCACCGAGCCGTTCGTCCCGGGGACCTGTCACGCGGAAAGCGATTTCCTGTGGTCGGACCGTAGAGACTCAGCCGTCCGGCCGGTGTTGGATGTCCTGGTATGAAGAAGATTGGTAGAGCCCTCGCGGTGCTGTCCTCGGCCGTGGCGCTGCCACTGGCCATGACGGGCACCGCGTACGCGGACATCCCGTTCAACCAGCCGGTCAACGGCAACGCCACGTACTACAACGACTCGGGCTTCGGCGCGTGCGGCACCTGGCTGAACGCCGCGACGGAGATGCTGGTCGCGGTGCCGGCCTCCTACTGGTCGACGCCCAACCCGAACAACGACCCGCTCTGCACCGGCGTCTCGGTCCAGGTGACCTACAACGGCCGGACCATCACCGTGCCGGTCAGGGACAAGTGCCCGAGCTGCGACAGCGCGCACATCGACCTCAGCCAGCCGGCGTTCGCGCGGCTCGCCGATCCCAACCTCGGCAACATCCGGCTGACGTGGAAGTTCGTCCGGTCCTGACGACGAAGGGAACGTTCGATGCGGTGGCTGCGCAACCTGGTGATCCTCCTGCTGGTGACGCTGTTCGCGGCCGCGCCGGCCGATGCCGCGCAGGCGACGAAGAAGGGCGTGAGCGCGCTCAACACCAACGGCGTGACCGCCGCGCTCGGTGACGTCCGGGCGGGCTGGTTCTACACCTGGGCGTCGAACAAGCAGGGCGTCATCGCGCCGTCCGGCGTGGAGTTCGTGCCGATGATCTGGGGTCCTGGCTCGGTCAACGACGCCCAGCTGAACGAGGCGAAGGCACTGGGCACCACCCTGCTCGCGTTCAACGAGCCGGACATGACCGGTCAGGCCAACATGTCGGTCGACCAGGCGCTCGGGCTGTGGCCCCGGTTGCAGGGGACCGGCATGCGGCTCTCCGCGCCGGCCGTCGCGTTCGGCGGCGACTCCGCCGGCGGCTGGCTCGACCGGTTCATGAGCGGTGCGGCCGCACGGGGCTACCGCGTCGACTTCATCCCACTGCACTGGTACGGCAGCGACTTCTCCGCCGCGGCCGTGGGCCACCTGCGCGGTTACCTGCAGGCCGTGTACGACCGGTACCACAAACCGATCTGGCTCACCGAGTACGCGCTGATCGACTTCACCGGCCCGACCCCGAGGTACCCGAGCCAGACCCAGCAGGCCGACTTCGCGCGGAACTCCACCGCGATGCTGCAGGGCCTGGCGTTCGTGGAGCGGTACGCCTGGTTCACGTTGTCGACCAGCACCAGCCCGACCGGCCTGTACACGGGCTCGACCGCCAATGCCGCCGGCGCCGCCTACCGCGCCGCCGCGTGACGAAATCCAGGAGGAGCGAATGCGCAGGATCCTGTACGCCCTCATCGCGACGATTGCCGCGACGCTGGTGACCGCGGCACCCGCGACGGCCCTCGCGGACCACACCGTCACCCTGGTCAACCAGTCCGGCGGGACGATCTGGCTCGGCAGCGGGGTGAACGCCGACGGCTCGGTGAACTTCACCAACTTCCCCGTGCTGCAGAACGGGCAGTCCGTGACCGTGACGATTCCCGAGTCGAGCGCACCGAACCACTGGCGTGGCAAGTTCTTCGCCCGGCAGGGCTGCACCGGCACGCCCGGCAGCACCTTCCGCTGCCGGGTCGGCGACTGCGGGCCGCAGGCCAACCGCTGCACGACCGGCGAGCAGCCGGCCAGCCTGGCGGAGTTCAACTTCGACCGCGCGGACTCGTTGGCGCCCTGGTACAACGTGAGCTACGTGAACGCGTTCTCGTTGCCGGTCACCATCGTGCCGCGCGACGCGTCGGCGTCACCGCCGGAGTGCGAGGCGATGGGGTGTTCGCAGAACCTGCTGCCGTTCTGCCCGGCGGCGAACCTGACCCGTTGGGACGACGGCACACCGATGCTCTGCACCAACCCCAACCGGGACGTGCGGACCGCGTACAGCGACGCGATCTCGTCCCGGTGCCCCAGGGCCTACGCCTGGTCGCACCAGGACACCGTGCCGGGCAACCAGGTCGTGCGGCAGTGCCGGCAGTGCAGCGGGTTCACCGTGACGTTCCACAGTGGACGGTAGGGGGCGCGCGGGCAACACGGGCTGGTCGATCGGGCAGATGTCGCCGGCTGCCCGCGGGGTCCGGCACAATCACGGAATGTGACCCAGCGACCGCGGACGGCAGCCCCGTCCGCGGTCGTCCCGCGCGACTGCCTGGCCCACCGGGCGATTCAGGCGGCACACCAGGGGATCCACCGGTCGCTGGCGGTCCAGCTCGCCGAGCGGGCGCTGGGTGGTGAGGAGTGCGCGAGCGACCCGAGCTGCTTCCGGCACGCCGTGCTGACGCTGGTGTACGCGGGCGACCTGCCGTCGGCCGAGGCCCACTGCGCGGCCGCGCTGACGAGACCGGAGTGGCGCGCGGAGTTCACGGTGCTGCATGCCCGGATCCGTTACCTGGCCGGGGACTGCGCCGTCGCGAGGGAGATGGTCGCCGGCGCGCTGCGTGCGCCGCCGCCGGGCGACCTGGCGTGGCTGGTGGAGATCCTGGTACAGCGCGACGAGCTGGCCCTGGCGGAGTCCCTGCTCGAGTCGGTTCCCGGTGGGGCGCTCGCCGCGCACGCGGCCGTCCAGCTGGCGAGCAACCGGTTCGAGCTCGCGGTGGACGGGTACCTGGCGTGCGGAAGGGAGCTGGCCGAGTCGGGGATCGCCAACCCGGCGGTGGTCGCGTGGCGGTCCCGCGCGGCACTGGCGGCACTCGCGACCCGGCGGGTGGACCTGGCGCTGGCACTGGCCGACGACGAGCTGGTGGCGGCCAGGCGGTGGGGTTCGCCCGCGACCGTGGGCGCCGCGCTGCACCCCGTGGCGCTGCTCCGGACCGACATCGACCTACTGGCGGACGCGGTGCGGTTGCTGGACCTGGCCCGTGCCCGCAACGAGCAGATCTGGGCACTGCACGACCTGGGGCTGCTGCTGCGCAAGCGGCGGGACCGCGGCGCGGCCCGGGCGAAGCTGCTGCTGGCGGACAGGCTGGCGCGGCGGGGCGGCAACGTCCGGTGGTCGCGACGCATCAGGCCGGTGCTGGAGAACCTGCCGGCGCCGGGTGCGACCGCCCCGCTGACACGACAGGAGACCAGAGTCGCGCGGCTGGCGGCCGCCGGGCACACGAACAGACAGATAGCCGAGAAGCTGAGCCTGACACTCCGGACCGTCGAGTTCCACCTGTCCGGCGTCTACCGGAAGCTGGGCATCTCGGGCCGCCGCGAACTGAGCGCCGTGCTGGCGGCCTTGTTCTGACCCGCGGTTCCGACCCGCGCTGACGGCCCTCGTGCGAGCCCGCACGAGGGCCGTCAGCCGGCCTCAGTTGTTGTTGACGAACTGACGGGCCAGCTGCTCGCCCGTGGTGACCGCCTTGCCGTGGTTCTCGATCGGGGAGATCTGGGAGTTCTTGAACAGGATGTACGTGACGCCCGAGTCGGTGCCGCCGTTGCTCGGGTCGGGGTTGATCCCGAGCTGGTCGGCCGACGCGTACGACGCCTCGCCGATGATGTCCGTCGGACCGGTGTCGCCCACCACCGCGTACAACACCTGGTTGTTGTAGATGATCGCGACGACCCCGCCGCCCTTGATGCCGAAGTTGCGGTAGTCCCAGGTGCTGCTCGGGCTCGGCACCACGACGTAGGGCAGGGTGGCGGCGTTGAGCGGCCTGCCGTCGGACTGGTGGAACGCGGTGTCGTCCTGGAAGCAGCAGTCGGTGTCCTCGTTGCACTGCGTGGTCCGCTGACCGTCGCAGTCGATGTCCATGTCGGCCTTCCAGAAGACCGCGCCGTTCTTGTCGCACACCGAGATCGTGCGCGAGGCCTCCTCGTCGGTCTTGTACTTGCCGTTGGAGATCTGCGTGCAGCTCGTGACCTTGGCCAGCAGCTCGGCCGCGGTCGGCGCGGCGGTGCCGCCCGCGCTGTCGTTGACCGTCAGCGAGTCGAGGTTCGGGCCGCCGCCCGCCGTCGTCGCGGTGGCGAGCACCGTGTGGCTGCCGGCGCTCAGCGTGGTGGTGACGGTGCTGGTGGTCCACGTGGTCCACGCGCCGGTCGCCGCGAACGCCGGCGTGGACACCGCGGCGCCGTCGACCGCGACGGTCATCGGGCGCGAGGCGGTGGTGCCGTTCGCGAACCGGAACACCAGCTGCGTGCTGCCCGCGGGCACGGACACCGACCACTGCACCGAGGAGCCGGCGACGTTGTCGGTGTTGACGAATCCCGACCCGGTGAACCCGGCGTGGTTGGACTCGACCACACCCTGCGAGACGACCGCGCCTTCGGCCTGGTAGACCGTCGTCGCCGCGGGCGCTGCCCCCGGCGCCCCGACGAGGCCACCGACGGCGACGACCGCGGTCAGGACGGCTTTGGCTCCACGCATGGCTACACCTCCCGAACAGTTAGAAAGTCTTCCTTACTAATAACGGAAAGTAGGCTGCCGGCCGCCGTACGTCAATGGTCTATACCGCCAAGGGCATCGATATCGCCGCGGCTATACCGGATGGCCGTCGAACTGTCTGTTGTGTACCGTTATGTCCGCATCTCGGCCGGAGGTCGGGAAAGCGCTTGCTACAACCGGTACGGCCGCACCGGTCGGCTCGCCGGGAAGTCCCGCGTTGGCGTCGGGGTGGCCGGCCGAGCACGATCAGGACATGACACACGTGGTGGTAATCGGCGGCACGGGACATATCGGCGGCTACCTGGTGCCGCGACTGGTCGCGGCCGGGCACGAGGTGACGGTCCTGACCAGGGGCAAGGCCAGCCCGTACCGGCCGGACGGGGCGTGGTCGTCGGTCACGACGGTCGTCGCGGACCGTGCGGAGGAGGACCGGGCCGGCACGTTCGGCGACCGCGTGCGTGGCCTGGCGCCGGACGTCGTGATCGACCTGATCTGCTTCACGCTGGACAGCGCGCGGCAGCTCGCGGAGGCGCTGGACGGCCAGGTAAGCCATTTCCTGCACTGCGGCACGATCTGGGTGCACGGGCCGAGCGTGCAGGTCCCGACCACCGAGGAGGCGCCGCGCCGCCCGTTCGGCGACTACGGCGTCCAGAAGGCGGAGATCGAGACGTACCTGCTGGATCGCGCGCGCCGCGACGGGTTCCCCGCGACCGTGCTGCACCCCGGGCACATCAGCGGGCCCGGCTGGGTGCCGATCAACCCCGCCGGCAACCTGGACCTGGACGTCTACCGCAGGCTTGCCGATGGCGAGCAGGTGGCGCTGCCCAACCTGGGCCTGGAGACCCTGCACCACGTGCACGCGGACGACGTCGCCCAGTCGTTCACCGCGGCGATGGCCAACTGGTCGGCGGCGGTGGGGGAGAGCTTCCACGTCGTGTCACCCGCGGCGCTCACGCTGCGCGGCTACGCGGAGGCGGTGGCCGGCTGGTACGGACGCGCGGCCGACCTGAGCTTCCTGCCGTGGGAACAGTGGCGGGAGACGGTCGACCCCGGCGCCGCGGGTGCGACGTGGGACCACATCGCCCACAGCCCGAACTGCGGCATCGCGAAGGCGGAACGGCTGCTGGACTTCCGGCCCCGCTACAGCTCACTGCAGGCGGTCCGGGAAGCTCTGGAGTGGCTGGCCGCCCGGGGTGACGTCCCCGCTCTCTGACGGCGGGCCAGGGCCGCACAGGATGCCGACTTGTGATCCTTCCCGGACAACGGGCATCGGGTGTTTCTCCGTCTTTCGGACACCAGATGACAACCAGGAGGACACATGAACCGCAGGCTTGCCGGCGTCGCACTCGTGTTGGGCATCGCCACCGGGCTTGCCACCGCGTGTACCGCCAGTGGATCGGACGTCGCGACCTCGATGCCGGTCGAGGGCTCGGCGGACGGGGCACAGGACTCGGCGGGCGGCTCCGGTGGCGCCGACCAGCCGAGGAAGTCCGGCGGTGCGGAAAGAGAGAACGTCGACCAGCCCGGGGTGAACCGGATGCTGGTGCGTACCGCGAACATCGACCTGACCACCCACGACGTGGGCAAGGTCGCCGCCGGCGCGCGGGACATCGCCATCGCCCAGGGCGGCTACTCCGGGCAGGAGGACGTTCGCGAGGACACCGCGACACTCACCCTGCGCATCCCCTCCGACCGGTTCGACCAGGCGCTCGGTGAGCTGTCCGAGCTGGGCACGGTGACCCGCAGCAACCAGCGGGCGGACGACGTCACCGAGGAGGTGGTCGACCTCGACAGCCGCATCACGACCCAGCGGGCCAGTGTCGACCGCATCCGCACGCTGCTGGCCAAGGCGACCACGGTCGACGAGATCGTGCGGATCGAGCAGGAGCTGACCACGCGTGAGGCGGACCTCGAGTCGCTCGAACAACGCAGGCAGGCACTGGGTGGCCAGGTCGCCCTGTCCACGGTGACCGTCAAGGTCAGCAGGTCCACCGCGCCGCCGGCGGTCCAGCGGGAGGAGGAGTCGAGCGGCTTCGTCGCCGGCCTGTCCGACGGCTGGAGCGCGTTCCTCGATGCCGGCGCCGTCACGCTGCAGGTGCTCGGCGCGGTGCTGCCGTTCCTGCTCGTGCTGGCGGTTCCTGGCGTGCTGGCGTACCGCTGGTGGCGGCGTCGCCGGATCGCGGCCGTTCAGGAGTCGTGACGGGAAGCGGTGCCGGGCTGCCCATATTGGACAGCCCGGCACTGCTTTTTTCGCCGTCGAGCCACGAATGAACACCGCGCGCCGTCCGCGAACACCTCCCACGCGGTGCGGCTCATCGCGTCCCGCCACCTCGCATCCGGGCGCGAATAACATCGAGTTCCAGCGGCGTCGCACCCGGTCCAGGTCGGGTGCGACGCATTTTTGTGGCGTAGCCCACCGCCCCGCCGGGTCTGCCGACGACGGCCATTTGGCCCATCCCTTACGTCTCATTGAGACGAGGTTCACCAAGCACGGCGGCCGGACCGGGCAAACGACGTGGGCGTATTCGGTCACCGAAACGGCGCGAACAGGCCCGTGCCCGACAATCCGCTGCAGAATGAAATCAGACCGCGACGTGCGGCGACCCGGCAATATTTGCTATCGTGGCCTATACAGTGCGTTGAATGTCGCGGATATGCGCGCACACCCCCCGGACGTAAGAGAGAAGGCAATGGCCCAGAAGGTTTTGGTGCAACTGGTCGACGACTTGGACGGCACGTCGTCCGATGACGTCACCACGGTGGAGTTCGGCCTCGACGGCGTCATGTATGAAATCGACGTGAACACCGCAAACGCGGAGCGGCTTCGCAAGGCGTACGAGGACTACATCGGGTCGGCTCGCCGTACCGGTGGCCGGTTGAAGCGCGGAACGCGCTCGGCCGACCGGTCCAGCAGTAACGGCGAGGCCGGCGCGATTCGCGTATGGGCGCTGGAGAACGGATACGAACTGGCTGGTCGTGGCCGGATTCCCGCGCACGTCATCGAGGCGTACAAGGAAGCGCAGCAGCAGCCGGCGAAGAAGACGAAGGCCGTCGCCGCCAGTAAAGTCACGGCCCGGCGACGCACGCCGGCCAAGAAAGCGTGACCTGTGACGCGGGTGCGGCGGCCCAGGCTGTGCCCGCGTCACAGCCGCAATGCGAAAAAAGCTCCCGTCATCGGTTTCTCGGCACCGGGGAATTGCGGACAGGCTGTCGGCTTTGCGTCGACCTGTGACAAATGACGCAGTACTGCCGCTGATTGCCTGGACCACGACGTGACGCACTGTTGTCTGGTCACCATGATTTCCTTGGGTGAGCCACTCGCATACCGCAAGGTGAGGCGTCGCGGCGGACAGTAGTGCGTTGGCCGCGGTCATCGTGCACTGAGGACGGTCCCGCCGTGTCGTCGGGGGACGAGCGGCCCGCGGCGTGGCGAGACGTTGCCAATTGTCATCCCGGATCCCGTTCCGGCCACTCAGCGGTCGACAGCGGTGCCCACGGCGCCGGACACGCCACCGGCCGCCAGAATGAGCACGTCCGCCTGTGTGGGGCATCGAGCAGGCCCGTTCGCGCCCTCGGCGCTCCAGCCGGCGACACCCCTCCACTTCGGTTGTCCTGTCCCGCTGGGGTGGACCGCCGTCAGCTGAGCGGGAGGGGAAGGAAGTCGTTGCCCTGCCACATCTTCCGGGACGTCTCCTCGGGGTAGGGCGCGACGGTCGACGTGGTGTCGAAGATCTGGGTGAGACGCTCGACGTGGTCGAAGGCCGGCCAGCCGGGGTCGCCGGTGGTGGCGAACGCGGTCCACGCCGTGCGCATGGCGGTCGACAGCCGCTGTACGTCGGGGGACGGTTCCGGGCCGAGCAGCAGCGGGCCGAGGTCGGCGTCGGTGGTGCCGAACAGCAGCGGGATGTCGAGACCGTGGCAGGCGCCGAACTGGCCCTGGGCGGCCAGGGTCAGCTCATAGAGGTAGGCGCGCCCGCCGCCGGCGGCCTGGGCTTCGGCCAGGCGCAGGGTGGGCATGCGGAAGACGAGGTCGGAGTGGACGCGCTCGTAGAGCTGCTCGGCCGAGGCGTCCGGGAACGCGGTCCGGTAGTCGGCGCCGGGGCCGAACACACGAAGCGCCCGGTTCGCGTCGTCGTCGGTGATGTTGCCGATCCTGCCGAACATGCCCATGAACAACCGCCACTCCTCGCGGTTGTGCCCGGTGATCAGCGCGATGTCCCGGCCCGCGCCGCCGGCCAGTGCCTGCCACGGCGTGACCGGCAGGACCTCGCCGTCGACGACCGGGGCGAAGATGGTGTCGCCGTGGGCCAGCTGCCCCCAGTGGTCGGCGTGGTCGAGCGTCGTGGCGGCCACCGCCTCACCGGCGAGAACCAGCTCGTGCGGCTCCACAGTGGCCAGGTCGGCGACGGTCGGCCGCAGGCCGCGCTCGGCGGCGATGGCGGCGGCGACGTCGGCGGCCAGTTCGGCGGAGAGGAACGTGCCGGGAACGCTCTGGGCGATGGCGCGGCGGAACAACCCGGCCGCGGCCGGCATCGCGAGCAGCGCGGCCACGGACCCGCCGCCCGCGGACTCGCCGAACACGGTGACCTGGCCGGGATCGCCGCCGAACGCGGTGATGTTGTCGCGCACCCAGGTCAGCGCCGCGACCTGGTCGAGCAGGGCACGGTTGGCCGGCGCCCCGCCGATCTCCGCGAAACCCTCGATGCCCAGCCGGTAGTTGCAGGTGACCACCACGACGCCGCCGTCGCGGGCGATGCGGCCGCCGTCGTAACCCGCCTGGGCGGCGGTGCCGAGCTTGTAGGCACCGCCGTGGATCCACACCATCACCGGGCGGCGCGCGGCGGGGTCCGGGTCGGGTGTCCACACGTTGACGGTCAGCCAGTCGTCGCCCGGCGGCGGTGGCGGCAGGGCGGCGCCCGCGGGCCGGAAGCTGCCGAGGTCTTGCGGTGCGGGTGGCCCGAAGGCGAACGCCTCGCGCACACCGTCCCAGGGAACCGCTGGTCGTGGTGCCGCGAACCGTGCGTCGCCGACGGGTGGTGCGGCGAAGGGGATGCCGCGGAAGACGGTCAGGTCGTCCTTCCGGCGGCCGCGGACTGTTCCGGCGGTGGTCCGCACCTCAGTCATCGGTGGCACCCTTCTGCACGCCGCCCGGACGGCCTCGCGGTTGGCTTCTCACCGGCACACGGGCCGCCCGCCGAGGTCCGCGGGCCCAGGACCGCCGCGCCCGACGGTCTCGGGCAGGCGGCGGCATCGGCGACAGCACCACAGCGCAGATCATGCCCACGTGCGAAACAAGTAGCAAGTATCACCGCGTCTCAGCACGCCACGGCACCTGATCGACCGCGAAGAACCCTGTTCGCCTTGATTCGTCCGATGTGGACCGTAACCCGTCCACGCGGGGAACAACGGCGAGCCCTACGTGCCGGGGTGATCGTCCTCGATCCACTCGAGCAGGTCGCCGGGCTGGCAGTCGAGCACCCTGCACATGGCCTCCAGGGTGCTGAAGCGCACGGCCTTGGCCCGGCCGTTCTTCAGTACCGCGACGTTCGCCGGCGTGAGCCCGACCCGCTCGGCGAACTCGCCGACGCTCATCTTCCGTTTGGCCAGCTCGACGTCGATGCGCACGACGATCGGCATCAGATCACCGCTTCCATGTCGGCGCGCAGCGTGGTGGCCTGGCGCAGGAGCGCACGCAGCACCACCAGCAACAGGCCCAACACGGTCACGCCGACCACCACCAGGAACAGCAGGAGCGGCAGCCCGGGGTCGTCCGCGTTGAAGCCGACGTAGAGGAACACGCCGACCAGCACCACCCAGGCCGCGGCGACGGCCCAGACGATCGCGTCGACCCACGCGAGGGACGCCGGGCTGAAGATGCGGTCCTTCCTGACCAGGGTGAGCAGCTTCCAGGTACACACGATCACCACCTGGACGCACAGCACCCAGAACACCGACACGGCGGTCGCCGGCCACCTCAGGTACGCGAGGTCCGGTTCCTCCTGGGCCATGAAGCGGAACTGGCCGGGCAGCGACATGGTCTGGAACACGACCAGGATGCCGAACAACACCACGAGGAGGACTCTGAGCAGGGCCACGGCCCGATGCGCCACCGTCATGCATCGAGTCTCGCTTGCTATCTATCGATTGTCAATCGCTATCTATCGAACCGTTGTCACGGTGTTCTGGGAGGTCCAGGCCGGGGTGTCCACAGGCGAATGTCCTGGTCAGATCTCTGTCCAACTGGCCAGTACGGCTGATTCCGGTGCGCCCGAAGGCTTTTACTAACCTCCACCCTTGTGAACGACCGCCACGACGCCAACCTGTCGCGCCCGGGCCTGCGCATCACCAGTCGCACGGTGGGCGGAGTCCGGGTGGTCGAGGCCGCGGGCGAGGTCGACCTCGTCACCGCGCCCGCGCTGCGCACGGCTCTGCTCGACGCGCTCGCCGAGTCGCCGGGAGGTCTCTGCGTCGTGGACCTCACCGGCGTCACGTTCCTCGACTCGGCCGGGCTCACCACCCTGATCGAGGTGAACCAGCGCGCCCGGTCGCTGCGTGTCGTGGTGGGCTCGAACCGGCCGGTCATCCGGCCGATCCAGCTGACCGGTCGGGACGGGGTGCTCGCGTTGTACGGCTCCGTGACCGAGGCGCTCGCCGCCTAGTCACTGTCGCTTGTGGACAGACGGCCGCGGGTGTGCGTTCCGGATTCGAATACGATGTGAGTTCGTCACGAATCTTCCGGGAATCGGTCACGTCCGGGGTCCCGTGAATTGATGAAGATCTCTTCCGCCATTGGGTGTACTGCTGGGGGCCGAACGTTGTCCGTGCAGTTGTCCGTATTGACACGGACTTCTGACCTCGCGAAGATTCAGCCGGCACCACATGACCGACTTCTCGAACTTCTAGCCAGGAGAAGGGAAAGTTGTCAATGACCACCGCGAAGGACATCTTACAAACAGTTACCGTCGAGCCGTCTTTCAATGTCGACCAGTTGTCGACCGTTCTGCAGTCGCTCGCCGATCTGGACCGTGACTCCACCGCATGTGCGGTGGCCATGACGGCCGGCGGCGGCGGCGTGCTCAGCGCCACCCGCGCCGCCCTCGACGCCGCCGACACCGCCGCCACCGCGGGCCGTGTGCTCGCCCGTGGCGAAGGCGCCGACCTGACCGTCGTGAAGGCCGTTCTCGAGGCCGCCGCCGCGGCCGCCGAACGCAGTGCGCAGGAATGCGGTGCACACGCCGAGCACAGCGAGCACTGCCGAATTCACTCCGAGAGCGCCGGTCGCGCCGCGGAGCTTCTTCGCTCGCAGTTGTCGAGCCTGGGCTGAATCGGGCCGGACCCGATTCACGGCCGAAATCGTCTCACCCGTAGTGCATATCTCGTAGTGCGTATACAGCGGTCCCCGGACGTCTCTGGCCGGGGACCGCGCGCTGCGCTTTCTCACCGGTGAACACCGAGGTGGCGACCCATGGGCGGTCCGGACTGGTTTCGCTGGCTGCTGACCGTGCTTTTCGTCGCCGTCGGCGCCTATTGTGTGGCCCGGCTGGCGGCGGCCCGGCACGTGCCGGCGCGGTATCGCGCCTGCCATCGGGCGACCGATCTCGGGCACGGGATGATGAGCGCGGGCATGGCCGTCATGTGCTCCCCGGCGGGCGGCCCGGTGCCCGTGGCCGGCTGGCAGACGATCTTCCTCGTGACCACGGCGTGGTTCGGCGCGTCGTGGTTGCGGCAACGGCATTCCCCGGCCGAGGAGATCGGCTGGCACGGCAGCGGCCTGCACCACATGGTCGCCGGGCTGGCAATGCTGTACATGCTGTTCGCCATGCCGGCCGGCGATGGGCACAACGCGATGGCCGCGCCGTGGGTACCGGCGATGCACGACGCGAACCTGGCGCTGCCGGTGATCGGCTGGGCCTTCGCCGGTTACTTCGTCGTCCACGCGACGACGCTCGGCGCACGGGTGGCCCGGCCCGCCGTGGGGTGCGACGCCCGGCTGCCGGCACTGCTCACGGCCCCGCGCCTGGCCGCCTCCTGCCAGGTCTTCATGGCCCTCGGCGCCGGCTACATGCTGGTCGTCTGACGGACATCCATCCGGGACAGTGCACTGTGGATGTCAACGCACCCGAGGAAGGTCCCGGGAACCGCGGCGCGTCGCTCTCCGACTACGAGGTCATGAACCGCACGATCGGGGGCACGCCATGCGACGACGGGACTTCCTGCGCGGCTCGGCGACGGCCGGCCTGACCGCGGCGACCACCGCGTCGGCCGCGGACCCGCGCCCGGCGGCGCCGCTGCGCGTGCAGGTCGTGATGTTCGACGGGGTCGAGGAGCAGGACTTCGCCGGCCCGTACGAGGTGTTCTCGGTCGCCGCCGGGCACGCCTCACGTGGCGTCGAGACCAGCTACGTCCGCGTGGACGGACCGGGCGTCGTGCGTGCCTCGTACGGCACGCTGGTGGAGGTCGAGCACGGGTGGGCGCCCGAGCGGGCGGACGTGATCGTCGTGCCGGGCGGCGGTTACGCGCGTCGCGAGGGCCCCGGCGTCTGGGCCGAGATCGACCGCGGCACCCTCCCGACCGCGCTGGCCGCCGTGCGGGGCCGCACCCTCGCCGCGCTGTGCACCGGCACGCTGCTGCTCGGCGCCGCCGGCCTGCTGCGTGGCCGCCCCTGCATCACCCACCACGGCGCGGTCGCCGATCTCGGGGCGCACGGCGGGATCCTGACGAAGGCCCGGGTGGTCGACGACGGCGACATCGTCACGGCCGGCGGTGTCACCAGTGGACTCGACCTGGCACTGTGGCTGGTGCGGCGAGAGCTCGGCGCCGACGCGGCCGTCGGTGTCGAGAACCAGCTCGAGTACCAGGTCAGAGGAACGGTCTGGACCAGATGACGCGACCCGGCCCGCACATCGGGATCCTGCTCTACGACGGGTACAGCCTGCTGGACGCGGCCGGCCCGGCCGATCTGCTGTCCCGGCTGCCGGGTGCGACGGTCACGATGATCGCCGAGCACCGCGGTCCCGTCCGGGCCGACACCGGACAGGTCGCGATGCTGGCCGACCGCGCCGTCGGCGACGTCGACCGGCTGGACGTCCTGCTGGTCCCGGGCGGCGGACCGACGCGATGAAGAACGAGACCCTGGTGGACTGGATCCGCGCGGTCGACCGGCACACCATCTGGACGACGTCGGTGTGCACGGGCTCGCTGATCCTCGGCAGGGCGGGCCTGCTCCACGACCGTGCGACGACGTACTGGGCGTCCGCGGACTACCTGGAGACCACGTTCGGCGTCCGGTACGTGCCCGCCCGGTACGTCCGGACCGGCAAGATCATCACCGCCGCGGGGGTCGCCGCGGGCATCGACATGGCCCTGTACCTCGCCGTCCAGCTCGTCGGCGAGACCGTCGCACGCGCACTTCAGCTCGCGGTCGAGTACGACCCGCAGCCGCCGCTGGACTCCGGCAACGCGGCCGAGGCGAGCGAGGAGCTCAAGGAGCTGTCAGTCCGCCTCCTGGACGACGCCGCCAGCCAGGAGGTCGGCGACGGCGGCGATGCCGGCCTGGATCGCGTGTCGTGCCGTGTCGCCGAAACCAAGGACGAGCCGCGGCCCGGCCGGTCGCACGGTGTGGTGCAGTCCGGCCATGCCGTAGAGGCCGACGCCGCGCCGGCCGGCCTCGGCGATCAGCTCGTCCTCGCTCGTGTCGGCGGGCAGGTGCAGGACGGCGTGGAAGCCCGCGGCGAGCCCGGTCACGCGCAGCTCGGGCGCGTGGGCGGCGACGGCGGTGAGCAGGGTCTCGCGGCGGGCGGCGTACTCGGCGCGGACGCGCCGGAGGTGCCGGTCGTAGCGTCCGGACTCGATGAGCGTGGCCAGCGCCAGCTGGTCGAGTCCGGGACTGCCGCGGTCGGCGACCTGCTTGCCGTGGGTCAACGCGCCGAGCAACCGGCCGGGGGCGACCAGCCAGCCGAGGCGCAGTGCGGGCGCGAGCGACTTGCTGACCGTGCCGAGTGAGACGACGCGGTCGGGCGCGAGCCCCTGGAGCGTGCCGACGGGGTCGCGGTCGTAGCGGAACTCGGCGTCGTAGTCGTCCTCGAGGATGACCGCGTCGTGCCGCCGTGCCCAGGCGATCAGCGCCAGCCTGCGGTGACCGGCGAGGACCACGCCGGTGGGCCACTGGTGGGCCGGGGTGACGAGCACGGCACGCGCCCCGGTCCGTTCGAGCGCGTCGACGTCGAGACCGTCCTCGTCGACCGGGACGGCGACGGTGGCCATGCCGGCCGCGGCGGCCTGCTCGATGGTCGAGCCGGGGGCGCCGGGGTCCTCGAAGGCGAGGGTGCCGATGCCGTCGGCGGCGAGTGCCCGCAGCGAGAGCCCGAGCGCCTGTGCCATGCCGGTGCAGACGACGACCCGGTCACCGGTGGCGTCGACGGCCCGCACGCGTCGCAGGTAGGCGGCGAGGACGTCCCGCAGCCGGCGCTCGCCGAGCGGGTCGCCGTAGTCGAAGGCGGAGTTCGGGGCGGTGCGGCAGACCTCGCGGACCGCCCACGCCCAGTCCTCGCGGGGCGCGAGCCGGAGATCGGGGACGCCGTGGCGGAAGTCGGCGACCGGATGTCTCGGCGCGAGCCGGGAGCCGGGGCTCGGCGACGACTCCCGCTGTGTGCCCACCCCGGAGGCCACGCGGGTGGCCGATCCGGCGCGGCTGTTCAGGTAGCCCTCGGCCCGCAGTTGGGCGTAGCAGTCCTGGACGAGACCCCGGGACAGGCCGAGTGCCCTGGCGAGCTCACGCGAGGACGGCAGCCGCTCGTCGGCGGCGAGGCGACCGCGGCGGATGGCGTCGCGCAGCTGGTCCTCGAGCTGTGCGCGCAGGCCCGTGCTGTCCCGGTCGATCTCGATCAGCAGCTCCGGCCCGGAACCGGCCCACTCCACAGGCATGAAACCGGACCTTACCGGTGAGCAGGTCGGCTCCTAGCGTTCTCACCATGACTACGGACCTGACGGCCCGCCCCCGGCTGGTGTCCCGGGCGCTGCTGCTGCGTTTCGTGTCGATCGCCGGCTCGTCGATCGGCTTCAACCTGCCGCTGTCGGTGGTGCCGTTGTTCGCGCGGGAGTCCGGCTCGGACGGCCAGGCCGGCATGGTGACGGTCGCGCTGCTGCTGGCCACCGTGGCCGCCGAGCTGGTGACGCCGAGGCTCGTCAACCGGGTCGGCTACCGCTGGGCGCTGGCCGCTGGACTGGTTCTGCTCGGCGCGCCGGCGATCGTCCTCACGTTCAGCGGCGACCTGTGGGTGATCGTGGCGGTCAGCGTGGTGCGGGGGGCCGGTTTCGCGATCACCGTCGTGGCCGGTGGTGCCGTGACCGCGCTGCTGATCCCGGCGGAGCGGCGTGGGGAGGGCCTGGCGCTGACGGGACTCGTGGTCGGCGTGCCAGGCCTGCTGGCGTTGCCCGCGGGCGTGTGGGCGGCGGCGCACTGGGGCTACGACCCGGTGTTCGTGATGACGGCGGTGGCCACGCTGCTGGCGCTGCTGTCGGTCCCCGGCCTGCCCAGCCGCGCCGCGACGGCGAAGACGGAGAAGGGCGTGCTGGCCGGTCTGCGGAACCCCTCGTTGACCCGGCCGGCGGCCATCTTCGCGACGACGACCGCGGCGGTCGGGGTGCTGGTCACCTTCCTGCCGCTCGCGACGTCGGACCAGCCGGCCTGGGTCGCGGCGACGGCGTTGTTCGCGCAGCCCGCGGCGTCGACCGTGGCCCGCTGGTTCGCGGGCCGGCTGGGCGACCGCCGGGGCCCGGCGTCCCTGCTCGCGCCGGGACTGGTGCTGTCCGCGGCGGGCATGGCGCTGCTGGCCGGGCCACCGGCCGCGGTGATCGGCGGCGCGATCGTGTTCGGCGTCGGGTTCGGCGTGTTGCAGAACGCGACGCAGGCACTGATGTACAACCGGGCCCCGGCCGGTGGCGAGAGCGCGGTGAGCGCGATCTGGAACGGCGCGTACGACCTCGGCATGGCCGCCGGCGCGCTGGGTGCCGGTTTGGTCGTCACCTCGGCCGGCTACGCCATGACCTTCGTCCTCAGCGCCGCCGTGATCCTGCCCGCCCTGGTCCTGGTCCGCCGCGACCGCCGCGACCGCCGCGCGTGAGGTCGGTCAGGCCCCGACCCCGCACTAGTGTCCCGCGCCGGAAATCAGGCAACTAATTCGGCGGCCCAGCTTCCTGCTGGCGGCGTTGCCGGTTCGCCCAGGTACGACCCAGTACGAGGGCGAACCGGCGTCTTGCCAGCAGAAACCCGGATCCACCGACTTAATCACCGCATTTCCGGCGCGGGACACTAGCGGACGACGTCGTAGACCAGCTTCTGGATGCCGTTGCCGTAGGTCTCGCTCTCGACGACCCGCAGGTTCTGCTGGTCCTTGTCGGTGCCGCTGAACAGTCGCTTGCCCGCGCCGAGCAGGACCGGGAAGACCAGCAGGTGGTAGCGATCGACCAGGCCGGCGTCGGAGAGGTTGCGGTTGAGGGTGGCGCTGCCGTGGACGATGATCGGCGCGCCGTCGGTCTCCTTGAGGGCGGCGACGTCGTCCAGGGAGCGGAGGATCGTGATCTCGTTCCAGTTGGACACGAGGTCCTGCTCCCGCAGGGTGGTCGACACGACGTACTTCGGCATCGCGAGGTAGCCGGGGAACTCCTTCGTCATCCCCGGCCATACCGGCGCGAACGCCTCGTAGCTGGTGCGCCCCATCATCATGGCGGAGGCCTCGTCCTGCTCGCGGCCCTTGAGCTCGTAGGCGGCCGGGTCGAACTCGACGCCCTTGAAGGTCCAGCCCGAGTTGCGGTAGCCGGGTTCGCCCCCGGGTGCCTCGACGACACCGTCGAGGGAGATGAAGGCGGTGGTGATCAGGGTGCGCATGGGGTGCTCCTCGGTTGTTCGGCGTGCGATCGTAAGTGCGTCGAACGGGAGGCACGGATTTCGACACGCGGTTTCCCGGAGCTTCCGGCGGGCTCCGCCGGTTGGTCCTGCCGCTAGTCCTCGGCGCTCACGAAGCCGGTGCGGTAGGCGAAGACGACGGCTTGGACTCGGTCGCGGAGGTCGAGTTTGGTCAGGATGCGGGAGACGTAGGTCTTGACTGTCTCGAAGCCGAGTGTCAGCTCCTCGGCGATCTCCGTGTTGGACAGGCCGCGTGCGATCAGCCGCAGCACCTCACGTTCCCGGGGCGCCAGCATCTCCAGCGGATCTCCCTCCGGTACCACGGCGACGGGCCGGATCCGGTCGGCGAAGCGCCCGATCAGCGTCCGCGTCACGGTGGGCGACAGCAGCGACTCACCCCGCGTCACCGTGCGCACCCCCTTCACCAGCTCGACCAGCGGCGCGTCCTTCAGCAGGAACCCGCTTGCTCCGGCACGCAACGCCTCGTACACGTACTCGTCGGTGTTGAACGTCGTCACGATCAGCACCTTCGGCGCGCCCGCCCGCCCCGCGATCCGCCGCGTGCACTCGATTCCGTCCATCCCCGGCAGGTGGATGTCCATGACCACGACGTCCGGCGCCAGCCGCGCCGCCGCCTCGACCGACGACGGACCGTCCGCCGCCTCCCCGACGACGGCCATGTCCGGCTGCGCGTCGAACACCGTGACGTAACCGGTCCGGACCAGCTCCTGGTCCTCACAGATCAGCAGCCGAGTGGTCACGCGTCCCCCGCGATCGGAATCACGGCATGCACGCGGAACCGTCCGTCCGGCTGCTCACCCGCCGTCAAACCGCCCCCGAGCGTCGTGACCCGTTCCCGCGGCCCGGTCAACCCACGTCCGCCGGACAGTGCACGCCCGGCGCCGACCGTGACCGGCGCGGTCGAACTGGTCACCGCCACCTCGATCCGGCCGTCTCGGTGGGTGGCGTGTACTTCGGTGGGTTGGCCGGTGGCGTATTTCACTGCGGTGGTCAGTCCTTCCTGCACCACTCGGTCCCACACGGCGGCGTCGTGGGCATGCCACCAACTCCGCACCGTCCGCAACCGGTCGGTGACCCAGGTTGTCGGCATGCGCAGAGCCTAGACATCCCCCGGGAGAGGTACTCGCCGATGTCCTCACCCTGGTGACTCGCGCCGACGCCCTGTCCTCCTGTCTTTTCCGTCATTCCCGCGATAACAAGGAAAACGGAGGGCATCACCATGTTCACGCGCGTGCGGCGCGGACTCCTCGTCGTCGCCGGCGTCCTGGCCGCCGCCTCGACGTCGGCCTGCGACGAGGCCGCCACGGCCGCGTCCCCCACGACCGCCACCGTGGCCGAACCGGCTCCGATCACCTGGGGTGCCTGCCCGGCGTCCGTGCCGGGCGCCACGCGGGACCCTCGCCAGACCTGCGGCACGGTGACCGTACCGATGGACTACCGACATCCACGGGGCAGGACCATCACCGTCGAGGTCTCCCGGATCGCCACCGCCGAGCCAGGCAAGCGGCGCGGCGCGCTGGTGCTGAACCCGGGCGGTCCCGCGCTGGCGGGCCTGGACATGCCGGGGGAGATGGCGGCGACCCTCGCGCCCGCGATCCTCGACCAGTACGACCTGGTCGGCTTCGACTCGCGCGGTGTCGGGCACAGCTCGCCGATGAGCTGCGGGCTGTCCGACCCCAGCGAGACCAGCGGGTTCCCGTATCCCGGCGCGGGCGGCTCGATCGAGCCCGACATCACCAGGGCACGCGCGATTGCCAGGCAGTGCGCCGGCATCGGTGACACACGGCTCGTGACCTCGATGTCGTCCGGCAGGCGCTCGGCGAGGAGAGGATCTCGTACTGGGGCCAGTCCTACGGCACGTACCTCGGTGCCGTGTACACCACGCTGTTCCCGCGGCACAGCGACCGGCTGGTGTTCGAGGGCAACGTCGACCCGAACAGGGTGTGGGCACAGCAGATCCGGACGTGGAACAAGGGCATGGACGCCCGGTTCCCGGACGCCGCCCGCGTCGCCGTGAACGCAGGCCTCGGGCTGGGCGGCACGGTCGAGGAGGTCGAGAAGACGTTCGTCGACGTGGCGGACAAGCTCGACCGGCAGCCGGTTCCGGTGCCAGGCACGCCGGTGTCCCTCAACGGAGGGCTGCTGCGGGCGGTCACGTACCAGCTGCTGATGCACGACGACACACTCGCCCCGCTGACCCGGTCCTGGCGGGCCGCGGCCGACCTGGCCGCCGGGAACGCGCCGGACCTGGCCGTGCTGTCGCAGGTGTTCGCCGGCTCGCCGGCCGAGCCTGGCGTACCCGCGGACAACCAGATCACGATGAGCCTGGCCATCCTGTGCGGCGACGCCACGTGGTCGCACGATGTGGCGTCGTACGAGACCAACACGGCGGCCGACCGCGAGCGGTACCCGCTCAGCGCCGGGATGCCCGCGAACATCTGGCCGTGCGCGTTCTGGTCCCGCACACCGGTCGAGGCAGCGGTCACGGTGACGGCGAAGGGCCCACGTGACGTCCTGATCCTGCAGAACCGCCGCGACAACGCGACGCCGTGGGAGTCCGGGCTCGGGATGCGCAGGGCGCTGGGCGGTCGCGCCGGCTTCGTCGGCGTCGACAACGGCGGGCACTACGTGTACGGCACCGGCTCGACGTGCGCCGACGAGGCCGCGGTCGCGTTCCTGACCGCGGGAACGTTGCCGGCCAAGGACATCTCCTGCTGATTCTCGTTGTGACGACGGGAACCCCGGAGATGACCTGGTTGCGCGGATGCGCTTCCCCTGGTCGCCGCGACGCTCCTCCTCCGCCACGCGGTCCGCAAGGGCCGAGTCATACACCGCGGGACACTAGTCTCGCGGTTTCAGGCAGAGGCGACAAGGGAAAGCGGTGCCGCCGACGTGGGTCTGGGCGAACTCCTCCAACTCGACCCACTGGCCGCAGAACTTGATGTACTCGCCGGTCCACCGGACGCCGCGTGCCGGAACGCCGGCGATGGTGCGGCAAGTGGCACGGTGGAGCATCAGGTAGTTCGGCGCGGGGTTGCGTGCCGTGTTGAGGACGTACAGGCCGGGATGCTTGGCCAGCCAGGTCTCATAGCCGACGTCGTCGTCTTCGAATCGTTGCATCCCGGCATCATCCACCAGGCGGTGAGCACTACACGCCGGGCAGGTTCTCGGGAATGTTCCCATGGCGGTGGCCGCCGTCGATGTGTTGTGCTGTGGGATATGTGGGGGAACGGTGGGCGCCTTGTCGCTGTGCTGGCCGTGTTCGTCGTGCTGGTCGGTGGGTGTGGGCAGGCCGAGTCGGTGCCGGTTCGGCGTGGGGTGCCGGTGCGGGAGGTGCTTCCGGCGGAGGTGCGGGACCCGGCGCCGCCACCGAACTCGACCACGGAGTCGACCGAATGTGGGGACCCTCGGGCGAGTTTGCGGCCGACCGAGGCGCTGCCCGCGCCCGGTCGACCGCCGTCCGGGTCGGCGATGGACCGGATCGTGCGTCGGGGGATGTTGGTCGCCGGGGTCAACCAGAACGCCTACCGCGTCGGTTATCGGGACCCGGTCTCCGGGGAGCTGAGCGGTTTCGAGATCGACATCGTCCGGGAGATCGCTCGGGCCCTGTTCGGGGATCCCACGCGGGTGCGGTTCGTCGCGATCAACGCCAGCACCCGGGTTTCCCTGCTGCGACAGGGCCGAATCGACCTCGCCGTCCGGACCACCACCATGACCTGTGAGAACTGGCGCGATGCCAACTTCTCCACCGAGTACTACACGGCGAACCAGCGGCTGCTCGTCCGGAACGGGGATCCCGCCACCGAGATCGAGCAGCTCAGCGGGCGGAAGGTCTGCGCGGCCACCGGAAGCACGTCGATCGTCAACATCCCCACCTTCAACCCGAAGGCGATCCCGGTGTCCGCGCCCGATGTCGTGGACTGCCTGGTGATGCTGCAGCAGCACCAGATCGACGCGATCTCCACCTCCGACATCCTGCTCATGGCGCTCGCCGCCCAGGACCCCAACACCAGGGTGGTCGGCCGTGTCCTCAAGCAGCAGCCGTACGGGGTCAGCATCGCGCCGACCGCACCCGAGCTCGTCCGCTTCGTGAACGCCGTCCTGGAACGAATGCGCGCCGACGGCACTTGGACGGCCTCGTACACCCGTTGGCTCTCACCGATTCTCGGGTCACCGCCGCCACCGCCGCTCGCGCGCTACCGGACGTGACCGCTGCTGCCCGGCCTGCGCGCGGCGTACCGTATCCAAGTAGATACCCTGACTGGGTTCGTGAGGAGGTGCTGGCGGTGTCCGTAGCGGAGTTTGTTGGGGGAGGCACGGCACCAGGCCGGCCTGACCCAGGATCAGCTCGCCCAGCAGGCGCACACGTCACGAACGGCCGTGTCGGCGTATGAGAACGGCCGGAAGAAGCCGACGCTGGACACGGCAGAGCGCCTGCTGAACGCCTCGGGCTTCGAGTTGGACATGCGTCCTCGGATCACGTTCCACCCTGTCCCCGGTACCCGAGGTCGCATCTACCAGGTGCCGGACCAGCTCCCGTCACTCCCGCCGCGCAGGGCGTTGGCGACGGTAGCGTTGCCTCTGTCGTTGAACTGGTCGCAGCCTGGCCGGAAGTACCGACTCCGGGACCGGTCGGACCGTGCCCGCGTGTACGAGGCGGTGCTACGGGAGGGCGCCGAAACCGACGTGCTCACCTACATCGACGGCGCCCTGCTGATCGACCTGTGGCAGGAACTGGTGCTCCCTCGCGACATTCGCGCCGTGTGGGAACCCTTGATCGCGGATTCGGTCCCCGCACAGTGACGAACAAGATCACTCTTACCGACTTCCAACTCGAGGTCGCGAGGCTCTTCTTCACCCTGCCAGCCAGCGAGGGCTTCGTTCTCGCCGGCGGTGCCGCGCTCATCGCACAGCATCTGACGTCACGCCCGACCCAGGACCGGTGACCCGGCCCGGAAGACCTGCTTGTCGCGGACGAAAACAAACGTGCGTTGGGCCGCTACATCTGGGTCGCCGAGGGGCTCATTCCTCGTCGGCGGGGTCGAGTAGGTGGCTGGCGGTGAGGGCGAGTCTCGCGCGGGTCAGGCCGGTCGGCTCGGTCAGGTCGATGCCGAGCGTCCGGCCGATCTGCTCCAGCCGGCGGGAAACGCTGCTGTGGTGCAGGTGCAGAACGTCCGCCGCGCGTCGTTGGGAGCCGGTCGCGCAGTAGACGTCCAGGGTCGCGAGGTCCTCGGCGGTCAACCGGCCGACGGCTGCCACGTCCGCGTTGTCGCGCAGGCATTCCTCGGGCACCTGTGCCAGCAGTGCCAACGCCCCCAGATCGCCGTACTCGGCGATCGGCTCCCGTGCGGTCGTGAAGCGCAGCGCCGTGCGGGCCTCCCGCCACGACTCCGCGGGGCTCTCCGCGGCGCCGACCCCCACCCGCACGCCCTCGGGAAACCGGTCCAGGGTCGTTGCCAGGATGACGCCCACGTCGCCCAGGGTGGCCGCCTTCACCGGGCGGCTCGGGCACACCAGTCCGGCCACCTGGTCCAGCGGCACCCGCGACCGCACGGCCGCCACCCGGATCGGCAGGTCCGCCGCGAAACCCAGCAGCCGCAGCGCGCGTGCCCTCGCCGCGTCGTCGCTCTCGGCGCTGATCACCAGTTCCACCAGTGCCGGGTCGGCCATGGTGGTGCGGGCGGGGCCGTACTTCTCCACCACCGCCGCCGCGGCGATGGCCAGGCGGTCCAGTACCGCCTCGTCGAGGGGGCCGGGACGGCCGGGGCGTTCGAGCCACGCCGTGCCGATCTCCTCGTCGTCCAGGGTGATCGGCATCGTCGTCGACGCGGGAGGTGGTGGCTCGGGGGCGGGCCTGCCATCCGGCGTCGTGCGGACCACGCGGCCCGTGCCGTGCAGCCGGATCCCGACCACGCACTCGGCCAGGCCCGCCGACGCCCTGGTCAGTGCCGGCAGGTCCACCCGCCTGCGCATCAGCGTGTCGTAGAACATGACCACCTTCAGCATGCCCTCGACCTGCGGACCCAGGTGCGACAGGCGCTTGGCCAGTGCCTCCATACACCCGAGGATATGCGCGATCGGTGCGTGAGAAGGCCGGAACGCGCGACGGGTGGCGGGTGAACTCCCGCGACCCGACCGACACGATGGTCGGCATGGATCCCGAGCTCGAGGCGTTCATCCCGCTGTTCCCGCCGGCCGACCTCATCGACCCGGTCAACGACCGCAAGCTGCTCGCCGAGCTGGCGGCGGGGGTCCCGCCGCCCGACATCGCGGACATGGCGGTCGAGGACCGCGTCGTACCCGGTGCGCCGGACGTGCCGGTGCGGATCTACCTTCCGCGACAGGCGTCCGGCGCCATCGTCTGGCTGCACGGCGGCGGGTACGTCATGGGCGACGTGGACTCCGAGCACCCGTGGGCCGGCCGGCTCGCGGACCGGGCCGGCGCGGTGGTGCTCTCGGTGAACTTCCGCCTGGCCCCCGAGCACCGGTTCCCGGCTGCCCTCGACGACGCCTACGCCGTGCTGGCCTGGGCGGCCGAGCACGCGGCCGAGCTGGGTGTCGACCCGGGGCGGATCGCGGTCGGTGGGCACAGCGCCGGCGGCGGGCTCGCGGCCGCGCTGGCGCTGCGCGCACGCGACCAGCAGGGCCCGCCGATCTGCTTCCAGCTGCTCAACCAGCCCTCGCTCGACGACCGGATGGACACCTGGTCGGCCCGCAACTTCACGGACACGCCCTGGTCCTATCGCGACAAGGTCGCCAGGTCCTGGCGGCACTACCTCGGCGACGCGGAGGCAACGCCGTACGCCGCCCCGGCCCGGGCCACCGACCTGTCCGGGCTGCCGCCCGCCTACATGGCCACCGCGGAGTTCGACCCGATCCGCGACGAGGCCATCACCTACGCGCTGCGCCTGCTGCGGGTGGGTGTCTCCGTCGAGCTGCACCAGTGGCCCGGCACCTTCCACGGGTCGCAGGCGATCCTGTCCGCCGAGGTGTCCCAGCGGCAGATCGCCGAGCTCAGCGCGGTCCTGCGCCGCGCGTTGGCCGAATGAGAGGACGACTCACATGGAACTCCAACTGGAAAGCCTCGACGCCGCGGCACTGCGGTCCGCGATGGACGGTGTGCACCGCGCGGGAATGCCTGGGTTGTACGCCGAGGTGCGTGCCGGTGGCGAGGTGTGGCTCGGCGCCGCGGGGGTCGCCGACGTCGCGACCGGCCGGCCCGTCGCGCCCGGCATGCGGCACCGCATCGGCAGTGTCACCAAGACCTTCACCGCCGCCGCGGTCCTGCGGCAGGTCGAGAGTGGACGGATCGAGCTCGACGCGCCGATCGGCCGCTACCTGCCCACGCTGGTGCCGGGTGAGCGCGGCGAGCGGATCACGGTGCGGATGCTGCTCAACCACACCAGCGGCATCGCCGACTACCTCCCGTACGCGTTCCCGTCCTTCGCGGGATTCCCCTCGCTGCTGGAGATCTCGCCCGAGAGCATCGACGACAACCGGTTCCGCCGGTTCCTCCCCACCGAACTGATCGGGATGGGGCTCGGCGCGCCGGCCACCGGCGAGCCGGGAGCGCGGCCGGGGGTGTACTCCAACGCCAACTACCTGCTCCTCGGCCAACTCCTGGAGCTGGTCACCGGCACCACGGTCGAGCGGCAGATCACCCGCGACGTCATCCAGCGCGCCGGCCTCCGGCACACCGGGTTCCCGGCCGTGCCGTACATCGACGAGCCGCATTCGCGGATGTACGAGGCGCTGTACGGCCTGATCGACCCGCCACGCGACTACAGCGTCTACAACATGTCCTGGGTGGGGCCGGCGGCCGGGCTGGTGTCGACCGTCTCGGACCTGAACCGCTTCTACGACAAGCTTTTCGCCGGCGAGATCGTGGGCGACTCGTCGCTCGCGCAGATGCGGCGGACGGGTCCGGTCATCGCGCTGGACGGGAAGACGATCGAGTACGGGCTCGGGCTGCACAAGGTCGAGATCCCGGGCCACGGCACGTTCTGGGGCCACGACGGCACGGTCTGGGGCGCCGGCACGGTCTCCATGACCCGCGCCGACGGCGGGCGGCAGCTGTCCGTCGCGGTCAACCTCGTGCGGTGGAACAAGGCGGACTCGGCCGGCGTGCCGCAGCCCCATCCCATCGACGCGGCGCTGGCGGCCTTCCAGCGGCAGGCGTTGTGCGGCCGATGACCACGGATCCGCTGCGTGGTGTTCGTGGACGGCGGCCGGATCGCGGAGATCGCGGAGAAGCGGCGGCGCGATCTCCGCGACTCAGTCCCGGGTGAGGGCCGCGATGAGGCCGGCGTGGTGTGGCCAGCGCCGGGTCAGCTCGGCACGGTCGCCGGGGTCGAAGTCGCTGGGTACGAATCCCGGGGCCATGGTGTTGCCGTAGACGCCGTACTCGCCACCCGGCCGCAGGCGGGCGCCCATCCAGGCGCCGGCGGGGACGACGGTCTGGACATGCTGTCCCCTGAGGACGTCGGTGCCAAGGATGGTCAGCTCGTCACGGCCGTCGGGGTGGAGGAGGAGCAGCTCGATCGGGTCGCCGAGGTAGAAGTGCCAGATCTCGTCGGTGGGCAGGCGGTGCATGTCCGAGAACGAGCCGGGCTCGTCGGTGAACATGGCCACCATGCCGGTGCCGAGGGGCTTGCCGTCGGGGCCTTTGCCGGCCGACTCGTAGGTCGGGGTGAACAGCACGTCCTCCTGCGGCAGCTTGGTCATCCCCCACAGCTGCCGCAGCTCCTCCGCGGTCGGTCGCATGCCGGCCATTCTGCCGCACACCGGTGCGGCGCGACCGGCTCGACCGGCGGCCGTCGAGTGTTCTCGCGGTGTGATGATGTCGCCGGTGGGTGGGGATGGCATTCTTTGGGGCATGGGTCGTGATGAGATGCGGGCCGCCGACAGTGATCGCCAGGCTGTCGCGGACAAGCTGAAGAAGGCGATGGACGAGGGCAGGCTCGATCTCGCCGAGTACGACGAGCGTCTGCAGAAGACCTACGCCGCCAGGACCTACGGCGACCTGAAGGGGCTGCTCGACGACCTGCCCGGCAGCACGGCGCCCGTCCACGCCCCGGCCGGTGCACAGCCCACCCCCGCCGCGGCGGCCCCGGTGCCCGCGGCGGTCCGCGACCGTTCCGGTCAGCTCGTCCGCGCGTGGCTGGGCGGTTTCGGCGGAATCTTCGTCCTCTCGTCGGTGATCTGGCTGGTTACCAGCATCACCACCGGGCATCTCCTGTACTTCTGGCCGGTCTGGCTGCTCATCCCGATGGTGCTCGGCGCCCTTGGCCGCTTCGGCGGCGGGGAGGGCCGGCGCGAGCACGACCGCCGGCGTGGCCGCCGGGACCGCTGACCGCCGCCGCGACAACGGTTCACCATGCCTCGGACATTTGGTCCGGGGCATTCCGAAGTTTGTGTTGACCGGCGACATCAACCAGGTCAACGCATATGTTGATCACTCTGTGTGTGACAGTGGCAGACGGTTGGTGGCCGTTGCCGTCCCACATACTCCAACTGTCGTTGATTAGCCGCCGAACGGGCTATCTGAATTGGGTGAACCCTTACTTAAATTGCCTGTTCAGGGAATTCATCTCCAGGGGGGTTCATGATCTCGCGGCAGTCGCCGCCTGCGCCGACGAGCGTGCACGGCCTGGTGGCGCGATGGGTGCGCCGGACCCCGACCGCCTGTGCGGTGACCGAAAGCGAGAGCGGTCGCTCGCTGACCTACGAGGAACTGTGGCGCCACGCCGGCTGGCTGGCCGCGGAGCTGGCCGGCGCCCCGCGGCGCCTGGTTGCCGCCGCCGCGAGCCCGTCCGTCGACCTCGCCGTCGCGCTGCTCGGCATTCTGCGTGCCGGCGCGGCGTACGTGCCGCTCGACCCGCACGCGCCGGCCGACCGGCTGGCGGCGATCCTCCACGAGGCCGGTGACCCGCCCGTCGTGGTCGCCGCGGGCGAGCCGGGTGACCGGTGGGCCGACCGGCTGGCCGGACACCCGGTGGTGCGGGTCCCGGCCGGCGGCGGGAGCGCCGTCGACGGCGAGGCCGGCGCGGACAGTCCCGCGTACGTGTCGTTCACGTCGGGGTCGACCGGCCGGCCGAAGGGCGTGGTCGTGCCGCACCGCGCGGTCGCGCGACTGGTGCTCGAACCCAACTACTGCACGATCTCGCCCGGCGACCGGGTCGCGAACATGGCGAACCCGGCGTTCGACGCGACGACGTTCGAGCTGTGGAGCACGCTGACCGCCGGCGGCACGGTGGTGGTGCTGCCGACGCCGGCGGAGCTGCCGGTCGACGAGTGGATCGCGCGGATCGCCGGCGCGGCGGTCGACACGATGTTCCTGACCACGTCGATGTTCCACACCATCGCCCGCGAGCGGCCGGGTGCCTTCGCCACGCTGGCGAACCTCGTCGTCGGCGGCGAGCAGCTGGACCTCGCGGTGTCCCGCCGGGTGCTCGCCGGGAAACCGCCGGGACGGCTGGTCAACGGCTACGGCCCCACCGAGACGACGACGTTCGCGGCGGCGTACGAGTGCACCGAGGAGAGCCTGCGTGGCATGGCCAAGGTGCCGATCGGCTACCCGCTGCAGCGCACCGAGCTGCTGGTGCTGGACGAGCGGCTGACCCCGGTGACCCCGGGCGAGGTCGGTGAGCTGTGCGTGGGCGGCCCGGGCGTGGCGCTCGGCTACCTCGGCCAGCCGGAGCTGACCGCGCGCAGGTTCGTCGAGTGGGCGGGCCGGACGATCTACCGCACCGGCGACCTGGTCCGGGAGCTGCCCGGCGGCGCGCTCGAGGTGGTGGGGCGCAGCGACCGGCAGGTGAAGGTGCGCGGGTTCCGCATCGAGCTGGAGGAGATCGAGCACGCCACCGCGGCGACCGGTCTGGTCGAGGCGGTGTTCGTGGAGAAGGTCGGCGAGGGACCGAACGCGGCACTCGTCGGTTTCGTGCTGCCCGCCGGTGCCGCCGGTGCCGCCGATCATGACGGCCTGGCCGCGGTGCTGCGGACGCGGCTGGCGGAGACGTTGCCGGGCTACATGGTCCCGGCCCGCTGGGTGCCGCTGGACGCCGTGCCACTGGGCCCGACCGGCAAGGCCGACCGCACGGCCATGCTCGCGATGCTGGCCGCTCCCGCACCACCGGCCGCACCTGACTCCACGGGACCGGCGGAGCCCGCACGACAGGCGGAGCTCGCGGTTGTCGGGCAGGTGGTCGCGGAGGTGCTCGGCGTCGACGGCGTGGCCGCGTCCGACAACTTCCTCGACCTGGGCGGCAACTCCATCCTGGCCGTGCGGATCGCGTCGCGGATCGGGGCGCGGCTGGCGGTGGACGTGGACCCGACGGAGCTGCTGCTGGCCGAGACCCTCGCCGAGTTCGCCGGCACGCTGGCGAGCGAAGCGGTGGCCGGCGCATGAAGGGCGAGTTAGCCGGCACCGGCGCGACGGTCGCCCCGCTGTCCTCCGCGCAGGAGCGGCTCTGGCTGATCGACCAGGGCGCCCCCGGGTCGCCGGTGTACAACGTGCCACTGCTCCTGTGGTGGGCGCGGCCGGTGGACGTGACCGCGTTGCGGGCCGCGATGACCATGCTGGTCCAGCGGCACGACGTGCTGCGCACCAACTACCAGCGCCGCGGCGACCAGGTGGTGCAGGTCGTGGCGCCGCCCGCGCCGGTGCCGGTCGAGGTCGTCGCCGACCTGGCCACGCCGGGGGAGGTGCGGGCCGACGCGCTGCGCCGCGCCCGGTCGGGGTTCGACCTCGCCACCGAGCTTCCCGTGCGCTGTGTCGTGTGGCCGGCCGGGAACGCGGTCCTCCTGCTGGTCCACCACATCGCCGTGGACGGGTGGTCGCTGGCGCCGCTGTTCGAGGAGCTGGCACAGCTGTACCGCGCGGAGGAGCTGCCGCCCGTCGAGCTGCGGTACGTCGACTACGCGGCGTGGGAGCGGCCCCAGCTCGACGATCTGCGCCAGCAGCTGACGCGGCGCGCCGACGAGCTGCTTCAGGTGCCCACACCGTTGCTGCTGGGCGGCGCCCGGGCGGTCGCGGCGACCCCGGAGGGGGCGCGGCCGGGCCGGCAGGTCGACTTCGCCGTCGGCGCGGCACAGGTCCAGGCCGCCGAGCGGCTGGCGCGGGAGTCGCGGACCACGCCGTTCGTCGTGTTCATGGCCGCGTACCTGGAGACGCTGCGCCGCTGGTCGGACCGAGCGGACTTCCTGGTCGGCACGTTCACCGTGAACCGGCCGCACGCGGCGCTGGAGCGGATGGTCGGATTCTTCGTGAACACGGTCCCGCTGCGCTGCCACTGCGACGGGACCGAGACCTTCCGCGAGCTGCTCACCGCGACCAGGGCGGAGGCGTTCGCCACCCTGCGCCTGCAGCGGTTGCCGTACGACCGGCTCGCCGCGACGGTCACGGCGCGGGGCAGGCGGGCGTTGCCGGACGTCGGGTTCGCGTACCAGAACTTCCCGGCGCCGCGGCTGGAAACGCCGCCGTGGCGGTCGGAGCTGCTGCCCACCGGCACGGCCAAGGCCGACGTCCTACTCATCGTCGACGCGGCCGAGGCCGGCACCACCGGCACGCTGGAGTACGCCACCGACCGCTACCCGGAGGAGTTCGGCGACCGGTTCGCCGCCGACTACCAGGCGGTGCTCGCGGCGGCACTGGCCGAACCGGACCGGCGACTGTCCTCTGTGGAGATACCGTACGGTCCGGCCGGGGCGGTCGAGTCGCCGGTCGAGGAGCCCGTCGCGGGTGGGGTGCCCGCGCCACGGTTCGAACGCCGGGCCGGCGAGCTGTTCCACAATGCTCTGTCCACAGTGGACGGACTGGTGACCGGCCGACCGCGTGCCGAGGACAACTTCTTCGCGCTCGGCGGCAACTCGATGCTCGCGGTGACCATGCTGGCCAGAGCGGGTTCGGCGGTCACGCCACGCGAGTTCCTCGGCGACCCCACCGTCGCCGGACTGGCTCGGCTGCTCGCCCGGGTCGACGGCACCGAGACCGCTTCGCCGGCCGGCGAGCCGGCCGGCGAACGACCCGCGACCTCCGTCCAACAGCGGATGTGGGTCCAGGACCGCATGCGCCACCTCCGCGCCGCCTACCTCGTCCCCACTGTCCTCCGGTTCGACGGCGACCTCGCGGTGGACCGGCTCCGCGCCGCCGTGGACACCGTGCTCGCCCGCCATCCCGCGCTGCGGTCCCGGTTCCGGCTCGACCGGGCGGCGAAGCGGGTCGTCCACACCACCACCGGCGAGCCGGCCCGCACGGACGTCACGGACGTCTCCACGTGGCACGACGACAAGCTGGCCGAGCACCTCGCCACCCTCTGCTGGACGCCGTTCGACCTCGCGGCCGATGCCCCCGCGCGTGCGGAGATCCTGACCGGGCACAACGAAACCCTGCTCGTCCTCTGTGCCCACCACATCGTCGTCGACGGGCACTCCCGCCAGCTCCTCCTCGACCAGATCGGCGCCGCCTACCGGGGCGAGCCGCTGCCCGACCCGGCGGACCCGCCACCCGACGAACCGGGGACCGGCGCCGCGGCCGTGGTCGCCGCCCTCACCGGCGCGCCCGGCGACATCGCCCTGCCCCACGACCGCCCGCGTGGCCCGCTGCAGTCCGTCGACGCCGCCACCGTGCGCCGCCGGCTCGACGCCACCCGGACCGCGGGGCTCCGCCAGGTCATCGCCGACGCCGGGTGCAGCCTCTTCCTGGCCACCGTCACCCTCGCGGCGGCCTCCCTCTCCCGGCACGGCACACAACGCGACTTCCTCTTCGTCTTCCCCTGGTCCGAGCGGCCCGGAGGGGCGGTCGGCATGTTCGTCAACACCGTCCCGATCCGGGCGGACCTGCGGGGCACGCCGACCTGGCAGGACGCGTTGCGCCGGGTGGCCACCGCCGGTGCGGTCGGCTACCGCCATGCCGACGTGCCGTTCGACCTGGTCGCCGCGGCGCTGCAACCCGAGCGGGACCTCAGCCGGCCGCCCGTCACGCCGGTCCAGGTGTCGGCGGGCACCGAGCCCCGCCCACCCGACCTCGGCGTGCCGGCCAGCCTGCTTCCGTTGCGGCCGCTGAAGTCCAAGTACGAGCTGGAGTTCCTGGCGCTCGATGCCGGCGACGAGCTGGTGTTCGAGCTGACCTACCTGACCGGCCTCTTCGACGCGGCCACCGCGGCCGAGCTGGCCGACACCCTGCTGGCGGCGGCCACCGAACTGGCCGGCCACCCGCGGTCCCTTCTCTGAACAAAGGAAACCAATGACACACAACGAAACCATCGTGCGCCAGGACCTGGTCGCGCGGGTGCGGCAGGCGTGGGCCGAGGTGCTGGACATCACCGAGGACGCCGTGCCGCTGGACGTCAACTTCTTCGACGCCGGTGGCGACTCCATGCTGCTGATGCTCCTCACCGACGTGCTCAACGAGACCGGCGACGTGTGGGTCGATTCGGTCGACTTGTTCCAGCACAGCACGGTGACCGCCCAGGCCGACCTGCTGGCCGCGGCAGGATGACCACGCCGACGCTGTACGAGTGGTTCGCCGCCTCGGCCGCGCGATTACCCGACGCGGTGGCGGTCGAGGTCGACGACCGCGAGGTGACCTACCGCGAGCTCGACGAGCTGTCCGCCCGGCTCGCCACCCGGCTGGTCGCCGAGTGCGGGGAGGTGCCGGGCCGGGTCGCACTGCTGGCCTCGCGCAGCCTGCTCGCCTTCGCCGGGTACCTGGCCATCACCCGCCTCGGCGCGGTGGTTGTGCCGCTCAACCCCGACCACCCGGTCGCCCGTGGTCGCGCCATCCGTGCCGCCGCACAACCGGAGCTGCTGCTGGCCGACGCGGCCGGCGCCAGGCTGGCACCCGAGTTCGCGGTGCCGCGCACGCTCGTCGACCCGCCACTGTCCACGGTGGACCTGCCGTCGGTCCGCCGGGACCCGGACGCGGTGGCCTACATCCTGTTCACCTCGGGCTCCACCGGCCGCCCCAAGGGCGTGCCGATCCGGCACCGCAACGTGAGTCCGTTCGTGGCGCACAACGTGGCGCGGTTCGGGGTCGGTCCCGGCGCCCGCATGTCGCACACCTTCGACCTGAGCTTCGACGTCTCGATCTTCGACCTGTTCGTCACCTGGGCAGGCGGCGCGACGCTGGTCTGCCCTCGCCGCGCCGAGCTGGTGGAGCCCGTGCGCTACATCGCGGAGCGCCGGCTCACCCACTGGATCTCCGTCCCGTCGGTGATCTCGGTCGCCGCCCAGCTGGGCACGCTGCGTGCCGGGCTGCCCAACGAGCTGCGCCACAGCGTCTTCTGCGGTGAGCAGCTGACCCTGGCGCAGGCACGTGCCTGGCACGCCGTGGTGCCCGGCGCCGAGATCGCCAACGCCCACGGCCCGACCGAGACGACCGTGCTGTGCGCCGACCACGCGCTGCCCGCGGACGAGACGGCGTGGCCACGCACCACCAACGACAGCGTGCCGATCGCGCTCACCTATCCGCACCTGGAGTCGGTGGTGGTCGACGGCGCCGGCAACCCCGCCGAGGAGGGCGAGCTGTGCCTGCGTGGCGCCCAGCGGTTCGACGGCTACCTCGACCCGGCCGACAACGCGGGCAGGTTCGTCGCCCGCGCCGGTGACGGCGTGGTCCCGGTGGCCGGTCCGGTCCGGCCGGAGCACTACTACCGCACCGGCGACGTGGTACGCCGCGACGGCGACGCGTGGGTGCACGTCGGCCGGACCGACCACCAGGTGCAGGTGCGGGGGCACCGCGTGGAGCTGGGCGAGGTCGAGGCGGCGCTGCGGCGCACCGACGGCGTGCACACCGCGGTGGTCGTGGCCACGAGACGCGACGGCGAGACCGAGCTGGTCGGCTTCTACACCGGCGTCCCCGCGGTGACCGACGTGCGTCGCGCGGTACGCGGGCGGCTGCCCATCTACATGGTGCCCCGCCGCCTGGTCCAGCTACCGAGCATGCCGCTCAACGCCAACGGAAAGTTCGACCGTCCACAGCTGCGCGAGCTGGCCGCCACAAGCCTGCCCGCGCACTAGTGCGGTGTCCACCAACGTTCGCCGGGTCTCTCGGCGGCCCAGCGAGCGCCGGGCCGGCGAGACGGCGTTGCCGATCCGCCCAAGTACGTCCAGTACGAGGGCGAATCGGCGCCTTGCCAGCGGAGACCTGGATCCACCGATAGACCCACCAACGTTGGTGGACACCGCACAGGAGGAGCCTCACCCATGCGCCAGTCCGACCGGGACGTGGCCGTCATCGGCATGGCCTGCCGGTACCCGTCGGCCGCCGACCCCGAGCAGTTCTGGGCCACGATCACGTCGGGCTCCGACGTGGTCCGGCCGTTCACCGACGCCGAGATGCTCGCCGACGGCGCGGATCCGGCCGGCCTCGCCGACCCCGCCTACGTCCGGGCGGGCGCGGTGCTCGACGGCGTGGCCGAGTTCGACGCGGAGTTCTTCGGCCTGACCCCGCGCGAGGCGGAGGTGCTCGACCCGCAGCACCGCATCTTCCTGGAGTGCTGCTGGCAGGCGATGGAGAACGCCGGCCAGGCACCCGGCAGGGGAGGGCAGCGGGTCGGCGTGTTCGCAGGCGCCCGGACTAGCGCCTACCTGGCCGAGAACCTCTCGTCCGCGCCGGAGCTGCTGGCGGCCGTCGGTGAGTACCAGGTCGTGCTCTCCACGGACAAGGACTACCTGGCCAGCAGGGTGTCCTACAAGCTCGACCTGCGCGGGCCGGCGATCGCGGTGAACACCGCGTGCTCGTCGTCGCTCGTGGCCGTGCACCTGGCCCGGCAGAGCCTGCTGGCCGGCGAGTGCGAGGTGGCACTGGCCGGCGGCGCGAGCATCGAACCGGCGCAGCGGCGTGGCTACCGCTACGTCGACGGCGGCACCCTCTCCCCGGACGGGCGCTGCCGGCCGTTCGACGCCGACGCCCGCGGCACCACCGGCTGCAGCGGCGCCGGCGTCGTGGTGCTGAAGCGGCTGGCCGACGCACTGCGTGACGGCGACCCGATCCGCGCGGTCATCCGCGGGTCCGCGGTGAACAACGACGGCGCCGCCAAGGTCGGGTTCACCGCGCCGGGCGTGGACGGGCAGGTCGACGTGGTCACCCGCGCGCTGGCCGACGCCGGCGTGTCACCACGCTCGATCGGCTACGTCGAGGCGCACGGGACCGGCACCAGCCTCGGCGACCCGATCGAGGTCTCCGCGCTGACCAAGGCGTTCCGCACCGGCACCGAGGACACGGGCTTCTGCGTGCTCGGCTCGGTCAAGGGCACCTTCGGCCACGCGGACGCCGCCGCCGGGGTCGCCGGCCTGATCAAGGCCGTGCTGGCGCTGGAGCACGAGACGCTGCCGCCGAACGTCAACCTGGACGCGCCCAACCCGCGGATCCGCTTCGCCCGCAGCCCTTTCCGGCTCAATCCGGCCGCGACGGGCTGGCCGGCCGACGGTCCCCGCCGGGCCGGGGTCAGCTCGTTCGGCATGGGCGGCACGAACGCGCACGTGGTCCTGGAGCAGGCGCCGGCACTGGTTCCATCGGAGCCGACCGCCGAGCCGCAGCTGATTCCCTTGTCCGCCAAGACCTCCAGCGCGCTGGAGACGATGGCGGGCGAGTTGGCCGGGCACCTCGCCCGGACGCCGGCGGAGCTCGCCGACGTGGCCGCGACGCTCCAGCGTGGCCGGGCTCGGCTGGCCCAGCGCCGGGTCGTGGTGGGCACCGACCGCGCGGCCGCGGTTGATGCGCTGCGGGCGCCGGCCGGCCCGGTGTCCGGCGCCGACCGCCGGGTGGCGTTCGTGTTTCCCGGGCAGGGCAGCCAGTACACGGCGATGGGCGCCGGACTGTACCGGCGGCACGCCGAGTTCCGCGACGTCATCGACGAGTGCGCCACCGTGCTGCGGGCCGACCTCGGGCTGGACCTGCGCGACGCCCTGTACGGCGACGACGCGCCGCTGCACGAGACCTGGCTGACCCAGCCCGCGTTGTTCGCCACCGAGTACGCGCTGGCGCGGTTGCTGATCGAGCGTGGGATCGCCCCGGCGGCCATGGCCGGGCACAGCGTCGGCGAGTACGTGGCGGCCTGCCTGGCCGGGGTGTTCTCCCTGGCGGACGGGCTCGGCCTGGTCGCGGCCCGTGGCCGGCTGGTGCACGCACTGCCGCCCGGCGCGATGCTCGCGGTCGGGGTGTCCGAGAAGGAGGCCATCGAGGCGCTCCGGCCGGACGTGTCGCTGGCCGCGGTGAACGGGCCGCGGTCATGCGTGCTGTCCGGGCCGCGCGCGGCGCTGACCGAGGTCGAGGCACAGCTGCGTGGCCGGGCGGTCGCCTGCCGCTGGCTGCGCACCTCGCACGCGTTTCACTCCGCGATGCTCGACCCGGTGCTGGCCGAGCTCACCGCCGAGGCCGCCGCGGTGTCGCTCGCCGAGCCGGAGCTGCGGTACCTGTCCAACGTCACCGGCACCTGGGTCACCGGCAAGCAGGCCACCGACCCGCGGTACTGGGCGACCCACCTGCGGGAGACGGTGCGGTTCGCCGACTCGGCCGGCGAGCTGGCGCGTGCCGGGCTGGTCGTCGCGGAGGCCGGACCGGGCGGCGCGCTGTCCACGTTCGTGCGGCAGAGCGACGGCGCCGCCGTGCCGATGATGCGCCGCGCCAAGGACGACACGGACGACGTGGTCGCGTTGCTGTCGGGCGTCGGCGGCCTGTGGGCCGCCGGCGGGGTGGTCGACCTGCCCCGGCTCACGGCGAGTCGCGAGCGCCGCATGGTGGCGCTGCCCGGTTACCCGTTCGAGCGGCGGCGGTACTGGGTGGCCGCCGGCCGCTCACAGTCCACTGTGGACTCGAAGGTCGCCGGTGACGAGACGCTGACGGACGACCAGGCCCGCGTCGCCGCCGTCTGGGGTGAGCTGCTCGGGGTGGACGGCGTCGGCCCGGACGACGACTTCTTCGCGCTGGGCGGCGACTCGCTGCTGGCCACCCAGCTGGTGGCGCGGCTGTCCGCGCGGTTCGGCCTGACCGTGCCGCTCGACGCCGTGTTCACCACCCCCACCCTGCGCGCGCTGACCGCCGCGGTGGGCACCACGGCGTTGCCGCCCGCGCTCCCGGCCCGGCGGGAGGGTGTGCTGCCGGCGTCGGCGGTGCAGCGGCGGATGTGGTTCCTCGACCACGCGCACGGCCACCCGGCCGCCTACAGCATCGCGACCGCCGTCGACCTGCGTGGCGCACTGGACCTGACCGCGTTGCGTGCCGCGCTGACCGAGGTCGTGCGCCGGCACGAGTCGCTGCGCACCGTGTTCCGTGCGCCGGAAGGCATGCCACTGCAGGTGATCCTGCCCGAGGTCGCGGTCGACGCGCCGGTGACCGAGGTGACCGCGGCCGCCGTGGACACCGAGCTGCGGGCGATCGCACGGCTGCCGTTCGACCTGGCCACCGGGCCGCTGTTCCGGTTCGCCGTGCTGTGCCTGGCCGGGGACCACCACGTCCTCGGCATCACGGTGCACCACATCATCGCCGACAGCTGGTCGTTCGGCGTGCTGTTCGCCGAGTTGGGCGCGCTCTACGACGCGTTCCGCGCCGGTAAGCCCTCGCCGCTCACCGACCCGCCGAACCAGTACGCGGACTGCGTCGCGGACGACGCGCCCGCGGCGGACCTGGCGTACTGGCGGGACAACCTGTCCGGCGCGCCGGAGGCCGTCGACCTGCCCACGGCCGGACCGCGCCCGCCGGTGCAGACCTTCGACGGGGGCCTGGCCAGGCGCGTGCTCGACGCCGGGCGGGTGCGCAAGCTGGCCCGGGACAACGACTCGACGCTGTACATGACCATGCTCGCCGCACTGCAGGCGCTGCTGCACCGCTACAGCGGGCAGACCGACATCTGCGTCGGCTCCCCGGTCGCCGGCCGGACGAGGGCCGAGCAGGAGCAGGTCGTCGGCTGCTTCCTGAACACGCTGGTGCTGCGCACCGAGCTCGACGGCGCCCTGCCGTTCGCCGAGCTGCTGGCCAGGGTCCGGGCGACGGCGCTCGGTGCGTTCGCACACCAGGGCGCGCCGCTCCAGCAGGTCATCGAGGCGTTGCGGCCGCCGAAGGACCCCAGCCGCAACCCACTGTTCCAGGTGATGTTCAACCTGCTCAACACGCCGGGCACCGGGCTCGCCCTGTCGGACCTGGCGGTGACGGAGCGCCCGGTGCGGCTGGGCGCCACGCAGGTCGACCTCGGGCTGACCGTGCACGAGCAGGCGGACGAGCTGGTCTGCGAGCTGGAGTACAACACCGACCTGTTCGACGCGGCCACCGCGCGGCGGCTGCTCGCCCACCTGGAACGCCTACTGACCGCGTTCAGCGACGACCCCGCGACGCCGATCGGCGCGGCCCCACTGCTCACGGCCGAGGAGGAGCAGCAGCTCGCCGCGTGGGCCGGCACGGGCGAGAGCGACGCGCCGGACCTCGGGATCCACGAGCTGGTCGAGCGTCAGGCATCGTCCACGCCGGACGCGGTCGCGGTGACGTTCGAGGGGAGGTCGTTGCGGTACCGCGAGCTCGACGCGCGCGCGGACGAGCTGGCCGCCCGGCTGCGTGCGTCCGGGGTCGGGCCGGAGACGCTGGTCGCGGTCGCCGTCGGGCGGTCCGAGCTGCTGGTCGTCGCGCTGCTCGCGGTGCTGAAGGCCGGCGGCGCCTACGTGCCGCTCGACGTGGCCTACCCACCCGACCGGCAGCGCTACATCCTCGAGGACTCGCGGGCCGCCGTGCTGCTCACCGAGCGGGCACTCGCGGACCGGTACGCGGACCCGGACCTGCCGGTGGTCGTCGCGGACGACGGCGGCACCGCACCCGTCGAGCGGGTGGCGTCGTCCCCGGCGAACCTCGCCTACGTGCTGTACACCTCCGGCTCGACCGGCCGGCCGAAGGGCGTGCGGGTCGAGCACGGCTCCGTGGTCAACTTCCTGCACGCCATGCGTGCCGCGCTGGACATGGGCCCGTCGGACACGCTGGTGGCCGTCACCACCTACGCGTTCGACATCTCGGTGCTGGAACTGTTCCTGCCGCTGACCTGCGGGGCCAGGGTCGTGATCGCGAGCCGCGACGTCGCACACGACCCCGCCGACCTGGCCGCGCTGCTCGACCGCGAGCACGCCACCGTCATGCAGGCCACGCCGGTCACCTGGCAGCTGCTGGTCGCCGACGGCTGGGCCGGCCGGGACCAGCTCACCGCCGTGTGCGGGGGAGAGGCGTTGCCGACGGCGCTCGCCGAGCAGCTGGGTGGCCGGGTTCGCCGGCTGTACAACATGTACGGCCCGACCGAAGCCACCATCTGGGCCACCATGGCCGAGGTCGAACCCGGCGCGCCGATCACCATCGGACGGCCGCTCGCCGGCGTCACCGCGCACCTGCTCGACGGTGGCTCCCGGCCGGTGCCGGTCGGCGTGCCCGGCGAGCTGCACCTCGGCGGCGTCTGCCTCGCCCGCGACTACCTCGGCCGCCCCGAGGCGACGGCGGAGAAGTTCGTGCGCCTCGGCGCGGACCGGCTCTACCGCACCGGTGACCTCGGCCGGTACCGGCCCGACGGCACGATCGAGTTCCTCGGTCGCAACGACACCCAGGTCAAGGTGCGTGGGCACCGGATCGAGCTTGGCGAGATCGAGGCGGTGCTCGGCCGGCACGACGCGGTGCGCGAGGCGGTCGCGGTGGTCCGTGCCGACGGGGCGGACAAGGCGATCGTCGCCTACCTGACGCCGCGGGCCGGCACCCGGGCGCCCGACGACCTGCGTGACCACCTGCGGGTGTCGCTGCCCGACTACATGGTGCCCTCGGCGTTCGTGGTGATGGACACCTTTCCGTTGACCCCCAACGGAAAGGTCGACCGGAAGGCACTGCCGGCGCCGCGGCGGGAGCCCGGTTCCGCCGGAGCCGCCCCACGCACCGCGTTCGAGAAGATGCTGGCCGCGCGGTGGTGCGAGCTGCTCGGGTTGCCGTCCGTCGGCATCGACGACGACTTCTTCACCATCGGCGGCGACTCGTTCAAGGCCGTCCGCGCCGTGCGTGACCTCGGTGTGCCGGCGTCCGTGATGGACCTGTTCACCCACCCGACGATCCGGCGGTTCGCCGAGTACACCGGCGGCGGGAGGACCAGTACGGGGCTGCTGCACGAGCTGACGCCGCCGAGGACCGCGCGGGTGAGCCTGGTCTGTGTGCCGCTCGCGGCCGGCGGCGCGCTCACCTACCAGGAGCTGGCCGCGGCCGTGGCCGGCGACGTGTCCCTGTACGCCATCGAACCCCCCGGGCACGACCTCGCCAACCCGGCCGAGCCGGCGCTTGGCTTCGACGAGCTGGTCGACCGGTGCGCCAGGGAGATCGAGGCGACCGTGACCGGCCCGGTCGTGCTGTACGGGCACTGCATGGGCGGCGCGCAGACCGTGGCGCTGGCGCGGCGGCTGGAGGACGACGGCGTCGACCTGGTGCGCGTGGTCATCGGCGGGCACTTCCCGTCGCCGCGGCTGCCCGGCCGGTTCTTCCGGGCCATGCGCCGGCTGCTTCCGTTGCAGCGCACGACCTCCCGCCGGCGCGCACTGGAGTTCCTGCGTGCCACCGGGTTGTTCAACGAGGTGCTCGACCCGCGCGAGCAGGACTTCCTGATGCGGGTGTTCCTCAAGGACACCCAGGAGGGCGAGGACTTCTACACCGCGGCGTTCCACCAGGAGGGCTTCCGCAAGCTGCGTGCGCCGATCGTGTGTGTGGTCGGCGACGGCGACCGGGTCACGGAGCTGTACCAGGAGCGGGTGTCGGAGTGGACGCACTTCGCCGACCAGGTCTCGCTGCACGTGATCGGCCAGGCCGGACACTACTTCCACAAGCACCAGGCCGGGGAGCTGGCGTTGGTGCTCGACGCGGGTGACGGGGTGCCCGTGACCCCGGCGCCACCTGCCGACCTGCGGGCGTTCCTGACCGTCGCGTTCGGACAGTTGGTGTCGCTGATCGGTTCCGGGCTGACCACGTTCGCGCTCGGCGTGTGGGTGTACCAGCAGACCGGGTCGGTGTCGCTGTTCGGGTTGATCAGCGTGATGACACTGCTGCCGGCGGTGGTGCTGGCGCCGCTCACCGGCGCGATCGCGGACCGGTGGGACCGGCGCGCGATCATGCTGGCCGCCGACACGCTGTCCGGTGTCGCCGCGTGTTCGCTCGCGGCGTTGCTGTGGACGGACTCCCTGCGGTTGTGGCATGTCTACCCGCTGGTCGCCCTTGGCGCGATCGCGATCGCGTTCCAGCAGCCGGCGTACCGGGCGGCGGTGACGCAGCTGGTGCCGAAGCGGTACTACGGCAGGGCGAACGGGATCGCGCAGCTGGGCTCCGCGGCGGGCACAGTGGTCGCGCCGCTGCTCGGCGGTGGGCTCGTGGTGCTGATCGGGTTGACCGGCATCGTGCTGATCGACCTCGTGACGTTCGGCTTCGCCGTGGTCACCCTGCTGGCGGTGCGGTTCCCGGACCGGCTGTTCAACAAGGCGGAGGAGTCGTTCGGGCGTGAGCTGACCGGCGGATGGCGCTACATCCTGCGGCGGCCGGGGTTGCTGGCGGTCATCCTGGCCACGACGGCGCTGAACTTCCTGGTCGCCATCGTGGAGGTGATCGCGACGCCGCTGACCCTGTCGCTGGGGGCGGTGTCGACGCTGGGGCTGGTCCTGTCCGCCGGTGGGTTGGGCCTGCTGGGCGGGAGCGTGCTGACCAGCGTGTGGGGCGGGTTCCGGCGGCGTACCACCGGAATCCTCGGCAGCTTCGCGTTGATCGGCGTGTCGATGGTCCTGATGGGGCTGGCGGCGCACCCGGTGTACCCGGCCGTGGGCCTGTTCTTCCTGGGCGCCGCCACGGCGATCCTCAACGCGCACTGGGGTTCGATCGTGCAGGCGAAGGTCGGGCTGGAACTGCAGGGGCGGGTGTTCGCGGCGAGCCTGATGCTCAGCTGGCTGATGGTGCCGGCAGGCTTCGCGCTGGCCGGGCCCCTGGCGTCCGGGGTGTTCGAACCGCTGGCCGACGCGGCCGGTCAGCCCGGCAGGGGCATGGCGTTCCTGGTGATGTGCGCGGGTGTCGTGTCGCTGGGACTCGGTGTGGCCGCGTGGCGCTACCGCCGCCTGCGCCTGCTGGAGGACGAGCTGCCGGACGCGATCCCGGACCCGGTGGTACTGAAGGACAAGGACCTCATCCAGGCGAAGGCGGCCTGAACGCCGACGGTTCCGGAGCCGGAACCGTCGGCGTGGTGAGCCGGGGTCAGCGGTCGCGTTCCCTGGCGAACAAGGACCTCGACCACAGGTAGCAGAGAACCGCGATCAGCACGCACCAGCCCACCGCCAGCCAGCCGCGGTTGCCGATGCCCGTGCCGAGGAGCAGGCCCCGGACCGTCTCGATGACCGGCGTGAACGGCTGGTACTCGGCGAACCACCGCAGCCACGCCGGCATCGAGTCGGTCGGGACGAAGCCGCTGCCCAGGAACGGCAGGATCGTCAGGAACATCGGGGTGTTGCTCGCCGTCTCGACGCTCTTCGCGGCCAGGCCCAGTGCGACCGTCAGCCACGTGAGCGCGACGGCGAGCAGCAGCAGCACCCCGGCCGCCGCGACCCACTCGACGAGGCTCGCGTTCGGCGAGAACCCGATCAGCAGGCCGACACCGAGCACCACCACCAGCCCGATCACCGTCTGGACGAGCGCGCCGACCACGTGCCCGGTCAGCACCGACGCCTTGCTGATCGCCATGGTGCGGAACCGGGCGATGATGCCCTCGGTCATGTCCGTGGCGACCGAGATCGCGGTGCCGAGCGCCACGCTGGCGACGGTCATCAGCAGGATCGCCGGCATCACGTAGCCGACGTAGGCCTCGCGCCCGCCCGCGCCGCCGACCGCCGCGCCGTCCAGCCCGTCGCCGAGCGTGCCGCCGAACACGTAGACGAACAGCAGCAGGAACAGGAGCGGCTGACCGAGCAGCAGGAGGGACAGGGAGGGATATCGCCGCATGTGCCGCAGGTTGCGGGTCAGCATGGTCAGCGAGTCGCGCATCCCGTAGGACAGGGTGGTCATCGCGCCAGCTCCTTCTCCGGTTCGGTCCGGTGGCCGGTGAGACTGAAGAAGACGTCGTCGAGGTCGGGGGTGTGCACGGTGAGGTTGTCGACGGGGACGGCCTCGCTCGTCAGCACGTTCAGCACCTGGTGCAGGGATGTGACGCTGCCGTCGGTCGGCACGTGCAGCGTCAGCGCCTCGTCGTCCAAAGTGGACTCCGCGAGGACGCCCGCGGCGCGGCGCAGTGCGGCGGCGTCGGTGAAGCCGAGCCTCAGGTGCCCGCCCGGCACGCGGCGCTTCAGCTCGGCCGGGGTGCCCTCCGCGACGAGCCGGCCGCCGTCGAGCACCGCGACCCGGTCGGCGAGCTGGTCGGCCTCGTCGAGGTGCTGCGTCGTGAGGAAGATCGTGACGCCGCCCGCGACCAGCGTGCGGATGATCTCCCACATGGTGCGGCGGCTGCGCGGGTCGAGCCCGGTGGTCGGCTCGTCGAGGAAGATGACCTTCGGGTCGCCGACGAGCGTCATCGCCAGGTCGAGCTTGCGCCGCATGCCACCGGAGTAGGTGGCCGGCGCCTTCTTCGCGGCGTCGGTGAGCTCGAACCGGTCGAGCAGCTCCGCGGCCCGCCTGCGCCCCTCGCGCCGCGGCAGGTGGTGCAGGTTCGCCATGAGCAGCAGGTTCTCCTCGCCGGTGAGCAGCTTGTCGACGGCGGAGAACTGGCCGGTGAGGCCGATGGCGGCACGGATCCCGTCCGGGTCGGACGCCAGGTCGTGCCCGGCGACGGCGGCGGTGCCGGCGTCCGGGGTGACCAGAGTGGACAGGATGTTGACGGTGGTGGTCTTGCCGGCGCCGTTGGGGCCGAGCAGTGAGAACACGGTGCCCGGCGCGACGTCCAGGTCGATGCCGTCGAGCACCACGTGGTCCCCGTAGGACTTGCGCAGTCCCCGGGCGGTGATGGCGTTCATGTCGTTCCTTCGCGGAGGTCAGGACCGGCGGACGGTGATGTCGCCGAAGGAGGTGCTGGCCCGCACCTCGAGCTTGTCGGTGCCCGGCTCCGGCGCACCGGTCGAGGCCAGGTCGTTGCGCACCCGGCCGAACTTGGTGTTCACGTCGAGCCAGGCCGCGGTGCCCTCGCGGATGCCGATCTCGAGGTCGCCCATGGCGGACTCGAGCGTGACGGCGCCGCGGGCCGCGTCGAGCACGCGGACCGAACCGTTGGCGGTCCTGGCCTCGACGCCGTCCTCGGCGTGCTCGACGGTGATGTCGCCGTTGGCCGAGCGGACCCGCAGCGCGTGGCCGGCCGAGCCGATCGTGGTGGCGCCGTTGGAGTTCTTGACCACGCCGGTGCCGGCGATCGCGCCGACGTGCACCCGTCCGGAGCTGGTGCTGACGTCCGCGTTGCCGTCGACCCGCTCGATGACGACGCTGCCGGTCGCGGTGCGCAGGTGCAGTTCGCCGACCTGGTCGAGCTGGATGTGGCCGAGGCCGGACTTGTACCGGCACTCGCCGAGCCGGCCCGTGGTGTGCAGGTCGCCGAGGCCGGTGCTGCCCTGCACACGGGAGCCCGACGGCACCTCGATCGTCACCTCGATCGACCGCGTCTGCTTGGAGAGGCTGAGTGGTCGCAGCTTCGGGCCCTTGACCGACAGCGTGCCGCCGGAGAAGTCGACGACCGTCTGCTTCGCCGCCATGACGTCGGAGGCGTTGGCCGGGTCGGTCGGCGCGACGTCGACGACCGTGTCGGTGCGGTCGCCGGCGATGATCCGGACGTTGCCGACCTCGGGCTCGACGTTGACCAGGATGGGCTCGGGTGTGTCGTAAGAAGGCATGGCTGTCCCCTCGAAGGTGGTGTGTCGGGTGTTCGTGCTGGTCGTGGCGCTGGGTCAGCCGACCCAGCCGGTGAAGCGCTGCCCGGTGCGGGTGCCGTTCGCCGGGGTGTCCGCGACCTGCCTGGCGGCCGGCCGCAGTGCCGAGGACGCGGCACGCACGAGCCAGGCGTTGACCGAGCGACCCTGCTCGGCGGCGGCCTCCTCGACGCGGGCCTTGAGCTGCTCCGGGAGCCGGAGGTTGATGCGGACCATGGTGCCCTCGTCGTCCGCCGCCGCCGGGTCCTCGGGCTCCGGGACGGGCTGACCGACCGCGGCCGGCGCCTCGACGGCCGGGGGCGTGACGGCGAAGGTCGCCTCACCCGTACGCAGCCGGACCTCGACCGAGCCGGGCGCGAGGTCGCGGGTGATCTCCTCGGCCGCGGCCGCCAGCGCGTCCAGCAGCGTGAGGCGAATGGCCGACACCAGTGCCGGCGCCAGGCGCTCCGCCAGCGCACGGGTCTCGTCGCCGCCGGCCTCGGCGGCCACCGCGAACTCCCGGCGAACGTTGTCGACATATGGTGTCAAGTCCATGGCACAACTATGGCACACGAGTGGTACCACTGCAAGTGTCAGTGGTGCCAAATTGGCTCAGGTGTGGTGCCAGGCTGATGGTTCGCCGCCCAACGGGCCGGTCACGCGCCGCCGGCTTGCCCGAAGGGCGGGCCTGTGTCGGCGCAGGCACACCGCGCCGCGGACAAGCGGAAACCTCCGCCCTCGAACACCGGCCGAGAACACCGTTCCGCTGCCAGAATGGGGCGCGCATTTCCTTTCGCATGGCGCTGATCGGGTGCCGCGATGCGGCCGAATGCGTGCATTAGGTGTCTTTTCCTTGTCCGGCAAGTGAAAGCGGTGTAGCTGGGGGAGGGCGGGATCTATCCTGGCACCGACTCCGGGTCAAACAGGTGGGTGAGTGACGTGGGTGCGTTCAACGATGACCTCGACGAGATCTTCCGGGGTGGGGATCCGGCGCGGATGGCGGACCGGCTGGAGGAATGGCAGCGCGAGTTCGACCAGCACCTGCAAGGGTTCGACCGGCTGCAGCAGGCGGCGGCCGGGCTGCGGGTCACCGAGACGGCGGCCAACGGCGGCATCAAGGTCACCGTCGACGTGAGCGGGCAGGTCGTCGACATCGTCACCACCGACGAGCTGGATTCCGTCGACTCAACCGAAATCGGGCCGATGATCCTGCAGTGCCTGAAACGGGCGCAGAGCACGCTCGCGGAGAAGTTCGCCGAGACCGCAAAGGAAACAATGGGCGACGACCCAGTGCGCGGGAATCTCGTCGAGCAGTACCAGCAGCGGTTCCCCCAGGCCGAACCTCCCAAGGAGAAACCGAAACCGCCGCGGCAGGGTGACGAGGACGAAATGCCGACCAAGGTCTGGACGGACGAATGACCGCCGACGGTTACGACGTCGAGATCGACATGGTCCAGCGGCACGCGACCAACGTGGCACGCATCGTCGGCCAGCTCGACCAGCCTCTGCAGGCCGCCAATGCCCAGAGCGTGCCGGACGACGCGTTCGGGATCATCTGCGCACAGCTCGGGATCGCCGGCTGGCTCGTCACCCCGCTGCACGACCGGGGCGTCGCCGCCGTGTCCAACGCGATCGCGCGGGCGGACGAGATAAAGGAACTCCTCGGCACGGTCGCGAGCTCCTACGACAGCATCGAGGCACAGAAGGCCGACGTCTTCACCGACCAGGAACGGCACCTATGACCACCGAAACCAACCCCCTGGTCGCGCCGGTGCAGGACACCCGCCACTGGTTCACCGGGATCGGGGCGATCGAGGGGCTCGACGGGCTGATCAGCGGGATCGAGAACGGCAGCTGGATCGAGGCCGGCCTCGGCGCGGGCGGCACGGTCCTCGAGGCGGCCTCGGCCTACTGGGACCCGATCGGCACCCTGCTGCGCTGGGCCGCCTCCTGGGTGATGGAGTACCTGGAACCCTCGCGCCGGATGCTCGACAAGCTCGGCGGCAACCCGCCGGTCATCGAGGCCTACGCCCAGACGTGGACCAACATCTCCGGCGCCCTGTCCAGCAACGCGGACCAGCTGGAGTCGGCCGTGAAGACCGACATCGCCGGCTGGCACGGCGACGCCGCGGACACCTACCGCGGGCAGGCGGCGGAGAAGGTCACCGCCATGCGCGAGGCCGCGAAGCTGTGCGCCTCGGGCGGCAAGCAGGTCTCCATGGTCGGCACGCTGGTCGGCGTCGTGCGGACGATGGTCCGCGAGGCCATCTCGGCACTGGTCGCGTGGCTGGTCAAGTCGATCGGGCTGACCGTGCTCACCGGGCCGTTCGGCGCCAGCGAGGCCGTGCGCACCGCGGTCACCGAGATCGGCCGCGTCACCGCGATGATCAGCAACACGGTCGCGAAGCTGCTGCGCTCGCTCGCCAACCTCAAGGGCATGCTGCCCAAGCTGGTCGAGGCGTTCGACACCGTCGTCGCGAAGCTCGCGCCCAAGGGCGCCCGCGCCATGGAGCACACGCCGGTGCGACCGTCCGCGGCCGTCGAGACGGTGTCGCCGCCCCGCGTCCACGAGCCCACCCCGGCCACGCCCCACGAGACACCGAACGGCCAGGGCACCCACGCGGCCTCGGAGGAAGGCGCGGTCGGCGGTCAGAAGTCGGAGGGCAACCACGGCACCGACGCCCGCGGCGGCGACCCGGTGGACGCCGTCTCCGGCCAGATGATCACCAGCGCCACCGACGTCGACCTGCCCGGCCTGCTGCCGCTGACCCTCCGGCGTGCCTACGCGTCGGGCTACCTCGGCGGCCGGCTGCACGGCCCCGGCTGGTCGTCCACATTGGACCAGCGGCTCGAGGTCGGCGCCGACGCCGTCGGCTACTTCGGTGACGACGCCCAGGTCCTGCTGTACCGCGAGCCGAACGGCCGCACCCTGCCCGTCGCGGGCGCGCGCTGGCCGCTCACCTTCGACGCCGACGCCGACACCTACCGCGTCGAGGACCCCGCGACCGGCCTGGTCCGGCACTTCGCGAAGCTCGCGGAGCGAACATCAGGCACAGTTGGCCCCAACCCGGCCGGCTACGCGACCCGCCCGATCACCGCCCTCACCGACCGCAACGGCAACCGCGTCGACTTCGTGTACGACGACGACGGCCACCCGACCGAGGTCGTCCACCCCGGCTACCGGGTCGCCGTCACGACCGTGACCACGCCCGGCGGCCCACGCATCGGCGCGCTGCGCCTGCTGCCCACGCACGCCGCGGACGTCACCCTGGCCGAGTACCGCTACGACGACCGCGGCCGGCTCACCGAGGTCGTCGACGCCACCGGCCGGCCCTACCGGTACGAGGTCGACGGCTCCGACCGGGTCAACGGCTGGGTGGACCGCTCCGGCTACCGGTACCGCTACTTCTACGACCCGGCCGGCCGGGTCGTGCGCGGCGAGGGCGACGGCGGCTACCTGACCGCCGACTTCGACTACGACCTCGTCAACCGGACCACGACCGTCACCGACAGCCTCGGCGGCCGGACCGTCTACCACTACGACGAGAACCAGCACCTCGCCAGGACGGTGGACCCCCTCGGCAACACCGAGCTGACCGAGTACGACGAGTACCACCACCTCGTGGCACACACCGACCCGCTCGGCAACACCACCCGCTACACCCGCGACGCCGACGGCAACCCGACCCGCATCGACCGCCCGGACGGCACGGCGGTCCACGCGACCTACAACGACCTCGGCCAGCCGGTCGAGATCACCGGACCCGACGGCGGGCTGTGGCGCTACGTCTACGACGAGCGCGGCAACCTCACCGCGGAGGTCGACCCGGCCGGCGCGGTGACCAGCTACAGCCACGGCAGGCACGGCGAGCCGCGGCTGATCGTGGACGCGCTGGGCCAGGCCACCACCATCACCACCAACGCGGCCGGGCTCGCGACCTCCGTCACGGACTCGCGTGGCCGCGCTACCCGGTACGCCCTGGACGAACGCGGCCGCGTGGTCGCCGTCACCGACCCGCTCGGCGCGGTCACCGCCACCGAGTGGGGCGCGGTCGACAGGCCGGTCCGCCGGACCTTCCCGGACGGCACGAGCCAGACCTGGCGGTACGACGTCAACGGCGACCTCGTCGAGCAGACCACGCGCGGCGGGTTCGTGACCCGCTACGAGCTCGGGCCGTTCCACCAGGTGGCCGCGCGCGTCGACCCGGACGGGTCGCGGCACGCCTTCGGCCACGACACCGAGCTGCGGCTGACCGAGGTCCTCAACCCGCAGGGCCTGCGCTGGCAGTACACCTACGACCCGGGCGGCAACCTGGTCGGCGAGCAGGACTTCAACGGCCGCACCGTCGCCTACACGCACGACGCGGCCGGCCGGCTCGCCCGCCTCATCACCGGCGCCGGCCAGACCGTCGAGGTCACGCACGACGCGCTGGGCCGGATCATCGCGCAGCACGGTGACGGCCTGCGCACGGCGTTCCGCTACGACCCCGCGGGCCGCCTGGTCGGCGCGGTCAACCCGGACGCGGACATCCAGCTGTCCCGCGACCCGATGGGCCGGGTGCTCACCGAGTCCGTCAACGGGCGCACGCTCACCGCCACCTACGACCCGCTCGGCAGGCGGCTCTCGCGGACCACGCCGGCGGGCCACACGTCCACGTGGGAGTACGACCAGGCCGGCCTGCCCACCCGGCTGACCTCGGCCGCCCTCCCGATCACCTTCGAGTACAACGCCGCGAACCAGGAGACCCGCCGCTGGCTCGGCCCTCGGGTGGCGGTGGTCAGCTCGTGGGACGGTGCCGGCCGGTTGGCCGGCCGCCAGCTGGTGGGTGCCGACGGCACCGGCGCCGGCCGCGTGTGGCACAGCCGGAGCTGGACCTACCGCGCCGACGGCGTGCCGGAGTCGGTCGCCGACAGCGCGGCCGGCACGCAGTGGTTCGACCTCGACCCGCTCGGCCGCGTCACCACCGTCCGGGCGGAGAACTGGACCGAGCACTACGCGTACGACCTGGCCGGCAACATCACCTTCGCGGCCGACACCCGCGCCGCGGACTCTCCGGTCGCGGGTCCGCGCGAGGCCACCGGCACGTTGCTGCGCCGCGCCGGGCGCACGCACTTCGACTACGACCCGCAGGGCAGGCTGGTCAGGAAGCTGCGCACCACACCGTCCGGCACGCGGCACGTCTGGCACTACCGGTACGGCATGGGGGATCGCCTCATCGAGGCGGTCAACCCGGCCGGGCAGCTGTGGCAGTACCGCTACGACGCGCTCGGCAGGCGGGTCGCCAAGCAGCGGCTCGGCGACGACGGCGGCCTGGTCGAGGAGACCAGGTTCACCTGGGACGGCGAGATCATGGTCGAGCAGGAGCAGCTGGCCGCCGGTGTCGTCACCGCGACCACCTGGGACCACGAGCCCGCCACCTGGTCGCCGGTCAGCCAGGACCGGCGCACGTTCTACGCCGAGGCGCCCCAGCACGTGATCGACCGGCAGTTCCACGTGATCGTCACCGACCTCGTCGGCGCGCCGACCGAGCTGATCACGCAGGACGGGCGCGTCGACTGGCGCCGGCACGCCGACCTGTGGGGCAACCAGTACCGCACCGCGGGGTCGGGCACGAACTGCCTGCTCCGGTTCCCCGGTCAGTACCACGACCACGAGACGGGCCTGGACTACAACGTCCACCGGTACTACGACCCGGAGACCGGCCGGTACACCACGCCAGACCCGCTGGGCCTGGAGCCGGGGCCCAACCACCACGCCTACGTGGCGAACCCGCTGGCCTACCTCGACCCGCTCGGTCTCATCACCGAGGACCGGTTCGCGCACCTGGACCGGCCGGGCTGGACGAACTACGTCCTCAAGGACGCCGACAAGAAGGTCTACTACTCCGGCATGTTCGGCCCGAACCTGACCGCGGCCAAGACCGAGGCCCGGCACGCGGAGAACCACAACCGGTTCAACGCGGCGAACGGCGACACCATGGAGGTCGTGCCGGGCAGGCGCACCTACGGCGAGTCCCGGCTGATGGAGCAGGACCTCGCCCGCCAGCACGGCACCTTCATCGGGCGCGACGGCGACAACTATCGTGGCAACCGGCAGCAGCCGATGGACTCGAAGAAGCTCGCGGAGTACCAGGAGTACACGCAGCGCAAGACCGGTGGCGGGACAGGAGGGTGTGGGTGACCGACGTCGGGTTCGTCGCCGAGATGGCGGACGAGTTGGGTGGTCCACCCACGCTGGCGGAGTTCCTGGAGGTCCTGGGCTGGGCGTCGGCCGACGGCGGTCCGTCGCGGTTCGCCGTGACGCTCGTCGGCGGCGAGCCGTACCGGAGCGAGTCGCCGTCGCGGGTGCCCGACCTGGACGACGACGTGTTCGCGGAGGCCGGCGAGTATGCGCACGGGCTGGGCGGCGCCAAGCTGGCGGACTTCCTGTTGGCCGAGCTGCGTGGCGGGCGGATCATCCTCGCCGATGTCGAACCGGACGAGATCGGAGGGCTCACCGTCGAGACACCCAGGAAGCGTGTCGCCAAGCCGAAGCCGGGCGACGTCGTGGCCATCCCGGCCGCGGCGGGTGGTTACCGCCCGGCCGTCGTGCTGGCCAGGAACCGCTTCGGCACCGCGCTCGGCCTGTTCACCGGCATCTCGCCGAACGGCCAGGTCGGCAGGTTGCGGAGCGCGCCGGGGCGACCCGTCTACACCGACGAGAGCCTGATCAAGGACGGCACGTGGCCGGTCGTCGACCACGACGAGTCGCTGCTGGAGCTGTTCCCCGCGGACCCGCCGATCTACCACTCGCCGCACGCGTGGCCGGGTATCGACACCGGCGAGTTCGGCGCCGCGGAGACCGCGGACGGCACCATGACGCCGATCAGCGAGGACGAGGCCGGCGAGCTCGGGCTCACCGACGGCACCTACCGGCAGACGCGCCACGCCGCCTTCCTGCAGAAGCAGCTGGACGGCTGAGCCGCTTCCCGTTCGTGCAGCGGGGCTTGCCTTGCCAGCCTCACGGCGAGGACTTAGGCATGCCCGTGTTGTCGGGTCGAATTGTCCAGACAGTTCGACCCGACTACAGAGGACTACGCCGTGTCCTTCGACATCAACGTCATTGACGTGAACGTGTACTTCGACCGCACCGAGAAGCTGACCCTGCGCCCGGGGGAGGGCTCGACCATCGCCGACCTCAAGGAGATGCTCGTGCTGGCGGGGCACGCGCACGCGCCGACGGACTTCGCGCTCGTCGACTACACGCCGATCCTCGACATCACCGACACCGAGCACATGGCGTCCCTGCCCGACACCGAGGAACTGGTCGACGACGGGACCTATCTCTTCGTGATGCAGTGATCCGCGGTGCCGCGGCGGGACCACGCGAACCGGCAGGACTGGGAATCTGGGATTCCGATACGACTTTCGGCCGCAGTCGCGCCCACCGCGCGGAACCTAGGTTGGTTGTTGCTGTTCCCTGAACAACCCCCTGCGTTCGGAAGGACATCAGCATGCGTAAGTCGAGGGCATTGGCCGCGGTCATGGGCACCGTGGCCGCGTTGGGCCTGGCGATGTCGGGCCAGGCCACCGCGCAGCCGGACATCATCGGCGGCGGCACGGTCAGCTCGGCGCCGTGGGGCGCGCAGATCTACTGGGACAACGTGTCGACGTACAACGGGTTCGAGTGCTCCGGCACGATCATCGCCGCGCAGTGGGTGCTCACCGCGCAGCACTGTCTCAACTCCGCCGGCATGCACGTGCGGGTGGGCAACGTGAACCTCGGCCAGGGCACACTGGTCGCGGTGGACCGGAAGGTGGCCTCGACGGCTGGCGACATGGGCCTGCTGCACCTGACCTCGCCGGTGTCGACCACCTACATGACGCTCGCGTCCAGCAACCCGCCGGTCGGCGCCACCAACCAGATCTACGGCTGGGGCCGCACCCTCAACCAGAGCCCGCCGTCGTCGGTGCTGAAGACGGCCAACGTCCAGGTGACCGGCACCAGCCGCGACGCCTACAACGGTCAGGCCATCGCCAGCCGCGGCGTCAACGGCTCCGCCTGGCACGGCGACTCCGGCGGCCCGGAGCTCTACAACGGCCAGCAGGTGGGCGTCTGCTCGACGGGCAGCAACTCCGGCTCCAACCCGCAGGGCACGCAGAACTACGCCAGCGTCACCGCCAACCGCTCGTGGATCAGGTCCACGGCAGGCGTCTGAGCCGGCCGCTTGGGGGTGGCCGGCGCCACCCCCAAGCCTCAGCGTTCCAGTGGAACGGCGATCGCACCCAGATAGCGGGGGTTCTCCGCCTCGTCGAGCATCGCCGCCGCGACGGTCGCCCGGCTGACGCGGGCCGGGAACACCCGGTGTGGCGCCGAGTCCAGCCCGACGACGCGCCGCTCCTGGCTCAGCGGCCCCGACGACAGCGGCCCCGCGTGGAACACCGTGCCGCCGGCCGCCAGCACCGAGGCGTCCGCCGTCACCTTGTCCACCAGCTCGGCGCCCATCAGTCGCAACAGGTTGCGGGTCGCCCAGCCGGCCGCCGCCGCGGACGGGCCGGAGCCGAACGCGCCCAGCCACACGATGTGCGCGGGCCGCGCATCGACCGCCGCGCGGGCACCGGCCGTCAGCGCGCCGGGTTTGTCGCCCTTCGCGTTGCCCAGGCCGGACAGCACCACCTTGCTGCCGTCCAGCGCCTCGGCGATCGAGGCGGTGCGCACGTCCGCCGCCACCCGGACCAGCCGCGGCGAGTCGGGGATGCTGCCGGGATTCCGCGCGACCGCGGTGACGGTGTGGCCGCGCTCCAGCGCCTGCCGGGTCAGTTCCAGTCCGGTGCCCCCGGACGCGCCAAGAACGGTGACGTGCATCAGGCGACCGTCGTCAGGACCGCGACCGCGGCCGTGTGCAGTGCCGGCGTCGTCACCAGGATGTCCTTCGCGCCCGGCAGCCACGGTGAACCGTCGATCCGGCTGACCACCCCGCCGGCCTCGGTGATCAGCAGGATGCCGGGCGCGACGCCGGGCAGCACCGGCTCGTACTGCCAGAACACGTCCAGCTGCCCGCTCGCCACCAGCAGCATCGGCGGCGTGGACGGCACGAACATGCGCACCAGGAGGGCGTGGTCCAGCATCGCGGTGACCGACTCGCCGATGCGGCGGTAGGTGCTCTCCTGGTCGGCCTCGGCCTGTCCGGTCGCCACGAGCGCGTCGTTCAGCCTGGACTTCGTGCCGACCCGCAGCGGCCGGTCGTCGCGGTAGGCGCCGCCGCCCTGGACCGCGGTGTAGGTCAGGTCGCCGACCGGCTGGCGGACCACGGCCAGCACCGGCTTCCGGTCCCGCACGAGCGTCACGTTCACCGACCACTCCGGCATGCCGTGCACGTGGTTGACCGCGCCCTCCACGTCGTCGACGGCCCACCACTCGCCGTCGTCCAGCGGCACGGTCTCCTGTTCGTCCTCCACCCAGCGCGCGCCGGGCCGCAGCGCGGTCAGCCCCGCGCGCAGGTCGTCCAGCATGACGTCCCGCAGGCGATGGCCTACGGCGGCCATGTCCGCCCGGCTGGACGGGCGCGCGTCGGGGGAGAACTCCGCGCGCACCTTCTCACCCGCCGTGTGGGCCAGCTCCGTGACGGCGGCGAGCAGGGCCAGGTCGTCGGTCATCTCATGTCTCCTCGGTGTCGGTGTGTCACCACGGACACTAGGAGCGATGGAACATGATGGCCAGTGCACTCTTGTTAGCCCAACAGTTACTCTGACGCATGTGGACCTGAACCTGTTGATGGCGCTGGACGCCCTGCTGGAAGAGAACAGCGTCGCGGCCGCCGCCGACCGGATGCGCCTGTCCGCGCCCGCGATGAGCCGCACGCTGGCCCGCATCCGCCGGGCGACCGGCGACGACATCCTGGTCCGCACCGGCCGGACGATGACCCCCACACCGCGGGCGCTGGCACTGCGTGAGGAGACGCGGGACCTGGTCAACCGCGCGCGGGCGGTGCTCACCCCGGTGCAGACCCTGCACCTGGACTCGCTGGACCGGACGTTCACCCTGCGCTGCCACGACGCGCTGGGCACCCTCCTGGCTCCCGCGCTGACCACCACGATCGCCCGCGACGCCCCGAACGTGCGGATCCGGTTCCTGGCCGAGCCGGCGGGCGACGTCACCGACCTCGCCCGCGGCCACACCGACCTGGAAGTCGGCGCGACGCGGCCGGCGCGCCCCGAGATCGCCGCCGAGGTGCTCGGCAGCGACCGGGTGGTGGCGGTGTTCCGCGCCGGCCACCCGTTCGCCGAGGGCGAGCTGACCCTGGCACGGTTCGCCGCGGCCGGCCACGTCACGGTGTCCCGCCGCGGCCGCCTGCACGGCGTGCTCGACGAGGTCCTCGCCGCCCATGGTCTTCGCCGGCGGGTGCTGGCCGCGTTGCCCACGACCACCGCCGCGCTCGAACTGGTCGCCCAGACGGACCTGGTGACCGTGGCGGCCGAGCAGGTGTGCCGCCCCAGCCTGACCCGGTTCGGCCTGGGTGCCCGTCCGGTGCCGGCCGAGCTGCCGCCGGTGCCGCTGATCCTCGCCTGGCACCACCGCTACGACACCGATCCCGCGCACGCCTGGCTGCGCGACCAGGTCCGGACCATCCTGCACACCATGCTCGGCGGCTGATCGGTCGTCGAACGGAGCTGACCGGAGCCGGAACCGCCTCACCCTCCGCCGGTCGGTCGCGCGCCGGCCTGACGCCAGCGGGCGGGGCTCGTGCCGTGCAGCTTGCCGAAGGTGCGGGCGAAGTATCCGGCGTCCGGGAAGCCCACCCGCCGGCCGACCTCGCCGATCGGCAGGTCGGTGGTGGTGAGCAGACGGCGGGCCTGCACCATGCGGCGCTCGTTGATCCACTGCTGCACGGTGCGGCCGGTCTGGCGGCGCACCGTCGACGTCAGGTGGCCGGGGGAGATGTTCACCGCCGCGGCGACGTCGCGCAGCGACAGCGGTTGCGGGTAACGCCGTTCGATCACCTCGAACACCTCGGCCAGCAGCGGTTCGTGGTTCTCGCGCAGGTCGCCCACCACGTCGGCGGCCAGCCGGGACACGCCGACCAGCAGCAGGGTGAGATGCGCCAGCGCGGCCTCCCGGTAGCCGTCGCGCCGCCGCGCCAGTTCCTCGCCCAGCGCGCGGATGCGGTCGACCCACCCCTGCCGGTCCGGCTCGGGCACCCGCAGCCGCAGCGCGCCGATCGCGCCGCCGCGCACGAACGGGAACAGCAACGGGTGCGTGCGCCAGGCGAGGTGCGCGCCGGGCACGTCCTGGCCGAGCGCGTCGGGGGTGAAGAACACGCCCCAGCCCTCGACGCCGGCCAGGTCGCCGGCGTGGATGTCGCCCATCATGTCGCCGGGCGCGATCACGAACAGGTCGCCGGCCTCGATCGGCCAGACCTGGCGGCCGGTGCGCAGCCGGCCGGCGGTGGTCTGGAAGTAGGCGAGGCCCGGGAAGTCGTGGGCGTGCTCCTCGAACGAGCCGTCGGGCCGCCAGCCGTGCTCCAGCCGCCACGTCGCCACCGGCAGCTCGCCGGGCGCCAGTCGCATGGAGTAGGTCGCCGGCCGGGTCCCGGTCGGCGACGTTCGCACGGTACGCACCGTCGAATCGTCCCATCAGACCCACGGATCGGTACAGATCCCCAGCTCCAGAAACCGCCAGAATGTCCACATGACCGAAAGAACGTCTCATGGCGACTACATCCCGGGACTGGGCAGGCACTTCCTGACCCCGCTGTACGACGTCGTGCACCACGTGTTCGGGCTGCAGCCGGTCCACCAGGAGATGATCGACCTGGCGGCACTCCGGGACGGGCACCGCGTGCTCGACATCGGCTGCGCGACCGCCAACCTGCTGCGGACGATCGGCCGGCAGCGCCCCGGGGTCGCGCTGGTCGGGCTGGACCCCGACCCGAAGGCGCTGGCCCGGGCCCGCCGCAAGGCCCGGCGGGCCGGACTCGACATGCGGCTGGACCGCGGGTTCGCCCAGGAGCTGCCGTATCCCGACGGCTCGTTCGACCGGGTCTTCTCCAGCCTGATGCTGCACCACCTGGAGGACACGGCGAAGGACCAGCTCCTGGCCGAGGCGCGGCGGGTGCTGCGCCCCGACGGACTGTTGATCGTCGCCGACCTGGTGGTCGACGAGCACGGACACCATGGCTCGCGCCGCATGCGCGCGCGGCTGCACGACAACGTCGGCGACGCCGTGTCCCGCCGGGTGGCCGCGGCCGGCTTCACCGTCGAGCCGACCCGCACGACCACGCTGGGCCGGCGAACGGCGATCGGCATCGAACTGGGCCGCGTGTCCTGACCTCCGCCGGACCCACTGTTCGCGTTGCCGGGCAACGGGTTCCGGACCCTGCTCGGCCCCGGAACGGTGGACGCGCCGTCGCCGGAACGACCGCGGCGCATCCACCCCGGACTACCGCGGCAGGGTGTCCAGCTCGCGCAGTGACGCACCCCGTTCCGCCAGCATGGTCGACGCGAAGGACCTCGTCCGCTCGTCCCTGGCCGACGTCGCACCCGACCGGGCCACCGTCGTGGACTCGCTCAGGTGAGCGCGGACCAGGCGGACGAAGTCGGTGTCGAAGTCGGTCGAGTACGACAGGCCGATCAGCTCGGCTTCCGTTGGCATGCCAGGCATGTCGTGACCCGCGTGGTTGTTGACGTACGGGACCGAGCCGAGGATCGCGTGTGCCTCGCCCAGCTCCGTCCGGCGGGTCGCGGCCAGTGCCCCGGCGAACGCACGCAGCCCGGGGGAGGCCGCGTGGGAGGCGCCCAGGTCCAGCAGCTTCACCGCCTGGTCGTCGGTCGCGATCGTCAGCTCGACGAACGCCCGTGCGGTCGCGTCAAGCCCGGACGCGACCGCACGAGCCCGCGGGGCAGGGTCCCGCGGCGCTGCGGGACTACGCACACCGCATGCACACAACGTGAGCAGCAGAGCGACTACTGCAGCGGTCGTCCGTCGTGCCCGCACTTGACCACCACGTTGATGCAGTCCCGCACACGTCGTTCCATCTCGCCAGCCGGCCAGACGTTGAAGAAGTCGCCGTGGAACGTCCTGCCGTCGCCGGAGGCGAGCCGCAGCACCGACGGGTCACCGCTCACGGGGTAGCGGATCACCATGCGGAGCTTGGGCACCGGCACCGGGTGCGACGACGGGCAGTTGCCCGCCACCGGGTAGGCCATGTGCGACTTGTGGTCCGTCGAGTCCAGCGACGTCCCGTTCCAGCACTGCGGGAAGTCCAGGTAGGTCTCCAGCTGCGTGCCGGCCGGGCAGTTCACGAAGTTCTTCGACGGGTTCACCTGTCCGGCGTGCAGGCACGACCAACGGGCGATGCTGTCCGCGTCGCCGGTCGCCTTGGCGTTGCCGGCGACGATCTTCAGGCCGACCGGGGTCGGCCGGATCGCGGCCGGGTTGTTCACGCCTTCGCCCAGGTAGTAGAAGGTGATGATGCTCGGCTGCACCGCCTGGTTGTTCCGGTACAGCGTCGGCACCCAGTAGGACGAGATGTCCACGGCCGGGTCGCAGTTGCCCGTCGAACCGGCCAGCTGGGTGTAGTCGGAGTTGGCGTTGGTCGCGTGGTTACCGAAGAAGTCGTGCGAGTGCGACGCACCGGCGAGGCCGGGGAGCACGATCGGGTCGTCGGGCAGTCGGTGGCTCAGCTGGCAGTCGGCGGGGAACTCGGCGACCCGGATCACCGCCGACGCAGCGCTCTGGTTCACCGACAGGGCCGCGAGCGACAGAAGCGCCGCCAGCCCGACGGTCAACCATCTGGTTCTGTTCTTCCTCATTGAAGACAAACTCCCTCGACTTTTTTGCAGGGGCCCGAGAGAGCGCTCTCACAGTGAGGATGACGTGACTCACAGCAACGGTCAACGGGTTTTGTTCTGAACAGGAACAAATAGGGCCGAACAGCGTAACGTGCTGGGTCATCTGTCGCAGAGTCTTGACAGAGTTCGTCCGAATTACCACCCTTTGATTTGGGAGAGCGCTCTCACGCCCCTGTTCCGTCCCCCAGTACCGCCGGCCGTTCCGGGTACCGGCGCGTGCAAAGGAGCACGCATGAGATCGCTTCTCTCGTTAGGGCTGGCCGCGGCGTTGGCGGTCACCCTCGTCCAGGCAACCCCGTCCGTCGCGGCGGGCGCGCTGCTCTCCCAGGGCCGTCCGGTCACCGCCTCCTCCACCGAGTCGGCCGCGTTCCCGGCGACCGCCGCGGTCGACGGTGACCTCGGCACCCGCTGGTCCAGTGCGTTCAGCGACCCGCAGTCGTTGCAGGTCGACCTCGGCGCCACCTACACCGTCGACCAGGTGACGCTGAACTGGGAGGCCGCCTTCGCGCGTGCCTTCTCGGTCCAGGTCTCGACGGACGCCGCCAACTGGTCCACCGTGTACACGACCACCAGTGGAACCGGTGGCACGCAAGCACTTCCGCTCAACGCCTCGGCGCGGTACGTCCGCCTGAGCCTCACGACCAGAGCCACGCAGTACGGCTACTCGCTGTGGGAGTTCGGGGTCTACGGCACGACGGGCGGCGGCGGCCCGTCGCCGACGGAAACCCTGCTGTCGTACAACAAACCGGCAACCGCGTCGACCTACCAGGACGACGGCGCCTGCTCGGGCTGCGTCCCGGCACGGGTCACCGACTACGACCCGGCCACCCGCTGGGCCACCAGCGCGACGAACGGCTGGGTCGACCCCGGCTGGGTCACGATCGACCTCGGCGCGACGGCGACCGTCACAAAGGTCGTCCTGCAATGGGATCCGGCATACGCCACCGCGTACCAGATCCAGGTGTCGCCGAACAACTCGACCTGGACCACGATCTACCAGACCACGCAGGGCCACGGTTTCAAGGAGACGCTGACCGTCTCCGGCAGCGGCAGGTACGTCCGCATGTACGGCACCGCAAGGTCGAACGGCTACGGCTACTCGTTGTGGGAGTTCCAGGTCTACGGCACCGGCGGCAACCCGACGGCACCGCCGGCCACACCCTCGCCGAACTTCACCCGGCTGGCGTGGAGCGACGAGTTCAACGGCGCGGCCAACTCGACGCCCGACCCCGCCAAGTGGACACCGGAGGTCGGGCCGGGCGTCAACAACGAGCTGGAGTACTACACGAACAACAACAACGCGCGCATGGACGGCGGCGGCAACCTGGTGATCCAGGCCAGGCGCGAGGTGACGGCCGGGTCGAGCTGCCCTCCGGACCCGTTGTCGGGTGGGAGCACGACGTGCCAGTACACGTCGGGCCGGCTGAACACGGCCGGCAAGTTCGAGTTCACCTACGGTCGCGTGGAAGCCCGGATCAAGGTGTCGACGACACAGGGGTTGTGGCCGGCGTTCTGGTTGCTGGGCGCGAACTTCTTCCAGGGCCGGCCGTGGCCGTACTGCGGTGAGATCGACATCCTGGAGCACGTCGGCAAGGAGCCGAACAACGTGTACTCCACACTGCACGCCCCGGCCTACAACGGTGGCGGTGGCTACGGTTCGCCGCTGGCACTGTCCACACCAGCCGGTTCGCAGTTCCACGTGTTCGCGGTGGAGTGGGACGCGACCCAGATGCGGTTCTTCGTGGACAACAACAACTTCTTCACGGCGAGCCGCGCCACCGTGGAGTCGACGAGAGGCCCGTGGGTCTACGACCACCCGTTCTTCATCATCCTGAACAACGCGGTGGGCGGTGACTGGCCAGGCCCGCCGAACGCGAGCACCCAGTTCCCGCAGAACCTGACGATCGACTACGTCAGGGTCTACCGCTAGCCGGCAGGGGGAGGTGCGGTGGGGACTTCGGCCGTCTCCACCGCACCTTCGCCGTCAGCCCGCGTAGACCGTGCCGGCCTCGACGAAGCAGAGTGAGTTGCCCCAGGGGTCCTCGACGTAGAAGGACCGTTCCCCCCAGGGGCGGACGGTGATCTCGCCGCCTGGTTCACCGTGGACCTGTTCGGTGGACAGGCAGTCCAGCTCCGCGGCGCGGTTGTGCACCGCCTTGAGGTCGTGGACGGCGAAGTACAGCGACTTGGGCAGCGGCCGCACGGCCTGGTGCCCGGAGACGTCGAGCACCTGGAGGGTGACGCCGCCGCAGGTGAAGTAGTAGCGGGCGCCGGCCTGGCCGCGGCCGGTGACGTCGAGCAGGGTCGAGTAGAACGTGAACGCCTGCTCGAGGTCGGCGACCTCGATGTTGAGACGGAACAGTTGTGGCTCGTCGGTCACGGCTTGCCTTCCGGTGCGGACTGGTGTTCGGACAGGGGTTTGGCGAACCAGTTGAGCCACCGCGTTGCCAGGTCGATGCGTTCGAGGTCGAGGAGGTAGGTCCTCGACCGGCCCTGACGTCGGGTCGTCACCAGGCCGGCGTCCTCCAGTACCTGCAGGTGGCGTGAGGTGGTTGGCCAGGCGTGCTCGAACATCCGGGCGATGTCGCCCGCCCCCATGGCGCCGCCTTCGAAGTACAGCGTGATCAGGATCTGCCGCCGTGTCGCATGGGACAGGGCGGCGAACAGCCGATCGTAGGCGGCGCCATCGGGCGATTCGTGCACCGTCGAATTATTAGCGAACTCGCTAATAATCGTCAACCACGGTCACGACCGGTACCGGAACAGGATCCGGCCGCGGTTCAGGTCGTACGGGGTCAGCTCGACGAGAACCCGGTCGTACGGCAGGATCTTGATGTAGTTCTTCCGTATCTTCCCGCTGATGTGCGCCAGCACCTTGTGCCCGTTCTCGAGCTCCACCCTGAAGGTGGCGTTGCGCAGGCACTCGATGACGGTGCCCTCGACCTCGATGCCCTTGGTCGCCTTGGCCATGTCTCCCGCCGCCCTCAGCCGAGTACCAGCTCGAGGTTGCTGCCGGCCCGCCGGGCACCGACGCCGTCGAACAGCGCCGAGGCCGCCACGTTGGCCTCGTGCACCTCGGCCGACGCCGACTCGGTCCCACGGCCGTGCAGCGAGCCCAGCACGTCGGCGAGCAGTGCCCGAGCGACGCCGCGGCGGCGCAGGTCGGCCCGGACCGCGACCAGCCCGATCCGTGGCCGCCGGGGCAGTGCCGCCACCCGGACCAGCCCCACGTACTCGCCGTCCTGTGCGGCCACCGTGTACTTCGACAGGTCCCGCATGGTGTCGCCGTCGAGGCGGGGCAACACCTCGGCCGGCATGTTGTGCCAGCCGACCGTGGCCCCGACCTCGGCGCGCACCGCGCGGTCCAACGCCAGCAGCCGGCCCTCCTCCGCCGCACCGGCGGCGACGACCGTCACGCCAGCGGGCGGTCGTGCCGAGCCGAGCCCGGTGACCCGAGGGTCCGTGGGCACGAGGTACTCCCACTCGCGGCGCCGAGTCGTGAAGCCCGCACGTGCCCAGCTGGACGCCAGGTCGTGGTCGGCCTCGTCGACCACCGTGTAAAGGGGCTTGGGCAGGTCCGCCAGCATGACATCGGCGAGCTGGTCGAAGACCGGGGTGTGCCACGCGTCGATGCTGAGGAACAACCGGCCGTCGGGCCTGCGGGAGACGTCACCGCGACCGACCACCCGGTCGTCCTCCAGAGCGTGCCACCGCGAGTCCGCGACACGCGTGATCAAGGATTTCATGAGGTTGTCGCCTTTCGGGATTGCCTTCGTCAAGGCGCTCCCGGGCGACGCCTACGTCAGTCGCCCAACCGTGAGGACGAGGGGAGCACCCACGTCGAAACTGTTCATGGGTCTCACCTCCTGAGGTCGTGTCACGGCGTTGATCACCATACCAGCACGCCACACCACCCGGTCCAGCCATTTTCCGCCGAGCTACCGGCTGGCCGGCGGCTTGCGGCCGACGCCGGCCCAGAGGACGGAATGGCTGGGCTCAGCGAACTTCACGTTGCTCGCCGATTCCTCGGGGTGCCACAGCGGCGCCCACACCATGCCGGGCTGGACCAGGTCGAAGTCGCCGAGTAGGACGTCGACCGCGCCGTGTGACCGGCAGTAGGCCTCGCTGATGTGCCAGTCGTCGCACAAATGGTGCAGGGTAACGAGTTTCGAGGTCAGCTCGGTCGGCACGCCTTCGCTGGTGATGTGGGATATCCCCAGGTACGAACCAACCGGGATCAGTTCACGGTAGCGGGCCATGAGCGCCACGGCCGGATCCTGTTCGCCCGGCTCCGGGGGCAATGAGTGGAGTGCCGAGAACATCAGCACCGCGACCGGCTCGTCCCAGTCGAGGACGCACGTGCTCCTCACCCGACGCCACAGCTCGTCCGGACTTCGCAGGTCGGCGTTGACGACCACGTGCCGGTCGGGATCGCCCTCCTGGTCGAGGAGAATCTCGGCGTGTGCGACCGCGACCCCGTCGTTGTCCACGTACACGACCTTGGTGTCGGGCGCGACGCCGTTCGCTATCTGATGAGTGTTCTCGGTGCTGAACATCCCGGAGCCGATGTCGACGAACTGCCGGACACCGAGCCGGACGAGATGTCTCACCACGCGATGGACCAACATCCGGTTGGCTTTGGCAATGTCACGGAATTCCGGGAACTGGTCGAGTATTCGGCTGGCGAACGATCGATCCATCGCCCAGTACGCGGAGCCGCCCAGCAGAAAGTCGTACACGCGGGCAACGCTGGGATGTTGCAGGCCCACTTTCGGTGACGTGGTCGCGGATAAGAGTGCGTCAGGCACGATGCGGCCCTTCCCCAAAGATGCCGAGTCCTGTTCATCGTACACATCCTGCGGACAGGTGCATACAGTCAATTGCAGAACGCAGCAACTCAGAGGTCCGACGACTGACCGCTCCTGGTCAGTCCTTTCAGGAATTCCCGGCTGTCCGCGACGTCGAGCGCTGCGGCGGACAGGTCCGCCCAGTGCTCGCGACATTTATCCAGCTCGAACGCGGTCCGGCACTTGCGCGAACCACCCGGATACTCGATGTAGACGAATTCGCTGTGGGCGTGCTTCTCGTCGAACAGAAGATGTTGAAAATCGCTGTCCACGTAGCGGATGTCGGCATCGAATGTCAGAATCCGAACTTCCAGCTGACCGTGGGCGGCCAGGAGTCTGAGCAGGTGGTCGGCCTGATCGACCACAATTTTCGCGTTGCGTCCGCCCGGCATCCGGTGAAACGACGACTCGCTGAGGATCACGCGGTACGAAGGCGGGTTGGGCACGGTGAACAGTTTGGTGCGGGCCGTCCACCCGCGGAGCACGCGAGTGATCTCGTAGGTGTCGTTGAGTTGGAGTCTGTGCTGTTCGAGGATGTACATCTCGGACTGCAGTGGGCCCGGTATGCGTTCGCTGTGCCAGCACCGGATCTCGCGAGCCTCCGGTTCGACCTCGCTGAGCGTGCCGAACGCCGCCATCGTGTCCGAGTGCTTCGTCCGTGTCGGACCGTACTGCAGGTCGAGCGCGGCCAGCTTGCGCAGCTCGACCGCGTCCTGCGGCGAGACCTCGTACAGCTTGATGAGTATCTCCAGCTCGCTCGGTTCGATCCGGACGAGCTTCGTCTCGATCTTGTTGATCTTGGCCTGGCCGCACCCGAGTCGCCCGGCCACTGCCTTCTGGGTGAGTTTGGGCCGGACCCTTTCGCGTGCCCGGCGCAGGAGTCGACCCAGCTGTTGTCGACGGGCGGTGGCTTCATCGTTCACCCGATAGTCACCTGTTCACTCGTAAGTGGTGTTTGACGGCGAGAATAGTGACGTTACGGAGTTGAGACAACGATCACGCGCGGGATGTCGAACGCGGTTTCGTCTTGATCGCCGGGTCAGTCCACTGTTCGACAGTGCGCCAGGAATGCCGTCCATGGGACGTCGGCCAGCGCGTGGAGTGCGGTCTTGCTCTTCGAGTCGCGAATGACGACGCCGGCGCGGGTGCGGCCCACCTCCACGCAGTTCTTTTCCGGTGTACAGGCGCTCGACCTGACCCAGGTTCGACTGGAGCTGATGTCTCGCACGCCGGCCGCCATGGCGGTCCCTCCCAAGGACGCAAGAACGTTGGGAATAATCCTGCCGCCGGAATATTCCCGGGAGCAACCCGCGCACCGAATCGATAGTCGATACGTGACCTTCAGTGGACAAATTATGGACAAGATCCCGAGCGCGACGCCGCGGCGTTTGATCAATTGTTGACCCGGTTTGCCGGCGGATCGGAATAGTCCGGTGACCGGATTATTCTCATGGAATATTCCCCGGCGACAGCGGGCAGTGACCAACAGTTTGGTTGGGACTATTCCAGGTGCGAGATGCGGTCAAGGGAAAGTTGCCGACGCGTTTGTCATAGGGCACCATGTCACCCGGCACGATCGCCTCGAGTGGTCGTAGTCGAGCAATCCGGGCCATTTTCCCTGAAAGGCACTCATCGACACACGTCGCAGTGTGGACACACTCGCGGCTGTTCCCGGCGGCCCGGGAGTTCTGCTCTCTGACTCCTGGGGGCCTGGGATGTCCACGCTGCACACATCAGGCCCTTCGGGGCACCCGTCGGACCAAGGAGCATGATGTCCGCGACCGCAGAAGGCCAGCCGTCCCTCTGGCAGCCTGGACATGGCGACCTCGAGATCTGGTACCGGACGCTCGAGGTGTACGCGGCCTCCGCGCCGCGGGACAACGCCCACTTCCACGGGCCACACGTCGCGGTGCCGGCACCGCTGGAGCGGGTCGAGGAAGGCCTTCGCTGGCTCGAGGCCCAGCACGGGACCGAACTGGACGCCGTACCACTGCCGACGCTCGAGCAGCTGCGTGCCGAGCTGGCCGCGCGGTGTCATCCCCGCGGCGACATGACAACCCTCGACAGCGGTTCTCCGTGCCACAACCTGTGGCACTGGATCAACGGCAGCTGACGGCGACTACCTGTTCGAGGGGGGACACACGTGCAGAGCGACAGAGCTTTCCTGAGGTTTTCCGTTCCCGACAAGGAACTGCTCGTCTCCCGCCTGCTCGCGGTGGTGGCGGCGGCGTGCCTGGTGACCGCCGCCGCCACACAGCTGCTCGACCTGGGCAGCGGGCACGATGCCCATCCACGCCACTGGGTGGTGGCCGTGGGATGCACCGTGCTGGGCGTGCGCATCGTGGCGTACGCCCAGCGCAACGCCGTCGGCTGGCTGATCCTGGCGATCGGGCTGTGCAGTGCGCTCACCGTGGGTGCGCAGGCCGTGTCGATCTGGTTCCTCCCGGCCTGGGTGGGCACCTGGTCGTGGTGGCCCAGCTACGCGCTCCTGCCGGTGCTGGCCCTTGTCTTTCCCACCGGCCGGCTGACCTCGGCGCGCTGGCGGCCGGTCGGCGCCGTCGCCGCGTTCGGCCTGGTGCTTCCCATGGTCGGCATCGCGTGGGCCTCGTGGTCGTCACCGGCCACCTTCTGGGACGCCGTCGTCGCGGGCACCGCGAGGGGCGGCCTACCCGTGGTCCTCACGGTGATCGGCATCGTGTGTCTCTTCGCCGGCTTGGCCGGTGCCGTGCTCTCCCTTCTCGTCCGGTGGCTGCGGGCGCCCCGCGACGAACGGCGGCTGCTCGTCTGGTCGGTCGGCTGCACGGCGTTGCTCACCCCCACCCTGTTCCTCGAGATGGCCGGCCCCGGCACGCTCTGGGTCGCGTGGGCGGCCGTGGCCGCCGCGTTCCCGGTGGCCACGTTGGTCGCGATCCTCCGGTACGGCCTCTACGACATCGATCTGCTCGTGCACCGATCGGTGCTGTTCGGACTGCTCACGATCGTCCTTGCCGGTGCCTACACGGTCGCCGCCGTGGTCCTCACCGCGCCGCCGACCCCGGGGCACGTCATCGGCACCGTGGCGGTGGTGCTGCTGCTGGCCCCGCTCTACCGGCTGCTGCGCACACTGCTGGACCGCTGGCTGTTCGGTGAGCGCGCCGACCCCTACCGTGCGCTCTCACGACTCGGCGAGCAGCTCGAGAACCTGCTCCAGCCCGACGAGGTGTTCAGGACGATCGCCCGTTCCGTCGGCAGCGCGCTCAAGCTGCCCTACGTCGCGGTCCGGGTCGACAGCCTGCTCGCCACGAACGGCGCCAGCCGGCAATGGCCCCAGCTCACGCTTCCGCTCAGGTACAACGGTGACGACATGGGCACCCTGATCGTCGAGGCCCGTGCGCCGGAGGAGAACTTCGGGCGAAGCGAGCGGCGCCTCCTCGACGACCTCGCCCGCCAGGCCGCCTTCGCGGCCAGGTCGGCCCGGCTCGCGAAGGAGCTCCAGCGGGTCGGCGAGGAACACGTCGAGGACCTCGTCTACATCACCGGCGAGGTGCACGACAACGTCGCGCCGGGCGTGGCCGCGGTCCGGCTACAGGTCGACGCGCTGCGCAGGACGCTCGCCTGCGCGGACATCCAGCTCGGCAGGCGACTCGGCCTGATCGTCGAGGACCTCACGAACGTGCTCGGCGAGATCCGCCATGTCGTCCGGTCCGTGCGCCCGCACGGCCTGCATGCCGGCCTGGTCGAGACCGTGCGGCGACGTGCCGCGAAGTTCACGAGCGAGGACCTCGTCGTCAACATCACCCCCGTCGGCATGCTCGACCGTCTGCCCGCGAACGTCGAGGACGAGGCGTACCGGGTCGTCAGCGCGGCACTGAGCAACGTCGCCGAACACGCCGGCGCCTCGGTCTGTGAGGTCCGGCTCGTCCGGCACGCCGAACGGCTCGAGATCAACGTCACCGACGACGGCACGGGCATCCCGGCGGACGCCGTGCCCGGGGTCGGGCTCGAGTCGATGCGTCGCCGTTGCGAGACGCGAGGAGGGTCGTTCTGGACGGAGCGTCTGCGCCTGGGGACCAGGATCGTCGCCTTCCTCCCCATCGAGGAACCCACCGCCACCGCCACACATCACGAGGGAACAGATGGCCGCTGAACCAGGAGTGCCGGCGGACACGACTCTGCGTGTCGTGATCGTCGAGAACCACGCCCTGTATAGGAAGGGGCTGCGTGCCCAGTTCGAGACGGACTCCGCGATCGAGGTGATCGCGGAGTTCGACAACGCGACGGAGGCCGTGCGGGAGGTGGTCAGGTTACGTCCGTCGGTCGTGCTGATGGACCTTCACCTGCCGTGGAAGTCCGGCGCGCGCTCGACGTACTGCGGCGCCCAGGCGATCACGGAGATCCGGAAGTCCTGGCCACAGGCGAACATCGCCGTGATCTCCATGTTCGACGACGAGGAACGGGTACGCGAGGCACTCAAGGCCGGTGCGCGGTCCTACGTGTCGAAGGACGGTGAGCCGCACGAGGTGGTCCACGCCGTCCGCCTGACCGCACAGGGAAAAGGCTTGTTGAACCGCGAAGCCAGCGAGGTCGTGAAGAAGATCCTCCCCAACTCCAGGAACGGGGGTACGTCGTTCGCCGAGCTCGGCCCGCGCGAGAACGAGCAGCTCGCCCTGGCCGCGGCCGGGTACACCGACAGGCAGATCGCCGGCACGCTCGGCCTCGCGCCGAAGACCGTGGCCAACTACTGGACGAACATCAGGACAAAGCTGGGTGTGCCAACCCGTGAGGCGGCGATCGAGCTGGCTCGTGGCAACGGTTTCCGGCCGGACGACAAGGCCCCCAGCAACTCGGGATAACCCAGGTGATCCCGCTCTGTCGCCTGGGAAGGTGGGAAGGGCAGCGTCTCTGACATGATCAGCAAAGAACAACCTTGCTACCGCACGGTCTTCGGGGTCGACGTCGAGAGCTCCACGAAGCGGAACAACAGCGCGAAGGCACGGATGCGCGACGCCATGTACGACCTCGTCACGGAGGCGTTCGTCCGCAACGACATAGCCGCGGACGACCACGACCCGTTCCTCGACAGCGGGGACGGCCTCGTCGCGTTGCTCCGCCCGATCGACCGGGTGCCGAAGACCCTGCTGCTGCACTCCGTCGTCCCGACACTGGGCCGACTGATCGACGACCACAACACACACCGCCCGGGGGACCGCCTCCGCCTCCGCGCCGTCCTACACGCCGGCGAGGTGCACTACGACTCTCGCGCGGCTTTTGGTGAGACCCTGGACATCGCGTTCCGCCTACTCAACTCGCCCGTGGCCAAACGCGCCCTGCGCAGGATGACCGTCCCCCTCGTCCTAGCCGTGTCGGACGACATCTACCAGTCCATCATCCGCCACAACTACGACGGCATCGACCCACTCGGCTTCACGGCGTTCATGACCAAACGCAACTCGACCACCTGGGACTCCGGCTGGCTCCACGTGCCCGGCCAGGTCAACCATCCTCTCCTCGACGGCGACTTCGCAGGCCAACCATCCGTAACCACATGACGCCCACCGGTGGCTGGGCCGCGATGCTCACCGCGGCCCAGCCAAACGGATCGAGAGATCACTCACGTCGATCCCCCATCAGCGACACCACGACTCGACCATCGCCGCGAAGTCGGGGAACTCGGCTCTGGCTGCCGCGAGTACCTCGGCGGGTGTGCGTGGTTCGAAGTCCCGGTACTCCGTGGTCTGCATGCACCGTACCCGCCCGGTACGACGTCGGCGCCGAGCCCGATCAGCGGTCGGCGACCGTTACCAACAGATGGAATGGCGCTCGGGAGAATGGGCTATGCGATACGCAGTCCATGTCGAGGAGTCGATCGACATCGCCGCGCCGCCGGACCTCATCTACGCGACCATCGTCGATGTCGAGAACTGGGGACGGTTCAGCCCGGAGACCACCGGCGCGAGCTGCCAGGACGACGGGGGAGAGCTGCGGGTCGGAGACAGGTTCTCGGGCCACAACCGCCGCGGCGCGCGCCGTTGGACCACCCACTGTGAGGTGACGGTCGCCGACGCCGCCCGGTGCTTCGAGTTCCGCAGCGGAGCGGTCGGTTTGGCCATCGCGACCTGGCGCTACGAACTCGAACCCACCACCACCGGCACCCGAGTGACAGAAATCTGGCACGACAACCGAGGCCGCCTCATGCGCGTCATCGCCGTCCTGGTCTCGGGAATCCGCGACCGAGCGACACACAACAGCCAGTCGATGCGAGAAACACTGCACCGCCTCAAAAACCACCTGGAACACCAGCCGATCCCGTAAGCGATCAACGAGGACCGACCTGCGTAGTTCCTGCGGGAACCCTGTTACTCGGCTCAACTACCCCTGACATTGGCGAAGTTGCGACGAGATCTGGGCCGGTGACCGACAATAAGCACATGGTGCCTGGACTAGAGGTTGCGGTGGGCTTCGTGATCGCCTGGTTCGCCCGCAAGGCGGGCCGCGCTTGGAAGCGTGTTGACGGCATGGCCGATGAGGCGCTCGACGCTGGCCTGGACAAGCTGCATGACGTGGTGATGGCCAAGCTGGCCGGCGACTCCGCCTTGAAACAGCTTGAAGCGGAAGCCGCCACCAGCGGCGACGCCAGCGCTCGAACCCGGACCCGCGTGCGCCTGGCTTTGGAAGAGGCTGCCGAGCAGGACACGAGGTTCGCCGCCGACCTCGAGTCCGCGGTGGCCAGGTTGCAGGTCTCGGCCGGCGACCACGGTGTAGCGATCGGTGGGGACGTCCGCGCCGACAGCGGTGTCTCGATCGTGATGACCGGCGGCTCGATGACCATGGAGCAGTCGGGCCCTTTCGTGTCGGGCGGGTGATCTCCCCGCACATAGCCAGCCTCACCACGGTCGTCGGGCGCGCATCCGAACTCGATGCCCTGCGCGCCGCATTCCGGTCCACCAACGTCCAGGTGCTCACCGGGATGGGTGGGGTGGGCAAGACCAGTCTCGCCAGGGCATATGCTCAGCGACACCGTGACGACTACGGCGTGTTGTGGTGGGTGCGGGCCGAGGATCCAGCGGCCATCGACGCGGAGTTCCGGCCACTGCTGGAGGTTCTGTTGCCGCCGGGCGAGGCGGCACGGGTGCCAAACGCCCGGATGACGGCATTCACCCACCTTTCCCAGCAGAGCAAGCCCTGGCTTCTGGTGCTGGACAATGTGCCGGATGCCGCGGTGGCGCACGATTTGCTGCCGGCTGGTGACTGTGATGTGTTGATCACCAGCCGAGCCAACATATCGCCGAAGGCGACAACGGTTGAGCCGCTCGCCACCGCCGCGGCGATTGAGCTGCTCACCGTCCGGTCCGGCGACGTCAACCCGGCGGCGGCCGAGGCGCTGGCGCAGGAGTTGGGTGGTCTGCCGTTGGCCCTGATCCAGGCTGCGGGTTTCGCCCACAAGAACGCGATCGATCTGGCTACCTACCATCGGCTGTATCGGGATCGCAGTGCCGAGTTGCATCGCGAGGGTCGCCCGGCTGACTATCCCCACACGGTCGCCACGACTTGGCGGCTCGCCATCGACCACCTCAGCGAGCCGGCCCGGGAGATGCTCAACATCCTCGCTTTCTATGCTCCTGACGCGATCCCGATGGAGCTGTTGTTCCGTGAGATGCATGAATGGGACCGTGTTCGCACGATCGGTGAGCTTGTCGAGAACAGTCTGATCATGCAGGCGGAAAATGTGGGCACGGTAACCATGCATCGCCTCGTGCAGGTGGCGACTCGTGACCTGCTCGGTCCAGAAGTACACCCGTGGGCGGCGCGAGCCCGCGCTCTCGTTGCGGCGGCCATGCCGCACGAGGACCGGGTCCTGTCGTCCAGGAACAGTGTTGATATCTGGAATGCCCTGCGCACCCACACGCGCGCACTTCTCGGTCACGTGTCGCAGGAGCATCCGGAAACGCTTGCCATACGTCACTCGCTGGCGGACTGGATCGGGAACGTGGAGCGGTCACGGGACCTGCTGGCCGAGTTGCTGCCGATTCGGGAGCGAGTCCTGGGTGCCGAGCATCCCGACACACTGAGGACCCGGCACCTCCTGGCGCATTGGACCGCGGTGGCGGGAGACATGGTAGCCGGGTACGGACAGTTCGTCCGGCTACTACCAATCCAGGAACGGGTGCTGGGTGTCGAACACATCGACACCTTGCGAACGCGCGATGGGATCGCCTACTGGACGTCGAGGTTGGGGAACGTTGCCCGGGCGCGGGACCTTTACGCGGAACTACTTTCGATGCGCAAGCGGGCTCTGGGTGCCGAGCATCCACAAACTCTGCATACCCGGCTCAAGCTGGCGGAATGTACCGCCGACTACCTGAGTGACGCCGCACGAGCCAGGGACGGGTTTGTTGAGTTGGTGCCTATCCAGAAGCGACTACTGGGAAATGACCATGTTGACACTCTGATCACCCGTGTCAATGCGGCGCGCTGGACAGGAAAGGCGGGAGATGCGGCGGGAGCCCGGGACCAGTATGTCGAACTGGTTCCAGTTGTCGAACAGATATGCAGAAAAGAGGACCGCTTCCTGCTCTACATCCGACGCGAGCTGGCCCATTGGACGGGGGAGGCAGGAGATGTGGCGCGCGCGCAGGAGTTATGGGCCGAATTGCGGCTGGCCCTGGAGCGAGTGCCGCATGTCAGGGACCCGGGTATCTCGACTACCCGAGAGACCCTCAACTATTGGGCAGAGCTAGCTTTTGGGGAGGAGGAAGAGGGGTCAGGTCAGGGTTAGTGCTGCGGACCACTGGAGATCCTCGAACGGTCAAGGCATGGGGGCAACGTGTGGGTAGGTCTGTGTGCACCAATGCGGCAACCTCCCGTAAGTCGAACGCGTCGACGGCCCGTTGTCTTGTTCACGGTGCCGCGGCCCAATGTGGTCAAGGTAGTGCGGGGTTGGCCGTTACCAGCGGCCAACCCCGCACAGTCGGGTGTCGTCCAGGAGCGAACTGGCGAGGGAACCCGGAGCGCCCCGCATTCACTCGATCGGGTGACATGCACGCTCACCTCTGATTAACGACGTTCGGCGCTACCTTCACAACCCCTGCCAGGTAACCGACACCAATGCACCATCCTGCACCAACGCCTGACCTGCGACTATGGCGCGGTGGCCATAATTGTGGCCCTGGATGAGTGAACCCGGCCTCGTTCCGTCGAGCCGTTGGTGCAAGGGTTGTTTCCGACTTGGCGTCTGCACCAACAGTTGTTGCCAGTTTCGCCGGATCTTCGCCCGGTTCTTCCGTAACCCCTCTGTGACCGCCAGACTTGTCGTCTCTGACAACCGTTGAGGGTTACCGCCTCAAGAACACCGCTCTGTCAGAAACTTTTTTGTCCAGGAGCGAACTAGTGAAAGGTGTTTGTCTATGATCCCCCGAACGAGGGTCATCCAGGTCTCCGGTGGGTTTGTCTCGCCGCCGGTCAAGGGCGCCGGACCGTCGATGCCAGACCCCGATCGTGCTGATGTTGTTCGCCGTCCGGCTATGGGTTCCCCGGTGCGATGTCGCCCTGGTGGTCCGTGCCGCGCGAGCGGCCGCGTGCGCCCGCAGTGCACTGACACGAGGAGGTGAGGGTGTAGCTGGGCGCCACTGGGGTGTTTTGAGATGCCACGTCAGCAGCCGCCGCCCGATCCCCGCCAGGGAGCAACGGCGGCGTTCGCGCAGAAGCTGTACGCGCTGCGGCAGGCGGTAGGAAGCCCTTCCTATCGGCAGATGGGGGAGCGGGCGAGTATCTGTCACACGTCGCTGTCCCGCGCGGCGAAGGGTGACCGCTTTCCCACCTGGGAGACCACCAAGGCGTTCGTACTTGCCTGCGACACCGATGTCCAGCTGTGGAGAGGGCGGTGGGAGGCCGCGAAGCTCGAGATCGAGGAAGAGAGGCGCCTCCAGAACCTGCCCACGGTTCCTTTCAGACCGATATCGCTCCACAGTCCGATCTACGACCCTGACCCATCACAGAGTGACCCGGCACAGCACGACGGATCGCCTGTCTCGGTGATCCGCCGTGCGAGCGCGACGGATCCGTTGGGCGCGGCGGTTCCCTTGGCCGGCGAGCTGCCGGCCCTCACCCGCCAGCTCGCCGCCGAAATTCAGGTGGGGTCCCCCATTGCCGCGACCGACCCGACACCTGTTCCGGCGGACGAGCCGGCCAGCACGACGGCCGAGCGCAACGAGGACACGACAGTACGGCTCGTGTCAGCCGGACACGGCGAGCGATGTCGCGTCGTCGGGACCAGCAACCGCCCGGCCGGCGCGCACCGCAAAGCCGTCAGTCGCAGGCTCACGCTACGACTCTCGCTGCGAATGGCGACCCATCGCCGACCACACCGCCCGAAGCTGGGCCCTCCGCTCCCGGAAGAACGTCCCCCGCTGCGGCGACGAGCAGTCAACTTGTGGCTCGCCGTCGGCCTGGCGCTGATCGTGGCCTGGATCGTCGTTACCGTGCTGCACGAGTTCGGCCGATGATGGGTCGTAGGGTTTCGCGAGATCTTCAGGCGGGAGCGTGGTCCCGAGCCTTTTGTAGACCGACCAGCGCGTCCCGACCTACAGCCCGGCAGAAGCGGGGCCGACCCACGCCGCGGTTTCTCTTGGTCCGGCAGGTGCGGACCCGGGAGGTAACAGCGAAGCGGGAAGGAGGTGGGCCCTGATGAGTGTGCACTCCATCTCGGGGGCTGGCCCGGACGTGCCACCGGCCAACGGCCAGTCTGCGGTGGAACCATCACCCACCTCAGTACTTGACCTGGTCAACCGCACGCTAGCTGACCCGGCCCGGACCGCCAGCGCCACCAAGATCGTGACGTCCGTGTCGAAAGGAGCCGCCCATGTCATCGCGACGATCGGGCTCGTTTTCCTCGCGTGCACGATCATGGTCGGTCTTCTGATCCATGTTACTGGCTCGGGGTCCGCGCTCGGCGGAGCCGTTGCCGTCGGCGGGTTTAGTGCTGTCGCCGGCGGCCGCTATCTATGGAATCGCCGACCTACTCAGCGCCGACGAGCCGCCCCGAGAAGGCGATCATGAACAGGGCGCTCGAAGCGTCTTGACAGCTGTGCAGCGGGTCCCGCCTTGAACCGCCGCCTGGTCGGTGTGCTTCTCGCCGTCAGTTCGGTCTGGGCGCCGGGACGGCGCCCGACGGCGTGACGCTCGTGGTGCCCCGCTTCTTGACGTGCTCGATCACCAGTAGGCCCACGCCCACATGCAGGCCACCCACCACACCCAAGCCGATCACGCACAGGAGCCACGAGAAGACGACGTCGTACGACATCGCGTCCAGTCGTATCGCCGCAGCGATGGTGATCAAGGCGCCGACCGCGACCACCAATCCGATCTTGGTGAGCAGACGGCTGCCACGCAACGACGTCCGTACCGCATGGGCGACGCCGTACACAGGCGCGATCACGGTCGCAAGAATGACGGTTTGCTGTGGCACCGCCCCGATCCACAGCAAAGACACCAGCGCAGTGGGCAGCACCGCCCAGCCCAGGGCCGTCACCGACCTCGGCCGCGGCAGATGAAACACCACCAGGGCGGTGACAAACAGCGTCGACCCGATGACGATCATCACCATGAATGCTGGTTTGCCCAGAAAGAGGCACCACAGGCCCCATGACACGGCGTACAACACACCGGCGAGACCTGCCGCCAGGACGCGTACGCGCAGCACCCAGAGAAAACTCGGACGGCCCTTTGATTCGGCCTTGACGGCCCGGTGCGCCAAGGCCGCGAACAGGAAGCCGAGTGCGGTGAACAGCTTGAACAACTTGCCCGGCCGGTGGTAGACGGTCGCCAACCGCGCCTCGGCGAAATCCTCAACCTCCTCGGGCCGCCGGATCACCTCCACCCAGCGCATTGCCTTGTAGGCCAGCCACGGCGACATCTCGGTGCACTCGTTGACCACAAGCCCGAGAACAACCCCCACCATCACGTCCAGCCAGCCGTTCACGAGGCACCTCCGGGTATGAAGCGGCGGATCGCCGAGCCGCCGGCCGAGTCGGGGCGGCGTTGGGCCAGCAGTGCGGTCGCCTCAACACGGCCCGTCGGCGTCAGCCGGTAGTAGCGGCGACGCGGTCGGGACTCGCCGGCGGGCAGTTCCTCCCAGGTGCCGGTGATCCACCCCCACTCCTCCAAGCGCTCCACGATTCCGTACACGGTCGGCCCGGAGCGCTTGGTCGCTTTCATGATCGTCCAACCGTGCGGGTCCTGGCCCTGCTGGAAGCCCGCGACGAGCACCTCCAACACGTCCAAGAGCGGGCGGGTGATCCGCCTGGTCTCTGCCATACCGCTTATCTTACCTAGGAAGGATTAGCCCGATCCGGTACATCTTCACCTGTCGTCCTGCCAGGTACCGCCGGTGTCGCCGGCCAACCTGCAGGGATAGGGAGCCGTCAGTGTGTAAGCCCTAGGCGACCAGATCCGGGCGTTGCCCGTGGCGGACCTGGATCCGCCCGCAGACGACCTCGCCGAGTTCAAGGAGGCCGTGCCTGCAGGCGTGGCGCGCGACGACCGGTAGTTGACTGCGCATATGAGGTAAGCGGTTCGTCGGATCGTGGATCCGACGACGAAGTGGCGTTTTGCGTTTCTTGGGCATGGTGGCTGGGGTAGTCGCTGCTGTCGGGGGTCAAGCGGCGGCGGAGTTGCTCGAGAAAACCCAGGAATTCTCGCCACCCTTTGTGGTCAAAGGAACCGATAAAACACTTCTTCGAGGGCGAGGTCGAGTGCGACGAACATGTGCCGCACCCCGCCGGTGCGTTCGTAAGTAGCGCGGAAGCGCTTCGGTTGCTTGTGTGGGAGCCGGCCCTTACCGGTCCGCGGCTGCAGGTTCACCGGGCCGAACCCATCCACACGCGGAGTCGTCCATCGGGTGGCGGCCGATCGTATAACTCGAGGATCCTGTCCTTCTTCGTGAACTCCGGATCCATCGAGCGCTCCCACATCTTCGTGGACTGCCAGGAGATGCCTGCGTACTTGAGCACCTGCCGAATCTTCTCCCGACTGAGACGAATACCCTTCAGCCAGGTAGTCCCGCAACTTGGTCAGACCCCAGCACGTGAACGGCAGCCCAGTCGGGCTGGGTCGGATTTCGCGGTGCGGCAGATCACCTCACGCACCACCAGGCCGATCCTCGGCATCGATCCACGGTGTCCTTTGGTTCTAACGCTGAAAAACCTCGATCATTGAATTCGAGATCACCTCCCGCACCGTCTGCTCCTTCGCCGCGAACATCACCGCAATCTCCGGCGCAGACCGCCCCTGCAACGAGGCCAACACCATCCCCGTCCGACCCAACCGCACCCGTCCCTCGGCATCCGCGACACCTTGACCAGACGCTGGCACTCCTAAGCAAAGTCACGCTTCAGGACATACTCGAATCGATTTTCCTTGTGGAAGGCTGCGACGACCTCCCAACCTTCCGCGCCGAGGCCGTTCAGGATCTGCATCGGCGATCCAGCATGCCCACTGTGGGTATCCTCGCTCTCGCCGTCCGGCCCAGCCCAATAGACGGTCCAGTCCTGAACTTGAAACTGCTTCTTGAAGATGAAGCCGGTCTCCTCCGTGTGCTCACCTTCGAAGGTCACAACGAGATGCGCATGTTGCCAGTAGGTCATCTCCTAATAGTGCACATTCGCTTCAGTCGTGCGCTATGTCAAATCCGACAGCCTTTGCGGGTTCGGGCGATACCGCTGGTCATCGCCGTGATGCTGCATTGGCCTGCCGATCCCGTCCAGCGAACTCGCCTCGAACATCCTCTTCTGCCGCAGTGCGGGCCGCGGCCTACGCGCTCAACGATCCGCGAGCCCTGACTCGGGAGGCGCGGGATCCAGCTCTGTCTCGGGCCATGACTGTGGTGCGGGACCGAACGCGCGTCGGGCGGCTCGGACCGCCAGGGCGGCGACGGTGGCGTTGGCGCCACCGCCGATCACCGCGCCGATGCCGAACGGTGCCACCCGGCCGAGCACGATGATGCCCTGCTTGGTGCCGTACTTGGTGATGAAGTTCTTGCCCAGGACGCTGTTGATCTGGCGTAGCGTCGCCGTGGGCACCTTGCTGACGAGCTGACGTGCCCAGTGCTGACCGGTGCGCTCGGCGACCTTACCGACAATGGTCGTGGAACCTGACTGGCCGAGCAGGATCCCCATGACCAGCGTCCGGCGGCGTTCGATCTCGTCCAGCGGAACGCCATGGACCTCGGCGACCGAAAGTACGAACAGGGTGCTCAGTTCGAGCGAGGAGAATGCCTCGCCCGCCGACAGCGCCAGTGCGACCCCGGTGCCGACGGCGGGCGCGGCCGCGGTGGCCCCGACCGCGGCCCCTGTGCCCGCCAGGGCGCTGACGTACATCCGCTCCAGGGTGCGCACGACCTCCGCCGGTGTCGCTTCCGGGTTGCGCTGACGGGCCCGGGCGATGTTCTTGCGCACCAGTGGTGTCTGCAAGCCGATGGCCTTGTCCAGCAGCTCAGGGACGAGTTGCCCCGGCCCGCTCGACGCCGGGACCGGTCCTTCAAGGGCGTCAGAGGCCACAGGGAGCTCCTTTACTTCGTCGAGTTGTCCGTCAGTCTCGCATCCGCGCGGCCAGGACAGCTTGCGATGGGGCATATAGGGCTCGCTGGTGGTGGCAGTCAATGACAATTCCCGGCGCGGGCACCCGGAAGACTTTCAACTGCTTCACTACGGACATCTCCATCTGTTCCGGCACGCATGGGCGTTGTCTCGTCTCGTGGCTGATCTCTCCGGGCTGGGATATGTGGTCGCCGAGGTGGATGTGACGTCATGCGACGGTACGGACAGCCTGCGCGACGCGGTGATCGGTGCGGTCGATGAGTGGCCCGGCGACTACGGACGCGGCAGCTGGCCGGGTTTCAACGACGGCCCGATGGACTATCTGCTCGACGCGGAGCGTCCGCTCGTTGTCCTGGTTCAGAACGGTCTCGACCACGTTCGCGGCAAGCACGAGGTTTCCGTGCTGACTCTGCTGGATCTTCTGGCGTCGATCGCCCGATGGCATCTCCTGTTCGGCCGGCGGCTCATCTGTCTCATCGAAACCGATGACATCGAGTTCGACATCGGTGTGCTGGGTGGTGAACGACCCGGCTGGAGCCGGCACGAGTTTCGTCTCGTGCACCGTGCGGGCGAACGCCTACCGCCCTGGATCACACCCTGATGTCGCGACCGACGACGACTACCCGCCGGGGTATTCCGCGTGGATGTCGCCGTCGAACAGCTTCCAGTAGAAGGCGTTCATCTTCGCGGCGGCCGGTGCGTGTCGGGTGAGGATTTCGGCCACGCCTGGCGGTACGTCATCCGGGATGTGGCCGGCGGCGCACCGGGCCACGTACTCGTTGCGGGCGACCGGGCCGCCCGTGTTCGGCACCGGTACCCCGCACACGTCGGTCACCAGCCAGTTGACCAGTCGCATCGCGGCATATCCGGCGTCGTGACCGGCGTGGCGGTGCGCGAAGTCGCGTTCCGCGGCCGACAGTTCGAAATGCGGCGATGTCGCCAGGCCGAAGTCGCTCAGACAGATCCTGTTGCCGTCGGTGCGCATGTTGCCGAGGTGGGCGTCCATGTGCAGTAGCTGCCGATCGCGCAGGAACGTCACGATGTGTGCGAACTGCCGCTCGACCGTGGCGGCCTTGTCCGCCGGGTTCTCGTGCAGCCACTCCACGATCGGGCGCGGGATGTACTCGCAGAGCAGCACCAGGCTCCACGACGCGGCGGCCAGCGCTTCGAGACGGGCCCCGCACCGCCGGGCTGCCACCAAGGGCCGCGACCACCTTCTCGATGTCGGCGTGCTCGGCCGCGACCGGCGGACGGCCGGGCAGGACCCGCCAGTGGTAGAGCAGCGGGAACGACCGTGTCTCGCCGGCCAGGACGGCCTCGGTGACCATGATGTTCGCGGACAGCTCGCGCCACGCGTTGAACCCCGGGCTGACGACGCCGTACTGGCAGTACACCGGCAGGTCGAACAGGTTCCCCGTGGCGCGCGGGTTGGCGAGCTCGCGGTCGGTCAACGGGATCCGCTTGGCGAACACCGGCACACCCTCGACGTCGAGGACCGCGGTGCCGCCACCCACGCCCACGCCGCCGGACCGCCCGGACTCGACGAGCGCGGCAAGCTCGACGTCGCTGCGGGAAGCCAGGGAAGCCGCGAGGTCGCCTGCGGTTGGCATCGCACGAACTGTGCCACAGGACGCGCCGCCGAGCGTCCCTCGCCCGCCTCACGCTCCTCACACCCGCCCTGACCTGCGGTGATCAGGATTGTCGGTGGCCGCCGATATGTTCTCCCCGGGCTTCGTCGAGGAGCCCTCACACGAGGGAGATGGTGCGTTGTCGGATTGGGAGAAGGCCAGCACGGCGCGGGTGTTACCGCCCGCCCGGCCGCGCAAGCTCGCCAAGGTTCCGTTCGTCGAGCTGGCGGACGGACGCCTGCAGGGCGTGGTGTCCAGCGGCTCGGACATCGGGCGGGTCTACGTGTCGTCGGTCGAGGTGGGCGGTTACGCGTTCGCCTGCAGTACCAACAACAACCGGCCCTGCGGTGGTGCGCGCGGCTCCTTCTGCAACCACATCCTCGCGATGGTCGGGGAGGCGGTGCTGCAGTACGGCCCCGAGCGCGTCGCCCGCTACCTGCGGGTCGAGGCCGAGCCGACCGGGCACGCCATCGCCGCGGAGATGATGCGCACCGGCCCCGCGCAGGCGGGCACCAACGCCGCGGCGACCGTGTTCAGCCAGTTCCTGCGCCACCTCGCCTACCTGGAGCTCGCGCCGACGACCGTGCCGCTGCCGGAGATGCAGTGGTTCCCGCCGACCAGGGCGGTGCTGTGATGCGGGCCGACCTTCTCGTCGAGCCCGTCGACGGGCTCGACGAGGCCATGGCCGCGGTCGACGGCGGCGACCAGGCGCTCGTCGCCGGCCTGCGCCGGCCGCAACCCGCGCAGGTCGCCGGGCTGCGGGAGCTCGCCGACGCCGTCGCCGGCACGCCGCTCGCCGAGCGGGTCGCGGAGGCGGCCGAGAAAACCGCGATCGGCGCTGCGGGCGAGGACCACTTCCTCGCGCTCGCCGCCGCCCGCACCGCACTCCTCGGCTCGGTGCACGACGCGCTCATGACCCGTGTCCACGAGGCCACCGGCCAGCCCGCCGCCGAGCCGGCCGAGGTCACCCCGGACGGACCGCACTCCCCGAACCTCCTCGCCGCGGCTCGTTCCTGGCTGTCCGACCTCGCCCGCACCGGGTGGCAGGGCATCGACCACGACCTCGTGTCCGGCGCCGCGCAGGTCGTCTCCGCGATGCTGCCCGACCCCGCGCTGCGCCGCCTCGCCACGCTCCTCGACGGCTTCGCCGCCGAGCTCGCCGCGTCCTGTCCCGGCGCCGCACTCGACCGGATTCCCGTGCGCCGCTGGGGTGACCTGTGGTCGCGCGCGATGCTGCTGACCGTGCCCGGCGCGGCCGGCGTGCCCGCGACCGGGACGGTCACCGGCCGGCTCCTGCCGCTGGGTGTCGACCTCCACGAGCACGCGACCGCCGCGCAGGCCCAGGTCCACGCGGTGTTCGAGCCCGAGGACGGCGCTCCGCCCCGGCTCGTGCGGGCCAGCGTCTCGGCGCCCAAGCCGGACACCGTCGTGGGGGCGGGGATCTGGCAGCTGCTCCGGCCGCACCTGTCCCTTCTGGAAGCCGTCGGCGCGGGTCGCGCCATGGACCTCACGGACATGCCGGTCACCGCCGAGGGCGACCTGGTCTGGCACGACGACAACGCGCGCCTGGGTGAGCCCGCCGACGCGTTCGTCACCGCGCGCGTGGCCCTGCCCACCGCGACCGCGTCGCCGACCGCGCCGCTGGACCGGCATCCGGCCCGCATCGCGGTGCCCGTCTTCCTGGCGGGGCACACCGTGGACGGGCCGGTCTTCACCGTCGCCGGGCACCCGCTGCCCGTCGACACCGACCGCATCCCGGCCGCCGGTCCACTCACCCCGGAGGCCGTCGCCGCGTCGGGCGCGTGCCTCGGCCTGCTCCGCTGGGACGCCGGGACGTTCACCATCCAGCCGCTCGCCGTCGAGACCACCGTGAAGAAGAAGGCGGTGACCGTCCACGCGGGAGCGTGGGCCGGCGGCACGACCGACAAGGTGGGCGTCAGGGCGGAGAAGGCCGCGACCGACGCCGTGACGGTGCTGCGTGAGCGGGCGGGGAGGTTGCTGCGCGGATGAGCACCCACGACAACCGCCGCCAGGTCCTGTACTGGCGGCTCCTCGCCCGGCTCTTCGACGACGAGGAGCAACCGAGCCTGGAGTCGGCGAGCGTCGCCGTCGTCGAGGACCTCGGCCTGCCCACCGCGTTGCTGGACCCGCACGCGTCCGTCGACGCGATCGTCCAACGCCACCCCGAGCTGGCCGCCGAGTTCGACGGCCTCATGGTGCCCGAGGCGGACGCGGACGACGAGGTGCGGCGCGCGGCCCTGGTGTCGAAGGTCCTGCTCAACGTCTTCGCCACCGGGCACGGCAACGTCACCACGGGCCAGCTGTCCCGGTGGCAGGCCGACGCGGGCTGGCTGGAACGCGCGCTCGGCTGCCGGCCGGGCGAGCTGCGCGGCCGCTCCGGCCGGGGCACCAGCGGCAACGCGCCGGCACCCGACCTCGGCACCCTCGTGCCGGGCATCGGGCCGGAGCTGGCCGATCTCGAGGCCGACCTCGTGCACCGCATGCAACTGCGTGAGGTGCTCGCCGACCCGACGCTGGCCGCGCAGCTGACCCCGAGCATGTCGCTGATCGAACAACTGTTGCGGGACAAGAAGAACCTCTCCGGCGTCGCGCTGGCCAACGCGAAGTCGCTGATTCGCCGGTACGTCGACGAGGTCACCGAGGTGCTGCGGACCCAGGTGGAGAAGGCGACGGTCGGCCCGGTGGACCGGTCCGTGCCACCCAAGCGGGTGTTCCGCAACCTCGACCTCGACCGCACCATCTGGAAGAACCTCGTCAACTACAGCCCCGACGAGGAGCGCCTCTACGTCGACCGCCTCTACTACCGGCAGACCGCACGCAAGACGACGCCGCAGCGGCTGATCGCGGTCGTCGACCAGTCCGGGTCGATGGTCGACTCGATGGTCAACTGCGCCATCCTCGCCTCGATCTTCGCCGGACTGCCCAAAGTGGACGTCCACCTGATCGCCTACGACACCCAGGCGCTCGACCTCACGCCGTGGGTACACGACCCGTTCGAGACGTTGCTGCGCACCAACCTCGGCGGCGGCAACGACGGCATGGTCGCCATGGGCCTGACCCAGCCGAAGATCGCCGAACCGCGCAACACGGTCGTGGTGTGGATCTCGGACTTCTACGAGACGCGGGTCGAGCAGCTTTTCGAGGCCATGGCGGCGATCCACCGCTCCGGCGCGAAGTTCATCCCCGTCGGCTCGGTCACCAGCGGCGGTCGCGGCGCGGTCAACCCGTGGTTCCGCGAACGCTTCAAGGACCTGGGCACGCCGGTGATCTCCGGCCACATCAGCAAGCTCGTCCACGAACTCAAGAACTTCCTGACCTAGAGAGGCCCTCACAGCATGTCCGACCTGTTGCGCGCCCCCGCCGAGCTCAAGTACGCGGAGGAGCTGGACTGGCTCGAGTCGGTCGACGACAACCCCAAACCGTTCGCCTGGCGACTGTCGCCGAAGATGGTCCGCCTGTTCGTCCTGGGCGCCGAACGCGCCGACGGCCTCGACCGGGAGATCGCGCAGAAGTGGTTCGGCGACCGGAGTTTCGTCGAGCGGGCCATCGTCACGCTGGCCTCCGACCGCGGCCTGCTGCTGATCGGCGACCCCGGCACCGGCAAGAGCTGGCTGGCCGAGCTGCTGTCCGCCGCGATCAGCCGCAACTCCACGCTGGTCGTCCAAGGCACGGCCGGGACCACCGAGGACCACATCAAGTACTCGTGGAACGTGTCGATGGTCATCGCCAAGGGGCAGTCGCGGGAGTCGATGATCCCGTCGCCGATCATGACCGCGATGGAGCAGGGCTCGATCGGCCGGTTCGAGGAGCTGACCCGCTCCACCAGCGACGTGCAGGACGCGCTGATCTCGATCCTGTCCGAGAAGTACATCTCGGTGCCCGAGCTGGACAGCGACAACATCGTGTTCGCCAAGCCCGGGTTCTCGGTCATCGCCACCGCGAACAGCCGCGACCGTGGCGTCAACGACCTGTCCTCCGCGCTGAAGCGCCGCTTCAACTTCGTCCGGATTCCCGTGGTGACGAACAAGAAGAGCGAGGCGGAGATCGTCCGCTTCCGCACCGAGGAACTGTTGCGCCGCCACCAGATCGAGCTGGACGTGCCGCCGACGCTGCTGGACGTGCTGCTACGCAGCTTCGCCGACCTGCGTGCCTCCGCGGCCGCCGCGGGCAGCGACGACGAGAAGCTCGAGTCCGCACTGTCCACGGCGGAGCAGATCGGCGTGCTCGAGGACGCGGTCCTGCACAGCAACTTCTTCGGCCAGCGCGCGCTGACCGCCAGGGCGCTCGCGTCCTCGCTCGTCGGCTCGCTCGCCCGGCGCGAGCCGGAGGACCTCGCGATCCTCAACAAGTACCTGCACGGCGTCGTCGAACCACGCAGCAAGGACGAGGGCGGGGACTGGCCGGACTTCCTCGCCGGCGGCCGCGACGCGATCGCGACATTGTCGTGAGTGGAACATATCGCGGCGGCTGTCCGCACGAATGGGACTTTCGTGCGGCTCCCGGGAGCAAAGTGGACGGTGCGCTCGTTGCCATGGAAAGAGCGTCGGGCAGGCAGGGCGAGGAGGTCACGTGAGCACGTTCGAGGCGCTGCGCACGCAGCTACGGGACGCCGCCGCCACGTTCGCCGACGGACCGGACGCACTGGAGGGCATCCTGCTCGGCATCGTCGACGACGTCGACCGCGCCCTGCGGGAGCCCCTCGAGATCTTCCCGGTCTGCCACCACTCACCGGCCTCGGCCCTCGCGATGGCCCGGCGGCTGCGGGAGAAACAGCCAAAGGTGGTCTACCTGGAGCTGTGCGAGGACATGGCGCCCCTGCTGCCCGAGCTGCGCAACTGCCGCCTGCCGGTGGCGGTGCAGGCCTTCGCGACGGAGGTCGACGGCTTCCCCGCCGAGTGGGCGCCGCTGTCGGTGGTCGCGCCGATCACCGAGGCGTCCGCCGAGTACCAGGCGATCGCCTACGCACACGACACACCCGGCGCCGAGATCGTCCTGGTCGACCGGTCCTCCGACCACGTCTTCCAGTGGGACCACCGCGACACCCCGTCCGCCGAGCCCGGCACACCCTCCGCCGAGTCCGACGCGCCGCCGCCCGAGGACGAGGCCGCGTTGCACGGTGACGCGATCGGCGTGGAGATCGGCGACCTGCGCCCTCGGTTCGCCGAGCTGGAGGAGCACCTGCTGCGCCACGGCAAGGTGCGGCACTGGTCGGAGTGGTGGCACCAGTACGTCGAGGTGTCGCTGAACGACGGCGACCATGACACCTACCGGCAGGTCATGTTCCTCATCGGCAGTCTCTTCCGGCGCTTGGCGCCCGGAGACGCCCGGCGCGTGCGGGTGGACGAGGACCGCGAACGCTACATGTGGACGCGGATGCGTGCGCACCTCGCCGCGACCGGCACCGATCCCGCGGACTGCCTGTACGTCTGCGGCGCGTTCCACGCCGCCAGCCGGGTCGCGGAGTTCGGTGCCGCCGGCGCGGACACGTTCGAGATCAGTCCGCGTAGCGCGAGCACCTGGCAGCACGGGCTGATCCCGTCCAGCCACGCGGCGATCGAGGCGCAGTTCGGCCTCGCGGCCGGCTCGGTGTCGATCGCGGCGGCGGAGTGGGCGAAGAACGTCAGACGCACCCGTGTGCAACCGTTCCGGCTCGCCGGTCAGGCTGGTGCGAAACAGAAGAAGATGCCGGATCCCGCGCCGGCCGGCACGCCGTCGGACCAGCTCACCGGCTTCCTGCGGCGACCGCCCACGCTCGACCGCCTGGACGAGGCGGAGTTGCTCGGCTGGTCGGTGGAGGTCGTGCGTGCCGCGCGCCGCAACGGTTACCTCGCGTCCACGGCCGACGCCATCGCGGTGTTCGAGACGTCGATCCTCCTGGCGGGCATGCGCGACCGGGCCAAGCCCACGCCGTACGATTTCCAGGACGCGGCCGTCACGTGCATCGAGAAGGACACCGTGCCGGGACGTCGCGACGTGCGGCGCATCGTCGAGATCATGATGGGTGGCGACCGTGTCGGGCAGGTCGGCTACGACGCGCTGCCGCCACTGGCACGGGACGTGCACGACCGGCTCGGGCCGCTGAACCTCAAGCTGCAGCAGCGTGGTGTGCAACGGGCACTGCTGGACATCGCGTCCCGGCCGGAGCTGGAGCGCTGCTCCGACCTGCTGTGGATGCTGCGCTACCTGATGCCCCACGGCGCCGCGCGTCCGATCATGGGTGAGCGGCGGCTGGGCGAGCGGCCCATCCAGGAGTCGTGGGACCTGGCGCTGGGCACCCACCAGCGGGCCCTGATCGAGCTGGGGTACGAAGGCGTCAGCATCGAGCAGGTCCTGGAGCAGCGTCTTCGCCGCGTGGCCAACGGTCCACAGGCGACCGCGGCGACCGTACTGGCGTCGGTCGAGGACGCGACGCTGTACCTACGCAGCCACCGGCTGGCGGGCGAGCTGGGCACACGCGCACTGGAGGTGCTCGAGACCGAACGCGGCATCGACGGTGCCCCGGAGGTCCTGCGCCGGGTGCGGCGGCTGTTGACGTTCTACCGGACGAGCGAACCCGTGCTGCCGGCCTGGATCGAGTCGTTCGTGAAGACCGGCTACGCGCACTACTGCACCCTGCTGCCCATGGCGTTCACCGACGAGGACGCACGCGTGGACCAGGTGGCCGCGATGCTGGGCTTCCTGTTCAGCATGGAGGGCCTGGCGTTGTCGCTCGGCTGCGACCGAACGCAGCTGGAGCTGGCGCTGGCACAATCCCACCCGAAGGAACCCGCGAAGGTGGCGCTGATGTGGGCGGCGCAGGTGCAGCTGGGCAACCTCACCCGCGCCGACCTCCGCGCGCGCTGTGACGAACTGCTGGCCAACCCCCTGGTGCTGCCCGCGTACCCGCGCTACCTGAGCGGTCTGGTGCACGCACTGGAACCCGCCCCCGGCCTGGCCGACTTCGTGGTCGAGGCGGTGTCGAACGCGTTCGCGAGGCTGCCGGACCCCGTTCTACTACCGTGGCTGCCGACCCTGATCAGCACGTTGCGAGCCGGTGGCGCCGAACTCGCTCCGCTTCTCATCCGCGAGGCGGGCCGGATCTTCCCGGGCAGGCTGGCGGCACTCGACGAGTGGGTGCCGCCGTGGCACACCGAAGAACCGGCACCCGCCGGGCCACGAACGTCCGGCGGTCGCGGCCTGCCGCTGCTGGCGGCCCACCCGGCCACCTGCGACGCCGTGGCACGGCTGCTGGGCTACGACGGAACCTGGGCGACGGCCGGCTCGGCTCCGCGAGGTGCCGCGCTGGTGGGGCGGTTCCCCGGCACGGCTCTCGCCCTGGCCGACCTGTTGGCGGACCAGGAGCCGGCCGGGTGAGGCACTGGCTCACAGTTGCAGAGCGCCGGACTCCTGGGCCAGCCATGACGCGTGGGCCACGCGGAGGGTGCGGAGCGACTGCCAGATGATCAGCAGCATCACCACGGCGCTGCCGACGTAGGCGCCGATGGCGGCCGGGTTCGTGACCACGAAACCGCCCGCCTGGTCGGTGCTCGTCAGGTTCATGGCCAACGCCAGGCCGCCGCACAGCAGCGCGCCCGTCACCCCCGTCACGCCGATCGCGCGGGTGAGGCGGTGGGGCGGCACGCTCCGGCGGAAGGTGACGGCCAGCAGCAGCACCGCGACCGACGCGACCACCAGGGTCGCGGTGTCCTCGACCGACGACAGCACGCCGACCGTCGGCGCCGCGGGACCGGCCGCCCTGCTGGTCCAACCCAACGCCCAGAACAGGTCCCACGCGAGCATCATCCCGGGGAACGCGAGCGCGAACAGCAACGCCGACCAGCGGCCCTGCCGGGCGGTCAGCTCGTCCTGGAAGTCCGGCGCCACCTCGTCGACCGTGCCGAAGTCCCGGACCGCCCGCACCGCCGCCTGGTCGGCCGGCAGGCCGCCCTCGCGGTAGGCCGTCGCGGCGTCGCGCAGGCCGGCGCGGGCCTCGGAGATCATGTCGCGGCGGGTTCGGCGCGGACCGCGCAGCGCGATCTCCAGTGCCGAGATGTGCAGGGCGATCGGGTCCGTGCTCATGCCGTGCCGCCCGCCGGCCGCAGTACCGAGTCGACCACCGTCGTGAACTCCGTCCACTCGGCGCGCTGCCTGGCCAGCGCGTGCTTGCCGGCGCGGGTGAGCGTGTAGGTGCGGCGGTCGCGGCCGCCGACGCTGCTCCACGTGCCCGACAGCAACGCGGCCCGCTCCAGCCGCCGCAGGGCCGGGTAGACCGTGCCGGTCGGCAGGTCGAGCGCGCCGCCGCTGCGTGCCTGCAGGGCCTCGATGACGGCATAGCCGTGCCGTGGACCGTCCTCGAGCACGGCGAGGATCAGGGCGTCGAGATGGCCGCGAACGGCAGCGGGTCGCACGAGTAGCAAGTCTACGCATCGACGCCGGGCCGTCATCAGGGAACGCATCAGGGACATCCCTGATGAACATGTAGGAACCCTACGTATAGCGTGCCAACCTGTGAACACTCTCGCCCAACCTGCCGGGACCGCGAGACGCCCCCGGCTCACGCTGTGGTTGCTGCGGATCACGGCCACCATCCAGCTGGTACTCGTGCTGGTGCAGCCCGTGCTGGCCGGCCTCTTCCTGACCGGGGACGTCGACGCCATCGAGGTGCACGCCGCCGTCGCGACCGCGCTGGCGTTCGTCGAGCTGGCGCTGATCGGCGTCGCGGTCGCCTACACCGTCGTTCGTGGCCGCCTGTGGGTCCTCCCCGCGTCGGTGGCGCTGCTCGTGGCCGTCGGACTACAGATGGCGGTCGGCTACAACCGCGCCCTGCAGTTCCACATCCCGCTCGGCGTCGTGATCGTGGCGATGTCGGTCCTGCTGGCCGTATGGGCATGGACGCCGGCCGCCGCCCGCCCACGCGGACGTGCGCGGTGAACCGCCGCGGTTTCCTCGGGCTGCTGGGCGGAGCCGCCGTGCTGGCCGGGTGCGGGGTGGACCAGACCGGCGAACAGCTGTCGAGCACGTCGCGGCTGCCCGCCCGGTTCCGGGTGCCGCTGCCGATCCCGCCGGTCAAGCGCCCGGACGGTGACGTGTACGAGCTGACCCAGCGCGAGGCCGCCGTGGAGATCCTGCCCGGCCTGCGCACGCCGATCCTCGGCTACGACGGGATCTTCCCCGGCCCGACGATCGAGAGCCGCCGGGGCCGGCCGATCGTGGTCCGGCACCGCAACGAGCTGTCCGTGCCGACGGCGACCCACCTGCACGGCGGCCACACACCGCACGAGCACGACGGCTGGCCACTGGACCTGGTGCTGCCCACCGGCGGCTGGCACGCGTTCCCGCACGGCATGACCGGTGACACGACGACCGGCGCGCGTGACTACCACTATCCGATGGCACAGCGCGCGGCGACGCTCTGGTACCACGACCACCGCATGGACTTCACCGGCCCAGCCGTCTACAGAGGACTGGCCGGCTTCCACATCGTGCGTGACGACGTCGAGGACGCGCTCCCGCTGCCGCGCGGTGACCGTGAGCTGCCGCTGATGATCTGCGACCGCTCGTTCGAGGAGGACGGCTCCTTCGCCTATCCCGGCCTCGACCAGGCGATGCGGTCGGTGCCGGGGGTGCGCGAAGAGTGGATGGAGGGCGTGCTCGGCGACGTGGTGCTGGTCAACGGCGCACCGTGGCCGGTACACGAGGTGGACGCGGCCCGCTATCGCCTGCGGTTGCTGAACGCCTCGAACGCACGGCGGTACCGGGTGGCCATGAGCCCCGCCCTGCCGCTGGTGCAGATTGGCTCGGACGGCGGTCTGCTGGCCGCGCCCGTGACGCACGGTTCGATCGACATGGCGCCGGGGGAACGGTTCGACGTGGTGGTGGACTTCTCGGCGGTCCCGGTGGGCACCGAGGTGACGATGACGAACGGGCTCGGCACCGGCGGCACCGCCGGCATCATGCGCTTCCGCGTGGTCCGGAAGGCGGCCGACGACAGCCGGGTCCCGGCCAGGCTGGCGGCCGTCGAGCCGCTGCCCGAACCGGTGCGGACACGCGTGTTCCAGTTCAACCGCGGCGCCGTGGGCGACCACAAGGGCTGGACGATCAACGGCCGGACGTTCGCGCCGGGCTCCGCGCAGGCCGACAGCCCGCTGGGCGAGGTGGAGCGGTGGCGCCTGGTCACCGACGTCCACCATCCCGTGCACGTCCACCTGGACCACTTCCAGGTGCTGAGCAGGGGGGACCGCAAGCCCAGGCCCACCGACCGGGGTTGGAAGGACACGGTGGACCTCCGCCCGGCGGAGGTGGTCGACATCGCGGTCCGCTTCACCGACTACCGCGGCCGCTTCGTCATGCACTGCCACAACCTGGAACACGAGGACATGGCGATGATGGCCACGGTGCGGACGGTCTGACCCGTCCTGACCCTTTGACCGGACCGGTGTGTCCGGGTAGGACCGGCGCGGCCCTACCCGGACACACCGGGTCAGGCCTGGAGCTCCCGGCGGTCGGACCGACCGCCGGCGATCTCGATGCGCCGGGGCTTGGCCCGCTCGGCGATCGGGATGCGCAGCGTCAGCACACCCGCCTCGTAGTCCGCGGCGATGCGGTCGGTGTCGAGGGTGTCGCCAAGGAACAGCTGGCGGGAGAAGACGCCGAGGGGGCGTTCGGAGACCTGCATCTGGATGTCGTCCCCGCCGGGCAGGGGGCGGCGTTCGGCCTTGACGGTCAGGACGTTGCGTTCGATGTCCAGCTCGATGGCGTCGGGGTCGACGCCGGGGAGATCGAAGCTGACGACGAACTCGTCGCCGGCGCGGTAGGCGTCCATCGGCATCGTGGCCGGCTTCGACCAGGTTCCGGGGGTCGCGGTGCCGAGCATCTGCTGGGCGAGCCGGTCCAGCTCACGGAACGGGTCGGTGCGCATCAACATCGGTTCCACCTCCTGAGTTCGACGTTCTGGTGTCAACACGCACCACTGTTCTAACATGTCATCGAAAGGATGACAAGTACTGAGTCGTCGAAAGGATGACGGATGATGGACGTCGACCCGGCGCGCGTCGTCGAGCGGGTGCACGAGGTGGTGGTGGCCACCCGTGGGGGCGAGGTGCCGGCCGAGCGGGTGGTGGCCGCGCTGGCCGCGTTGCGGTCGGTGCGGGAGGAGCTGGGCGTCTGGGAGCCGGAGCTGATCGCGGCGGCCAGGGCCGGTGGCGCCAGTTGGGCGTCACTCGCGCCGGCGTTGGGGGTGGCGAGCCGGCAGGCCGCCGAGCGGCGGTTCCTGCGGCTGCGACCATCGGCGACGGGGGAGACGACCGGAGAGGGGCGCGTCGACGCCGAACGCGACCGGCGCGCGGGTGACCGCGCGGTCGCGGACTGGGCGCGGAGCAACGCCGCGGTCCTACGGCAGCTCGCCGGTCAGGTCAGCGCGCTGGACGGTCTCGACGCGGCGGGCCGCGAGGGCGCCGACCGGCTCGGCGCGGCACTCGGCGAGGACGATGTCACGACCCTGCTGCCGCCGCTGGCCGCGGTCCGTGCGCACCTGCCGCGCGACCATGCGGGACTGGCCGACCGGTTGGGCGCAATCAGTGAGCACACCGACCAGCTGCGCCGCGACGCGGCCGGGCACCGTCGCGGCGCAGCCGGGAGTTGACCCGGCGAACGCGGATCGGACCGAAGTCGTTACCGGCCGCGGGTGTTCGGGCGAACCAGGCCGACCAGCGCCACGACCACGAGTGCGGCGGCGGCAACGGCGGCGATCATGGGAAAGACGGCCACCTCGCCGGCGTCGGCCATCTGCCAGATCACACTGCCGAGCAGGACGACCCCGGCGAAGAGCGCTATCGCGCAGGCGCCGACGGTCCTCGGCACCACGGTCCATCGGGTCTCACCAGACATGTGCGCCTCCCAGTCATAACAGCGGTCGGTGATCCATTACCCACCCCGCGACCCGGGCAAACGCGTCCGCTCCGATCACGGTTCCCGATCGATGGTCATCAGGATTTCGGTGCGGTGCCGAGTGCCGTCCGTGCACAGCATTCTGCTGGCGACCAGGACCCAGGACGCCGACGCGGCGCTGGCGGCGTGGGCGTGGCGGCCGGTCGCGCCGGCGTGGCGGCCACCGAGCTGCCGGTCCTGACCCTCCAGAACGGGCTCGACAGCGAGCGAAGCGCGTTGCGCCGCTTCGCCACCGTGTTCGGGGCGGTGTCGTGGTCACCGGCGAGCCACCTCCGGCCCGGCGAGGTCGTCTCGCCCGCGGCGTCGGTCGTGGAGGTGTTCTGGGCCGGCCACTACCCGTCCCGCACGGACCGCCGCCTCGACGAGGTCGCGGCCGACTTCGCCGCCGCCCACCTGTCGCTGGAGGTCGTGCCGGACATCGGGCCACGGCGGAGAACACCCCGGCCCGCTCCCTCTCCGACGAGGACCTCTCGGCCCTGATCCTCCGGTGAGGATCAGGCGACCGTGATCGGATGGCCGACCACGGCCCCGAACAGGTAGCCCTGGGTGTTGTAGGGCGCGACCGCGGGCTGGCCGGCCCCGGTGCGGTCGGTGGCCCGGGCGCGCAGCGTGTAGGAGCCGGGACCCGTTGGGCGCCAGGGCAACGACCAGCGCAGCCAGGCGCCGTCGTGACCCCGCGGCGCCGCGTGCCGCCAGGTACGCCCGTCCGTGCTGACCTCGACCCCGCGGACGCCACCGGTGCCGGACCACGACCGGCCCGTCAGGTGGTGGGTGCGGCCGGCGGCGAGCGTGCCGCCCCACGGCAGCTCGAAGGCGCTCTTGATGTTCTGCCTGCCGATCAGCTCGCCCTCGGGCGGGTAGTCCGGTCCGACGAGCCGGTAGAACTGGGTGTTCCACGGCGACACCAGCGGGGTGTCGGAGACCTCGATCCCGCCGAGCCACTTGATCGACGCGATCCCGATCCAGTCCGGCACCACCAGCCGGACCGGGAAGCCGTGGTCGGGTGGGAGCGGCTCGCCGTTCATCTCGTAGGCGACCAGGACGTCCTTGAGCGCCTTGCGGATCGGGAGCGGGCGCCGGACCGGACCGAGGTTCACGCCGCCGGTCACGTAGTCGGGATCGAGCCCGGCGGGCAGCACGTCGACGGCGGAACGGCGCAGCCCGGCCCGTTCGAGCACAGTGGACAGCGGCACACCGCGCCAGCGCGCGACACCGACCGCGCCGAGCTGCCACGCCGTACCGGTCACGCTCTGGTTCTGCTGTGTGGTGTAGAAACTCCGGCCGTTGCCGGCACACTCGATGCGTGCCGTCACCGTCCGCGCGGGCAGGTCCAGCAGGTCCTGGTAGCCCAGCTCGACCGGGTTGCCGGCCGTGGGCGCGCCCCGCAGGCCGGTGCCGAACAGCCGCAGCCGCCACGTCTGCGCCGAGAGCAGCGGTGTCAACGTGTGGTTGCGTACGAAGAAGCGGTCTATCGGCACCAGGTTTCCCGTGCCCGCCAGCGCTTCCCAGCGGGTCTCGGCGTTCGTGCCGCGCACGATGAACCTGTCGGCGGGCAGCGGTTTCACGATCGGGCCCGGCTCCGCGACCGCCGGCGACGTCCACAGTGGAAAGAACGCGGCCGTCAGCGCGGTCGCGCGCAGGAACGTCCGCCGGCCCAGCCTCACCCGGTCGTAGTCGGCTTCGTCGGTGAGATCCATTCCCCGTGCCCTCTCGTGGAGTTCCTCATCCTGGTTGGTGCGAGGCCGAACCCGCTGCGGTGGAACACGAGTGGGAGCGAGCGGTCGGCGTGGGCCACCGCGTGCAGCCGGAGCAGGACGATGGTGTGGTCGCCGGCTGCCACGTGCCGGTCGATCGTCGTGTCGAACCAGGCGATGCCGTCCGTGAGGGTCACCGCGCCGCCGTCGTGCTGGGCCATGTCCAGACCGTCGAAGCGGGTCTCGACCGGACCGGCCAGCTGCCGGGCCACGTCGTCGTGGTGGTCGGCGAGGACGGTGACGCCGACGTGGGCGGCACGGCGCAGCAGCGGCCACGTCCTGGACGTGTTGCCGATGGAGAAGGACACCAGCGGCGGGTCCAGCGACACCGAGGTGAACGAGCTCGCCGCCAGGCCGACGATCCGGTCGTCGACCCATGCGGCGACGGCGACGACACCGCTCGGGAAGGCGCCGAAGGCGGCGCGTAACCGAACGGGGTCAAGAGCACACGGTTCCGTGGTCACCACACCACCTTCACCCGCGACAAGAACTCGCGTCCAAACGCATTTCCCGATCGCTTCCCATGAGGGAGTGTGATCGATGGCGGGTGCTCCTGTCGACGCGTCCCACATGCCGGTCACGCATCCCGGAAACCATGCCGCATCAGCTCTGATGATCGGCCGGTCCCCGGCTCGCCGAGGCCGTCGGCAGGGGGCACGGTCGACTTCGCGTTCGTCGTCCTCTTCCTCCCGCCGGCCTTCGGGCTCGCGGAGAACGTCCGGCTGCTCACCGACCGCGCCAGGACGGTGGCCCCCGCCCTCGGCTGGACCCGGCTCGGGGGTCCCGCGGGCAGGCGTTTGCGTAGCGGCTCGTCCACTTCGGACTCAACTGTCCCGGTGCGCGGTGTGTTCGGGTGGTGATCGCGTCCCCTGCCCTATGCGCCTGCCTCCGCGCAAGGGGCAGCTGCTCGCGATCCACGATACGGAACGATCCGGACCGCCGGTGTGTACGTCTGTACGTTGGCCGTCGTGTCAGAAAGACAGGTCGTCCGCCGGCGGTCTCGGTCGTTGTTGGTGCGGGTGATCGCGGTCCTCGTCCTGTTCGCGATCTGGTGGTTGGCCGCGTCGGCGAGGATCTGGCCGCCGGCGATCCTGCCCGGGCCCGGCCAGGTGTGGCACCAGCTTCTGTCCACATCGGACTCCGCGAACGGGCAGGGCGGGTACGCCGGGTCGACGCTGGTCGAGCGGTTGGGGGTGAGCCTGCGGCGCGTCGGCTACGGCTGTGTGTACGGGATCGTGATCGGTGTCGTGCTCGGTCTGGCGATGGGCCTGATCCCGGTCGTCAGGGCGGTCACCGAGCCGGCCGTCACCTTCCTGCGCGCGCTGCCTCCGTTGGCATACCTGAGCCTGCTGGTGATCTGGTTCGGCATCGACGAGGAGCCGAAGGTCTACCTGCTGATGGTCGCCGCCTTCCCGCCGGTCGCCGTGGCCGCGGCGGCGGCGGTCAGCGGGGTCAACCGGCAGTACGTCGAGGCCGCGCAGGCGTTGGGCGCCAGCCGGTTCGAGGTGATCCGCGGGGTGATCCTGCCGGCGTCGGCACCCGAGATCATCACGGGCGTGCGGCTCGCCGTCGGCATCGCCTACAGCTCGGTGGTGGCCGCCGAGACCGTCAACGGCGCGGACGGCATCGGCGGGATGGTGCTCAACGCCCAGCGCTACAACCAGACCGCGGTGGTGATCCTCGGTCTGTTCGTCATCGGCGTCACCGGGCTCGTCATCGACTCGCTGATCGTGGCCGCGCAACGTGCCCTGTCGCCGTGGCGTGGCCTGGTATGACCTTCCGAGGAGAAAACTGATGTCCCTCTCGCGCAGGAACGTCCTGTCACTGCTGGCGGCGGCGCCGGTGCTCGCCGCGTGCGGCGTCGGCGGCTCGTCGTCCGGCGTCGGCGGCAAGACCGTGCGGATCGCCTACCAGAACTTCGCGGACAGCACGTTGCTCGTGAAGGACCGCAAGACGCTGGAGAAGGCGTTGCCGGACCACACGATCAAGTGGACCGCGTTCGACTCCGGCGCGAGCATCAACACCGCCTTCCTCGGCCGGTCCATCGACCTCGCGGTGATCGGCAGCAGTCCCGCCGCCGCCGGCCTCTGCCCGCCGCTTTCCATTCCGTACCAGGTCATCGAGCTGCTGAACGTCATCGGCGACAGCGAGGCGCTCGTCGTGCGCAAGGCAAGCGGGATCACGCGGATCGCCGACCTCGTCGGCCGCAAGGTCGCCGCGCCGTTCAGCTCCACCTCCCACTACAGCCTGCTGGCCGCGCTCGAACTGTCCGGAGTGGACGCGAGCAAGGTCACGATCGTCGACCTCGAACCGCAGAACATCCAGGCCGCGTGGCAGCGCGGCGACATCGACGGCGCCTACGTCTGGACCCCGGTGCTGAGCGTGCTGCAGCAGGACGGCGTGACGCTCACCGACAGCGCGAAGCTGGCGGGACAGGGCCGGCCGACCCTCACGTTCACCGTGGCGAGCAAGGACTTCACCGACACCGAGGTGCTGGACGAATGGCTCGCC
>NZ_DASQCC010000256.1:0-15011 GCF_035634895.1 Actinophytocola sp. | reverse complement strand
CGGTCGGGTCGGCCATCGCGACCTCGATCATCGTGCGCTGCACGGCGAGGGGTGTGCGCAGCTCGTGCGAGGCGTTGGCGACGAACCGGCGCTGGCTGTCGAACGAGCTGGCGAGCCGGTCGAGCATGCCGTCGAAGGTGTCGGCCAGCTCCTTCAGCTCGTCGTCGGGGCCGTCGTGGTTGATCCGCTTCTCCATCCGCCCGACCTCGAGGCGTCTGGCCGTCGCGGTGATCCGTTTGACCGGCCGCAGCGTGCGGTCGGCCATGAGCCAGCCGAGCAGCCCGGCCATGGCGCCGACCAGCACGAGCGCGATGCCCGAGATGACCAGCATGGTCCGCAGCGCCGACGTGCGGTAGCCGTCGATCGCGCCGTTCACGATCGTCGAGGTCATCTCGGGGCCGCCGCCGGCCTCGCCGTGCCCGCCGTAGATCCGCTCGTCGGTCAGCTCCGGCGGTGAGCCGTTGCCGCTGTAGCTGATGCCCCCGGTGCCCGCCTCCGGCAGGGCCGCGCTGACCAGCGTGTAGTTGACGACCAGCAGGATCGCGCCGGCCAGCATGAACAGCCCGGCGAACGTCAGCGCGAGCCGGGTGCGTACCGACAGCTTCACGGCGTCTCCTCGCCCGCATCGCGGCGCCGGACCGCTCCACCGGCTCCGCTCACGGCAGCATCCGGTAGCCGGCGCCGGGCACGGTCTCGATCACCGGCGGGTCGCCGAGCTTGCGGCGCAACGTCATCACCGCGACCCGGACCGCGTTCGTGAACGGGTCGGCGTGCTCGTCCCACGCCTTCTCGAGGAGATCCTCGGCGCTCACCACCGCGCCCTCGGCCCGCATCAGCACCTCGAGCACCGCGAACTCCTTCCTCGACAGGGGCAGGTGCCGCCCGTCCCGCGCCGCCTGGTGGCGCGGCCGGTCCAGCACCACGCCGGCCTGTGCCAGCACGGGCGGCAGCGCCGGCCGGGCCCGCCGGCCCAGTGCCTGGACCCGGGCGACCAGCTCGGCGAAGGCGAACGGCTTGGTCAGGTAGTCGTCGGCGCCGAGCGCGAGGCCCGCGACCCGGTCGATGACCTCGGTGGCGGCGGTCAGCATCAGCACCCTCGCCTCACCACCGGTCGAGACCACCGCACGGCACACCTCGTCGCCGTGCGTGCCGGGCAGGTCCCGGTCCAGCACGACCACGTCGTAGGCATGCACACCGACCCGCTCCAGCGCGGCGTCGCCGTCGTAGCAGACGTCCACGGCCATGGACAGCCTGCGCAACCCCTCGGCGACGGAGTCCGCGAGGAGCTGCTCGTCCTCCACGACCAGCACCCGCATGCGGCCAGTGTGCTCGCCCCGCGGTTAAGGACGGGATAAGCGATTTCGCTTAGCGCGCCCGAACCACCGGCCTCGTAGAACTGGTCGCCAGCGAAGGAAGGGAGATCTCCGATGAACTCACGATGGCGCCTGGTTGTCCTGGGCGGACTGTTCACGCTGGTCACGGCGTGTGGAAGCACGGGAGACAGCGGCGACGGCGTCGCGTCCATCTCGGACTCGAACGCGCCGAAGTCCTCGGCGACGCCCGCCGCGGACGACGGCAAGTCGGACATCGACAAGATGCGCGACTACGCGAAGTGCATGCGGGAGAACGGTGTCGACATGGCGGACCCCGACCCGAGCGGCGGCGGTGGCGGCGGCATCTCGGTCGGCAGCGAGGACGAGAAGGACAAGGTCGACAAGGCCAACGCCAAGTGCAAGCACCTGATGCCCAACGGCGGCGAGCCGGAGAAGCCGACGGCCGAGGACCTCGACCGGGCTCGCCAGATGGCGAAGTGCCTGCGAGAGCACGGCATCGAGATCAAGGAACCGACCATGGACGAGCCGGGCATCAGCGTGGACGCCGGCGACGGCGGCAACGACCCGGACGAGCTCGACAAGGCCATGAAGGCGTGCGCGCCCGCGGACGCGAAGACCGAGTCGCGCTCCAGCAAGAAGGGCGACAAGTGAGCGGCCCTGAGGTGGTCCGCCGCCGGCGCCTGCTGCGGTGGGTGCTGGTGGGCGTGAGCGTGCTGGTGGTGCTGGGGATCGGCACGGCGGTGGCTGTCACCCGGCTGGGTAGTCGCCCGGTCGCGGTACCTCAGTCGCCGGCCGCGGCGGCGACCGCCGAGGTACGGCGCATGGACCTGGCGGAGCGGGAGACGCTGACCGGCGAGCTCGGGTACGGCATCGAGCAGTCGCTGACCGGCCGGCGGCAGGGGACGGTCACGTCGCTGCCGGCCGTCGGGACCGTGCTCGACCGGGGTGCCGTGGCGTACCAGGTGGACGCGCGGCCGGTGGTCGTGTTCCTCGGCTCGCTGCCGCTCTACCGGGCGCTCGGTTCGGGCATGACCGACGGGCCGGACGTGAAGCTGGTCGAGGAGAACCTGCGGGACCTGGGGTACAGCGGGTTCGGCAAGCCGGACAACAAGTTCACGGCCGGGACCGCGGCCGCGATCAAGAAGTGGCAGAAGAAGCTGGGCGTCGACCAGACGGGTGGCATCGAGCTGGGCGACGTGGTGGTCACGGCGGCGCCGGTGCGGGTCAGCTCGGTGGAGCTGGCGCTGGGTGCGGACGCGGCGGGCTCGGTGCTGAAGTACACGGACACGACGCGCTGGGTCACGGTCGAGCTGACGGAGGGCCAGAAGGACCTGGCGGCGGTGGGCAAGCCGGTGACGCTGACGGTCGGCGGCAAGCAGGTGCCCGGCACCGTGCGGTCGGTCGTCCCGGCGACGTCCGACTCGGACCCGAACGACCCGAACGCGGACACGAGCCAGAAGTACACGGCGACGGTGTCCATCGACGATGTCGCCGCCATCGGCGCGGTCGACGCGGGCTCGGTGGACGTGGTCGTCACGTCGGGGGAGCGCAAGGGCGTGCTCGTGGTGCCGGTCGGGGCGCTGCTGGCGCTGACCGAGGGCGGGTACGCGGTGGAGCAGCCGTCCGGGAAGTTGGTGGCGGTCAGGACCGGTCTGTTCGCCGACGGAATGGTCGAGGTCTCCGGCCGCGGGTTGTCGGCGGGCATGACGGTGGTGACCACGTCATGATCACGCTGCGCGAGGTGAGCCGGACGTACCCGGGTGGGGTACAGGCGTTGCGCGACGTGACGCTGTCGATCGGCGCGGGGGAGCTGGTGTCGGTCGTGGGGCCGTCGGGCTCGGGGAAGTCGACGCTGCTGCACCTGATGGGCACGCTCGACCGGCCGTCGTCGGGGGTGGTCGAGATGCGGGGGCACGACGTGAGCCGGTTGTCGGACCGGCGGTTGTCGGCGTTGCGGTCGGAGTGGATCGGGTTCGTGTTCCAGCAGTTCTTCCTGGCGGAGGGCCTGCCGGCGGTGGACAACGTGGCGACGGGGTTGACGTACGCGGGGGTGCCGTCACGCCAGCGGAGGGGTCTGGCGCTGGCGGCACTCGATCGGGTGGGGCTGTCGCATCGGGCGTGGCACCTCCCGTCGGAACTGTCGGGCGGCGAACGGCAACGGGTGGCGATCGCCCGCGCGATGGTGAACGAGCCCGCGCTGATCCTGGCCGACGAGCCGACGGGGAACCTGGACAGCCGCACCGGCATGGAGATCATGCGACTGCTGCTGGACCTGCGCGACAGCGGCGCGACTGTGGTGGTCGTCACCCACGACCGCGAGGTGGCGGCCGCGTTGCCCAGGCGGATAGAGGTCCTGGACGGCGTGGTCCGCCTCGACACGGGACTGGTGCGACTGTGACCACCCTCCTACCCCGGCCGCGGCGGCTCGGACCCGGTGACGTCGGCCGGCTCGGTGCCCATGGCATGCGGACCAGGCCGCTCCGCGCGATCCTCTCCGCGCTCGGCATCGGGATCGGGATCGCCGCGATGGTGGCCGTCGTCTCGATTCCGGCGTCCAGCCAGCAGGCCCTGCGTGAGCAGCTCGCCGCGCTCGGGACCAACCTGCTCACCGCGGCGCCCGGCCAGACGATCATGGGTAACGACGCCTCCCTACCCCTGACCACCGTCCCGATGGTCGCCAGGATCGGCCCGGTCACCGGCGTCTCCGCCACCGGGAAGGTCGACGCCACGATTCGCCGCACCGACCGGATCGATGAGGCGGAGACCTCCGGCGTCTCGGTCCTCGCGGCCCGCAACGACCTGCTGAAACTGCTTCGGGGCTCGATCCACCGCGGCAGGTTTCTCGACGGAGTCACCGAGAACTTTCCGACCGTCGTGCTCGGTTCGGTCGCGGCCACTCGGTTGGGCGTCAACCAGCCGGGCACACAGGTCTGGCTCGGTAACCGGTGGTTCACGGTGGTCGGCATTCTCAACGCCATGCCGCTCGCCCAGGAGATCGAGCGGGCCGCGCTCGTCGGCTGGCACACGGCCGAGACGCTCGGGTTCGACGGCCATCCCTCGACCGTCTACGTCCGCGCCGTCGACGCCCAGGTCGAGAGCGTCCGCGCGGTGCTCGGCGCCACCATCAACCCGGCGGAACCGTTGGAGGTGAAGGTGTCCCGCCCCTCGGACGCGCTCAAGGCCCAGCGGCTCAGCGAGACCTCCTTCAGCGCGCTCTTCCTCGGGCTCGGCGGCGTCGCGCTCCTCGTCGGCGGCGTCGGCGTCGCGAACACGATGGTCATCTCGGTGCTCGAACGCCGCCGCGAGATCGGGCTGCGGCGGGCACTGGGCGCGTCCAAACGCCAGGTGCGCGGCCAGTTCCTCGCCGAGTCCGTCCTGCTGTCGCTGCTGGGCGGCATCGTGGGCGTGCTAGTCGGCGTCGGCGTCACCGCCGGCTACGCGCTCACCCGCGACTGGCCGGCGGTCTTCCCACCCATCGCACTACTGGGTGGCGTCGGAGTGGCCGCGGTGGTCGGCGCACTCGCGGGCGCCTACCCGGCCATGCGCGCGGCCCGCCTGTCCCCCACCGAAGCCCTGGCCTGACCCGCGAGTCCCGCGTTCGAACACACCGAGTCCCGTTTTCATGCATGCGAAAACGGGACTCGGTGTGGCTGAACGCGGGACTCGCACTGTTTGAACGCGGGACTCGCGACAGGTGGGGTTATGTGCGGCGGCGGCGGAGGAAGATCAGTGCGCCCGCACCGCCGGCGACCAGTACGACACCGACCAGGACCGGCCAGAAGATTGACGCGCCGGTGGATGCGAGACCGCCCTGCGGGGTCGGCGCGGCCGTGGTCGAGGTGGCCGGCGGGACGGTCGTGGTCGGTGGCGTCGTGGTGGTGGTCGTGGTCGTGGTGGTCGTCGTCGTGGTCGGCGGGGCGGTGGTCCAGCTCGCGCCTGCTGACGCCGTCAGCTTCGTGTTCACGGCCCCGGCCACGATCAGCGACTGCGTGGGGTGCTTGGCGTAGTTCTCCCCGACGAACAGCCGGCCGGTGTCCAGGGTCGCCGAGGCGGTCAGCGAGAACGTGCCGTTCCCGTCGACGGTGCCGGCCGGGACGTCCAGGTACAGCTCGGTGCCGTCCTTGATCGCGCCCGCGGCGACGTCCTTGCCGTCCTTGTCCGTGACCCGCACGCCGGCCGGCAGGTTCGCGGTCAGCTGCTCGACGGTGGCGTTGGTGTCGACGGTGAACGGCCCGATCCGCGTGCCGGCCGTGCCTTCCTTGTCCGCCGGGGCGACCGACAGCGCCGGGATGGGCGCCTCGCCGATCCCCGTGTTCGCCGGGCCGGTGAGGTAGTCGTACAGGGCCAGGGCATCAGCCGCGTCGTCCTGGTCCGAGGCGTCACCGGAGAGCGGGTCGTCACGGTCGAGGTTGACACCGTCACTGAAGTGCCAGACCGCGGCCTGCGTGGCGGCGACGGCCTCGAGGACGTCGATCCCGTCGTGCAGCTGCGCCGGCGCCAGCTGGGCGGCGACGTTCGCGAGGCTCTTGCCCGGATAGCCGTGGTGCAGCACCCAGTTGATCTTCGCCCGGTTGGCGTTGAACGGCGAGTTCGCGTCGGGGGAGTCGTCCCACGGCCGCTCGACCATGTCGTGCTGGTCGTCGATGTCGGTGTAGAGCTCGACGCAGTACATGCCCAGCTCGGTGCCGTCGGCGAGCTTGAAGCCGAGCAGGTTGGTGGGGATCGTGGCGAGCCAGTCCTTGCCTACGTTGACCTGGTAACCGATGACGTTGCCGTCATGGTCGACCCGGCCCGTGACCGCCTCGTCGGCTGCGGCCGGCGCGGCGGTGGCCAGTAACAGCGCGGCGGCACCCGCGAATCCAACGCATGCCGGGACGAACCTGCCCATGACTCTCCTTTAAGGCCAGTCCCCGACATCAGAACCGGCACACTACAACACGGTGTCGACGACCCTATGAAGTGGATACGCCTCTTACCAGATCGTGATCTTGGGCCGGGGCGTTTCAGGGTCTTCGTCACACCGGCGCGTTCGGGATCGCGGTGCTGCCCGGAAAGGCGCTGCGGGGGAGTAGGGCCTCGCGTGTCAGTCGCCCGGGCGCCAGCCGCGGTCGTCGACGCCACCCGGGACCGGGGCCTTCGGGTCGTACGGGGTGCGGGTGAAGACGAACGTCGCCAGGTCGAGGTGGCTGACCGTGCCGTCGGCGTGATGGTGCAGCTTCAGCGTCTCGCCCGCGTAGTACCCGTCCAGGCCCAGCCACTCGCCGTCGCCGGTCGGCCGGAACCGCGAGCCCCGGCCCGCGCCGGACACCGGGCGCAGCTCGACCCAACCGCCCGCCATCAGCCGCAGCACGAACGGCATCGGGCCCCAGAACCACTGGCCCGTGAGTGCCAGCAGGTCCAGGGACACCTCCGTCAGCGGCCGCCACTCGCCCGGCAGCGCCGGCTCGTAGTCGTCCACCAGCTTCAGCAGGTCCATCGACAGCGCCGACACACCGACCCCGGCCGTCGAGTTCGTCATCGCCAGCGCGCCGGTCGTCGTCGTCGGGTCGACCACCACGTTCGCCAGGAACCCCGGCATCGAGCCGCCGTGGCCGGCGAGGCGCCGGCCCGAGTCGCGCCATGTCTGGAGGCCGAGGCCGTACCCGCCGGTCCACGCGCCGCCGTCCTCGACGACGACCGGCGCGCGCATCTCCTCGACCGTGTCCGGGTGCAGCACGGTGCCCGAGTCGCCGGCGATGAACCGCAGCCAGCGGGCCATGTCCGTCGCGGTCGACCACAGCTGGCCGGCCGGGGCCATCGCGCCCGCGTCCGGCGTCGGCTCCGGCAGCAGGACGTCGGCGTAGGGGTGCACGGCCCAGCCGAGCGCGTGCGGCGCGGCCGGCATCGGCGTCGTGCGGGCCATCCCGAGCGGCGCCAGGATCTCGGTGTTCAGCACCTCGAGCCACGACGCGCCGCGCAGCTCGGCCACCAGCTGCCCCAGCACCCCGTAGCCCGGGTTCGAGTAGTGGAACCTGGCGCCGGCGCGGTGTTTGAGCACGTCCTCGTCCATGCGGTCGACCAGGTCCGGCCAGTCGCCGCCGGGGGCGCGCTCCCACCACACGCCCGGCGACTCGGACGTGAGCCCGCCGGTGTGCGACAGCAGCTGCGCGATGGTCAGATGACCGAAGGAGGTGCCCGGCATGTGCTTGTCGAGCTCGTCGTTCAGGTCGAGGCGGCCCTCGTCGCGCAGGCGCATCACCAGCACCGCGACAAAGGTCTTGGTGATCGATCCGATGCGGTACTGGGTGTCGGCGGTCGGTGCCGCGCCGTCGACCTGTCCGCGCGCACCGGTCCACAAAACGTCACCGCCACGCACGACGGCTGCGACGAGTGACGGTGCCCGGCCTTCCGCCTGCTCGGCGGCGACTCGGCGGAGCAGGGCGAACTCGGTGGTTTGCAGCATGGCCGCATTCTTACCGAATAATCCCGATGATCGCGCTACGTCATCGGCGTTACCAATTGCCGGGTCAGGACAGCAGACCCAATGCCATGGCCGTCGTCACCGCGGCGGTTCGGTCGGACACGCCGAGTTTTCCGAATGCCCTCAGCAGATGGGTCTTCACGGTCGCTTCCGAAATGTGCAGTGACCGCCCGATATCCGCATTCCGCAGGCCTTTCGCCACCAGCGCGAGCACCTCGACCTCCCGCGCGGACAGTGACTGCGCGGCCGGCCGGCGCACCTGGTTGACCAGCCGGCCCGCGACCGACGGCGCCAGCACGGTCTCCCCGCGCGCCGCCGCCCGGACGGCGTTGGCGAGCTCCGTCCGGCTCGCGTCCTTCAGCAGATAGCCCGACGCGCCGGCCTCGACCGCACGCAGGATGTCCGCGTCCGTCTCGTACGTGGTGAGCACCACGACCCGCGCGTGCGGGTCGCCGGCGAGGATCCGCTCGGTCGCGCCGACGCCGTCCAGGCCACGCATCCGCAGGTCCATCAGGATCACGTCGGTCTCGGTGACCCGCGCCTGCGCGACCGCCTCCTCGCCGGACCCGGCCTCCGCGACGACCGTCAAATCCGGCTCGGACTCCAGCATGCCGCGCAACCCCTCCCGGACGACGGGGTGGTCGTCGACGAGCATCACCCGGATCACGCCACTCACCGGGGCACCTCCAGCTCGACCGTGGTACCGCCGGAGCCACTCCGGACGGACAGTCGCCCGCCGACCTCCGCGGCCCGGTTTCGCATGCCCCGCAAGCCGAAACCGTCCGCGGGCTCGTCCGGGTCGAACCCCGCGCCGTTGTCGGTGACCCGCATCGACGCGCAGGTCTCCTTGACCTGCAAGGTGATCGTCACCTCGGTGGCGCGCGAGTGCTTGCGCACGTTGGTGAGCGACTCCTGCACCATGCGCAGCAGCACCACCTCCAGCACGGTCGGCAGCGTCACGCTGTCGCCGTCGGCGCGGTAGGACACGCTGACCGGCGTCTCCTCGGCGAACCGCTCCAGCTGCCGGCGGATCGCCTCGTCCAGCGAGCCGGTGCCGAGCGCGGTCGGCGTGAGCCCGGCGACCAACGCCCGCGCCTCGGTCAGGTTCTCCCGCGCGGTCCGTGCCGCGAGCGTGAGATGTCCGCGTGCCTTCTCGATGTCCCTGTCCAGTTCGGACTCCGCGGCCTGGACGAGGGTGACCAGGCTGGTGAAGCCCTGCGCCAGCGTGTCGTGGATCTCGGCCGCGAGCCGGGCCCGCTCGGCGGCGACCCCGGCCTCGCGGGAGAGCCGGCCGACCTCCTCCCGGCTCTCCTCCAGCTTCATGATCAACTCGGCCCTTTCCTGGCTCTCCGAAACGATTCGGTGGATCCACGTGCCCATCGTCACGCCCAGGAGGACGGTGAACACCATCATCGGGCCGAGGAGTCCGAGCGCCGTGTCGAGCCCGTCCCGGATGAGCGACGCCAGCGGTGGCACGAGGCTCAGCGCCACGACCACGATGATCGCCTCGCGCAGCGCCAGGCTCATGAACATCAGCGGACAGAGGGCGAACAACGCGAACGACGCGTCCCCGTCGAACGTGACGGCGACCAGCTGCGGGACGACCAGCCCGGCGGCGAAGAACCGCCCCTGCACCGAGCCGCGCTCCCTCGGGACGACGATGTGGCCGCGGCCGAAGAACACGTACCCCGCGGCCATCACGGTGAGCACGCCGGCCGCGCCGAGCCGGTTGGGCAGCGAGTCGTCGTCCCGCAGCAGGACCAGCAGGCCCACCGAGACGTAGACGACGGCGAAGGAGAGGTCCCAGAGCCAGTACCAGCGCAGCCAGGCGTCGTTCCTCAGCCCCGCTTGTTCGTCCACCGGAACGTCAGCAGGCACAGCACCAGTCCCAGCACGCACCAGCCGCCCAGCACCAGCGCCGTCTTCCCGAGTTCCCATGAGCCAGCCGCCTCCCTCGCCATCATGCTGTCCGGTAGGAACACCGAGCGGAACCCCTGGGCGGCCCACTTGATCGGGAACAGCGACCCGACGTCGCGCATCCACTCGGGCACACCGTCGATCGGGATGTACACACCGGACATGAACTGCAACGCGATGTAGGGCACGTTGGTGACCGCCGCCGCGCTCTGCGCCGTCCTCGCGATGGCGCTGATCGCGATGCCCAGCAGCGAGCAGGTGACCACGCTGAGCGCGAACACCCACGTGAACGTGAACCAGTCGCCCGCCGTGCTCGGCAGCTCGACGTCGAAGAGGACCATGCCGACGACGAGCATCAGCACCACCTCGGCGAGGCTGGCCACCGCCACCAGGATGATCTTGCCGATGAAGTACGCCGCGGGCGGCATCGGCGTGCCACGTAAGCGTTTCAGCGTGCCGTCCTCGCGGTTGAGGGCGACGTTGATGCCGAGGTTGTTGAACGACGTCGCCACCAGACCGGCGGCGATCATGCTGGCGGCGAACACCTGGCCGGCGGTGATGCCGTCCTGGTACTGCTCGTCGAAGATCGAGCCGAGCAGTACCAGGATGATCGCGGGGAACGTGAAGGTGAAGACCACCTGTTCCCTGGCACGGAAGAACTGCTTCAGCTCGACCCCGCCGCGGGCCAGCCCGAGCCCGAACGTCGTGGGCAGTGTGGCGGTGGTCATCGCTTCTCTCCGATCAGCTCCAGGTAGGTGTCCTCCAGGCTCGGGCGGGTCACGGTCAGCTCGGGCAGCTCACGGCCCTGTGACAGCTCGGCGATGAGCGCGGTCGGGGTGTCGGTGAGCATCGTCTGGCGCCCCTCCGGCCCGATCCAGCTCACCGTCGCCTTGGCCGTCGACCGCCCACCGAGCGTGGACGGCGTGCCCTCCGCGACGATGCGGCCACCCGCGATCACCGCGACGCGGTCGGCGAGCGCCTCGGCCTCGTCGAGGTAGTGCGTCGTCAGCAGGATGGTCGTGCCGCCCGCCGCGAGGCCGCGGATCAGGTCCCAGAACTGGCGCCGCGCCTCGGGATCGAACCCGGTCGTCGGCTCGTCGAGGAACACCAGCTCCGGCCGGCCGACCACCCCGAGCGCGACGTCCAGGCGGCGACGCTGACCCCCGGACAGCGCCTTCACCCGGGTGCCCGCCTTGGCGGTCAGCCCGACCTGCTCGATGACCTCGTCGGCGTCCGCCGGGGCCGGGTAGTAGCCCGCGAAGTGGCGGACACTCTCGCGGACCGTCAGCTCGGCGGCGTCATTTGCCGTCTGCAGGACGATGCCGATGCGGGCACGCCACGCGCGACCGGCCGAGCCGGGGTCGGCGCCCAGCACGGACACCTGGCCGTCGTCCCGGCGCCGGTGCCCCTCGAGGATCTCGACGGTGGTGGTCTTCCCGGCCCCGTTGGGCCCGAGCAGAGCGAAGACCTCACCCTGCCGGATGTCGAGGTCGACGCCGTCGACGGCGGCGACCCCGTGGTAGGACTTGCGAAGTCCGCGAACCTGTATTGCGGTCATGCGGAAATCGTGTCGCGCCGGACCCGGTTCAGGGACGCCCGCGCGGCTGAATCCCACTGTCAGCCGTTCGGTGGACAGGACGGTCCGTAGGGATGGACGCCCGGCCCCGGACGTGTGTCCCTTTCGCTCGCACTCACCGGGTGAAAGTTATCCACACCCCCCGCTGACCAGCCGTTTTGTCCGTTCCCGCCGGTACAATGGGACCGGGGCCGGCCCCCTGGGTTGGGTGGGGGACTGCCCACGCAACCACCTGTGTTCGCGTTGATCAAGAAGCGAACTGCAACAGCTGGACCTGCGTGCGAGCGGCGAACACTGTGGCCGGCCGTCCTGTGAGCGACCGGCCCCGCAGGGGACAGGACATCGGTTGAAGTCGCGTCACTGCCGTCGCCGCCAGGCGACCATCGAGGTCGGGCAACGGTCCACCGGAAGGACGGCGACTCAACGCCGGTTACGGGACCTCAGTAGGGGTTGACGCTGTCCCAGCCCTCGACCTGGTCGGGAGTGCGCGGAGCGGGCCCGACGTACTTCGCCGACGGGCGGACGAGGCGGCCCGTCCGCTTCTGCTCGAGCACGTGCGCGCACCAGCCCGCGGTCCGGGCACACGTGAACATCGCGGGCATCATGTGCGGCGGCACCTTCGCGAAGTCCAGGATCACGGCGGCCCAGAACTCGACGTTCGTCTCGATCGCGCGGTCCGGGCGGCGTTCCCGCAGTTCGGTCAGTGCGGCCTGCTCCAGCTCGGACGCCACCTCGTACCGGGCCGCCCCCAACTCCTTGCAGGTACGGCGAAGTACGCGGGCTCGCGGGTCCTCCGCGCGGTACACCCGGTGCCCGAAGCCCATCAGCCGGTCGCCGCGGTCGAGGATGTTCGACACGACCTTGCGGGCGTCGCCGACGTTCTCGACCTCCTCGATCATCGGCAGCACGCGGGCCGGGGCGCCGCCGTGGAGGGGGCCGGACATGGCGCCGATGGCGCCGGACAGGGACGCCGCGACGTCCGCGCCGGTGGACGCGATGACGCGGGCGGTGAAGGTCGAGGCGTTGAGGCCGTGCTCGGCGGCCGAGACCCAGTACGCGTCGACGGCCCGCACGTGCGCGGGGTCGGGTTCGCCGCGCCAGCGGGTCATGAACCGCTCGGTGATCGTGTTGCACTCGTCGATCCGCCGCTGCGGCACCGCGGGGCGGCCGATGCCGCGGGCGGACTGGGCGACGTAGGAGAGCGCCATGACCGACGCCCTCGCGAGCTGCTCGCGGGCCTCGGCGTCGGAGATGTCCAGCAGTGGCTTGTAGTCCCAGATCGGGGCGAGCATGGCAAGTGCCGCCTGCACGTCCACCCGGACGTCGCCGGTGTGCACCGGGATGGGGAACGGCTCGGCCGGTGGCAGGCTCTGGCCGAACTTGCCGTCCACGAGGAGCGCCCACACGTCGCCAAATGTCACTTTGCCGGCGAGATCCTCAATGTTCACGCCCCGGTAACGCAGCGCGCCGCCGTCCCTGTCGGGTTCGGCGATCTCGGTGCGGAAGGCGACGACGCCTTCCAGGCCCGGCCGGAAGCCGTCGTCCGGCTCCGGGTCAACCGGTGTGTCCATCTGCCGCACCGCGCTGTGCATGGTGTTACCAGCCTCTCCGCCAGTCCGCGACCCACATCGCGCGAGGGATCCCCAGCCGCGCGGTCAGTCCACCTTCCTCCCCTTCATACGGCCGTGGCAATTGCCCCGAACGGTGGTTTCGGTCACGATTTAGGAGAACGATTCAGATCCGCCGCGTAACGCGCGTGTTTCCAGAGCGGAACGCGCCATGGTCCGGTGGTAGACAACATCCATGCACCTGAGCCCCCAGGAACGCGACAAGCTGCTGGTTCTGTACGCGGCGGAGATCTCGCGGCGCCGGCTCGAGCGTGGCGTGCTGCTCAATCATCCCGAAGCAGTGGCGCTGATCACCGAACACGTGATCGAGGGCGCGCGGGACGGTCGATCGGTGAGCGAGCTGATGTCCAGCGGTCGTTCGGTGCTGACACGAGCGCAGGTCATGGTGGGGGTACCCGAGATGATCGACTCGGTACAGGTGGAGGCGACGTTTCCGGACGGCACCAAGCTCGTGACCGTCCACAGCCCGATCGTGTGAGGAGTCCACTGTGATCCCAGGCGAGATCCTGCCGGCCGCCGAGCCGGTCGAGCTGAACCCGGGGCGGCCCCGGGTGTCGATGGTCGTCCGCAACACGGGGGACCGGCCGGTACAGGTCGGTTCGCACTACCACTTCGCGGCCACGAATCCGGCGCTGGAGTTCGACCGCGCGCTGGCCGACGGCCACCGGCTCGACATACCGGCCGGGACGTCGGTTCGGTTCGAGCCCGGAGTGGAGCGCGAGGTCTCGCTGGTGCCGCTGGCCGGGCGGCGAGTCGTGCCGGGGCTGCGATGAGCGACATCGACCGGGCGCGGTACGCGTCACTGCTGGGACCGACAGTCGGCGACCGCATTCGGTTGGCGGACACGGACTTGCTGATCGAGGTGACCGAGGACCGCGCCATGGGGCCGGCCGGCTCCGGTGACGAGGTGATCTTCGGCGGCGGCAAGGTGATTCGCGAGTCGATGGGGCAGTCGCTCGCGACCCGGGCCGACGGCGCGCCCGACCTGGTGATCACGGGCGTGGTCGTGCTGGACCACTGGGGCGTGGTGAAGGCGGACGTCGGGGTGCGGGACGGCCGGATCGTCGGCATCGGCAAGGCGGGCAACCCGGACACCATGGACGGTGTCGACCCCGCGCTGGTCATCGGTCCGTCCACGGAGATCATCGGCGGCAACGGCAAGATCCTGACCGCGGGCGGCGTCGACTGCCATGTCCACTTCATCTGTCCACAGTTGACCGAGACCGCGCTGGCGTCCGGCCTGACGACCCTCATCGGCGGCGGCACCGGCCCGGCGGAGGGCAGCAAGGCCACGACGGTGACGCCCGGCGCGTGGAACCTGCGCCGCATGTTGGCCGCCATGGACGGCCAGCCGGTGAACGTTCTCCTGCTGGGCAAGGGAAACACGGTTTCCCTTGACGGCCTGCGGGAGCAGGTCGCCGCCGGCGCCGGCGGCTTCAAGCTGCACGAGGACTGGGGCACGACCCCGGCCGCGATCGACGCCTGCCTGCGCGTGGCGGACGAGACGGGCGTGCAGGTGGCCATCCACACGGACACGCTGAACGAGTCCGGGTTCGTCGAGTCCACAGTGGAGGCGATCGCGGGCCGCTCGATCAACGCCTACCACACGGAAGGCGCCGGCGGCGGCCACGCGCCGGACATCATCACCGTGGTCGGGCTGCCGAACATCCTGCCGTCGTCGACGAACCCGACCCGGCCGCACACGGTGAACACCATCGACGAGCACCTGGACATGCTGATGGTGTGCCACCACCTGAACCCGTCCGTGCCCGAGGACCTTGCGTTCGCGGAGAGCCGCATCCGGCCGACCACGATCGCGGCCGAGGACGTGCTGCACGACCTCGGCGCCATCTCGATGATCGGCTCGGACTCCCAGGCGATGGGCCGCGTCGGCGAGGTGATCATCCGGACGTGGCAGACCGCGCACGTGATGAAGCGGCGTCGTGGCGCGCTGCCCGGCGACTCGGCGGCCGACAACACGCGTGCCCGCCGGTACGTGGCGAAGTACACGATCAACCCGGCCATCGCGCACGGCATGGAGACCGAGATCGGCTCGGTCGAGGTGGGCAAGCTCGCCGACCTGGTGCTGTGGGAGC
>NZ_DASQCC010000255.1:0-21974 GCF_035634895.1 Actinophytocola sp. | reverse complement strand
CGCCCTGCTGGCCGATGCCGACCTCCGCGGTCACCGAGGAGCCGTCGATCTTCACCTTCTCGCGCCGGGCCGCCGCCTGCAGCGCACTGTGGAAGCAGGCCGAGTAGCCCGCGGCGAACAGCTGCTCGGGGTTGGTGCCCTCGCCACCCGCGCCACCCAGCCCCTTCGGGATGGACAGGTCGAACTCGAGCACGCCGTCGTCCGACTTGACGTGTCCGGAGCGGGCGGCTCCGGTGGACGTGGCCTTCGCGGTGTAGAGGGCGTTCACGTTGGTTCCTCTTCTTCCGGTGTGAGGGTCCGCGCGCTGACCGCTTCGGTCAGTCGCGTCAGGTTCTGGCGCAATGCTTCCAGCTCGACGAGCTCCATGCCCGTCGCGCCCGCGATCCTGCGGGGCACGCTGGTGGCGCGGGTCCGCAGCGCGGCGCCGGTGTCGGTCACGTGGATCAGCACCGAGCGCTGGTCCGATGTGGACCGCTCGCGCCGCACGTGGCCGTGTGCCGCCAGGCGCCGCAGCAGCGGCGACAGCGTGCCGGAGTCCAGCTCCAGTGCCTCGCCGAGCTGCTTGACGGTGACGGGGCCGCGCTCCCAGAGCACGAGCATCACGAGGTACTGCGGGTAGGTCAGGCCGAGCGCGTCGAGCACCGGCCGGTACAGCTGGGTGACCGCACGGGTCGCGGAGTAGAGCGCGAAGCAGACCTGCTTCTCGAGCTCCAGTCCGGTGGTCATGCCTCACACATTACGCACAACTGAGTTGTGCACAACTTATTGTGCCGGCTGTCACCCGGACGCTTACGCTTCCCCGCATGCGTCGGATCCGTTGGTGGGCACCCGCCCTGCTCGTCGTCGTCTGGCTCGGCCTCGGTGCCGTCGGCGGCCCGTTCACCGGCAAGCTCGGGGACGTGGCGACGAACGACAACTCGTCGTTCCTGCCCGAGTCCGCCGAGGCCACCGAGGCCGCGAACCTGCAGCGGCAGTTCAGCGACAAGCAGGTGCTGGCGGCCGTCGTGGTCGCGCAGCGGACCTCCGGCGTGACCCAGGACGATCTCGACTTCCTGGCCGACCGGGGCAAGGCAATCGCGCGACTGTCCGGCGTCGCCGGCCCGCCGACGGCGCCGGAACAGTCCAAGGACAAGGCCGCGGCCCAGTTCGTGGTGCAGATCACGGGGGCGGGCAGCGATCCGGGCAAGGCCGTGACGGCGGTGCGCGCGGAGCTCGCGAAGGGGACCCCGGACGGGTTGACCGTGCTGGTCACCGGCCCGGGCGGGGCGGTCGCCGACCTGATCAAGTCGTTCGAGGGCATCGACGGGCTGCTGCTACTGGTCGCGGGCGGGGTCGTGGTGCTGATCCTGATCGTGGTGTACCGCAGCCCGGTGCTCCCGTTGCTGGTGCTGGTCTCGGCGGTCCTCGCGCTCGGCGTGGCGGCGTTCGTGGTGTACCAGCTCGCGAACCACGACGTGCTGAAGCTCAACGGGCAGAGCCAGGGCATCCTGTTCATCCTGGTGTTCGGCGCGGCGACCGACTACGCGCTGCTGCTGGCGTCCCGGTTCCGCGAGGAGCTGCGCGAAACCGCCGACCGTTTCGTGGCGATCCGCAGGGCCTGGCGCGCGACGATCGAGCCGGTGGCCGCGTCGGCCGGCACGGTGGTCCTCGGGCTGCTGTGCCTGCTGTTCAGCGACCTGCGGTCGAACCAGGGCCTCGGCCCGGTCGGGGCGATCGGCATCGCGGGGGCGCTCTTGGCGTCGGTGACGTTCCTGCCGGCCGCGCTGGCGCTGGTGGGGAGGGTGGCGTTCTGGCCGTTCATGCCGCGCCACGGCTCGGCGAAGCCCGAGCACGAGGGCCTGTGGGGCTGGGTGGCGAGGCAGGTGGGCGCGCGGCCGAGGCTGATCTGGGTGGTCACGACGATCGTGCTGCTGGCCGGTGTGGCGTTCGTGCCGCAGCTGAAGGCGAACGGCACCGCGCAGACCGACCTGTTCCTGACCAAGGAGGACTCGGTACGCGGCCAGGACGTCCTGTCGGCCCACTTCCCCGGCGGCTCGGGTTCCCCGACCGTGATCATCGCCAGGTCCTCGGCGACTCAGGAGGTGGCGAAGGCGGCCCAGATCGACGGCGTGACGAGGGTGGTCCCGACGGCGAACCGGAACGGTCTGGTGCTGCTGCAGGCGGTGCTGGACGACCCGGGGGACTCCGAGGCCGCGTTGTCCACCGTGGGGCGGATCCGGGACGCCGTGCACAAGGTGCCCGGGGCGGACGCGAAGGTGGGCGGCCAGACCGCGATCCAGCTGGACGTCCAGACGGCATCCCGCCACGACCGGAGCCTGATCATCCCGATCGTGCTGGTGGTGATCTTCATCGTGCTGGCGTTGCTGCTACGCGCGCTGGTGGCCCCGTTGTTGCTGATCGCGACCGTGGTCCTGTCGTTCGGCGCGACCATGGGGGTGGCCGCGCTGGTGTTCAACCACGTGCTGGACTTCCCCGGCGCGGACACGGCGATCCCGCTTTTCGGCTTCATCTTCCTGGTGGCACTGGGCATCGACTACAACATCTTCCTCATGACCCGGGTACGTGAGGAGACATTGACGTCCGACACACGCAGTGGCACCTTGCACGCCCTGGCGGTCACGGGTGGCGTGATCACCTCGGCCGGCGTCGTGCTGGCGGCGACGTTCGCGGCGCTGTCGGTGATTCCGGTGCTGTTCCTGGCGCAGATCGCGTTCATCGTGGCGTTCGGCGTACTGCTGGACACGGTGGTGGTGCGGTCGCTGCTGGTGCCGGCGCTGACCGTCGACATAGGACGCGTGATCTGGTGGCCGGCGAAGCTCAGCCGGCGAGAAGAGCCAACGTCCTGAGCTGTTCGCCGGCGGACCCGTATGGCACGGCGAAGAAGTCGGTGACCCCGGCGTCCCGGATCCGGTCGAGGTGTCTGACCACAGTGGACTCATCCCCGACGACGACCACGTCACCGGGGTGGGCGGCGCCTTCCCGGTCGAGCATGGCGCGGTACTCGGGCACCTGCCCGGCAAGGGCGAACTGCTCGGCGACCCGTGCCCGCACACCGGTTTCGTCGTCGGTGACACACGTGAGCAACCCGGCGACCACCCGGGCCCGCGGGTTGACCGTGGTGATGGTCGGCACGATGTGCTCGGTGAGCGTGCGAACGCCGGTCATCCAGGTGACCGTGCCCGAGGTGAGCTCCCCGGCGACCCGCAACATGACGGGCCCGAGCGCGGCGAGGAGCACGTCCGGCGGCTCCGCTCCCGGCACGCCGACCCGCCCGGACGCGGTGACCGTCTCCCCGCGGTGGTCGACGCTTTCCCCACGCAGCAAGGGCAGGAGCACCTCGAGGTACTCCCGCATCCGCCGGGCGGGCCGATCGTGGGTGTGGCCGAACATCCGCTTGGTGAGGGCGGAGATCCCGGCCCCGACGCCAAGCGTGAGCCGGTTGCCCGTGACGGCCTGCACGGACAGGGCCTGACCGGCGAGCACGAGCGGATGCCGCTGCGGCACCGGCACGACCCCGGCCCCGAGCCGCAGCCCGGGAAAGTGCAAGCCAACGGCGGCGAGGGCGACGAGGGAGTCCCAGCCGACGCCCTGAGCAGCCCAAACAGTCCCGATACCGGCGGCGTCGGCCTGTTTCGCCTGGTCGAGAAGGCCCTGCGCGTCCACCGCGCCCCGCACGTCCCCGACCGCGATCCCGATCTCCACGATGTCTCCCTAAGTGGGGTGCCACTCCGTTTATCCGGTGGCTACCATACGGAGGACCACCCCACTTAGCAAGGAGTCGCACATGCGAGCCGACGCCCAGCGCAACCGCGACCGCCTGGTATCGGTGGCGAGCGAGATGGTGGCGGAACATGGCGCGGAGGCGTCACTGGAGGAGATCGCGCGGCGCGCGGGCGTGGGCTCGGCAACGCTGCACCGTCATTTCGAGTCCCGCATGGCCCTACTGGACGCGGTCTTCGCCGGACGCGTGGCGGTGCTGTGCGATTTGGGCTCGTCGCTGCTGACGGCCCCCGACCCGGCGGACGCCCTGGTGCGGTGGCTGACGGCGGTGGCCCAGCACGCCGTCCGCAACCGAGGCCTCGCGACGTCCCTGCTGAAGGGCACGGGGGAGTCGTGCCACGCCCTCATCCTGACGACCGGAGACGCCCTGGTCACCCGCGCGAAGGAGGCGACCGCCATCCGCGCCGACGTGACGACCCACGAGCTACTGAAGCTGACGAACGGCATAGCCCTGGCCGCGGAAGAAGACGAGACGTTGGCGAACCGCCTGCTGACCCTCGCCGTGACCGGCCTCAACCCTTGACCTCGCGACGATCACACGAGTGCTTGGTTCCCAACCGCGCCGCGGTTGCATGAGTGCCTGTTTCCCACTTCGCCCAGACCACACGAGGGTTCCTGCCGGCTGCCTCGCCGCGGCCGCACGAAAGTCCCATCCACGAAACCCGACCGAGTGAAAGTTATCCACAGCCCTCAGCGACCAGGGCTTTTGCCGTCCCCTGCCGCCCCCCGCCGGTAGAATGGCCAGCGGGGAGGCCCCCCGGGTTCGGGCGGGGGCTGCCCACGCAACCACCTGTGTTGCCGTTGATCAAGAAAATGCCGCCGGGAACCTAGCCCGTTTGCGTGCGGGGTCCGGCGGCGAGCTGGTCCGCGAAAGTCCGCCAGGTGTCCGCGCATTCCATTGCCACCCGGCCCATCACGTCCCGCCAGTGTGCCGGCATGTTCGCCGCAATCGCCGCCCACTTCTCGGGTGGCAGGGCCCGGACCTCCAGCAACCGCAACAAAGTCCTGCCAGTCTCCGAGAACCGCAACGTCGGGTCGGCCCGCAACTGCCGCACGAGGTCCTCCCGCGGTGGTGGCGGCGCCGGCTCCTGTGGCAACCGCCGCCGTACCGAGCGGGCCGTCTCGGGTGAGATTCCCGCGCGTTTCGCCACCTCCCGCAGGGACAGCGTCGGCTCGGCCAGCATGATCGCCCGTGCCACCCGCCGCCGCTCCATGCCGTTGACCGGTCGCACCTTCCCGTCGTGCCCGACGCGGGTGTCCGGCGTCAGCTCCGGGTGCGCCCTGCGCAGCCGGGCGACCGTCGCCGCCGAGAGGCCCGAGGTCTTCGCGATCATGCGGTCCGACCAGTGTGCGTGCGAGGTCACGATCCGTTCGGCCGCGGCCTTGCGGTCGGCGAGCGACAGCGGCAGACCGTGCGTCACGTTGGCGCGTACGCCCAGCACGAACGCCTCGTCCTCGCCGCCCTCGAAGAACCGCACCGCGATCCGGGTCTCGCCGCGCAGGCCGGCCGCGCGCAGCCGGTGCATGCCGTCCACGACCCGCATGTCGGCGCGCCGCACGATGATCGGGGGCAGCTCGTCGGGCGCGTCCGCCAGGACCCGGACGTGCTCGGGGTTCTCGCCCGCCCGCCGCGGTGACCGGCCCGGCCGCACGGCGGCGACCGGAACGGTGGTGACAGGCCCATCGACATCGAACGGCATGCCGGCCCCCAGGATCTCGGCTCGCGGTCGAAGAATTTCCCGCTCGGTACGACGTTTCCAGCCGGTGGTCCAGGCCGCCAGTGACGAACGCACGAAACACCCGGGAAGAACTCCCACCCGAACCGGGACTATCCGACCGCGATCGAGCTGATCTTCTCCAGCAGATACTCGTGTGCGATCACCGGCGGGTACGCCCGCACCCCGATCGGCGGCGCGAGCGAGCTGACGGCCGCGTGCGGGTCACACTCGTAGAACCAGACCAGCGACACGAGCTCCTCGTCCGGCGCGCTCGCCGGCGGCGGCAGCACCCGGTGCCGGCACGATCGCCACCGGTCGCCGGTCCACCGCGCCATGAGGTCGCCGATGTTCACGGTCAGCGCGGCGGGGTCGTAGGGCGCGTCGACCCACGCCCCGTCGGACGTGTACACCTGCAGCCCGCCGGCGCCGGGCTCCCGGTCCAGCACGGTGACCGTGCCGAAGTCGGTGTGCGGCCCGATGCGGAACTGCCCGTCGCGCGCCGGCCCGACGTGCGTGAGCGGCGGGTACCAGTTGATGTTGAACGTGTACGTCGGCGCGCCGGTGTGCGTGGTGAAGTGGGCGGCCGGGAGGCCGAGCGCGACCGCGCAGATCCGCAGCAGCTCGTCGGACAGGGCACGCATGCGGGTCATGTACTCCACGGCCGCGACCCGCAGCTCTCCCACCTCACCGTCGGGCCAGACGTTCGGCTGGAACCAGAACCGGTCGATCTCCGGGTCGCCGGTCGGCTGGTCGGCGCCGACCGAGTAGGACTCCTTGAGGTCCGGCGGCGTCTCGGTGCCCTCGGAGTGGGCGTTGGCCTCGGCGCCGGGTGGCAGCCAGCCGCGGCCGCCGACGGGCACGGCGTAGCCGGCCTTCCGGTCCGACGGCAGCGCGAAGAACCGCCGTGCGTGGCCACGCACGGACCGCCGCAACTCGTCCGGCACGCCGTGGCCGGTCACCAGCAGGAAACCGGACTCACGCAGCGCGTCGTCGACCCGTGCCGCGACGGTCGACCGGCCGTCGCGGGAGCCGTCGAACCATGGCCGGAGGTCAACGAGCGGAACGGTCATGACGAGATTCTCGCAGCTCAGGATGGTTCACGCGATCGTGTGAACGCGGGGTCGTCGGTGTGTGGCCGTCCACGTCAAGCGGTACACCGGAGTCAGCCGCGCGTCCGACCCGAGGGACGCGCTCGTTCGGAAGAGGCGGTGGCGATGGCCGATCTCGCGGCCGTTGACTTCGGTGGGGGCATCTCGAACGCCTGGAGCGCGATAGCCACGTTCGTGCCCAAGCTGCTGGCGTTCCTGGTCATCCTGCTCATCGGGTGGCTGATCGCGAAGGCGCTGTCCAAGGTCGTCGACAAGGTGCTGGAACGTGTGGGGTTCGACCGCGTCGTCGAGCGCGGCGGTGTCAACCGGATGATGGCCGGCAGCAAGTACGACGCGTCGGGGGTCATCGCGAAGCTCGTGTACTACGCCGTGCTGCTGATCGCCCTGCAGATGGCCTTCGGCGTGTTCGGCGACAACCCGGTGAGCACGCTGCTGACCGGCATCGTCGCCTGGCTGCCGCGGGCCGTCGTCGCGATCATCATCGTGGTGGTGGCCGGGGCGATCGCCCGGGCCGTCCGCGACCTGGTCGCGGGCACGCTGAGCGGCCTGTCGTACGGCAGCCTGCTGGGCACGATTGCCTCGGTGTTCATCTGGGGCCTCGGCATCATCGCGGCGCTGAACCAGATCGGCGTGGCGACCTCGGTGACCACACCGGTCCTGATCACGGTCCTGGCCACGATCGGCGGCATCGCCGTCGTGGGCCTCGGCGGCGGCCTGATCAACCCGATGAGGCAACGCTGGGAGGGCTGGCTGGGGCGCGCCGAGGCGGAGCTCCCGCAGGCGAAGGCGGCGGCACAGGCCTACCAGCGCGGCAAGGAGGACGCCGGCCGCATGGGCGAGTCGACGGAGCAGCTGCCGCGTCCAGTGCAGCCCGGCGGTCAGCCCGTGCCCCGGGGGCACGACCAGCAGTCCCGTAACCCGGGCGGTGCCCAGCGGACCGCCGACCAGTAGACCCGCGGCGGCTGGTGAAGCAGGGCACCGGCCGCCGCTTCCTACTTCGTTCCTCGTTTCGCCGGTTCGACCGGCGTCGGCTCGCTCAGGCGAGATCAGGCGAGGTCGGAGACCGGCCGTCCCGGGCGCAGGTTCCGCGCCAGCGCGCACACCGCCAGCAGGCGGACGTGGTACCAGCTCGCTTCCCGCCAGCCGGCCGTGTCCGCCGGGATGGGCAGGGTGAGGCCGCGTTCCCGCACATGATCCTGCACGCCACGCGCGTACCCCGCGAGCAGCACCTCACCGGCCACGGACGCGCCGGACTCGATGCCGATCACCAGGATGTCGCGGACCGCGGCCGTGTGCTGGTCCACCATCGCGGCCAGGCCGGGTACGGCGGCCGCGGCGACCATGCCCGCGGTGCCCAGCTGTTCGTGCAACCGATCCAACAGCCGCCGCGCTGAGCGTTCGAGACGTCCGACCCCCATGAGATCACCCACTCAACAGTCGAAGGCCACTCGTGTATATCGCGCTGCGTAGCCCGAATGTAGTGGAAGTGGGCCGAACCACACCCGATAGTGTGCAGGCCCATGAAGCGAGGGATCATCACCGTCGTCACCGCGGCCGTCGCCATGCTGGGGCTCGTCGTGCCTGCCCAGGCCGCTCCCGCCACCACGGCCCCGGTCAAGCACTGCGAGTTCATCCCCACGCCCGACAAGCCCGCGGCGAAGCCCGTCCATCCGCCGCGCCCGACCGCGTCGACCCGCGGCACCGCCGCGGTCTACCTGCAGACGAACTACGGGCCGGTGGTGATCGAGCTCGACCGCTCGAACGCCTCCTGCGCGGTGCACAACTTCACACACCTCGTGCGCAGCCTGTTCTACAACGACACCCAGTGCTTCCGGCTCACGAACTCGACCCGGCTGGGCGTCCTCCAGTGCGGTGACATCTACCGCGTGGAGGAAGGTGGCCCGGGTTACCGCTTCGCCGACGAGGTCACGGGTGCGGAGACCTACCCACGGGGCACCGTCGCCATGGGGAACCAGGGACCGGGCACGAACGGAAGCGAGTTCTTCATCGTCCATTCGCACGCGAACATCCCACCGGCGTACTCGGTGCTCGGCCATGTGTCGTACGGGATGGGGACATTGGACCGCATCGTCGCCGCCGGCATTGCCGACGGCGCGACGGATGGACTGCCGAAGTACCCCGTGCGGATCTACTTCGCATTCCGGCTGCGGTGATCGACGTAATAGCTCAATTTGTCTTGACGAATGTCCAACACTTTCCCAGATATTGGGACGAGGTGTTGGTCACATTGCGGTAATCCGGCAACTCGTGCGCATGGGCTAATGCGTTAGTCACCCCGGCGTGGCTCTGGCAGTCTTGCCGCGTACTGCTCGGCCTCGTGCCTGTTCGCGCTCACATCTTGCCACTCCCGACGGGTCGCGTCGTACACGGAGTAGGTCCAGATGCAGTCGTCGTTCACGTAGCCCGAGAGCGCCCTGTGCGAGGGTTCGGACATCGCGTTCTCCTTGTAGGAATCGGCGGAATGTGTGTCTCATGATGCGACATTCGGAACACTGTCGCGAGCAATGTCACCCGGACGGCGGGCATGAGAACAATATCATGACTTTCTGTGTACGGCCGTGCCGATGCACGTGCGGCGGGCAATTGTCAAATGCTACAAATGAGCCCGGCAATAGTCGGGGTCGTATTGCCAGAAATACTCGATCAAAACCCCAGCGCCGGTCGAGTGGCAAATGCCGGCAATGTTGACCAATAGTCGTCCGGCGTGGCCCGCGGGCAACGTTCCAGGCCAGCGGGCTCTCTGTGATCGTGACCGTGATCGAGCCGGGTCCCCGCTGGCCACCGGCCGGCAACGCGGTTGTCGCCCGCGTGGCATTTGCCGCGAAAGTATCGGTGGGGAATGCCGGCCCGTCGAAATGCGATCGCGTTCGGCTCGCACCTCGGTCAACTCGCGGACCAGGTGGCGAACCTCTCACTCCACGTGCTCACGACCGCGGCTCGACAGCCCGTCAAGGGATCAAGAAGTCGTGGAGTTGCGGTCGATGCGTGAGGCTTTGCGAACTTTCGTAGACTTCTTGCTGTAGTCGGCGCTAGCCTCTGCGTAACCACCCGGGATCCCTGCCCCGGGTAGATGGAGCCGATGATGCCTCGACACCGCGTCCCTCTGCTCGCCACACTGGCCCTGCTGACCGCGTTCCTCGTCGCCCCGCCGGGCGCCACCGCGACCGTCGCCGCCCCGGCCCCCGCGGCGACGCTGTCGCCGAACGTCCACCTCTTCTACTACCCGTGGTACGGCGCGGCCAACGGCGCCTACCGGCACTGGCCGCAGGGCGGCCACACACCACCGTCCGACATCGGCGCGAACCTCTACCCGAAGCTGGGCCCGTACGACTCCGGCGACTTCGCCGGCGCGGTCGACCAGCACATGCGGTGGGTGGCCCAGTCCGGCGCGGGGGTGCTCGTGTACAGCTGGTGGGGCCAGGGCTCGTACGAGGACGGGCTGGCGCAGGGCGTCCTGGACGCCGCGGCCCGGTACGGCATCAAGGTCGCCTGGCACCTCGAGCCGTACGGCGGGCGCACGGCCGCGTCCACGGTGGCCGACATCGACTACGTCAACCAGCGGTACGGCTCGCACCCCGCGTTCTACCGCCACGGCGGCAAGGCCGCGTTCTACGTGTTCGAGTCCCTGAACATCCCGGACGACGACTGGGCCGCGCTCGACGCGGTGACGGGCAACAACATCGTGCTGGCACAGACGACGGACCCGTCCCGGATCGACCACTTCTCCGGCATGTACACCTACGACGCGATAGCCGGCGCGAGCGCCCCGGGCTGGGAGCAGGCAGGCGAGTACGCGGCGGCGCACGGCCTGGTCTGGGCCCCGTCGGTGGGCCCCGGCTACGTCGACGACCGGGCGGTCCCCGGCAACACGACCCCGACCCTGGGCCGGGCCAACGGTGCGACGTACGACCAGGAGTGGACCAACGCCCTGGACCCGGCGAAGGGCGGGCTCCCGACCTGGGTGTCGGTCACGTCGTTCAACGAGTGGCACGAGGGCTCGGTGATCGAGCCGGCGAGCAGCACCCCGCCGGCGGGCTTCGGCTACGAGACGTTCGCCGGCGCGTACGGCCGCACGGGCACGGCCGCGGAGACGGCGTACCTGGACCGGACCGCCTACTGGGCAACGGAGTTCGAGCTGCGACGAGGTGGCACGCAGACCAACCTGGCGCTGAACCACCCCGCGACCTCGGACAGCCGGTGCGCGACCGCGGAAGGCCCGGAGAAGGCCGTGAACGGCAGCGTCTCCGGCGGCAACTCGGACAAGTGGTGCTCACTGGGCACGACGAAGTGGCTCCGCGTCGACCTGGGCGCGGTACGGCAGGTGGGCCGGTTCGTCGTACGGCACGCGGGCGCCGGCGGCGAGACCACGGCCTTCAACACCCGCGACTTCGACCTCCAGACGAGCACCGACGGCACGACCTGGACCACGGTCGCCAGCCCCCGAGCCAACACGGCGAACGTCACCACACACGTGACAGCGCCCACGAACGCGCGATACGTGCGGATCAACGTCCTGGTCCCCACCCAGAACACGGACACCGCGGCGAGGATCTACGAGCTGGAGGCCTACCCGAGCTGACCCCGGCGCCGCACGACAGTCCCGTTCGTGCGCCGCGACGCCGGTTTCGTCGGTGCCCGCCGCTACGGCACGGCGCCGACAGAACCCGGTCGGCGAGGGGGCTGTGGACAACCTCGCCTCTGTGGACAACGCTGTGGACAGCTTCGCGGAACCGTCGGTGCCCGCCGCTAGGCGAAGTCCTATTTGGTGACACAACTGTGACCTGCCACTTGTGCGGCTGGGCGTCGCTGGCAGCCTCCGCCCTGGGTCAATGCCTTTGGCCGGGACGGCCACGGCAACCGGCTCCGTCGATGCCGCGTTGTGTCGGAGGGCGAAGTTGCACACTATTCACCCGTTGCACACGTTCCCGGTGACTCTCTCGCGCTACCCATCGTCGGGGCAGCCGGAAAGTCCGCACGGTTGATTGAGTTAGCGTTGATCGACGCCGTTTAGTGGTCGCGCAGAGCTGGCCGCTCGACGATGATGTCCAGATGGAACCCAGGCGTCCGAGTCAGACTGCTCGGGGTACTACGTGGCTGGAGAACTTCAGCGAGCCGGATCGTCCGGCCGCTGAGCTTCTCATCGATAGTCTCCATGTCGTCGACTCGACCACGATACGCATGGGTCTCCGAGAGCAGATAGACTCGTTGGCCGGGCAGTTGTTGCCAGGTACACGTGCAGTACTGCTACCGATACTCTCCGAAGAAGATATTACAACCTCGAATCGGTTCAAAGGTCGACATGTCGCATATATGACTTTTTTGCCTGGTGACCCGATCTCATCTACGCCAGGCAGCGAGGGCCTTGTTGGCCACCTAATTCGGGATTTCACTGGCGATCGACCGGGCAGGGAGCCGTCGCTATGGCTACACCCATCTACCGATATCGATGGTCTTCAACAAAAACGTTGTCACGTTTTCGTGTTAGTTACCGACTACTCTGGTTCGGGTACGCAGGTACAGCGATATGCCAATACGCTAGTTCGACATCCTAGGATCCGAAGTTGGCGTTCTTTTGGCTGGATAAAGATCATTGTGGTGGCATATTCTGTTTCTGCCGCTGCACATCGTGAGATAGAGCGAACGTCGAGCATAGACAGGTTATTGGTAGCGACTCCAGCGCCCTCATTCGAAACCGCTCAGTGGACAGAAGAAGAGCGCAAACAGATAGCACGCATCTGCCGCAGGTACCTGGCTCCGTCGATCCATGATCGCGCCGGACTTGGATTTTCTGGCAGTGCCGGACTATTCGTCATGCACACGGGGGTTCCCAATAACACTCCTGAAATCCTACGCAGCAAAAGGAGGGGCTGGCATCGATTCTTCGATGGCCCGATATTTCCACCGGATCTAGCAACGGAATTAGGGGGCTACGCTCCCCAACGAGACCTTGTAGAAGTTGTCAACGAGGCCAATCAGCCGAGACTCTCCAGAGCTTTCGATTCGGGCAGAGTTCGTCGTCCCGTTGAGTTATTGTTGGCGATTCTTGCGCTAATTGGACATAGTTCACATACAGAGACCACTATTGCACACAGGTTGAATATATCCGAGGTTCAAGTTCGGCGGTATCTTGACTTCTTGGCGGAGTCAGGATTTATCACCCTTCTGCCGCTCCGAGTAACTGTGGCGGGACGTGCCGAACTTGTGCTTGCCAAGAGAATGGACCGCGTCGCGACCGCACATCTGGAAGGATCGCCGGTGCCGTACTATCCTCAGCGGTTGAGGTGAGGAGACGCGTGGAACACCTAGTGATGCCGATACATGGTATCGGCGCATTGAGCCGTATGGCTCAATGGTCGCAGCTAACTGCGATCGGTGGACGAGCCTGCGCTACGGTTGGCGAGGCGAAGTCCTCTGGCCCTACGAAGACTGGGGAGGACTTCGCCTCTCCTGTCGGGATATCACCAAAGTAGATGGACCACCCGTCTCCTCATCTCTACCGACAGGCCGGCCTTGCGGCCGGAGCCGAAAAGGCGGTACTAGATCGCGCCCTTGAGCAAATGGCACGCAATGAAGTCTGCAACGCATCACCGATTGTTAGCCTTAAGCATCTAGCACATCTTACCGGTGCGCCGTACCTATACTTGCGCGATATCGTTTCGCGTGCCGTCGATCCTTATGTCGACATCATTACGCCGAAGAGATCCGGCGGCAGACGTAGAATTTCTGCGCCGGAACCTGGTCTTATGGACGTGCAACGGGTCATATTGAAGCGAGCGCTTAGTCGCATCCCGCAACACCCCTCTAGTTTTGCTTATCGGCAAGGTATGTCAATTGTAGAGTGTGCGCGACGTCATTTGGGTGCCAAGTGGCTGGTGAAGCTGGACCTCCATGACTTCTTCGGAAGCATATCGGAGCGGCGAGTGTATCCAGTGTTTCGCGGGGGTGGATACTCATCACTAATGTCACTAGAGTTAACTCGACTTTGCACTCGTACTTTCTTTTCTGAGACACGAAAATTCGGCCAAACTCGCTATACGACGATTCCGTCGTATGCAGTGAATACGATAGGATATCTGCCACAAGGGGGGCCGGCCAGCGGCGCACTTGCCAATGCCGTTGCAACATCGATGGACTACGCGCTCGCCGAGTTGGCCCAAGAATGGAGCCTGGTCTACACGAGATATTCCGACGATCTAGTGTTTTCGGCTGGCCAAGGATTCAACCGCACAAAGGCGGCCCGCTTCGTCGGCGCGGCTACAAGAATCGTTGGCGCGCAGGGATTTACTTTGCACGAAAAAAAGACACGGGTTGTCCCACCAGGGGCTCGACACATTGTCCTGGGGCTACTCGTAGATGGCGACGTCGTTCGACTTGTACCCGAATTTAGACGCCGCATTCAGGTTCATATACGTGGAGTCGATAAGTTTGGCCTGCGTCCTCACGCAACACATCGAGGTTTTCGATCTTTGTTTTCATTTGTTAGCCATGTAGACGGTTGCTTAGCTTTTGCCATGAGCGTGGAACCGGAATGGGCGCGCGAGACTAGCAATACTTGGCGACAGATATTGGATGCACGGGGTTTTCCTGTCGCGTAACCCCGATGCCGTCCGGACGGGAGTCGCCGCGCGACACGCGCACGTCCATTATGAAGGCGGAGGGCAAACGGTGTTGAATGCGTCCCGCAGCTCCGCCGCTTCTGGGACTCGCTGACGTTCGATCTTGTCGACGATCTCCGCTGCACGCCATCGATTCGACGGCACAATTCGTCCCGATAAGATTGCTTGCTGCGCGGTTGCGCTAGCCTCATCTAATTGATTGCCCGCAATAAGGGCAAGCGAAAGATCGAGTTTTGCTGTCGCCACTCGTCGCGGCCATTTCCCGACGTCATCGCTTGGCGATAGGCGTTCGATTACCTCGCGTGCGTAAGCTTCTGCGGCGGAGTCGCCGACCCAAGCCAACGTGGTCGCTGTGTATGACGTGGATTTATCGGGATCGTAGCGATAGTGATGCTCGGGAGGCCGCCGGCATGGCGGCGTCGGAGGTCGGTGGGTAGCCCCGGCGGCCTACCGTCGGATGATCGCGACCGTGTCCGGGGCGAGAGTGACGATCTCGTCCTGGATGTCCGGCTGCCCGAAGAGGACCTCCCGGACCGGGCCGCCCACGTCGAGCTTCGCCTTGGTCGGGCCGAGGTTCACCATGACCCGCAGCGTGCCGCGGTGGAGCACCAGCCAGCCGTCCCCGGCGTCGACGCGGAACCGGTCGAGCCGGGGGTCGGACAGCTCGGGGTGCTTGCGCCGCAACGAGATCAGCTCACGGTAGGTGTCGTAGACCACCCGGTGGGCCGGGTCGGCCAGCTCCGCCCACGGCAGCGTCGACCGGACCACCGTGGCGACGTCCATGGGGTCCGGGACCTCCGTGGCGCCCCAGCCGTGCTCGGCGAACTCCCTGCGCCGGCCGTCGCGCACGGCGGCCGCGAGCCGCGGGTCCTCGAAGGACGCGAAGAACTGCCACGGCGAGCTGGCCGCCCACTCCTCACCCATGAACAGCATGGGCGTGTACGGCGAGCACAGGACGATGGCGGCGCCGCAGAGCTGGCGTTCCGGTGAGATGGTCGCGGTGAGCCGGTCGCCCTGGGCGCGGTTGCCGATCTGGTCGTGGTTCTGCAGGTAGGCAAGGAACCGGTGGCCAGGGACGCGGCTGGTGTCGACCGGCCGGCCGTGCATGCGCCGGCGGAACGACGACCAGGTGCCGGCGTGGAAGAACGCCCGGCGCAACGTGGTGGCGAGGGCGCCCGGGGCGCCGAAGTCGGCGTAGTAGCCGTCGACCTCGCCGGTCAGGGCGACATGCAGGGCGTGGTGGAGGTCGTCGCACCACTGGGCGGTCAGGCCGTAGCCACCGGCCTCGCGGGAGGTGACCAGCCGGGGGTCGTTGAGATCCGACTCGGCGATGAGCGACAGCGGGCGGCGCAACCCGGCCGACAGGGCGTCCACCTCGGCCGCCAGCTCCTCGAGCAGATGCGTGGCGCCCTTGTCCCCCAGGGCATGCACGGCGTCGAGGCGGAGCCCGTCGAGGTGGTAGTCCCGCAGCCAGCCGAGCGCGTTGTCGATGACGTACCGGCGCACCTCGTCGGACAGGGGACCGTCGAGGTTGAGCGCCGGCCCCCAGATGGTGTGCCCGGCGAAGTACGGACCGAACCGGTCGAGGTACGCGCCGGACGGGCCCAGGTGGTTGTAGACGACGTCGAGGAGCACGGCGAGGCCACGGGCGTGACAGGCGTCGACGAACCGCTTGAAGGCGTCGGGCCCGCCGTAGGGCTCGTGCACCGCGCCCCACGCGACGCCGTCGTAGCCCCAGCCGGTCGTGCCGTCGAAGGCGTTGACGGGCAACACCTCGACGAGGTCGACACCGAGTTCGACGAGGTGGTCGAGCCGTTCGAGGGCGGCGTTGAAGGTGCCCAGCTCGGTGAAGGTGCCGATGTGCAGCTCGTAGACGAGGCCCCCGGCGAGCTGCCGGCCGGTCCAGTCGCGGTCGGTCCAGTCGAAGGCGTCGTCCGAGTACCGCCGCGACGGGCCGTGCACGCCGGCGGGCTGCCAGCGCGAGCGCGGGTCGGGGAGCGGGGTCTCGTCGTCGTCGAGGAGGAAGGCGTAGTCGGTGCCGTCACCGGTGCCGGGGACGGTGGCGTGCCACCAGCCGCGGTCGTCGCGGGTCATGTCGTGGACGCTCGGGCCGATGGCGAGCCGGACCCGCTCGCGTTCCGGTGCCCACACCGAGAACCGCTCGTCGTTCATCAATCTCCTCGCAGCAACAGGGCGACGGGGTAGCGGGACAGCATCTCGCCGAGCGACTCGGCGGCGTCGTCGCCGGTGAGGAGGTCGCGCCACGCGCCGGGGCCGAGCGGCAGCACGGTGTCGCCCCAGCCGTCGAGCGAGAGGGGCAGGCGCGTGGCCACCACGACGAGCTCGGGCCGGCGGCTGAACGCGAGGACGTGCCGGGCGGCGGGTCCCTGCGCGGTGAGCGGCCGGTAGCCCGTGAAGAGCTCGGGCCGCTCGCGCCGCAGCGTCAGCGCCTGCCGCACGACGTGCAGCTTGGCGGCGCCGGTGTCGTCGACCGCCGGCAGCCAGCCGTCCTCCAGCCGTGCCAGTAGCTCCCGGCGAAGGGCGTAGTCGACCGGCCGGCGGTTGTCGGGGTCCACAAGGGACAGATCGAACAACTCCGTGCCCTGGTAGACATCCGGGACGCCGGGGCCGGCGAGCTGCACGATCTTCTGGCCCAGCGAGTTCGACCACCCCGCGCCCCTGATCCGCTCGACGAACGCCTCGATCTCGTCGCCGAGCTCGGTGACCACCCTGTCGGGCCAGGCGTTGACTGCCGCCTCGAAGTCCTCGTCGTGGTCGACCCAGGAGGTGCGGACCTTGGCCTCCTTGGCGGCCTTGTCGAGGTAGTCGCGCAGGCGCTCGGGGGAGATGGGCCACGCGCCGACAACCGTCTGCCAGGCAAGGAGGTTGAGGGAGGGCTCGTCGATGCCGTGGGTGGCGGACCAGCGGGTGACGGTCGCGGCCCAGTCGTCCGGGATCTCGGCGAGCACGGCCAGGCGGGCCCGGACGTCCTCGGCGCGCTTGGTGTCGTGGGTGGACAGTGCGGTCATGGTGGCGGGCCAGCCGGCCTCCCGGGCGGCGGCGCGGACGTGAAACTCGTCCGGCGTGACGCCGAAGCGGTCGGGTGCCCCGCCGACCTCGTTGAGCGCGACGAAGGGCGTCCACCGGTAGAAGGCGGTGTCCTCGACCCCCTTGGCGACGACCATGCCCGAGGTCTGCTGGATGCGGGTGGCAAGCTCGCCGTCCGGTTCGGCCCGGACGGCCCGGTCGACGGTGTCGACGTGGCCGGCGAGGCCGGGGCGGGCCTGCTTGGCCGCGGCGACGGCGGCGTCCCAGTGATCGAGCCCGGCGGGAAGGTAGGACCGGTAGACGGGGAAGGCGATCATGATCTCGGCGACGGCCTCGGGCGGCACGTCGATGAGCCGGGCGATCCGCCGCATCTCCGCGAGGAGCGAGGTCTGGGTGATGAGCCGCCGGCAGTGCTCCTCGACGGCGTGGAGGGGGTGGGCCGGCCTCCGGCCCCCGGTCTCCAGCGTACCGGGGGGCACCGACGAGAACGGCTCGTCAGCGGGGCTGTCCACAGCCGTGTCAGCGAATGGCGCCGAATCCACGGGGTTGTCCACAGTCTGAGCGGACGACGCCGGGTCCTGTCGGTGCTGACCGGTAGGCTGGATCTCGGGGGGCCGGAGGCCAAGCTCCGCCGCCAACTCCAGCAGGCGTGACTCGCCCGCCGCGTCCACGAACACGCCGCAGAGCTCGCGCAACGCGTCGTAGCCCGTCGTGCCGTCGACCGGCCAGGAGGGGGGTAGCGACTCGTCGACGGCCAGGATCTTCTCCACCACCAGCCAGGCGCCCGGGGCCGCCTCGCGCAGCCGCCGCATGTACGCGCCCGGGTCGGCCAGGCCGTCCGGGTGGTCCACCCGCAGGCCCGTCACGTCACCGTCACGGACCCAGCGGAGCACCTCCCCGTGCGTCGCCTCGAACACCGTGGGGTCCTCGACCCGCACCCCCGCCAGCGTCGTGATGTCGAAGAACCGCCGGTACGTCAGCTCCGCGTTGCCCCGTCGCCACCACACCAACCGGTAGTGCTGCCGCTCGTGCACCTCCGCCACGTCGCCCGCACCCGTCCCGGGCGCCAGCGGGAACTCGTGCTCGAAGTACACCAGGCGGTCCTCGACGACCTTGACGTCGGCCAGTGACGACGAACCCAGCACCGGCAACAGGATCGGGCCCCGCGACCAGTCGATGTCGAAGTACGGCGCGTACGCGGACTCCGGACCGTGCCGGAGAACGTCCCACCACCAACGGTTCTCGGCCGCCGTCGACATGTGGTTCGGCACGATGTCGACCACCACGCCCATGCCCGCCCGCCGCGCCGCCGACATCAGGGAGACCCGCGCCGCCTCCCCGCCCAGCGCCGGCGACGCCGCCGACGGGTCCACGACGTCGTACCCGTGCGTCGATCCCGGCGCCGCGGTCAGCAGCGGCGACGTGTAGACCGCGCCCACGCCGAGCCGGGCCAGATAGTCCACGGTCGACGCCGCGGCGGTCAGGTCGAACGCGGGGTTGATCTGCAGCCGGTAGGTCGAAGTGGGCGTCACGCCTCCGTCTCCGTGCGCTGCAGGACGATCAGCGACCTCGCCGGCACCGTCAGCGCCTCGCCGGCCGGGACGACGCGCACGCCGCCGGCCTGCTCGCTCGACACCATCCCCACCAGCGCCCCGCTGTTCGACTCCGCGAACACCTCGCCGGTGCACGTGTCCAGCACGACCGCCCACTCGCTGCCGTAGCTGCCGTCCGGCAGGCGCATGCTGATGTCGCCGTCATGGGCGTTGAAGCACATCAGGAACGACTCGTCGCGGACGCGCTCGCCCCGCCGGTTCACCTCGGAGATGCCCTCACCGTTCAGGAACACCATGATGGACCGGCCGAAGCCGGACTCCCAGTCCTGCTCGGACATCTCCTCGCCGGCCGGCGTGAACCACGCGATGTCCCGCAGTTCGTCACCGGAGCGGATCGGCCGCCCCTGGAAGAACCGGCGGCGCCGGAAGACCGGGTGGTCCTCGCGCAGCGCCACCACCGCGGCCGTGAAGTCCACCAGCTCGCCGTTGGTCTCCAGCAGCGACCAGTCCACCCAGGACAGCTCGTTGTCCTGGCAGTAGGCGTTGTTGTTGCCCCGCTGGGTACGGCCCAGCTCGTCCCCGTACAACAGCATCGGGACGCCCTGGGACAGCAGCAGGGTCGCGATCAGGTTGCGGCGTTGGCGCGTCCGCAGCTCGTTGATCTTCTCGTCGTCCGTGGGGCCCTCCGCACCGCAGTTCCACGAGCGGTTGTCGTTCGCGCCGTCGCGGTTGCCCTCGCCGTTCGCCTCGTTGTGCTTGTCGTTGTACGACACCAGGTCGTTCAGGGTGAAGCCGTCGTGGGCCGTCACGAAGTTGATCGACGCGTACGGGCGGCGGCCGTCGTCCTGGTACAGGTCGGACGAGCCCGTGATGCGCGACGCGAACTCGCCCAGCGTCGCGGGCTCGCCACGCCAGAAGTCCCGCACCGTGTCACGGAACTTGCCGTTCCATTCCGTCCACAGTGGAGGGAAGTTGCCGACCTGGTAGCCGCCGGGGCCGACGTCCCACGGCTCGGCGATCAGCTTCACCTGGCTGATCACCGGGTCCTGCTGCACCAGGTCGAAGAACGTCGACAGCCGGTCCACGTCGTAGAACTCGCGGGCCAGCGTGGCCGCCAGGTCGAACCGGAACCCGTCGACGTGCATGTCCAGCACCCAGTACCGCAGCGAGTCCATGATCAGCTGCAGCGTGTGCGGGTTGCGCACGTTCAGCGAGTTCCCGGTCCCCGTGTAGTCCATGTAGTACCGCTTGTCGTCCTCGACCAGCCGGTAGTACGCCTCGTTGTCGATCCCGCGCATGGACAGCGTCGGGCCGAGGTGGTTGCCCTCCGCGGTGTGGTTGTAGACCACGTCCAGAATGACCTCGATGCCCGCCTCGTGCAGCGCGCGGACCATCGCCTTGAACTCCTGCACCTGGCCGCCGGCGTCGGTGCGGGCCGCGTACGCGTCGTGCGGCGCGAAGAACGCGATCGTGTTGTAACCCCAGTAGTTGCTCAGGCCCTGCTCGGTCAGGCCGTGGTCGTGCAGGTACTGGTGCACCGGCATCAGCTCGACCGCGGTCACGCCGAGCGTGTTCAGGTAGTCGATCATCACCGGGTGGGCCAGCCCGGCATAGGTGCCGCGTAGCTCCTCGGGGATCTCCGGGTGCCGCATCGTGAGGCCGCGGACGTGCGCCTCGTAGATCACGGTCTCGTGGTACGGGATGTTCGGCGGCCGGTCGTTCACCCAGTCGAAGTACGGGTTGACCACCACGCTCAGCATCGTGTGGCCGGCCGAGTCCGCGTCGTTGCGGGTTTCCGGCTCGCCGAAGTCGTAGCCGAACACCGCCTGGTCCCAGTCGACCTCGCCAGAGACCGCCTTCGCGTACGGGTCGAGCAGCAGCTTGTTCGGGTTGCACCGCGGCCCCTGGCCGGGGTCGTGCGGGCCGTGCACCCGGAAGCCGTAGCGCTGCCCGGGGTTGACGTTCAGCAGGTAGCCGTGGTGGACGAACCCGTCGACCTCGGGCAGGCGGATGCGTTGCTCCTTGCCCTGGTCGTCGAACAGGCACAGATCAACGGAGTCCGCCGCCTCCGAGAACAGCGCGAAGTTGGTGCCGGCGCCGTCGTAGGTGGCGCCGAGCGGGTAGGGGGAACCGGGCCAGGGCTGCACGCGTGCTCCTCGTAGGGGGGTGATCGTCGACTACTACCGTAGAACGCGCGGGCTCATGGGCTACCGCCAACGGGACCGTCGACAGGGTGATGCTCGTCCGGACGTGCGTCACGCAGGGCTGCCGTCGCGGCCAGGACGCGGGCGTCCGCAAGCAACTCGTCGACACTGATGGGTAAAGGTATTCGCCAGTTCGGGTACTCATCGACGGTACCCGGCAGGTTCGGCTGGCGCGGATCGCCGAGCGCGTCCTGCGGCGAGGTCAGCAGCAGGCGGCTCGCCGCCGTGGCGAGCAGCCGGTGCAGCGCCACGACCAGGTCCTGCTCGGACGGGTCGGCCGGCAGCAGCCCGTGCTCGGACAGCGCCACCAGCATCTCGATCTTCGCCTCGGCGGCCCGCGCGTACTCGGCGTCGGTGTCCTCGACCTGACCGAGCTCGGCGCGGATCCGTGCGTTCTCGCCACGGAGGAACCCGGCCGTGGTCGGCAGGTCGTGTGTCGAGATGCTGGCCATCGCGTCGACCGGCCAGTCCTTGGGGGCGAGCAGTGGCTCGTTCGGCGCGTCGTAGTCCCGCTCGAAGTACAGGACCGAGCTGCTCAGCACCCCACGTTCGTGCATGGCCTCGGTGACCGCGTCCGGCACCGTGCCGAGGTCCTCGCCGACCACCATCGCACCGGCCAGGTGCGCCTCCAGGGCGAGGATGCCGAGCATGTCGTCGGCGTCGTAGTACACGTACGTGCCCTCGCTCGGCGGGCGGCCCGGCGGGATCCACCACAGTCGGAACAGGCCGGCGATGTGGTCGACGCGGATGCCGTCCGCGTGCCGCAACACGCTCCGGATGACGTCGCGGAACGGCCGGTAGCCGGTCGCGGCGAGCCGGTCCGGGACCCAGGGCGGGAGGTTCCAGTCCTGGCCCTGCTGGCTGAACGCGTCCGGCGGCGCGCCGACCCGGACGTTCGACGCGAGCACGTCCTGCAGCGCCCAGG
>NZ_DASQCC010000254.1:0-22968 GCF_035634895.1 Actinophytocola sp. | reverse complement strand
GCGGGGTTAGATCAGGCCCTCGCGGAGGGCGTAGGCGACCGCGTGGGAGCGGTTGCGTAGCTGGAACCTGTTGGTCACGTCGTGGAGGATGCTTTTCACCGTGCGTTGTGAGTAGCACAGCTTGTCGGCTATCTCCTTTGTGGACAGTCCCGACGCGACCAGGCGGAGGACCTCGGTCTCCCGGTTGGTGATGCCCGCCAGATGCAGGCCTCGCGGCTCCAGGACGTGCCGCTGCAGGCGGGACACCCGGTTGAGCAGTCGGCCCAGCAGGTCCGGCGGTAGGGCCCCCTCGCCCGCCGCCGCGGCCTTGATCAGGCGGACCAGCACGTCCGGAGTGGTGTCGGCCCGGCGGGCGACCGCGCAGACGCCGCCCTCCACGGCGGTCAGGATCTCGGTGTCCTCCAGCTCCCCCGCGACCAGGACGACCCTCGTGAACCCTCGCACCTGCAGCGTGCGCAGCAGCTGCCCCCCTTTTTCGTCGAAGCGGTCGGTCACCACCAACGCGACCGCCTCCGAGGACGCGGTGTCCTCGTCGACCAGCCACACCTCCTGCCGCGTGCGCAGTGCCATCTGGACACCGCTCTGCAGGATCGGGTCGGTCGCCCGCACGACGACCGGGATTCGGCTTTGCTCCAGCATCAGAATCTTCGCTCTCCCTAGCACGCCCCCGACTCGACGCCCAGCACGTCGAAGCCCGCGCAGGAGAAAGATTGCCCCATGGTGCGTCCCAGGCACATGGGACCGGTGTCCTGGGTTTGCCCGTCCGGTACACCGACCGTACACACCCGCTCACGCAGAAGGGCCCTCGGCCGAAGCCGAGGGCCCGAAGGGACACGGATTCACCCAGCGGCCGGACCTGACAGCCGGCCCGAGAACGACACGGACGGGTGACACTTACCGGTCGCCGGCTCGGGTGCGCCGGGCAGCTGGCAGCTGACCTCGATGGTGAGCGGCTTGTCCGGGGCGAACGTCAGCGGCTCCAGGAAGTGGTAGTCCAGGTCGCGGAAGTTCTGCAGCCCCGTCTCGTACAGGACGTCGTCGCCGCGCTTGATCTGGAGCAGGCCGGCGTCGCCGCGCGGGTTCTGCAGGATGATGTCGGTGATCACCAGCGTCTTGTCCGCCGGGACGACGCCGTCGGGCACCTTGAACTTGTCGAACTCCTCGGGGTCCGGCTGCGCGTCGGGGTCCGTCGTGATCCGGAAGTCGACCGCCTGGCCGGACGAGATGTCCACGCCGTTCGGGCCCTCGGTCGCGCGGCCGCCGCCGGTGCCGGTACCCGCACCGCCGTTGCCCGCGGCCATGTCGTCGACCTTCTTCTCCGCGGCCGCGGCCTTGTCCTCCGCCTTGTCCGCCTTGTCCTGGGCCTGGTCGACCTGCGCCATCATCGCGGCGTTCTCCACCTTGGCCTGCTCCTTGGCCGCCTCCCGCGCGGAGGTCTGCACGGTCGGCTTGACCAGCGTGAACCACAGCACGGTCAGCACCACCGCGGCCGCCAGCGCGGCGACCGCCACCGGTAGCAGCCACTTCGGCAGCAGCTGCTGCTGCACGACCGTGCCCTCGGCGTTGATCGGCGGCTGGTCGGGCGTCGTCGCGGTCACGCCGAACGGCAGCCGCCTGTCCTGGCCGCGCAGGAACCGGTCGTGCGGCTTGGCCCGCAGCTTCAGGAACGCCGACGTGCCGGGCTGCACCACCAGCGAGCTGTGGTCGAGCGACAGCTTCAGCTGCTCTTCCGGGTCGTTGGTGATGACCTCGACCGGGATCGGGAAGTTACCGGCGTTGTCGACGACGACCTCGTGCACCGCCTTCGTGCGGCACTTGGAGGTCTTCGGCGACAGCTCGAGCTGCAGGTCCATGAACGGCTCGACGTCCACGACCCCCTCGGCGACCGACGAGTTCTGCGGGTCCTCCCGCGAGAGCACCCGTACGCCGAACGGCACCTGCCCCGCGGGCACCGACGAGTTCCTTGGCGGCGTGAACCGCACGACGGCCCGGCCGTCCTGTGCCGGCATCAGGTTGATGACGCGCGGCTCGACCTCGGTCCACTCCCGAGAATCGCCGACTATGTCCAAAGTGAACTGGTCGACAAGCGTGCCGTTGTTCCGTACCAGGATCTCTGCCTCGACCGCCTGGCCCGGGGTCACGGACAGCTGCCTGCTCGCCAGCGACGTGGTAGCTCCCATGGGACAGCACTGTCTCCAATAACTCCGCCCGGGACAGCTTGCGCGAGGGAGCATGGCGGGGCGGGGCGGGCTGCCCCATAGGGCGGGCCCAGGCGTCCACTACGCCACCCACGCGCCGGGGCCGGTGACCGGCCAACCCCCATACCGTCAGGCGCGGTGAACCACGCCTGGAGGTCCGTCGTGCCCAAGTCCATACTGAGCAGCAAGCGTGCCGTCGCGTTGGCAGTCGCCGCGACCGTGGCCGGTGTTTCCGCCGCCGTGGTGCTGGCCGGCCAGAACACGACCGCCCACGCCGCGGCGGCGCCCGGCTCCACCGTACGCGCCTCGGTCGCGAACATCAGCAACGCGCAGGCGCCCACCGGCGGTGCCGGTTCGGAGCTGTCCGCGGACGGCACGTCGGTCGTGTTCACGAGCTACTCGCAGCTCGACGAGCTGAAGACCGGCGACCACGAGAACGTCTACGTCCGGGATCTGCGGAACAACAAGACGGTGCTGATCAGCCGTGGCCAGTTCACCCGCCCGGTGCCGCCGCCGACGACCACCACCACGACCACCACGACCACCACCACGACGTGCTGCGTCATCAAGCTCAGCGGTGACAAGCTGCTGTCCCTCAACGGGAAGCGCGCGCAGCCGAGCCTGGACTTCGGCGAGGTGGCGGCCAACGGGGAGAGCGGCCAGCCCACGATCTCCGCGGACGGGCGCTACGTCGCGTTCGTGACCGGCGCGGACAACATCGTCCCGGCGGACGACGACACAGACCAGGACATCCTGGTGTGCGACCGGGATCCCGACGGCGACGGCGTGCTCGACGAGCCACGGGCCGAGGGCAGTGGCCTCGACTTCGAGTACTTCCGGGTCAACCAGCCGCAGGTGGTGCAGGGCGACGGCAGCTCGTTCCGCGCCGACTTCCCCAACCATCCCAAGCTGTCCGACGACGCGAGCCGGATCGTCTGGGAGGACACGCAGGTCGACGCGGCCGGCAGGTACAGCGACGTCGTGCGCACCGCGCTGCTGCGGCCCACGATCGGCGACGTCATCGGCGGACCCGTCGGCACGCTCGCCGCGTCCGCCGCGCCGGGGCTGGTGCAGAACGTCGACACCACGCTCAACGGCGCACAGCCGACCGCGCAGTACTCGCCGGACGTGTCCGAGGACGGCCGCTACGTCGTGCTCCAGGCCGACTACGTCCGGCGCGAGGGCCCGGTCGAGTTCCCCGACCTGATCCCCTTCCACACGATCATCCGCAAGGACATGGACACCGGCGCGGTGCTGCGGGTCGACTGGGACGTCGACACCGGCGGGGACCAGATCACGTACCTGTCCAACGACGAGTCGGTGCACCTGTCGTCACCCGCGGTCTCAGGCAACGGCGGGGAGGTCACGTTCGTGGCCGAGGCGTACCAGAACTACTGCTCGGAGGGCAGCTGCTGGTACTCGGTCGCGAGCCAGCCGATGGTGTTCGTGGTGCGCATCGACGCGGACGGCAACCCGGTCGACTCGATCATCGCGTCCAGGAACAACGCGGGCGACATCGTCAACGGGATCTACCCGGCGCTGTCCGGGGACGGGCGGTTCCTCGCGTTCGGCACCGACAACCGCGACGCGCACGACGGCGTGGACGTCGCGGGCGAGGCGCGGAACAACTGCGTCATCAGCAACGAGGACCTCCACTCCGGGCCGAAGGTCAACCTGTCCGGCCTGCCGCCGACCGACGAGGCACGCGACAACCGGACGGTCTGCCAGGTCGTGGTGCGGGACCTCGTCGTGGACCGGGACCGGCAGCACCAGGAGACCGATCGGCTGCCCGGCACGCTCGTGTCCGCGGGCACCGGCAAGGACTGCGCCGAAAGCGTGCCGACGGACGGCACCTGCGCCGGTGACGGCGACTCGCCGCCGTTCCGCGGGTCCGGGCCGACGTTGTCGCACAACGGATCCACGGTCGCGTTCGACTCGCGGGCGACGAACCTGGTGGCGGACCAGCAGGACACGAACAACCGCATCGACGTGTTCGTGCGGACGTTCCGGCCCGAGCTGCGGGCCGACCCGTCCCCGCTGGACTTCGGCGACGTGCGGATCACCGACACGTTCGACAAGGTCGTGCGGTTCTTCCACGTCGGCACTGGACCGCTGGTGGTGACGGACATCGCGGTGGAGGGTTCCGACGAGTTCGCGGTCGGCGCCCAGACCTGTAGCGGTGAGGCCGTGGTCCTGCAGCAGAGCGGCGGCTGCGAGGTCTCGGTCACGTTCGCGCCGAAGAAGACCGGCGACCACGCGGCCACGCTTCGGGTGACCACACGGGACGGCCGGCAGTTCACGGTTCCGTTGCGTGGCATAGGAACCAAGGAGTCCGCACCACCCAAGGACGCCCGCTTCGCGGCCGGCCCGGACCCACTGAGCTTCGGCGACCGGCTGCTGCTCTCACGGGGTCCGTCCCAGACGGTCACGGTGACGAACGTGGGCGGAAAGCCCATGGTCGTCAAGACCGTCGAGGTCGTGTCGGCGGTGGCGCCGGCCGACTACACGGTCCCGACCGACACGTGCACCGGGAAACCGTTGGCACCCCGGAAGACCTGCCAGGTGACGGTCGAGTTCTCGCCGACCGCCCCTGGTGACCGGCCGGCCGTGCTGCGGTTCACCGACGACGCGGCGGGCGGCGGCGCGCACCTGGTCGGCCTGACGGGCAAGGGAAGCACGCCGACGATCCAGGTGTCGCCCGGCGTGACCCAGCCCGGCTTCGTGGTGACGGTGGGTGGCACCGGCTTCGCGCCCGGCAAGCCGCTGACGATCACCATGGTCGACTCGATCGAGACGGCGCACGCGGTGAGCGATGACACGGGCACGTTCACCGCGGGCCTGCTGATCCTGCCGAAGGCGCCGATCGGCAACCACCTGATAGCCGCGACGATCGACGGCACCGCGGTCAAGGCGGAACGCCCCCTGCTGATCGTGACACCCACGGTGACCCCGTCCGACTTCGTGGTCCGCGGCTGACGCACCGACGGACCCCTTCGCGGCATTCCAACGCCTCGAAGGGGTCCGTCACTTGGCAAGGTGCCAGCCGGTAGCCGACCTCGCCACCGAGAGTCACCCGCCTGGGGGTTCCGGGCCCTGTGCCCAGGGAGCAGGCTGGAGGCTTCTTCGGGCGTCCGGGGGCACTGTCTTGGAAACAGGCCGGCAACTACACCTCAACCAGGCGCTGCTGCGCATCCCGCGCCGGGCGGAGCACGCGGACCGGCACACCGTGTCGAGCACCTACGTCGAGGCGGGGTCGCTGGCGGCGCTGTTGCATTCGAGCGACCACCAGATCCTGTACGGCCGGCGCGGCACCGGGAAGACACACGCGTTGCTGCACCTGGCCGATCTCGTCACCAGCATGGACGACATCGGCCTGTACGTGGACATGCGTGCCATCGGCTCGGCCGGCGGCATCCACGCCGACACCGCGTTTCCCGCGGCGGAGCGTGGCACTCGGCTGTTGATCGACACTCTCGAGGAGATGCACGACGGGCTGCTGTCGCTCGCCCTGGACCGGGACGTCGCGAACCCGACCGAGCTGCTGCGCGGCCTGGACTCGCTCGCCGAGGCGGCCACGAGCATCAAGGTCGTCGGCGAGGTCGAGCGCGAGACGACGTTCGGCGGCACCACGGAAGCCACGAGCTCGGTGGAGGGTTCGCTGACGACACGGCCGGGCCTGCGGGGTTCGAGCGGCACCCGGCACTCGGTGTCGGCGCAGAGCCGGCTGGTGCGGACCGGCGTCGAGCGGCACCACGTCCTGTTCGGTCCGCTGAACCGGGCCGTGCGGAGCATCGTGCGGGCGCTCGCCCCGGCGCGGCTGTGGTTGCTGCTCGACGAGTGGAGCAGCGTGCCGCGCGACCTGCAGCCGTTCCTCGCGGACCTGTTGCGGCGGGCGGTGCTGCCGGTCGCCGGGGTCACCGTCAAGATCGCGGCCATCGAGCGGCGGTCACGGTTCGCGGCGCCGTCCGGGGTCGGCGAGTACGTGGGCATCGAGGTCGGCTCGGACGCCGCGTCGTCGGTCGACCTGGACGCGTTCCTGGCCTTCGGCAACAGCGAATCGGCGGCCCGCGAGTTCTTCTCGCGGCTGTACCACAACCACACCTCGCTCCACCTGCGGTCGATGATCAAGGACCCGCCGCCGGACGCGACGAGCTTCGTGACGGAGTGCTTCCGCCGCAACGGGTTCACCGAGCTGGTGCGGGCCGCGGAGGGCGTGCCGCGGGACGCGATCAACATCGCCGCGCTGGCCGCACAGCACGCCCACGACAAGCCGATCTCCACCGCGGACGTGCGGCGGGCCGCACGCGACTGGTACCTGCGGGACAAACAGACGGCGATCGCCGGCAACCAGCCGGCCCGGTCCGCGTTGCGGGCGCTCGTCGACGAGGTCATCGGGCACCGGCGGGCACGGACGTTCGTCGTGGACCAGCTCGCCCGCGAACGGGCCGGGGTGATCGAGGACCTGCACGACGCGCGGCTGCTGCACCTGCTGCGCCGAGGGATCGCCGACCCGCACCACCCGGGCGCGCTGTACGACGGCTTCGCGATCGACTACGGCTGCTACGTGTCGCTGATGCTCGACGACGCGAAGTTCCAGGTGCGCGGGCGCGCCGACTGGATCAACTCGCCGAGCGGCGTGCCCCCGGAGGGCTTCCGCTTCGCCCGGTCGGCGATCGACCTCACGGCTCTGCTCGAGTGAGGAACGGTCCCGCCACGGCAGCGAACTCGTCCGGGGCCACGCTGTGGATGCGGTGGCCGACCGGGATCTCGACGACCGTCGCGGACGGCATGCGGGCGGCGGCGTCGCGGAGGCGGTCCTGGTCGACGTGGCTCTCCCGGCCGCCGGCGAGCCACAGGGTCTCGGCGGTGATCCTGTCGAGGGCCGCCCACCAGGCCGGGTCGGGGGTGCGGATGAGGCGTTTGATCGCGTGGACGACCGCCCAGTCGAAGTCGACGGGCTCCGGGGGCTCGGCGGGGACCTCGTAGTCGGTCACCGGCTCGTGGGGCGGCGGGGCGATGTCCTCGACGACCAGGCGGCGCACGCGGGCGGGGTCACGCATCACCACGTGCATGGCGACCGCGCCACCGAGTGAATGCCCGACGAGGTCGAACCGGTCCTCGTCGACGGCGGCGAGGACGGCGTCGGCCATGGCGGTGAAGGTGTAGTCGCCGGTGTGCGGCGAGGTGCCGTGACCGGGCAGGTCCAGGGCGATCGTGTGCCGGGGAAGCGCCGCGGTGAACCTCGTCCAGGTGTCCTTCGAGCTGCCGAGGGCGTGTAGCAACACCACCGGCGGGCCGTCGTCCGGACCGCCGGTGGTGCGACCGAGTGTGTCCACCCGGTCAAGATAACGCCTACAGCTCCTCGAAGAACTCGATCTCGCTGACAGCCAAAGTGTTGCCGGTGACGGCCTTGAAGGTCGAGACGACGTGGACCTCCACGCTGTCGACCCCTTCGCCGTTGTCGATCTCGAGGGTCTGCGGGTCGGGCTTGTCCTCGAGGTTGACGTCGGCCGTCTTGCCGTTGCTGAACACGAGGTGCAGCTTCTCGGCCCGGAAGGAGTCCTTGAAGCCCCCGCCGTCCCCGTTGTGCACGATGATCTTCGCGAGGTCGACGGTCCGGTCGAACTTGACCACCATGTTCGGCTCCGCGCCGCCGATCGGGGCGCCCCAGAACGTGTTGGACTTGCCGTCCACCGCCATGTTCGCCGGATGATCCGGCAACGCGACGGACGCGACGGGCGCCTCGGCCGCGGAGACCGGGGCGTACTGGGGGAAGAACATCTGCTCGAACGTGGTCTTGGCGTTGACGGCCTGTTCGTTCACCCAACCGCGGAACGGCGCGAAGAGGCCGTACGCGACACCGCCGACCACGAGCGCGAGCGCGACGACGCGGCGAATGGTCCTGAAGGTGGTGCTGACGAACACGCCGAGCTTGCTCTTGCCGGCCCGGCCGCGGCGCTTGGAGCGTTCGCCGGACTTGCGGACCTTGGCGCCGCCCTTGGGGAGAAGCCTGCGCCACCAGGGAGTCTTGACGATCTCGGCCTCGGCGAGGGAGGTCCCACAGCGACTGCAGAACTTTCGCGTGACGCTGTTGCCCTCACCGCACTCACCACAGACGAGGTCGCCCGGCTGGAGCTTGCGGGACGGCGGTTGACGGCGAACCTGGGGTGGCTTCTTCTGCGCCTCCTGGGGGATGACGGACTGGCCGTGCGCGGTCGCCCTGCCGTCGAGGGGGGTGACCAGCTCGTTGGCCTCGGCAGCGGTCGCGGCGGGTTTGGGTGGTGGGGGTGGCAACGCCGGGGCGCCGCTGCCACCCGGAGGTGCCGGCGGCCTCGGCGGCACCGGGCCGCTCGGGGCGACCATCCCCATGACGGACGAGTCCTGCGCGCCCGTGCCGGCGGGTGCCACCCCGGCGACCGGGAGCACGACGGGGTTCGCCACGCCGCCGGGAGCGGTGGGCGGTGGGAGGGTGGGTCCGGCGGCCGGGGGCGGCGGGAGGGGTGACGGCAGGGCCGGGCCCGCGGCACGGGGTGGCCCGGCGGCCGCGGCGGTGGGGACGGCGGCCGCCGCCACGGGTGGTGGCAGGGCAGGGCCAGCTGTCGCTCCAGGCGGGGCCGGCGGAGCAGCAGCCACACCGCTTCCCGCCGCCATGGCACCTACGCCCGCCCCAGGTGGGGGCGCCCCGGGGGGTGACGGCGGCTTGGCACCCGGAGGAGGCGGTGGCAGGGCAGGGCCAGCTGTCGCTCCAGGCGGGGGCGGCGGAGCAGCAGCTACTCCGTTTCCCGCCGCGGCACCCGCGCCCGCCCCAGGTGGGGGCGTTCCGGGGGGTGGCGGCGGCTTAGGCGCCGCACCCGGAAAAGGCGGGGGCAAGACAGGGCCGGCCGCCGCACCAGGCGGGGGCGGCGCAGCGGTCACACCGCTTCCCACCGCAGCCGCGGCACCCACGCCCGTCCCTGGTGGGGGCGGCGGCTTGGGCGCCGCGCCAGGAGGCGGCGGAGGGGCCGCACCCGGAGGCGGGGGCGGCTTGGGCGCCGCACTCGGAGGCGGCGGTGCCGCCCCAGGTGGCGGCGGTGGCTTGGGCGCCGTCGCCCCCGGAGGAGGCGGCGGTGCGCCAGGAGGCGGCGGGGGTTTCGGCGCGCCGGGCGGAGGCGGCGGCTTCGCACCGGGCGGAGGCGGCGGCTTGGCGCCAGGCGGTGCCGGTGGCTTCGGGGGCCCACCAGCGCCAGGAGGCTTCGGCGGTCCACCGACTCCCGGCGGTTTCGGCGGCCCGCCCACCCCACCGGGCCTCGGCGGGCCGGCGCCGGGACGGCCGGGCAGTCCCGGCTTCGGCTTCTCCTCCTGCGCGTCGCGATCGCCCACATCCAGGTACAGCACCGACTGCAGCCGGGAGAACCAGCCACGCTTCGGCTGTTCCTCTTCCTCCTCGGGTGCCGCGGCCGGGACCGGGGCGGGGGCCACCTTCTCCCCCGTCCATTCCAGGAACGCCCCGCACGACCCACAGAACGCGTCGGCTTCCTTGTTGTGGAAACCGCAGGTCTTGCACACGATCACGGCCGGTCCACCTCCACTCTGTGCACGACGTGCGCCGGCTTGGCGGCCGCCACCGCCGAGTCGACCAGGTCCATTGGCACGCTCGACGGGTCGTGCACCCTGATCCGCACGGCCAGCCTCGGTGACGCCTCCCCCGGCATGGCGGCGCCGGGGTTCTTCGACCAGCCGACGGCGCCGCTGTCGGCTATCTCCACTCGGCCGCCGGTCAGCACCTGCAGGTTCGCCCGCAGGCCGGCCACCGTGCCGCGCATCCGGTACATCTCGACCGCCGTCGCCACCACCGCCCGGCGACGCTCGATCGGCCAGCCTTCCTCCAGCTCGATCCCCACCCAGCCGGCCATCCACTCCAGGAAGTCCTCCGGCGCGAGGTAGGGGTCGAAGTAGTCGACCAGGCAGTCCAAAGTGGACAGGATCGGCGCCAGCACGTCGTCGAAGCCGCCGACGAAACGCTCGGTGAACGGGTCCTCCTGATACACCGCGGGCAGCATCTCGATGAACGGCGACGCCGTCGCCATGCCCGTCACCATGCCGCGCATCAGTGGTCCTCCACCTTGATGTGGTGCTCGAAGGAGAAGATGAGGCTGTGCGGGTCGACATCGAGCCGCTGGCACTCCTCGCCGCGCTCACCGGTCACCGGGTTGGCGCCGAACAACCGCACGTCCTCGACCAGGTCCACGCCGCGAACCCGTTGCAGCAACGCGTAGACGTCGCCGGACTGGACCGGCCGGCCGAACTCCCAGCCCCGCCCGTCCCGGCCGCCGCTGATCGGGTTCAGGTACCTGTACAGCGCCTCCAACGCGTCCGCGCGTACCCGCGCGGTGTCCAGGCGCGGCCGGGCGATCACGCGGGCCACCACCGTGACGCCCCGGTACCTGGGTGGTGACACCAGGACGCGGGTGCCGATCAGCCGCACCTCGTCCAGCCGCTCGGTGATGCGGGCCAGGGTCTCCTCGCCGGGCACCAGCTCCGCGAAGTCGATCTTCCCTTCGACCTCGGCTGCCGCGGGGACGATCAGGACCCGCACCGAACCCGCGTCCGTGTCCTGGTCGCCCGCCGTCACACAGCGGACGCGGGCCACGTCCGGGGCCGCCTCCTTGGTGATGGCCTCGTAGTCCTCCGCGGTCACCGCGCGGCTGCGGGTGCGCAGCAGGATCGGCCCGCGTGCCTTCGCCTCGTCCAGGCTCTCGCCATCGACACCACCCCACGCGGCCTCGATGTTCTCCACCCTGGAGACGAAGGGAATCGACGACTTCAGCGTCTGGATCGCGCCCTTGCCGACGTTGCCCACCCGGCCGCCGCCGGTCGCGTACCTGCGCATCCGGATCGTGGCCCCGTACGGCGGCACGGCACCGTACTGCCGCAGGCTGCCGTCCGGCTCGCGGATCGCGGGTCCGAAGTGGACCAACCCGGTCGCGCCGTCGAGGATGTAGTGCCGGTCGGCCGGTCCGCTGCCGGCGAAGTTGTGCACCGGCGTCCACTCCTGCCAGCCTTCGTCGGACATGGCCTCCAGGACCGCCTCGCCGGCGCCGATCACCAGCGGGGCGCGCGCCACGGAGAACTGTTGTCCCGGCACGCCTTCCGAGTCGCCGAGGGTCTCCTGCTCGATGATCTCGCAGTGGTTCGCCCCGACCGTGCCGCCGATCGTGCTGGCCGACAGCGCGGTCACGAGCGGTGACGCCTCGTACGTCGGCCAGTCCTCGTCCACCTCGATCACCCGCGCCCGCAGCCAGCCCGCCGCGTTGCCGCCCAGCACCGTGGACTCGTGGTCGCCGGGCACGTGCACGTGGATCTCACCGGCCGCGTTCAGCGCGCCGGTACCGTCCGTGCTGACCCGGCAGCGCCGCCACTCCGTGCCGTTCCACGCCTCCCACCACAGCGGCGGGTGGTCCGGGTGCACGCCGACGCCCTCGACCCGGCAGTCGAAGTCGAGGCGCACCACGCAGTTCGGCACGGGGTTGGACAGGCCGATCAGCAGCGCGTCGCCGACCTGCGGCACCGTCGAGAACGCCGGGATCGACTGGCCCATCTTCAGCTGGTCGGTGTGGTCGATCTGCGAGTCGACGCCGGCCGCCTGCGTGGCGACGAAGTTCAGCGCGCACGGCACGATCCGCAGGTCCTCGCCGGTCGAGAAGACCACCGACTCGTCGTGCTCGGTCCGCAGCGTCGCCACGCTCGTGCCTGTCGGCACGCCGACCTCGGTGATCGCCGGCGCGGACAGCCAGAACGTGACGCCGGTCTGCGCGGGCGTCGGCGGGATCAGCTGCAGGCCGATGAGCTCGAGGAACTTCACGTACAACCGGTCGGGCACCTGGTTGAGGCGGAAGAGCAGCTGGTCGGTCATGAACGCGAACGTCTCGATCAGCGTGACGCCCGGGTCGGACACGTTGTGGTCCGTCCACTCAGGACATCTGCGCATGACCATGCGCTTCGCGTCGTCCACCAGGTCCTGGAACCTGCGGTCATCGAGGTTCGGGGCAGGCAGCGCCATCAGTAGTCACTCCCGTCCTCTGGGATGGTGTAGAAGGGAAAGACCAGGTTGCGCCGGTCGTTGGTGTCCTTCGGCCGGTACTGGATGTCGATGTACAGCACGCCGTCCTCCTCCGGGTGGGGCGTGACGAGCACGGCCTCGACGTCCACCCTCGGCTCCCAGCGCAGCAACGCGTCCTGCACCACCTGCGACAGCTCGCCGATGGTCTCCACGTTGATCGGCCGGAACACGTAGTCGCGGATCCGGCTGCCGAACTCCGGGCGCATGGGCCGTTCACCGGGGTAGGTGGACAGGATCAGGCGCATGGCCTGCTCCAGCTCCATCTCCCGGCGTACCAGGGCGATCCCGCCCTGCGGTGCGACACCGAGCGGGAACGCCCATCCCGAGCCGATGAAGTCCTGTTGTGTCGAATGGCTCGTCATCGAATGCCCCTAGTTCAGCTTGATCAGAGAACCCTTGACCTCGACGATGGCGCTGCTCTCGATCTTCACGCCCATCTTGCCGTTGAGCGAGAGCTGGCCCTCCGTCTCGATCTTGACCCCGCCCATGCCGCCCTTGATCGTGATGCCGCCGAGGTCCTTGCACTCGATCGTCAGGGCTCCGTTGGGAGACTTGGACTCTGGCGGCTGCGGGTTGCACGCCAGGGTCACCGTCCCGGCGACCTGGTCGATCACGAGGCCGATCTTGTCGCCCTTGGTGCCCAGCTGGATCTTCGACTGGATCGGCGGCAGGCTCCCCGGCGGACCGGGCGGCAGCTCGTCGGTGAACGTCAGCTGGTTCGCCGCTGGGGTCGCGATGCCGCGTTTGGTCACGACTCCCGAGCCGGCCACCGCGTTCTTCAGCTCGCCGTAGTCGGTCTTGCTGTTGATCAGCCCACCCAGGACGTAAGGCCGGCGCGAGTCGCCGAACTCGAAGCCCACCAGGACCTCGTCGCCGACCTGCGGCATGAAGAAGGCCCCTGTCTTGGCGCCGGACCCGAACTGCACGACCCGCGCCCAGTCCGACTCGAAGTTCGGCGCGAGCCACGGCAGCGCGACCTTGACCCGGCTGAGCTTGTCCTTGTCGGACACGTTGGTGACGATGCCGCACACCAGCCCGCCGAAGCCGCGTTCCTTGGCCTGCGCGCCGCCCGAGGCCAGGCCGAGCAGCGAGCGGTTCTGCCGGCCGGACACCCAGAACCGCGTGCGGTAGCCGTTGTCGTCCGCGTCGAACACGTGCCGCGCGTTGGTGACGAACCATTTGCCGCAGAACTGCTCCGGCACGCCGTCGATCTCGACCTCCGCGCCGGCCTGGATGTCCGGGCTGCCCGTCGCGTCGCCCTCGGCCTCCGCGAACGTGCTCGCGATATGGTCGGCCACGCCCTTGGCCGCCGCCTCGGCCGCGGTGTCGGCGGCCGGGCCGACGCCCAGCGGGCGGTCCACCACCAGGTACGCCGTGTTGCTGGCCGCCTGCCCCAGGTTGAGGCTCGGCATGCCGGGGATCGACGGCAGTGCCGGCAGCGAGGGCAACGAGATCAGCCCGTCGGTGAAGGACTTCGCGAGCTTCGCCGGATCCTGGTCGTCGATGTCGGCGGTGCCGGTCGCGGCGTCCACCTTGGCCACCGCCACCCGCGCGTCCTTCGGGTCCCACACGCGGACCTCCACGTCCGGCGTGAGGTTCGCGGCGGACAGGCGCGGCAGGAACGTGTGCAGGTTGTCCTTGAACGTCAGCTTGCTGTTCAGCCCGAGCATGCTGGCGAGCGCGTCGACGACCCCGCCCAGGAGGCCGCCACCGCCGTCCTTGCGGCCGGACGCCTTGCGGAAGAAGAACTTCCCACCGACGACCCCTGTCTCGTAGCCGATCTCGCGGGACCGCTGCTGGAGGAACTCCCAGTCGGTCTGGGCGATCTGCGCGATGTGGTCGTGGGCGACGGAGGTCTCCTCGACCGTGCCGACCTCGAGGCCGGCGTCCCGCGCGACCTGCTTGGCGATCTCGGAGTCCTTCATGTTGAGGAAGGTCTTGGTGCGCTTGGCCCGCTGCAGCCGGTGTGCCTTCTCGTAGCCACGTACGACCGAGTAGATCAGGCCCTCCTGGCAGATGGCCTCGATCGAGGTGACCTCGCCCTTGATGAGCGAGGACGTCGAGTCGCTGTCCGGCGCGCCCGCGAGGACCTCGACGGTCGTGCCGATCGCGAGGCCGGCGTCGGAGACGATCGAGCCCTCCTCGTCGGAGAAGGTCAGCTCGAACATGTCGGGCAGGTGCAGGTGGGTGTCCACCACCGCCCGCACCAGGTTCTCCATCACGTTGGGCAGCAAAGGAATCCCGAGCATCTTGCCGACCTTCACGGTCGGCCAGACGACCGCGGTGCCGTCGCCGCCGCCGAGCAGGCTCGTCATGCCGCCGCCTCCGCTCCGTGGCGCCGCTGTGCCGAAGCTCCGCTCATCGCCCGCTCCGCTGGTCCAGCTCGTCCGGGTTGGGCAGGTACACGGTGGCACCGGGGCGCAGCCTGGTCGGGTCCTTGATGCCGTTCACCTCGGCGATGCGCCGCCAGGCGTTCGGGTTGCCGTAGTTGCTGGTCGCGATGGTCTGCAGCGACTCGCCGTGGGCCACGGTGTGCGCGCGGCGGCCGGTGAGTCCGCCGGAGGTCGGGTTCTGCGGCAGTGTGCCGAGCAGTGACGGCTTCTCGTTCATCTTGAGCGTGACCTCGGCCCGGATCGGGATGCCCGCCGAGGTGAACCGCTTGTAGGTGATCGAGACGGTCTGCAGGACCACCGTGTACATGAAGCCGATCATCGGCGGACCCCACTGGAAGGTGAGCTCCGGCGGCTCGGTCTTGAGGTTCTTGCCCATGGCGGCGGACAGCAGCTGCCCGAGGAACCCCGCGCTCGGGTTCGTCCAGGTCAGCAGCGTGTCACAGCGCAGCTTGGTGTCCAGGCCCTCGAAGATCACCTTGCTGATGCCGATGCTCAGCGGCGGGATCTTCTGCGTCTGCCGCCGGCCACCGCCCCGCCCCGGCGACGGGTTGGTCTTCTGCACCGCGTTGCGGGACAGGGCGATCTCGGTCGGGTTGAAGTCGAAGTACACGAAGCCGATGTTCGGCAGCGTCGTACACCGCAGGGAGGCGGGCACGCGGGCGCCGGCGAGCGACGCGGCGCCGATCGCCACCCCCGCGGCGAGGTTCGCACCCGCCGACACCATGGCCACAGTCATCGGACAACCCTCTCAGTCACAGAAAGCCTTCGTGGACAAGCACAAGCTGCTCCAGTGCGACGCCGAGCGAACCGGCGTCGAGGTCCGGCCCCTTCCAGCTGTCCGGGTACACGTTGCGCAGCATCCACCGCGCGACCTCCTTGGCATGCGCGTCGAACAGGATGATCTGCGCGGTGCCCCCGCCGCCGCTCTTGTTCGCGTCCACCCAGTTCGCGGCACGGTCGCGCAGCCAGGACAGCACCTTCGCGGTGTCGTCCTTGTTGATCGCCCGCTGCAACGACACCTTCGGGTACTTGATCTGTCCGGGCAGGATGGTCTCGTGCTGGTAGTTTCCCCCGTCGACCTGGGTCTCGGGGTTGAACGACACCTCGAGACCCTGACACCGCGCCCAGCCGCCGAGGTCCACACCGTCGACGGACACGTGGAACCGCGCGGTGAGGGCGAGCATGGTGTTGAGGCTGATAGGCATCGTGTGCTCCCCGGTCCCGTCAGGCGAGCTTGCGCTCGTCCTCGAGGAATCCCTTGTGGACCAGCTCGAGTGTCTCGATGGCGACCTGGCTCGCGCCGGCGTCGAACGTGTTGATGGCCCACTTGCTCGGCATGACGTCACGCAGCTTCCACTTGGCGGCCGGCACCTCCGCCCCACCGGAGGTGTACAGCGAGATGAAACCCTCGAAGGGCTCCCACTCCCACGACGTGCTGTCCAGCCACTTCTTGGTCTTCTCGAACTCCTCGGAGACCGCGCGCGAGAGCTTGACGTTGGTGTACTTGGTGTTGCCGGGGAAGTAGAGCCGGTCGTTGCCGCCGTCGCCCATGCGGTACTCGGCGACGTCCCAGGTGACGTCGAGCCCCTCGGCCTTCGACCAGCTGCCGAGGTCGTACTCCGACTTACCCGACATGCTCACCACGAACCGGTTCGACAGGCCGACCTTCGATGTGTCGGACAGTGGCATTGCTTTCTCCTAACGGAAGTCGGTGAGCAGTCCTGCCCGCTCACGGTCGACGAGCAGTTCGGTGCGCAGTCGGCTGCGCAGGCGGTCGTAGAGCCGGGTGGCCAGCTCGTCGAGGTCCGCGTCGTCCATCGCGGAACCGCTGTCGCGGTCGCGGTTCCCGCTCCGCCCGGAGCCGGACCGGCCGCTCGCGTCGTCGCCGCCCTGAGCGTCCTCATTGGACTGCCACCAGGTGTCGCTGTCGAACTGGTCCGCGGTGTTGCCGTTGGTCAGCCCCATCTGGTCGGCCATCCGCTCCCGGACCGGGCGGTCGTCGGTCGTCCGGCCGCTGAACCAGCTGTCCGCGCTGCCGACCGGTGCGGACAGGCCGCGCTCGCCGAAGCCCTGGTTCATGTTCATGCCGGTGACGGCATGCATCCAGGCCGCCGACGAGCCCGCCTCGTAGTGCTGCTCCGAGTCCTGGGCGCCCTGGCCGGGACCAATGCCGCGGCCGCCGTGCGCGGACGGCGAGCCGTGCCCGCTCGTGCCGTGCGTGCCCGCGCCGTGGAGGGCGCCGTGCAGTGCGACGCCGTGAGCCGTGGCCTCCGCCTCGACCTGGCGGTCGATCGCGTTGAGCTCGTCGCGCGGCAGCGTGGTGAGGGGCGTGTCGCCGGCGGACAGGTTCCTGTTGTGCGCGGCCAGTGCCGCGACCACGAGCTGCTGGCGGCGGGTCGACGCGCTGAAGGCGGACCCGGTCCCGCTCGGTGCCGCGCCGCCGCCGGACGGTGCGTTCTGCTGCTGCAGCAAGGGGTTCGTCCACTCGGCGACGACGTGCCGGGCGGACTCGGTCGCGATCTTGTCCACCTCGGCGGCGGTCTGCTCGTCGAACGGGCTGTTGACCGGCTGCGGCGTCGGCGCCGTGGCCGGCGCCGAGATGAGCTGGGTGGCGAGCTGCGCGACGGCGTTCAGGTTGGGGTCCGGCGCGGGGCCCGGCTCCGGCGCGGGCGCGGGCACCGGGGCATGGATGAGCGGCGGCGGCTCGGCGGCGCCGGACTCGCCGGCGTAGAAGCGTTCCGCGGCCTGCGCCTCGGCCTCCAGGTGCTGGCCGAGCGGTGAGTCCGGCGCGGGAAGGCGGGTGCCGAGCGTGCGTTGCTGGACGGCGTGGACCAGCTCGTGGGCGAGCAGGCCGCGGGCGCGCGGCGAGTCGGTCGGGCCGGCCTCGTCGGGCAGGAAGACCGCGCCGCCGGCCGCGAAAGCCCGTGCCCCACGGGCTTTCGCGGCCTCACCGACTTTTGGGCCGCGGTACACGGGCACCTCGGCCACGTCGGCCTGCTGGCGACCGCGGATCTCACTCGCGAGCGCGGGCGGGACGCGGTCGACGACCGTCGCCCGCGGCCGCTCCCGGCGTGGCGCCGGACGCAGCTCGGCCGTGGCGCGGTAGGTCGCGGCCACGGGCCTGGCGGGCGGAGCGGGTGCGGCCGGTGGTGCCGCGGGCGCCGGTGCCGCGGCGGGCGGCTCCTGGACGTCGTGACCGGCGGGCGCCGGTTCAGGTTCTGGTGCCGGCTCGGGTGCCGGCGCCGGCAGCGGTTCTGGTTCGGCCACTTCACGCGCAGGGGCCGCCGATGGGGGCGGCGGCTCCTGCGGTGACTCGACCGTCCCGTCCACAGTGGGCGGTGGCTCCACCGGATGAACAAGATCCGGTTGGGGGATGGGCGCACCCAGCCCGAGACGGCGGGACTGGCCGAGGTTGGGTCGCCGCCTGCGTGCCGGCGGCAACAGGATCTCCGCCGCGGGCGCGACGTTCTCCGCCACACGCGGCGGCAGCTCCGGTGGGTTCCGCAGCTCCGGTGGCAGGAACGACGGCGGCTCGGCGACGATCAGTTCGGGGGCAGGAGACGTGGCCGCGACGGGCAGTGCGGGAGTCACGGCGGGCGCGATCGGTAGGTCGGGCAGGTCGGGCGTGTTGGCGGGCAGCCCGGGGATCGCCGGCGACTGGCCGGCCTTCGCCCAGTCGGGCATGAACCGCAGCCAGCCCGGCGCGCGGTAGGGCTCGGCCGGGACGCGGGGCTCACCGACGTACTGGTCGACGGCGTCGACGAGGGTCGGGGTCTCGGCGTGCGCGGGCCGCGCCGCGCGTCGCGGCATCGGCAGCGGGGCCGCCTCGACCGGCTGGGCGGGCGCGGTGGTCCGCGCCGGCCGCACGATCGGCCGGGCGAGCCCGGTGACCGACCCGACCGGCGGCTCGACCCGCCCCTCCCCGGCCCGGTTCCGGTCGTCCAGCCGCAGCGGCGGGACGACCGGAGCGGACCCGATCACGAGCGGCATCGCACGGGGAATGGTGGTGGCGATGGCCGGCAGCGTGGCCCACTGGCGAGCGGGCGCACGGGTCGCGGTCACCCGGTCGCTCTCTTGTGGACGGTCGGGAGCGGCGGCACTCTCCTCCGCCGCCCTCCGCCGAAACGGCCAGCGCATTGGTCTTCCCCTTTATTCCTCGGCCGACCTGGAGTGGATCCTGCCGATCTCGGTGATCACCCTCGTGCGGACCGGGTGTTCCAGATCGAGGATCTTGTCCAGGTCCCAGTGCAGGTAGTAGGCGACGTACGCGACTTCCTCCCAGATCCGGTCGGTCGCGTACGTCACGATCCCCCCGGCGCATCACCGGCGACGTCCACCGCGAAGTCGCTGCCGCAGTGCGGGCAGCTGACCGCTACCTCGGTGTGTCCGTCGGCGTTGATCCGCCGGTACAGGTCCTGCAGGAAGGCGAGATCCGACGCGAACAGGTTCTCCACGACGAACGTGTCCACGGCCGGCAGGTCGCCGAGCGTGGTGACCGTCCGCTCCAGCAACAGAACCGTGAGGTAGGCCGGGTTGGCCCGCACCCGCTGGTCCGACTGCGTGGTGAGCTCGTCGCGGGCGGTCGCCAGCCGCATGATCCCGTCGCGGTGCATGCGGCCGTGCTCGTCCACGTAGCCGCGGGGCAACGTGAACGGGTACTCCGTGCGCAGGCCGGCGCTCGTCTCGACCTGCTGGGCGGGCGCGGTCACACCGCCACCCGCTGGAGCGTCTCGCACACGATCGTGACGGTCTCCATGAGCACCTCGTTGGCGCCCGCCTTCAGCCCGCCGATCTTCACCTGCGATGGCCACGCGTGCTCCATGTGGTACCGCGCGACCGGCTTGCCGTCCACGCCGTACATGACCAGCGAGCAGCTCTTGCGGGCGGCGATGATGTCGCCCTGCAGCACGGCCTCGTGCCAGGCCCACAGGGCCATGTCGGTGGTCTTGCCGCGGACCAGCTCGACGATCGCGGGCTCCCGCTTGCCGGGCAGCTTCTTGAGCACGAGCTCCTTGTCGGTGGACTCGAGGTGCTCCACCGGCTTCACCTCGGTGGTGATGCCTTTCAGCTCCGAGAACGCGGCGATCTCGTAGCCGTCGATGGTGATCGAGAACCGTGACGCTGTGATCGGGTCCTGACTGGCCATATCCCTTGCTCCTCAGTCGAAGTAGTGGGTCATTCCTCGAGACCGGCGCCCTCGGCGAACTGCGAGATGCGGAAGACCACGAACTCCGCGGGCTTCACCGGCGCGATGCCGATCTCGACGGTCAGGATCCCGGCGTCCCGGTTCTCCGGCGGGTTGTTCTCCTCGTCGCACTTGACGAAGAACGCCTGCGCGGGCTGGCGGCCGAACAGCGCGCCGTCGCGCCACACGCGGCGGAGGAACATGGTGACCGTGCGCTTGACGGAGTCCCACAGCTTCGGGTCGTTCGGCTCGAACACCACCCAGTTCGTGCCCTGCAGGATCGACTTCTCGACGTAGTTGAACAGCCGCCGCACGTTGAGGTAGCGCCACTCCGGGTCGCTCGACAGCGTCCGCGCGCCCCAGACCCGGATGCCCTGGCCGCGGAAGCTGCGGATGCAGTTCACCGAGACGGGGTTGAGCACGTCGTGCTCGCCCTTGGTGATGTTCAGCTCCAGCGTCACCGCGCCACGCACGACCTCGTTGGCCGGCGCCTTGTGCACGCCGCGGGTCGAGTCGTTGCGTGCCCAGATGCCGGCCATGTGACCCGACGGCGGGATGAACACCTGCTTGCCGGCCACCGGGTCGGCGACCTTGATCCACGGCCAGTACATCGCGGCGTACTTCGAGTCGTAGCCGGCGATGTCCATCCGCCATTCCTTGACCTCCTGGGCGTTCAGCCCGGGCGGAGTGTCCAGCACGGCCACTCGGTCGGCCATCAGCTCGCAGTGCGCGATCATCGCCAGCTGCACGCCCTTGACGTCCTCGAGGGACAGCGCGCCGCGCTGGTAGGCGGCCATGAGGTCCGGCACGCACAGCATGGTGATCTCGTCGATGGCCTCCAGGCCGCCGAAACCGGTGCGGTCGGCGGAGTTGCCGACGTAGGCGTTCGCCTCGACCTTGACCGGCGCCGGCGCCGCCGGCGCGCCGAGCGCGACCTCGCCGGGGCGGGGCAGCGTGAGCGACTTGCCCTTGGTCTCCTCGACGGTGATGAGCTTGGACTGCTGGCGAACCACGGTGGCGACGTTGTTGGCGCCGCGCTTGACGGTGACGTTGTCGAACGTCTCGACCGCCTGCCCGCCCTGCTTCACGACGAGCTTGAAGGCGTCGTCACCCTGCTCGCTGGCCGGCTGGACCTCGACGGTCAGGTCACCGGAGTCGGCGGAGCGGGCGGAGATGGTCAGGCCGGGCTTGGAGTCCGTACCCGCGGCGGGCAGCTCGGCCGCCGGCAGCGCGGCCACCTGGCCGTTGCCGCCGCTGCCCGCGCTCTCCCCCTCCCCACCGACCCGCACGACGTACGCGGTGCCGCCACCGTTCTGGAAGTAGCCGTACACGGCGTGCGCGAGATAGTAGCCCTCGACGAAGTCGCCGAAAGCGCTCTTGAACTGCGTCCAGTTGGTGACGAGCAAGGGTTCGTGCAGGGGGCCGCGCTCGGCGAAGCCCACGAAGGCGGCAACCGCGGTGCCTACGGCCTCGATCGGCCGTGAACCCGAGGAAACCTCCTCCATGTACACACCGGGCGCGAGGTAGCTGCTGGCCATCTCGGGTTTCTCCCTCGTTGCGTGGTAAGTCCAACCGCACACAAGCGGCTTGAACGAGTTTGTCCTCGTCACCCCCGTGCGGCTCAGTCGTCGCGGGGCGGTACGGAGGGCGACCACGTTCGCCCCTTGGGGCAGCCGCGTGTGCGGTGCCCTTTCGGGCGGCCGCGGCGGGCTGGAAGGACGGGCGGCGGGCGGTGTGCCTTTCCCTTCGCGCGCACGACACTGGCTGACGTGATCACCGAGGTAGACGAGGCACTGTGCGTGCTGCTCGGCCGGTCCCTGCCGGAGGGCACGATGGTCCGGCTCGACCCGCCGAAGCCGACGTGGGAGACCGAACGTCCGTCGAACGCGATCGACCTGTTCCTGTACGGGATGCACAACGACCGCGACGGCCGGGAGTCCGGCTTCGCCGACCAGCGCAACGACCGCGGCACGGTCGAGGCGCGGCGGGAGCCGGCGCGGCGCTGCTCGCTGTCCTACCTGGTGACCGCGCGGGCGCCGAAGATCAACGAGGAGCACCTGCTGCTGTCGGTCGCCCTGCGCACGATGATGTTCACCGACTCGCTCCCGGCCGACTGCATGCCGGACGACCTCGCCGCGACGGGCGCGCCGGTGTTCATCCGGATCGCCGACACCGATCCCGGGTCGTTGTGGAGCAACCTGGGCATGCCGGCACGAGCGGCGTTCGCGATCACGGTCAGCACGCCGTTCCTGCCGGAGCCGGACACGGACATCGCCCCGCCCGCCGAGAAGATGCGGCTGGACGCGAACCAGAAGAAGCGGGCGCCGGGCGGACCGCTGGCGCCGTCGAAGCCACGACAGTGGGTGCGTACGCCATGAGCCAGCCGGCCGCGAAGATGGGTGACAAGGTCGTGGGGACCGACATCCACATCATCATGGTCCCGTCGCCGGGCGGCCCCGTGCCGACGCCGCTCCCCCACCCGTTCGCCGGCACCATCACGGGCGGGTGCAGCACGGACGTGATGATCGGCGGCCAGCCGGCCGCGGTCGTGGGCAGCACCGCGACGAACGCGCCACCGCACATCCCACAGGGCGGCCCGTTCCAGGCCCCGCCGACCAACCAGGGCACCGTGATGAAGGGCAGCGCCACAGTCCTGATCAACAACAAGCCAGCCGCCCGCACCGGCGACACGGTCATGACATGCAACGACCCGGCCCCGGCCCCCACCAGCAACATCGTCGCCGCAGGCACAGTAATGATCGCCTAACCACCCCACGAGCCCCGCGTTGAAACCCCGCGAGTCCCGCATTCAAACACCGCGAGTCCCGCATTCAAACACCGCGAGTCCCGCGTTCAGACACCGCGAGTCCCGCGTTGAAACATACCGAGTTGCGGTTTCGTGCAGATCTCGCTGCACGAAACCGTAGTTCGCTGTGTCTGCACGCGGGACTCGGGGACTGTTTCAAGATCGGTGTGTTCGGCCCGACACGCCGGGCCGAAGGTCCGGCGGGATGGGCACTGTGAGTGATGACATCTGATGTTGTGAGTCCACGCAAGAGTGACCGGATGCCGGCGCAGCTGTCGCCGGAGCAG
>NZ_DASQCC010000253.1:0-61538 GCF_035634895.1 Actinophytocola sp. | reverse complement strand
ACCCGCCCGCGTCCGCCACAACACCGCGTTGATCACCATCCGATGATCCATCCACCGACCACCCCGACACGGCGTCCGATCCGGCAACAACGGCTCCAGCCGCGCCCACTCCACATCCGTCAAATCATGACGATCAAACATGCGCCAGGTTCTACCCGACCCATCCCACAAGATCCACAGGACACGCCCTAGTATCCCGCGCCGGGAACGGCCTCCGCGTTCCCGGAGCTAGGGCACCAGGACGATCTTGCCCCGGGTGTGCCCGCGTTCCAGCTCCTCGAACGCGGCGCGGACCTCGGTCAGCGGGTACGTCGCGGCGATCGGCACCTCCAGCACGCCGTCGGCGACCAGCCCGGCCAGCTCGGCGAGCAGGGCCGCGCTCTTCACGAAACTGCCGTCGGCCTTCACCCCGTACTCGGCCACCGCGGCGAAGTCGGCGACCGTGTTGATCCGGTCCGGCGCCACCCCCAGCTCGATCGCGAGCCGCACGTAGCCGTCGCCGTGGGTGTCGACGAACGCGTCGAGTCCGGTCAGTCTCGCCGCGAGGCCGTCACCGTAGGCGACCGGCTTGATCCCGTGACCGACCAGCCAGTCGTGGTTGGCCGGCCCGGCGATGCCGAGCACGTCCGCCCCTTCGCGCCTGGCCAGTTGGACGGCGACCGACCCCACTCCCCCGGCCGCGCCGGAGACCGCGACCGTGTCACCCGGCCTGAGCGAGACGGCACGCACGGCCGCGTAGGCCGTGGACGCGGCGATCGCCAGCGAGCCGGCGACCTCCCAGGACACGTTCGGCGGCTTGGCCGTCAGGTTCGCGGCGTCCACGAGCACATGCTCGGCGTGACTCGCACGTTCGTCGGTGAAGCCGAGGACCTCGTCACCGGCGGCGAACCCGTCGACGCCCGGCCCGGTGCCCACGACGACGCCGGCGAGGTCACTGCCCTCACCGGACGGGAACGTGGCCGGGAAGCGGTCGTGCAGCGCCCCTTCGCGGATCTTCGCCTCACCCGGGTTGATCGCGGCGGCCCTGACCTGGACCAGCACCTGGCCTTCGCCGGGTTCGGGAACCGGGACGTCGACGACCCGCAGGACGTCGCGTCCGCCGTACTCGTCAAATCGCACTGCCTTGGACATGCCTGCCTCAACAAACCCCAGGTGGCGGATATGCCGGTCGCGTGACGCGGGGAGCCGTAGATCACCGTACGCCTACGCGAGGGTGGCCGCGATCCGGACGAACGAGCGGATGAGCGGGCTTGGATCGGCCTCGGGCCAGGCGACGACGAGGTCACTGTTCGGCATGTCCCGCAAGGGAACCGTCGTCAAACCCGCCGGCATGGTGTGGGTGAGCGGCGTGAGCCCGACGGTTCCGTTCCACAGCACCGACTGCATGCACTCGTGCGCGGTCCGCACCACCGGCCCCTCGTCCGTGGCATGCCAGAACTTCCGCCACACCGGGTCGGTGCCCTCGGGAAACCGGAACCAGCGGCGGCCGGCGAGGTCGTCGAGACAGAGACTGTCGCGGCCGGCGAGCGGGTCGTCGTCGCGGAGCACCACGCCGACCGGGTCCGACCGCAGGACGTGCGTGACGATGCCGGCGTCGTCGAAGGGTGTCCTGGTCACGGCGACGTCGACGAGGCCCGCCCGCAGCCCGGTGGTGGGATCGGTGAAGTCGGACTCCCTGATCTGGACGCGAATGCCGGGGTGCTCGCGCCGGTACGCGGCGGCCAGCCGGCTGCCGAACCGCGTGACGCTGTCGGCGAGCGTGCCGACGGTGATGGTGTCCGCGCCGGCCGCGGCGGCCACGCGGGCACGCACCTGGTCGGCCTGGGCCAGGAGGGTGCGTGCCTCGTCGAGGAGGGAGACGCCGGCCGGGGTCAGGTCGACGCCGGCAGGTGAACGGCGCAGGAGGACGGCGCCGAGGTCGGTCTCGAGCTGTTTGATGGCTCGGCTGAGCGGCGGCTGCGTGATGTGCAGCCGCGCGGCGGCCCGGCCGAAGTGCCGCTCTTCGGCGACCGCGACGAAGTAGTTGAGCAGGCGCAGTTCCATCACCAGCGACGATACCCGTCCGGTATCGGGCCACCCACATCGGTCTTGGACAGCTGACCTCGGCCGCGCTTGCCTGGAGGGGTGGCTGAACTAGTGGCTCCGGTCGTCGACATCGGCGGCGCGGAGGAAATCGCGCGTGACCTCGTGGTAATTCCCAACCGGCGGGTGCCGCTGGTGCCGAACATCGGGGTGGTCGGCGGCGAACATTCCGTTCTGGTGGTCGAGACCGGCATAGGCCCGCGCAATGCGGAGAAGGTGCTGGAGTTCGCCCTGGACTATGCGAAAGGCCGACGTCTGTACCTCACGACGACCCATTTCCATCCCGAACACGCCTACGGCGCACAGGCTTTCAGCGACGCGACCTATGTCGTCAACCGGGCGCAGGCGGAGGATCTACGCGTCAAGGGGCCGGGTTATCTGGAGATGTTCCGCGGCCTGGGCGAGTCGGTCGCGCGGGAGCTGGAGGGCGTGACGCTGGTGACGCCGGACGTGGTGTACGACCAGTCGTACGAGCTGGACCTCGGCGGCCGGGTGGTCGAGCTGCGGGCCACGGGACGGGCACACAGCAAGGGCGACCAGGTGGTGCGGGTCGATGACGTCCTGTTCACCGGCGACCTGGTGGAGACCGGCCAGTTCGCGATCTTCCCGTGGTTCCCGCCGCACGACGTGGACGTGTCCGGCCTGGGCTGGATCGACGTCATGCGGCGCCTGGAGTCGGCGCCCCCGGGCGTGGTCGTCCCTGGTCACGGCGACCTCGGCGGCCCCGAACTCCTGACGGACGCGCGGACCTACCTGGAACTCCTCCGCGACGAGACATGGCGCCGCCGCGACTCGGCGATGAGCGAGAAGGAGATCGCCGCGGAGGTCACGGAGGTGATGACGGCCCTGCACCCGGACTGGACCGACCGAGAATGGATCGAACCAGGCGTCGGCTGCCTGTGCGCCGAACACGACCAGACCGCTAACCGGCCCTGACCTCGACGAGCTGCCGATCGGCCCGCGGACCTCCTGCCCAACGGGTTCGTGGCCGACGGCAGTTCCCGGCCGGTCAATTCGGTGGCGCCAGTGCGAGATCATGGACGTGATGTCCACACGACTGGCCTTTGGCATGACGACCGGACCGGGATTGCGCTGTTGGTTGCCGACCCCGGGCGGTACCCCCATGCCAGCAGACGACCGGGCCGGAGCACACCCACCCGGCGCGCCGGTCGCCGTCGGCCCGGCCGATGCGACCCCCGAACCGGCGATCGACCAGCTCACGGTGCTGGTGGCCGGCGGCACCGAGGTGGCCGCCGGCGCGGGCGTGGACCTCGGCCACGGCTTCACCTCCGCCCGGCTGGCCGGCGCCCCCGGCGACCGCCGCGACGCGGTACTGGCCGCCCTGCGGTTCCTGAGCATGCAGAACGCTGACCGACTGGGCGACCGGGGCGCCGTTCTGGTGTCCCTGTTCGGGTTGTCCGCGACCAAGCGGGTGGGCGCGGCCGCGAACGAGGCGATCGCCGAGGAGCGCTGGGCAGCACTACAGCTGGCCTCGGCGGTGTCGGACCTGTTGGGCCCGGAACAACTGGAGCAGGTGCTCGGGCTGCGAGCCCCGGAGGGAACCGACCCGTTCCCCCGCGGCGCCGCCTCCACACTGGCCGACCACCTGTCCCGCGTACTCACCAGGTACCAGCGGCCACGGCGGCTGGCGTTGATCACCAGCCTGTGGCAACAGGTATGCGCGCAACTGCTCAACCGGCAGCGACTGGCCAGACTGCCCACGACACAGACGACAGCAGATCACCTCGAGCGGCTCCGCGAACGCCACCAGCAACACTTCGACGAACCAATCGTGCGGATGGTGACGCGAGCGGCGATCGGCACCCCCACGCTGGCCTCCGCGGCCCGCTGGCGGCCACCCAGCTATTGGCCCGCGAAGGAGCTGGGCCGCCTACTACACGACGCCATAGCGGCAACCGCCCTACTGCGTTTCGCCAGGACCATGTCCGACGAAGGCCTGCCAACCGCCGCACGGAGACATCGGGACGAACTGGTGGCGGCCAACGCCTGCCTGACGAAAGCGGAGCGATCCGCGGCGGCATGGCGAAGCAAGGAGGCGTACGAGCATCCGGCACGCCCAGGACGCTATGTCCACGACCTACTGCAGCCACTCCGTCCGGACCGCGGAATCACCAGGAACACCGAGACGTACGTGCAGGAACGGGTCGGATTGGCACGCAACTACGGCGTGGTGGTCCTGGACGCGATCAGCGAGCTGCTGGAACGAGAGAACGGGCAACCGCTACACGACTCTTGGGACAACTGCAAACCGTGGCAGGCCACCCGGCTTCGCGCGTGGCGCGCCGCCACGGGTTTCCGCCGCTCCCCGAACGGATGGGAGCAGCCACCACTACCCGACGCACACGCCGAAGGTCCGAAGGAGACACTTGCGCAGCGACTGACCGAGGCCCCCGCAGCGGATCCGGCAACACTGGAGACACCACACGACCTGCTGTGGTACGCCGACCTGGCCGATGCCCTGGCCCCGTTCTACGGCAACGAAACCGCGACGGTACGGCATGCGAGACCGGGACCGGAGCTGAGCTACAACCCACCGGCGCCACGGCCGGAGCCGAACGAGGACTCGGTACCACTGGCGGCAGCCGCGACAGCCCAGCTGGTGGCGTTCGGTGCGAGCCCGCCACAACGCTGCCGCAGTTGGGCAGAGCTGGCCGAGGGAGTCAGCTCGGACGCGACGGTCGCCGAGGCGAGCACAGGCACCTTCCCGATCCCGCCCGAGCTGTCCAATGTGGACAAAGAGACCGTGCCGGAAACCGCACTGCGCATAGAACTGGGCCGCGACCCGAGACAGCTGGCCGAATGGTCGAGCTACATGGGGAACTGCATCGGCGAGTCGTGGTACGCCGACCAGGCCCACAAAGGCCAGTGCGTACTGATGGCACTACGCGACGACGACCGGATAGTCGCGAACCTGGACATCCGCCGCCGCACGAGCGGCTGGCAGGTCCACGAGCTACGCGCACGCTTCAACGACACCGTCGCCCCGGAACTGGAGGAGCAGGTCGGACGGTGGGTGAGGTCACTGACCCCAAAGCCACCCACGCCCGAACCAGCGCCACCAGAACCAAGAGTGCGGTCAAGGGACGGCGCATCCCACCGCTCGACCGATGGACGCCTACCAACGGCGCTGGTCAGAGCCCTGACCGCCGAGGTGGACCGAACACTGGCCGAGTCACGGACCACAACGGCCCGCCAGACCTACGCCACCCTGGCACGCGGCCTGGCCCCACATGCCGACTTCGATCCAACCGCCGCGGTCGTCGCACTGAAGCGCCTGGACCCGACCGAACATGTGGACCTACTACGCAGGGCCCTGGCCACAGATTTGGATGTTCCGGCTCTCTGGCGAGCCACCGGCGTCCGCCCGTTGGCCGCAGCGGTCGCCCGCCTGGACCCAGCCGTACAGGAACACGACCGCCTGACGACACTGACCGAGGAAGCACCACTCCCCCGAACGCTGCGAGCGCTGGTACGCCGCCCGGAAATAGCCCCGGCGTACGCCATGGACGTGGCGGCAAGGGCAACCCGCAGAGCCATGGGCAAACTGGCCGGCGACGACACCCTGGCCCGAGCGGTGGCCCGCCACCCGTCCCCGGAACTGGTATGCGCTCTGATCATCAGAACGACCTGCGCCCCGACAGCCAATTCCGCGCCCTTGACGCCTCCCGGGACCACCAGCGTCCCAGGCTTCCCTACGACCGACCTCCTCGACGAACAAGGCCCCTGGCAACAAGCCCTCCCAGCAGCAGCCGACCTGGGTGCCCAGGTGGAGTCGTTCAACCAACACCTAAGCGAACACGGCCTTCTGGCCCCAGCCGCACTCCTGAGAAAAGACGGCTGGCCCGCCCTCTGGCAACGCGCACACCGCTGACGGACAGCCGCAAAATACCGCCGGTGCGGACCAGAAGGTCGCGAGCCAAGAGCCACCCTGTTCATGTTCGCGATTGGACAGCGGCCGATTGCACCGAGCGTTGCTGGTCGCCGCTCGACGTCCACGGATCGGTCTCACTTCTGGATCTAACGACAGTTGGCCGTAGATCCTTTTTCTTGCCGACAATTGCCGACACTTTGGCCATTCGATGGATCGTCGAGAAACGACTCCCAACACCAAGGCGTCATCGTAATCGACAGAGAATGCACTCGAATGCACTAGGGCGGTCGTCTGCACACAGCTTACGCTGAGATAGATGTCCAGGCACGCCGCTTCCGGGCGCATCCGACCTGGGTACCGGCAACTCAAAGGGGGTAAGACAGGTGCTCGACGGCTTCATCACCTGGCTAGATTCCTACATCTCCCGCGAGCGCCCATCAGCCGTCATGCGGGGAATGATCGGACTGATGGCATTTGCCGGTCTATTGGGCACTGTATCAGGGAAACAGGCGATCCGCGCTGGGGCATTTGTCGTCGTGATCGTGATCGCGGTGTCGACCATGCTCGCCCTGCTTGCCGACAGGCGGCGCCTGACACGCGAGAACGACACGAATCGAGGACTGCTTTCTCGTTATTGCGACTCAATCGCCGAGAACAGCGGTGACCCGCTCGTCCGGATCGAACACTGGAGGCAGCATGTGGAGGTGCGACCGAACGGCGACGTCACGGAGACGTTGACACTCAGGGCCGTGGCACTCAGAAGACAGGTGGAGTTCATTCGGTTGACGGCGGGATGCAGATGGGACCAGCCAGACAGATATCGCCGCCGAGTCCAGGTAATCGCCAGAAGCTTGACGATCAACGGGGCACCCGGCACCCGATGGAACGTCACCACGTCGTGGAGGTCCGTTCAGAAGCTTACCTCCGTGCTGCACCTGCACGTGCCCATCAAGCGGGGGCAAATGGTCACCTTCGAGGTAACCAGAACCTGGCCGGCGAAATGCCGGCCACTCATCAACGGAGAGGCCGAAGAATTCACTCTCCGAACCACATCTTTGCTCGATATTCAGCATGTCGAGTACACCATCGTGCTACCACAGGGAGCACAAGCCGTATATGAAGAAATCGGCGCCGGGGAGCCAGATGTTCAATTGAGCACTGACGCCGACGGCGGCAGAATTTTCACCTGGCGAGCAGAAAAAACGCCCACTCTAACCGAAGTCGGAATCAGGCTGGAGTTGAAGTAGCCGGCTCCCCTCAATATTCAACTACGTGTCGCCGTCTTCCCCGCCACCCATCATCCGACAGATCTCCTAAGCCTTGATACAACACCATTGGCAACGCGCGCAACCTGACCAGACTCGCTGCCTGAGGTGCAGGCAACGAGCTATTGCTGAGCGGTCAAGTGTCTCTCGCCGGCCAGTTGATCGGAGAATATCAGAGTCCGCAGTGGACCCCCTGCGGTGTCACACGTCCGAGTGTGCCCTTGGGACAAAGACCCACAACTCCGACCCGACTTGGACGCAGGCCCCCACACAACCGGACCACGCCGGGTCAGCCAGCATCCGACACCAGCGTATGAACCGCGACGGCCAACGGAACCACGCCGGGTCGGGACCACCCGCGCCGTGGGGTCTGCGGGGTCGCCCCCGCAAAATGTTGACGACCGACCCGGCGAAGGTGGCGCAGCCACCGAGCAGGGTCGGCCAGAGGTCGTGGGGCGGGTGGGGCTCGAACCCACGGCCAATGGATTATGAGTCCACTGCTCTAACCGACTGAGCTACCGCCCCTCAGTTCTGGGCGAAAGGTTACTGGCTGCCGGTGGCGAGCCAGGCGGCGACCTCCGCCACCAGCCGGGTCCTGACCTCCGCCGGAGCCGCTGACGCCTGGACCCCGCCCACCGCCACCGCGGCCAGGTCCTCGTCCGTCAGCCCCAGGAAGTCACGCAGGATCTCGTACTGCCCCGCCAACCCCACGCCGAACAGCAACGGGTCGTCGGTGGACACCGCCACCGGTACCCCCGCTGCCAGGAACGTCTTCACGGGAATGGTCGACAGCTCGTGTACGCCGAACGGCGGGTACGACGTCGGGCAGATCTCCAGTGCCACCCCGCGTGACGCCAGTAGCTCCACCACGGCCGGATCCGTTGCCGCCGACGTGCCGTGGCCGATTCTCGCGGCGCCCAGAAGTTCGACGCATTCCTGCACGTGCGTCGCCGGTGTGTAGAAGCCTGAGTGCGGCGCGGCCAGCAGCCCTGCCTCACGCGCGAGCTTGAACGCCGGTGTGAAGTCGGCCACTGACGCGCCGCGTTCGTCGTTCGACAGGCCGAAGCCCACCACGCCGGCCCCCGCGTACCGCGCGGCCAGCCTCGCCAGTGTCACAGCATGGGCCGGTGACCTCTGCCAACTGGACGCCACCAGCACGCCCACCGGGATCGGAGCCGCCGCCGCCCCCGCGAGTACCGCCTCCAGCGCCGCCTCCAGGCTGCCGAACACCGGCAGGTACGACGTCGGGTCGACCTGGATCTCCAGCCAGCCGCAGCCGTCGGCGGCGTCGTCGGACGCGGCCTCCGCGATGACGCGGCCGACATCGGCAGCGGTGCGGAGCACGGCTCGGGACGCGTCGTAGCGGTCCTGGAACGCCGCCCAGGTGCCGGCCGCGCCGGGCAACGGCGGTGGGACCGTGACGCCATAACGGCCGGCCAGCTCGATGAGCGTGGCCGGCCGCATGGCGCCTGTCAGGTGTAGGTGGAGCTGCGTCTTCGGCAGCTCCCGGAGGTCACGGCTTGGCGAGAGCTGGCTCACGCACACCGTTGTTCTGTGTCGCCGACCTGCCGCGGTTCCCGAGGCCGGTCTTCTCCCCGACCTTGGCACGTGCGATACCGGCCGCCCCCTGCACAGCGGGGTGGTCGGCGATCTTGCGATAGGTCCGCATGATCTGGTCGTACCGGCCGCGACCGGCCTTCGCCCCCAGCACGTACCCGATCGCGGCGCCCAGGATGAACGCCCTCATGTGTCTCGCCTCCCATGCCTCAGCGCTGAGGTTCCATCATCCCCTACGAGGCTCCCCGGTGCAGGATGGTCCACGACCGTGCGCTACAGTTACTCCTTGCCGGACCGAGTCCGGCGGCGATCCTCCATAGCTCAATTGGCAGAGCATTCGACTGTTAATCGAAGGGTTGCTGGTTCGAGTCCAGCTGGAGGAGCGACCTCTGGGTACCCCTGCTCGGTGCTTGGCACCTTCGCCGGGTCGGTCGCCATCATTCTGCGGGGGCGACCCCCGCAGGCCCCACGGTGCGGTTGGTTCCTCACCCAGCTCGTCGGGCGTCGCAGACCCCACGGTGCGGTTTGTTCCTCACCCAGCTCGTCGGGCCCCGCAGACCCCCACGGAGCGGTTCGTTCCTCACCCAGCTCGTCGGGCCTCGCAGACCCCACGGTCCGGTTCGTTCCTCACCCAGCTCGCTGGGCGTCGCAGACCCCACGGTCCGGTTCATTCCTCACCCAGCTCGCTGGGCGTCGCAGACCCCACGGAGCGGTTCGTTCCTCACCCAGCTTGTTGTGGTTGGGGTCTGGGCCTGCGTACACGGTGCGGAGTGGTTTCGTTGCCAGTCGGTGTTGTGGCTGGGTTCTGGGCCGGCGGGGGTCATCTTTGTTGTTTTGGTGGGGGGTCGCCGGCTGAGGCTCGGCGGATGTTTTCCAGTTGGTCTTCTGATAGGTCGGGGGCTACCTCTCTTAGGTGGCGGATGAAGGCGTTGGCTCGTTCGTGGCGTTGGGGTTCTTCGTCGTCAGTCACGGGGGTGGGACTTTGTGGGGGTTGGTGTGGATCCCCGTGCCACCTGATTGGGTGGCACGGGGATGTCTTTCACGGCTTGGGGATTGCTACTGCCGTGTACTCGGTTGTGGGGGTTGGGGTTGTGGTGAACCTGGCGTTCGGGAGGTATAGGCGGTCTCGGAAGGACGCCATTGTTGTTGGGACGTCGAATCGTGGGTCTGTCGTGGTTGTGACGAGTGTGCCGCTTGTTGCCTGGCGGTTCAGGTGGAGGACTGCCACGGTGTTCAGGCGGTTCTGCACCACGTACAGGGTCTGGCCGGACAGTAGTAGGCCGTCACCGTTCGTGAGGGTGTAGTCCAGGGCCACCTGGCGGGATACGCCGTTGAAGTCCACTCGGAACAGGTTCCCGGTGCTTGACTGCACGATCAGCAGGGCCCTGCCGTCCGGGGTCGGGGCTATGCCGTTCGCGTTCAGGCCCTCGGTGTACACCAGGTCGCCCGTGATCGGGACGTTGGTGACGACACCACACGTCAGGCGGTACACCACCTGGTTGTTCGAGTCGGTGAACCACGCCGAGCCGCCCACCAGCGCCACGTCGTTGATGAACGTCGTGCCGGTCGCCAGCTGGTGGCTCTCCAGCACCCTGCCGGTCCGCGAGTCGATCACCCGGGCGTCGCCAGCCACACCACCGGAGACGAACAGCCGGCCTCGCCCGTCGATCTTCATGCCTACCGACGGCGTGCCGGGGCCCTCGCTGATCACCTGCCCGGCGCCGGTCCTCAGGTCGACCCGGTAGATGTCGCCGTCGGCCAGCGAGCCGAAGTACGCGACCGGGGCCGACCCGATCGCGACCCCCTCCGGACGGAAGCCTGCCGGCAGGTTGATGGTCGTGGGTAACGAGGGTGCGGCCGACGCCACCGCCGGCGACAGAACGAGCAGGGCAGCCAGTGCAACACCAACGCGTCGAAACATCAGAGAGTCCTAGCGTGGGGAAACAGGGTCAACCCGCACTACGCATTTCGGACGCGCCGGGTTCAGCAGGCAGACCGAGGACACTCAGCATCGCTCGGAGCAGCACGTCCCGCAGCTCCGGCTCGGTCGAGTCGACCCCGTACGTCGGCGCGGTCAGCACCGCGCCGAGCACCTCCATCGCGGCCACCGCGCGCAGCCGCTCCGCCATGGTCGACGCCGGCCCGGCGAGCCAGCCGACCAGCTGCTGGCCAAGCGCCAGGAAGTCCTCCCACAGCGACTTCGCCACCACGGCCACACCGGCCGGGTCACGCTGGAAGACCCCCACGACCGACCGGTTGCGTAGCAACACGTCGAGGCACTGCTCCACCACGTGCCGCACGTTCACCGGCGTGTGGTCCAGGGCCTCGGCCTCGTGGGCGATGGCCCGCCAGCCGGTGAGGACCGGCTCCACGACCGCGTACAGCAACGCCTGCTTCGACGAGTAGTGGTAGTACAGCGACGCCTTCGTCAGCCCGACGCGCTCGGCGATCTCCCGCAGGCTGGTCTGCTCGAAGCCCTTGGTCGAGAACAGTTCCAGGGCTACCGCACGAATCGTCTCGCGGGTGTCCCCGTCCATCCGCGCTCCTCCTCAGCAGTTTCTCAGCCCACCCAAGTTACCTTTCCGCCGACGGGAGCCCTCATCAGATCCTACCTACCGGGCGGCAGGTAGACTCGTCGCGCGAATCTCAGACAGGGGGAGGAACGATGTTCGAACGACTGGGACGGCTGGTCGTGCACAACCCGTGGAAGGTCATCGCGGGCTGGGTGCTGGTCACGATCGCGATCGTGGCCTTCGCGCCGACGCTGTCCGACGTGACCAACAGCGACCAGGCCAACTTCCTGCCGTCGGACTACGAGTCGGTGCAGGCGGGGGACCTCGCGAAGGACGCGTTCGGCCAGAACAACCAGGCCACGGCAACGATCGTGGTCAAGCGGCAGGACAGCCAGGTGTTGACCGGGGGCGACCAGACCTCGGTCGGCGACCTCGCCACGGCGCTCGACGGCGCACGCATCGACCACGTCGAGCAGGTGGTCACGGGCAAGCAGTTCCTGTCCAAGAACCAGAAGGTCCAGCTGGTCAACATCGAGCTGCGGGGTCGGGGGGACGACCCGGCGCTCGTCGACGCGGTCAAGGACATCCGCACCAACGCGACCAGCGAGCTGAAGGGCTCCGACCTGGAGTACGCGGTCACCGGCCAGGTCGCCATGCAGGCGGACAACTCCGACGCCTTCGACACCGCGCTGGTCATCGTCGGCGCGGCCACGATCGCGCTGATCATCGGCCTGCTGCTGTTGATCTACCGCAGCCCGCTCGCCGCGCTGCTCCCGGTCATCACCGTCGGCCTGGTCAGCACCATCGCGCCGGGGCTGGTCGCATGGCTCGCGCAGGCGCTCGACTTCCAGGTCGACCAGTCGGTCCAGATCGTGATGACGATCGTGCTGTTCGGGGTCGGTACGGACTACATCGTGTTCCTGCTGTTCCGGTTCCGCGAGCGGCTGCGCGCGGGTGACGACCCGAAGGCCGCGCTGATCGCGGCCGTCGCCAGGGTCGGCGAGGTCATCGCGTCCGCGGCGGCCGCCATCATCATCGCGTTCATGGCGTTGCTGCTGGCCGCGTTCGGCGCGTTCACGAGCTTCGGCCCCGGCCTGTCGATCGCGGTCGCGCTGATGGCGATCGCGGCGGTCACGCTCATCCCGGCCGTGGTCTCGCTGCTCAGCACCAAGGTCTTCTGGCCGTCGAAGTCCTGGCAGCGCGTGCCGAAGGGCTCGGTGTTCCAGCGACTCGGCAAGTTCACCGGCCGCAGGCCGGGCGTCGTGGCCATCGCGTCCGGCGGCGTCATGGTGGCGCTGGCGCTGGGCATGATCGGCTTCAACACCGACTACGACCAGACCGGCCAGCTGCCGAGCGACACCGAGTCGGCTCGCGGCCTGGACTACATGGCGCTCGGCTTCCCGTCCGGCGCGCTCAACCCGACGTCGGTGTACGTGAAGGCGGACAGCGGCACGCTCGACCAGAACGCGCTCACCAAGTACGCGCAGGCTCTGCAGGATGTGCCCGGCGTCGGCGGCGCGATGCCGGGGCCGACCGGTGCCCCCTTCACGACCAACAAGGCCGGCGACATCGCCAGGATCGACCTGCTGCTGGACACCAGTCCATACGCGAACGCGTCGCTCGACCTGGCCGGCGGCCCGCTGCGGGACGCCGCGCACGAACGGGCCCCGGACGGCGCGAAGGCGTACGTCGGCGGCCTGAGCTCGGTGTTCGCCGACGTCCGGGACGCCAACAACCGGGACCTGTGGGTGATCTTCCCGGTGGCCGGCGTGCTCATCGCGCTCGTGCTGGGGCTGATGCTCCGCAGCCTCGTGGCGCCGATCTACCTGATGGTGGCCGTGGTGCTGGGCTTCTTCAGCACGATGGGCGCGACGGTGATCGCGTTCCAGGGCATCGGCGACCGCCCGGGTGTGTCGTTCATGCTGCCGATGCTCGTGTACCTGTTCGTGGTCGCGATCGGCACGGACTACAACATCCTGATGATCGCCCGGCTACGCGAGGAGGCGAAGAAGGGCCACGACCCGCGCACCGCCGCCGACCTCGCGGTCGAGCACGGCGGGCCGTCGGTCGGCGCGGCGGGCGTCATCCTGGCGGGCACGTTCGGGTCGATGCTGCTGGCCGGCGTGTCGTTCCTGATGGAGATGGGCTTCGCGGTGTCGCTGGGCATCCTGCTAGCGGCGTTCGTGATGTCGATGTTCCTCGTGCCGAGCGTGACCGCCCTGCTGGGCCACGCGGCCTGGTGGCCCGGCCACGGCGACCGCGCGAACACCGGCCCGACGGAACACCGCGAACCAGCACCGGTCGCGTAGTCCCACCCCACCCGCGAGTCCCGCGTTCAAACCTAGCGAGTCGCGCGTTGGCGCATACCGAGTTGCGGTTTCGTGCAGGTCCTGGCCCGAGCCGTGTGCACGAAACCGCAACTCGGAGCGTCTGAACGCGGGACTCGCGGTGTTTGAACGCGGGACTCGCGCGGGGTCAGGCGACTCGGGCTACGGCGAAGACGCGGCGGAACGGGAACCAGGTCGTGCCGTCGGCGCGCTGTGGGTACTCCGCGCGCAGCGTCGGGGCCAGCTCGGCGCGGAACCGGTGCCAGTCGTCGTCCGGGAGGGCGTTCCGGATCGGGCGCAGTGCCGTGCCGGTGATCCACTCCAGCACCGGGTCGTCGCCGGTCAGGCGCTGCAGGTACGTGGTCTCCCACGCGTCGACCTCGCAGCCCGCATCGGTCAGCAGGGCCGCGTACCCGGCCGGGTCGAGCACCGCGTCGTCCTCACGCAGCACGACCGGGCCGAGCCGGTCCCGCCACGCGTCCGACGCGGCGAGCTGACGCGTCCGCACGTGCGACGGCGCGTCGAAGTTTCCGGGCACCTGGCACGCCAGCCACGCGCCGTGCGGCAGGTGCTTCACCCACCGCGCCAGCAGCTCGTCGTGCCCGGGCACCCACTGCAGCACCGCGTTGGTCACCACGACGTCGGTGTCCGCGGCCGGCTGCCACTCCCGCACGTCCAGCACCGTGGCGTCGATCCCCCGCTCACGGGCCGCCGACACCATCTCCGGCGACGAGTCGGACGCCTCCAGCACGGCGGACGGCCAGCGCCGCGCGAGCGCCGCGGTCAGGTTCCCCGGCCCGCAGCCCAGGTCCACGACCCGCCTAGGCGACTCGGCGGAGATCCGGCCGATGAGGTCGAAGAACGGACGCGAGCGATGGTCGGCGAAGTCGAGGTACTTGGTGGGATCCCACATCGGAGACGCGCCTCCCTAGCAAACCGTACGTACGTACTGCTTACTTTAGCGCCTCGCGAATCTTCGCGGCCACCTCCGCGGCCAGGACACGCACCGAGTCCTGGTCCGTTCCCGGGTCCGCCCGCACCTGCAGGACGATCCCGTCCCGCCCCGGCACCTTGCGCTGCACGAACCACGCCCCGCCGCCGGACAGGTCCCGGTGATGGCGCGACCGGATCGACCCGGTCACCCGCCGGTGCACGGCCTGCGGCAGCTTGCCCGGCTCGACCAGCGCGTACCGGCGCGGCTCGCGGTCCTGCAGCAGCACCGCGTCGCCTGCCGCGCCGATCTCGTCGGCCTCGATCACGACCAGCTCGCCGTTGCCCCAGGTCACCTTGCTGAGCAGGTGCCAGCCGATGCGCCGCGGACCGTCGTCCGTCGGCACCCACAGCCCCAGCGACGTCGCGACGAGATGTCCGCCGGCGCGTAGCTCGGCCACGCTGGCGACGCTTTCGTGCGCCTCGAGGGTGCCGGTGAAGCCGGGCGGCGTCCCGTCGCCGACGATCTTGTCGACCAACCTGCGGAACACGCTCACGAGACGCCTCCGGCCGCCTGCTCACCGAGTGCCTTGTAGTACTGCTCCAGCGCGACCAGGTCCCCCCAGAGCGCCCGCGCCTCGTCCGGCTCCTCGATGGGCGACAGCCGCTGCAGCCGCGACTTGATGTCCGCGATCTGCCCCGCGAGCAGCTGCCGCTGCAGCGCGGCGAGCATCCCCGCGGCGTACCGGTCGAGCGCGTTCTGCCTGGCCGGAATGGTTTCGACGGCGAGCTCGGTGACCAGCGACCGCACCGTGCCGGTCTCGCAGCACTTGGCCACGGCGTCGACCATCTCCGCGCCCCCGAGGCCACTGGACGTGCCCCCGGCCGCCTGCACAGCGCGGTGCAGCTCGGCGTACGCGGGGTGCGTGAACACCTCGTGCGGCAGCGAGTCGTACATCGGCCCGGCGAACGCGGGCTCCTGCAGTGCCAGCTTGATCACCTCGCGCTGGACGTGCAGCTGCGGGTCACGCGGGTTCGGCCGTGGCGGACCGTCGACATCGACCGCGAGCGCACCCTGGTTGGGGTCGGCCTGCTTGGCACGCGAAGGCGTCGGCCGCCCGCCCGCGGACTCCCGGACCCGGCGTACGACCGTCGCCATGTCCTCCCAGCCGACCCAGCCCGCGAGCTGGCGGGCGTACTCGTCCCGCAGCGAGGAGTCCTTGATCCGCGCCACCATCGGCACGGTCTTCCGCAGCGCCTCGACCCGTCCCTCGGCGTTGTCCAAATTGTGCTCGGCCAGCTCGGTCTTGATCGCGAACTCGAACAGCGGCCTGCGGCGGGCGATCAGGTCGCGGACCGCGGCCTCGCCCTTGGACTGCCGCAGCTCACACGGGTCCTGGCCGTCCGGTGCGATCGCGATGAACGTCTGCGCGGCGAACTTCTGGTCCTCGTCGAATGCCTTGCGCGCGGCCTTCTGCCCGGCCTCGTCCCCGTCGAAGGTGAAGATCACCTCGCCGCGGAACGCGTCGTCGTCCATCAGCAGGCGGCGCAGCACGGTGATGTGCTCGGTGCCGAACGCCGTGCCGCAGGACGCGACCGCGGTCGGCACGCCGGCCGCGTGCATGGCCATCACGTCCGTGTAGCCCTCGACCACGACGACCTGGTGCCGGCGCGCGATCTCCCGCTTGGCCAGGTCCAGCCCGAACAGCACCTGCGACTTCTTGTAGATCGGGCTCTCGCTGGTGTTGAGGTACTTGGCCTGGATCTGGTCGTCGTCGTACAGCCGCCGCGCGCCGAAGCCGACGACGTCACTGCCCAGGTCCCTGATCGGCCACAGCAGCCTGCGGTGGAACCGGTCGATCGGCCCCTGCCGCCCCTCCCGCGACAGCCCGCCCTTGATCAGCTCCTGGAGGTCGAACCCGCGGCCCAGCAGATGCTTGGTGAGCTTGTCCCAGCCGGCCGGCGCGTAGCCGCAGCCGAACTGGAGGGCGGCGGCCTGGTCGAAGCCGCGCTCCGCGAGGAACTCACGCGCCGCCATCGCGTCGGGGGTCGTCAGCTGGTCGGCGTAGAACTCCGCGGCGGCCTTGTGCGCGTCGACGAGCCTGGTCCGCGTGCCCTTGTCCCGCTGCCGGGTCGGCGCGCCGCCCTCGTAGACCAGCTGGATGCCGCTGCGCTCGGCGAGCCGCTCGACCGCCTCGACGAAGCTCAGGTGGTCGATCTTCATGAGGAACGCGATGACGTCGCCGCCCTCGCCGCAGCCGAAGCAGTGGAACGTGCCATGCGTCGCCCGCACGTTGAACGACGGCGTCTTCTCGTCGTGGAACGGGCACAGGCCCTTCAGCGCACCGCCACCCGCACGGCGCAACGACACGTACTCACCAACGACGTCGTCGATCCGATTGCGGTCGCGGACCTGCGCGATGTCGCTTTCCCGGATCCGTCCTGCCACGTTGTCCGAGTTTAGGCGTCCCCGCCGACAGTAGGATCGGGGGTGTGACAACCAGCGACGAGGTCCTCGCGAAGGAGTTCTCGACGCACCGCGGCCACCTGATCGGCGTCGCGTACCGGTTGACCAGCACGATCTCCGACGCCGAGGACGCGGTGCAGGAGTCCTGGCTGCGGTTGTCCGGCCTCGACGAGGGCAGGCGTGCCCAGATCCTGGACCTGCGTGGCTGGCTCACCACGGTCGTCGGTCGGATCTGCCTCGACCGCCTGCGTTCGGCCGCCGTCCGGCGCGAGCGCTACGTCGGGCCGTGGCTGCCCGAGCCGGTCGTCACCTCGCTCGACGCCAGGCCGGGCGACGATCCACTCGAGACGGTCGTCCTGAACGAGCAGGTGCGGCTGGCCGCGCTGCTGGTGCTGGACAAGATGACCCCGGAGCAGCGGGTCGCCTTCGTGCTGCACGACGCGTTCGCGGTGCCGTTCGGCGAGATCGCCGAGATCCTCAGCGTGACCGAGACGACCGCCCGGCAGCACGCGTCCCGCGGCCGGCGCGCCGTGGCGGACGCGGAGGTGCCGGACCCCGCCGACCTGGCCGAGCAGCGCGCGATCGTGGAGAAGCTGCTGACCGCACTCGCGAGCGGCGACGTGGACGGCGTGGTCGCGGCTCTGCACCCGGACGCCGTGCTCATCGGCGACGGCGACGGCAAGGCCCGCACCGCCCGCCGGCACATCGTCGGCGCCGACAAGGTCACCCGGTTCCTGCGCGGCCTGTCCGACACCTACGGCGTGCACCGGATCCCGCTCGCCAGCCTGGTGGTGGTCAACGGGGACCTGGGAGTGGCGTTCCCGGACCTGCCCGCCGAGGAGGGTTACCGTGCCGTCGACCGGCGGGTTTCCGCGTTCGAGGTGCGCGACGGCCGGATCTGGCGGATCTACGACATCGTCAACCCGGACAAGCTCAGGCACCTTCAGGTCCGTCCGTGACGCTCACCGGCAGGGTCGACATCGCGTCGGCACAGGCGACGGCGAGCCGCTCCTGGTGCGTGTGGGTGGACAAGGAGGCGCCGCCTTACGTGACGGGGTTCGTGACCCGGGCGAGGAAGTACACCACCCCGGTCTCCTGGTGGCGCACCACGAGCAGGAACGGGCGGTCCACGTGCAGCTCGACCGGTTCGCCCGTCGGCATCGACACCATGCGCATCATGATCGCCGTGGCGGCGGCGCCCTCGAAGCCCTGCTCGTCGACCTTGAGCACGGCCTCGTGCAGGACCCGCTGGACGGCGAGGCGTTCGGCCGTGATGCCCCCGAGGTCGGCGGCGTTGGTGAACACCGTGTGCACGCCGAGCTGGGTGAGCGGGTCCGTCAGGTCGGCCCTGGTCCGGAGCTCCAGTTTGGGCAGCCGCAGGTTGACCTGGCGCCGGCGCGGCGCGGCGAGCAGGTGAGCGAGGCGGCCGGCGTCCAGTTCGGGCTCGGCCGTCGCGAGGTCGTCGTCCGGTAGCAGAACGGCCACCTCGACCCCGCCGATCGCCGGGAGCTGGGCGACCTGCCAGCCGTCCGTGGCGGCGTAGCCGATCTGCTCGGACAGGGCCATCGTCGGCACGTCCACCGTCCCGCGCGGGCTGTGGAACGGGAGGGGCGTGGTGGCGCCCTCGATGAACCGGTACCGCCACGCGCACTTCAGGTACAGGGCGTTGACCAGCGTCGACACCGTCTCCGCGGTGACCGCGCCGCCCGTCAGCAGCTCCGGGATGAGGTCCCTGGTGGTCTTGGCGACGTCCAGGTTGATCAGCCTGCGTGCGCCCTCCGCGTCCTGCTGGAACGGCGCGCTCTGGACCATGCCGCTCGACCAGCGACCCAGCTCCTCGACGAACGAGGCCAGGATCTCGACCGACTCGTCCGTCCACAGTGTGTTGGCGACCGCGATGACGGGCTCGTCCTCGTTGTCCCGGTGCTCTGCGAGGACGCCGGCGCGCGTCAGCAGCGCGCCCAGCTCCCCGATGTCGCCGGACTTCTCACCGACGAGCAGGACGGCGAGCTCGTCACGCGTCAGCCCGCGGGCGCCCTGGGTCAGCAGGCCCAGCGCGCTCGCGACGGAGAACGGCGACCAGCAGGCGTTGGCGGTCAGGTTGGGCGCGGTGGCCCGGTGCAGGTTGAGGGTGAACGCGAGGTCCGTCACCGGCGCGGGTCCGGCAATGTGACGAGGAACCGCGGTTTCGGCACGGGCAGCTCCCCCGCGTCCGCCCTGGGCCCCAACGGTTTCGGGTGCCGTGGCTCGCGCACCCCGGCCGAGCCGGCTTCGTCTTCGCCGTCGTTGCGGGAGCCGTCCCACGGACCGGCCGGGACCGCCTCGCGCTTCCGGCGCCGGAAGAGGCCACGACGGCCGTCACCCCCTGGTGGGCGGTTCACTTTCTCGGTCATACCTACGTCACTTCCTCCCCTGACTCGATCCGAGTGTGCCACGTCACTCCTTTTCTGTCCGCCGGCCGACGAGCGCCGTGTGCCAGCTGACCGCCTGGGCATCCGTCAGCGACGCGACCTGGTCGATCACGACCCGCAGCCGCTCCGCGTCGGTGGCAGCGGCGTCCCAGGCGGGCACGAACGCCGGCTCCAACGCGTCGGACCCACGCATGACCAGTACCGCCACCACCTCGGCCAGCAGTTCCCGCTGCCGGGCCTGAAGGGCGAGCCGCTGCGGGTCGCTCATCACGTACCGCAGCGCGACGGCCTTCAGCAGCGCCACCTCGGCCGCTGCCTGCTGCGGGATGACGAGGTCGGCGTTGTACCTGGTCAGCGTGTCGTCGCCGCACTCCCGGCGGGTCCCGGTCACGGCGGCGGAGACGAACCGGCCGACCAGCTCGCTGGTCAGCCGCTTGAGCGCGACCTGCGTGCGGAGCGAACCGCCGGACTCGGCGGCCGCCACGTCGGCGACGACGGGTAGTCGCAGCAGCTCCCGGGACGCGTCCTCCAGAGCGGACACTGGCTCGGCGCTGAAATGCTTGGCCGCCAGCTCGGCGACCACCGCCCACTCGACCGGGTCGGTCAGCTCGGCGAGCGAGATTCGCCCTGCGCGAACACCGTCCTCGACGTCGTGGACCGAGTACGCGACGTCGTCGGCCCAGTCCATGACCTGCGCCTCGACGCAGCGAGTTCGCGGCGGCGCACCGTCCCGCAGCCAGTCGAAGACGGGCCGGTCGTCCTCGTAGACGCCGAACTTGGCCGTGCCGGCGGTGCGGGGCCAGGGGTACTTGGTGGCGGCGTCGAGCGAGGCGCGGGTGAGGTTGAGGCCGCGGTCGGCGATCTTGGGCTCGAGCCTGGTGAGGATGCGAAGGGTCTGCGCGTTGCCCTCGAACCCGCCGCAGTCCTGGGCGACCTCGTCGAGGGCGCGCTCGCCGTTGTGGCCGAAGGGCGGATGGCCGATGTCGTGCGCGAGGCCGGCGAGGTCGACGATGTCCGGGTCGCAGCCCAGTTCCTCGGCGATGCCCCGGCCGATCTGGGCGACCTCGAGCGAGTGGGTGAGCCTCGTGCGGGGCACACCGCTGACCTCGGATCCCTCGCCGGGCCCGACGACCTGCGTCTTGCCCGCCAGGCGACGCAGCGCGGCCGAGTGCAGCACGCGCGCGCGATCGCGGGAGAAGGGGCTGCGCCGGGACGGCCAGGCGTCCGGCAGTAGGGCACCTTTCTCCTGCTCAGCGATGAGGCGAGCCGTGTCGTGATCGCCATAGCCGTGATGAATTGGTCGCTCCGCTCCTCCGCTGACGACGCCGCTTCCCTCCTGCGCGCGGAGGCCCGGGCTCGTACCTCGCCGGGACTCCGTGCCCGTCGGTCCGGACGGCGGGCTGGTCATGCCGCGAGGCTACTTGTCCGCACCGACATCCCCGGCGCCGTCGGCCGGTGCCTTGGTCGCGTGGTAATACAGGAGCGCGGCCGTCTCGTAGAAGATGTAGCGGATCTGCGTCTCGCGGGTCCGGACGATCGGGCCGCTGTGCGTCGGCGACGTCCAGGCGTCCAACCCCACGTCGGAGGCCATGGTCCTGGCGCGAAGCGAGTGCCACGGGTCGCTCACGATGACGGCGCTGCGCCAGCCGCGATCGTGGATCTGCTCGGCGGCGGCCCTCAGGCTGCCCAGGGTGTCGTTGCCCTTGGCGACCGGGATGACCCGGTTCTGGGGTACGCCGTGCTCGGTGAGCCAGCGAACACCGGCGGTGGCCTCGGTGTACTTGTCGCCGGGGCGGTTGCCGCCGGTGGTGACGATGTAGGGGGCGACGCCCTCGTGGTAGAGGTTCATCGCGTGGCGGAGGCGGGCCTCGAGGACCTTGGAGGGCTTGCCGTCGTACTGGGCGGCGCCGAGCACGAGCACGACGTCGGCGGTGGCACGGTCGTCGAACCGGGCGACCTGCCAGACACGGAAGCCGGTGCCGGCGACGATGAGCATGCCGACCAGCAGCACGCCGAGCACAAGGCGGCGCAGGAATCGGCGCACCGGTCTCGGCTCCACGGGACTCACTGGACCCATCCTTCCAGATACGGAGGGCAAATGTCGGATGCTAAGGGCGGCCACCGACATCCGGCGACCCCTGACCGGCGGTTATCCACAACCGACCCACTTGTCCACATGTTGATCATCGTCGCTCGCCCCGCCTCCCGATCCACGCTTTGCTTGGCCCATGACCGACAACCGAGCAACGCTCAACCTCGCCGCCATCCCTCTCGTCTTCGACCACCTGGTCGCACCCGTGCGGGAGTTGCACGCGCTGGGCATGTCCACACACGCCATCTACGAACGGTGCCGCCCCGGGGGTCCGTGGCAACGCATGGAGCCGAACCTCGTCCTACTGACCGACGAGCCGCCGAGCAGAGCACAACTCATCCACGCCGCGCTGAAGGTGGCCGGCGAGGACGCGGTGCTCACCGGTGTAGACGCGCTGAAGCTGCACGGGTTGTCCGGAGCGAAGCTCCTGTCGCCGATCCATGTGCTGCTACCGGTCCGCCGCCGACAACCCAGGCTGGTGGACGGGGTCTACTTCGACCGCACCCACCAGCTCCCAGAACCACTGCACCTGAAGGGTTTCCCCGTGGCGCCCCTCCCAAGGGCCACGGTGGACGCCGCACGCCGGGCGAAGGTCTCCAAACACGTGGAGGACCTGCTGGCCGAGTCGATCTACAAGGGAAAGATCACCCCCGCGACCCTGCGCGACGAGCTTGACCGCGTAGGCGGCCGAGGCCTGACCCTCCCCCGTAGGAAGCTGGCCGAGATAGACGACAAGGTCCGCTCGATGGCCCGCGGCTGGGCACGGCGCCTCGTGCAACGGTCCGGCCTGCCGATGCCGGAGTGGCGAGTCCCGATCACGTCCCGAAACGGCATCCACGTGGCGACGGCGGACGCGTGGTGGGACGAGGTGGGGCTGGCGTGGGAGGTGGACTCCTACGCGTTCGACCTGTCCCCGGTGGACGCTCAGGCCGCGTTGAGCAGAGCCGCGAGGCTGACGGCGAGCGGCGTGCTGGTCGTGCACACCTCCCCGTCACAACTTCGAGAAGAACCAGCCAGGGTCGCCGATTTACTGCGCGGCGCCTACGCCCGAGCAATGGCCCGCCCAAGACCAGAAGTGAACGGCCAGTGCAGACCACCCAAGCCAACCCGCCAACCGAGCCTGTTCCCCGGCACCCTCCAGAAGACGCCCGCGACGACCCCCTCAGGAAAGCTGGTTCTGCTGGACCCATCACAAAAGCCTGCGCCGCCCCAACCCCAGCAGACCGCCGAATCGACCCCGACCGAGAAGCCAGCCGACTCCAACCCACCCCAGAAGCCGCACGAGAACGAACAATCCGAGAAGACCGCCAAGCCCGCCAAGCCCGAACAGCCGCCGCAAGGTCCCGCGCCCGAACCAACCTCCAAAACGCCGGAGCCGGGTCCCCTTCGACCGACACCCGAACCGCAAGCAACGGAACCAACTCCCGAGCCGAGGACAATCGAACCGACACCCGAGCCGGAAACAATCGGCCCAACTCCGGAACCGCAAGCAACCGAACCGACTTCCGAGCCAGAAGCAACCGAACAAACTCCCGAGCCGAAAGTAACCGGCCAAATTCCCAAGACAGGAGCGCACAACAAGACTCCCTACCCGGACCAGCCCCAACCACCTCCCGAACCACTCGAGAACGCAGCCGAACCGGGATCCCCAGACAAGAGTTCCAATCCGGACCAACCCAGTCCGACTCCCGAACCGGGATCCCTCCACAAGGCGCACGCGACGGAACCGTCCCAACCCACTCCAGCTTCCAAGGCACACCAGAAGATCCCCGAACCACAACAAACCCAACCAACTTCCAAACCCCAACCACTCCAGGCTCCGGAGGCCGTTCAGTTCCGACCGGCTCCCGAGTCCTGATCACTTCGAAAGGAGCACAGGTCCTGACGAACCGCACGGCTGCCGCGCGCCTGAGAACCCTGATGACCCAACCCAACCAACCCATCCCTCCCTCACCGGTCGCCGGTCTGATCAACCGCGCGACCTGAAGGACCGGGCGAGCCCCGTCGCGCTCGATGCGGTTCCGGCACCGGCAAAGATGCGAATGGCAGCCACCGGAAGCGAGTGGTGCGAGGTGAACCAGGAGACTGAAACCAGACGACCACGACGGCGTCCGGCGAGGGTCCCAGGCACGCGCCATATCCGCCCAACCCCAACGGAATCGGTCACGCCCTCGTCCCCCACCGGACCGGGCACCGCCCTTCGGACCCAGAAAGACATCCCAGGAGGTTATGCCAAGCTGCACTGTTCTCGGTGTGATTCGACCAGGCGGTCGTCTCGTCGTAGGTACCGGTTTGAGGCCGCCGTGCAGGATGCCGACCAACCGGATGGCCAGCTGGCGCAGGCGGCGTAGACCTCAGCCACGACCTCAGGCCGGCCCAGGTGATGCTCGCGCAACGTGGTCTGGATCATGGTTGCTTGCCCCGCGATGTCGCGCCGGCGGGGCGCGCGTGAGCGCGGCGCGGATCTGCGCCATCGTCAACCAGGCAGCAGCCCCTACCGGGGCGGGAGCCTGGTCAGCAGTGCGGCCTGCAACGGATCCACCCCATCACCGTCTAGCCGACCGCGACCAGAGCACCCCTGCCCCCGATCCACCGAGAAGGCACCGAGCAGTCCATACAGGACGACAACTCCACACCAACCGGGCCTTATCCCCGGATGTTGGACACGGGGTTATGCGGCGTGGGTCAGCGTAGCCGGTGTCGGGGTCAGGCTGTTCTCGTAGTCGATCGGGGACATCTGTCCGAGGTGGGAGTGGCGTCGTCGGGTGTTAGCGGTGTAGCCAACCGAACACGGCCAGCCGTGCTTCCCTTTCACTGTCCCAATTCTGGGCGTCCTGGAGTTGTCCGCCGAGCTGCCGACGGCGCCCATGGATCGGGTCACCCCCGCCTCGCGGCAGGCATCCGCGAACGCCCGAGCGCTGTATTGCGGACCCGTGATCGCTGTGGAACACCGCCCCGGCCAGGCTGCCCCGCGTGCGTTGGGCGGCGGTCAGGGCATCGAGCACGAGTTCGGTGCGCATGTGGTCGGCGATGGCCCAGCCGACCAGGCAGCGTGAGCACAGGTCCATCACGGTGGCCAGATAGCGGAAGGTGCCGTCGGCGATCGGCAGGTAGGTGATGTCGCCGACATAGCGGGTGTTCGGTGCCTGGGCGGTGAAGTCCCGTCCGAGCAGGTCCAGGGCCTTGACCGCGGTCGGATCGGCGACAGTGGTGCGATATCGGCGACGCAGCCGTAGCCCGGTCAGGCCGATCCCGCGCATGACCCGGGCGACACACTTGTGGTTGGACCACCTACCCGGCCTCGCGCAACTCGGCGGTGATCCGCGGGACGCCGTAGGTGCCGGCCGAGTCCCGATGACTCACACGGATCCGGGCCGCCAGGCGGGCATCCGCAGCGGCGCGGACCGCTCGATCGAGTGAAGTGGCCGTCCAGCGGTAGTAGCTGGACCGGGCAATCCCGATGACCTGGCATAACCGCTTGACGCCGTAGCGGCGCTGATGATCGTCAACGAACTGGAAGCGGTTCACCAGCGCGTCTCCCCCGCGAAATAGCGGGCTGCCTTGCGCAGGATATCCCGCTCCTCCTCCAGCTCGCGGATCCTCTTACGCAGCGCGGCGTTCTCCTCCTCCGGCGAACCTGACGGCGACACGGTCGCAGGCGTAGCGGCCTGCGCACCGGCGCCCTGTGCGTCGTCGATCCGGATCCAGTTGCGCAGCGTCTCATGGTCGACCCCGAGATCCTCGGCCACCGACTTGATCGTCACGCCCAGCCTGGACCGGAACAGCGCGACCGCCTCGGCCCGAAACTCCAGCGGGTAGTGCATCATCACCATCTGTACCGGACTCCTGTCCACCCGGACCACCAGGGCCCAAGTGTCTCTGGTGTCCAGCACTCGGGGTCAAGGCCCGGGTGGGTGGCGGCGGAGTCGGGTTCGGGCTGCTGGGGGTTGAGCCGGGCTTGGGATCAGGTCACTCTGTCTGGATTGCGGTCAGGATGTTGGTTCTCGCGGCCCGGTGGGCTGGCCACAGCGCGGACAGGGCTCCTACCGTGAGCATGCCGAGCAGGGCTGTTGCGATGGTTGTCGTGGGGATCTCTGTGACCTGTAAGGGGTTGCCCAGCATCGCGTGTTGCATGACCGCGCCGAACAGGGTGCCTACGACTATCCCCAGTGCGCCGCCGTAGGTGCAGATCACGATGCTCTCTGTGCGTACTGTTCGGCGGATCAGGTGGCGGGGGGCGCCTATCGCGCGTAGTAGGCCCAGTTCTCGGGTTCGTTCCATTACGGACAGGGCCAGGGTGTTGATGACGCCGAAGATCGCTATCGCTATGGCGGCGCCGAACATCGCGTACATCGCCGACAGGAGTAGTTGGAAGTCGGCCGTTTCCGTTGCTATCACGCCTTCTCGGTCGGTTACCACCACGTCTGGACGGTTCCGGAACTCGCTGTCCAATGCCTGGCGGACCGCGCTCGGGGTTGCGCCCGTCGCGTAGATCGACGTCACGTTCCCGTGGAACCAGTTGGGGGTTTCGGCCACGTCCACGTAGATCAGGGGTTGGCCCTCCACGGTGTCGATCAGGCCGGTGACGCGTTGGTGGACCGGACGGCTGTTCGGGAACTTTATCGCCAGGTCGTCTCCTAGTTGCAGGCCCAGCACGGCTGCCTGGTCGGTGTCGACCACCACGCCGCGGTGGAGGTCGGCGTTGCCCTCCACCAGCTTCGGGGTCAGGACCGTGGTGAAGCCGGCGGGCTCTGTCGCCGAGATCGAGGAGGCCGCCGTGCCTCCCGCCGTGGACACGGTGACGAGTGTGTATCGGTCCGCTGCCACGCCTGTCACGCCGGGGGTCGCGCGGACACGGTCGAGCACGTCCGTGCTCAGTGGGTCCACTCCGGACGCCGAGCGCAGGATCGTCGCCGACGGGGGCACCATGTTTCGTACCGCGCCGCCCAGTGTGGACACCATGGTCTCCCCCAGTGTCGCGAACGCGCACACCAGTGCCAGGCCCACCAACAGCGCCGATGACGTCGCCGCGGTGCGGCGGGGGTCGCGTACCGCGTTGCGGGTTGCCAGGCGGACTGCTGGGCCGCGGCGTCGGGACAGCAGGCGGGACAGGGGGGTCAGTGCGGCGTGCGCCAGCACCGGTGCCAGCAGCAGCACAGCCAGCCAGCCCGCCACGCCCGCTCCCATGCACACGACTCGTTCCGTGGTGCTCAGGTTGGGGCCGGCTGTCGACGCCACCGTCGCGGCGCCTGCGACCAGAAGTACCGCGCCCGCGGTCGTTCGCGCCACCGTGGTGCGGCGTGGTGGTGTCGCGTCCGTGCGTAGGGCCGCCACCGGGGGCGCCTCGGCCGCCCGGCGGGCTGAGCCGTAGGCGGCCGCCACCGTGACGCCGATGCCTACCGCGTAGCCGACCAGGATTCCCTGTGGGGACACGGAGTAGGTCACCGGTTCGCCGTCAGGGGTGAAGGCCCACATGCCCAGTAGGCCCAGCGCGATGCCCACCGCCACGCCGATCGTCGCGCCCACCACGCCCAGTGCGCCGGCTTCCAGCACCACCGCCCGGCGGACCTGTCGTCTCGTCGCCCCTACGGCACGCAGGAGCGCGAACTGGCGGACTCGTTGTGTCACCAGCATCGTGAACGTATTGGCGATGACGAACATGCCGACCAGCAGCGCCACCACCGCGAACGCCAGCAGGGACTCGCGGGTCGACTCCGCGGCGGACGCCGCCTCGTCGTGTGCCTTGGCCGTCAGTTCCGCGCCGGTGTGCACGGCGATGGCCGGGTCGGGTAACGCCGCGCGGACCTGTGGCGCCAGGCCTGGGCCGTGCAACTCGATGCGGTCGTACTCGTTGCCCAGGTACTCGTGGGCGGTCGTCGGCGCGAAGGCCACCGACGGGGCCGTCTCCATGCCCAGCATTCGGTAGTCGAACAGGCCGACCACGTGAGCTTCGACCTCGCGGCCGTCCCCGAGGATCACGCGGGCCCGGGAGCCCAGACGCAGGTTCGCGCTGGCGGCTACCGCCTGGGACAGCGCCACCTCATCGGCGCTCGTCGGTGGGCGGCCATCGAGGATCGTGAAGCGGTCCGTGTCGTCCCAGGCCGTGCCCGCGTGGTCCTGCGCGCCCGCGACGAGCTTGCCGTCGGCGCCTATCAGGGAGGCTCGGGCCGCCAGGATTCCTGTCGCCCGGCGGACTCCCGGGAGCCTGGACAACCTGGCCAGGTCGTCCTCGGTAAGTACTGCCTCGTTGGTGGGGCTCTGGGCCACCACATCCACTGTGGACCGACCGCCCTCACCCGCCAGCGAGGCGGCCGTCGAGTCGGACAGCACCCACGTGGCCACCACGAACGCCACGCCCAGGACGATCGCCACCAGTGTCATCGCCATTCGGCCCGTGTGGGCGCGTAGGTCGCGCAGCATCGCACGCAGCATCAGAGCGTCACCCGTTCCAGGTTCTTCATGCGGTCGAGGACGCGGTCCGCGGTCGGGGCCGACAGCTCGTCGACCAGGCGGCCGTCGGCCAGGAACAGGACGCTGTCCGCGTAGGCGGCGGCCGCCGGCTCGTGCGTGACCATCACGACGGTCTGGCCCAGGTCGTCGACACTCGTCCGCAGCAGGCCGAGCAGTTGTGCGGACGCCGCCGAGTCGAGCGCGCCGGTCGGCTCGTCGGCGAACACCACCTCCGGGCGGGTGATCAGGGCGCGGGCGCACGCGACCCGCTGCTGCTGGCCACCGGACAGCTGGTTCGGGCGGTGGTGCAGGCGGTCGCCGAGGCCCACCGCGGCGATGATCTTCTTCGCCACCTCGCGGTCCGGGGACCTGCCGGCCAGGTCCAGCGGCAGCGAGATGTTCTCCCACGCGGTCAGCGTCGGCAGCAGGTTGAACGCCTGGAACACGAAGCCGACGCGGTCCCGGCGTAACGCGGTGAGCTCGTTGTCGCTCATGCCCGTCAACTCGGCGTCGCCGAGGAACACCTGGCCGCTGGTCGGCTCGTCCAGGCCCGCGACACAGTGCATGAGCGTGGACTTACCGGAGCCCGACGGGCCCATGATCGCGGTGAACCGTCCGGTGTGGAAGTCGGCGTCGACGTGGTCAAGTGCCACGACGCGGGAGTCTCCCGCGCCGTGGACCTTGGTCAGTGCTCGAGCACGAGCGGCTGGGTTGGTTTGCACGGTGACCACGGTCCTGGAAACGAGGGCGGTCCACATCGGACCAGGGTCCGGACTTTTCCGTCCCACCACGGTCTGGGTCGGCCCGAAAAGGAGTCCACCCGTGGTGGGACGCGCCAGCGGCTCGCGGCCGATACGGTCTGGGTGTGTTCTCATTCGTCCGCCAGGTATGGCTCCGCATGGTCGACATAGTCGCCGCGGTGGTGCTGCTCGCCATCGTGGGCTATGCGGCCATCGACGCGACGACGTCCTCCGGCGTCGCCGAGCCCGAGTGGGTGTCACTGTCCGCCGCGACCCTCATCGCCGCGCCGATCGTCACGCGCCGGTGGGCGCCGCTGCTCTCGCTGGCGGTCAGCCTCGGTGCCTCGGTGCTGGCCATGGGGTCCGGAGTGATCTCGGTCGTCGGGATGGGCGCGCCCGTCACCGCGGTCGGAACCGTGCTGTACATGGTGGCGAGCCTGCGTCCGAAGCGGCTGTCGGTACCCGCTCTCGTCGCGTGCGTCGGCGCCAACCTGGTGGTACTGCTGGGCCGCCGGTTGGTCGATGTCCCGGCCGAGGCATGGTCGGACAGCCTGTTCGGGATCACCTTCGCGTGCCTGTTACTGGTGACCGCCTGGTCGCTCGGGTTCGCGACACGGGAGCGGCGGCGGCACGCAGAGGAGTCCGCGGCCCGGCAGGCCGAGCAGGCGGTGGCGGAGGAACGGCTGCGGATCGCCCGCGAGCTGCACGACATCGTTGCGCACAGCATGAGCCTGATCGCGGTGAAGGCGGGTGTGGCCAACCATGTCGCCGAGCAGCGACCGGCCGAGGCACGCGAGGCGCTGCGGGTGATCGAGGCGACCAGCCGCGGCTCGCTGGCCGAGATGCGCCACCTGCTCGGCGTGCTGCGGTCCGAGGTGGACGGTCCGGAGCGCGCGCCGGCGCCCGGCCCGTCGGGAATTCCGGCACTGGTCGAGCGGGCGCGGTCCGCCGGGGTGACGGCCGAGCTGTCGCTCGACGACACGGCCGGTCTGCCCGACGGGGTCGGCCTGTCGGTGTACCGGATCGTGCAGGAGGCGCTGACCAACGTCGTCCGGCACGCGGCGCCGGGACGGTGCGAGGTCAACGTGGCGGTTGACGAGGAGGTGGTGCGGGTCGAGGTGGTCAACGAGGGGCCGCGGGTGGAACCGGGGCCGAGTGGGCACGGGCTGCTCGGGATGCGGGAGCGGGTGGCGGTGTACGGCGGGACGTTCGCGGCGGGGCCGAGAAGGGAAGGGGGCTGGCGGGTGTCTGCGGTGCTGCCGAGGTGACCAGGGTGCTGGTGGCCGACGACCAGGCGTTGGTGCGGGGCAGCTTCCGCGTGCTCGTGGAGAGCGCGCCAGGGCTGACCGCGGTCGGCGAGGCGTCGAACGGGAAGGAGGCCGTGGAGCTGGCGGCACGCGAGCGGCCGGACGTCGTGCTGATGGACGTGCGGATGCCGGAGCTGAACGGCATCGAGGCGACCGAGCGGATCTGTGCCGACCCGGCGACGGCCGGGGTGCGGGTGCTGATCCTGACCACGTTCGACCTCGACGAGTACGTGTACGCGGCGCTGCGGGCCGGCGCGAGCGGGTTCCTGCTCAAGGACACGCCGCCCGCGGACCTGTTGACGGCAATCGAGGTCGTCGCGGCCGGTGAGGCGTTGCTCGCGCCGTCGGTGACGCGGCGGTTGATCGCGGAGTTCACCCGCCAGCCGGAGAAGCCGAGGTTGCCGGCCACGCTCGACGACCTCACCGAACGGGAGCGCGAGGTGTTGCTGCTGATCGCCTGCGGCCGGTCGAACTCGGAGATCGCCACGCAGCTGTACCTCGGCATGGCCACGGTGAAGACCCACATCGGCAGGCTGCTGAGCAAGCTGGGGGCGAGGGACCGGGCGCAGCTGGTCATCGCCGCGTACGAGGCCGGTCTCGTCCGTCCGGGTTGATTCCGTGCGGGTTGATTCCGTGCGGGTTGATTGCGGGTTGATACTGTCGCCGCGTGCCAGTCACCGCCGATGACGTCGACCTGTCGGTCCGCCTCACGATCGAGGCCTTCGGCGGTGTGGCCGACGGCTGGGACGCGCCGGCCGGAACGCTGGAGTGGACGTGCTGGGAGACCGCCGAGCACGTGGCCGACGACCTGTTCTTCTACGCGACGCAGATCGGCGCCCGCGCGTTGCGGCACGCGGTCCCGTTCGGATACGGGGCGCTGCGGGAAGGCGGGCCCGACCTGACGATCACCGCCAGGCGCGAGGCCGGACCCGCCGGACTACTGCAGGTCGTCGAGGCATGCGGGGCACTACTGACCGCCGTGGTCCGCACCGCTCCCCCGGAAGCCAGGGCGCACCACGTCTTCGGCGACGGTGACGCCGAGGGGTTCGCCGCGATGGGGGTCGCCGAGATGCTGGTGCACGCGCACGACATCGCGGCGGGCCTCGGTGTCGGCTGGCAGCCGCCCGCCGACCTGTGCGCACGTGTACTGGCCCGGCTGTTCCCGGACGTCACATCGACCGACGACCCGTGGCGGACGCTGCTGTGGGCCACCGGCCGGGATGACCTCCCCGACCGGCCGCGGCGGACGGAATGGCGCTGGCACAGCGGCCCTATACCGGCCGCCTGAGCACCCGGTACATCACCGGGGCCGCGAGCAACACCCCACCCAGCAACAGGATCCCGCTCTCGGTCCACTGGAAACGCCAGTACCGGTCCTGCGGCTGGACGTAGAAGGCGAGGCGATAGCCGGCTTTCTCGACGCAGTCCGTGTACGTGATCTGGTCCGCCTCCGCGCATGCCGGTGGGTCGGCGACCGGGGTGCCGGACGGGTCGACCCACGTCGAATCGGTGATCATGGCCCCCGGCTCCGGTCCCTTGTCCGACTGCTGAAACAGCGGTTCCGCGTAGTTCTGCCGCGCCTGCAGGAGCCCGAAGAGCACCAGCATGAACACGGCGATCGTCACCGCCATGGCCGGCAGCAGCCTGCGCAGCACCCCGCCCGCGGCGGCGCCCAGCAGGAACGCGAACAACCACCACGCACCCGCCGCCACCCCCGAGCCGCCGAACAGCGCGTCGTCGCTGAACACGCTCTGTTGGAACCTCGTCGCCCAGGCGCTGACCATCAGGCCGGTCACGAGGCCGGCGACAGTCACCGCCAGGCCGAGCGAGCCGAGCTTCGTCAGCAGCCAGCGCCGTCGCGACACGGACTGCGTCCACGCGAGCCGGTGCGTACCCCGCTCGAACTCGCGCGAGAGCATCGGGGCACCCCAGAAGATCCCGACGAGGAGCGGCGCGACCGGCAACATGCCCAGGTAGACGTAGGCAGCGGACCCCTGCACCAGCATGAGCACGCCCAGCACCACCAGCAGGCCGACGGTGGCCAGCGCCTGCGTCCGGTGCTGGCGCCACAACAACCACACCATCCCGAAATGTCCTTTCATCGAAATGGGAGTCATGCCAGGACCGGCCGAGGCAGTGCCGCGGCGTCCGGGCGGCGCAGGTACGCGAGGACCAGTTCCTCGAGCCCCACCCCGCGGGACGTCCACCGCGGGTCGACTGGCGCGTCCCCGGAACGTACGAGCACCGTCGCCTGGCGCTCGGTTCGTGAGTCGTCCACAACGGACAGTGGCAGGGTGTCGGCCAGTTCCACCGGGCCGGTCAGCAACCGGTGCGAGCCGAGGAGGTCCTCGATGTCGCCGGACACCTGGACTTGGCCGCGGTTCAGCACGACCAGCCAGTCACACGTGTCCTCCAGGTCCGACACCACGTGCGAGGACAGCACCACGGTCATCCCGCCTTCGGCGACCGCGGCCATCAGCCCACGCATGACGTCGTGCCGGGCCAGCGGGTCGAGGTTCGCGAGCGGTTCGTCGAGCACCAGCAGTTCCGGCCGTTTGGCGAGTGCGACCGTCAGCGCCACCTGTGCCCGCTGACCGCCTGACAGCCGGCCCACCTTGCGGTGCATGGGAATCTCCAGCGACGCGAGCCGCGTCGTGGCGAGCGCGGCGTCCCAGTGCGGGTTCGTGTGCGCGCCGAAACGCAGCATGTCCGCCACCGAGAAGCCGTCGTAGAGCGGCTTGTCCTGGGCCAGGAAAGCGATACGCGGCAGCGTCTCGCGGGTGCCGGCCGGGTGGCCGAGCACCGTAACGTTCCCCTCCTCCGCGGCCAGCAGGCCGACGATGATGTGCAGCAAGGTCGTCTTGCCCGCCCCGTTCGGCCCGACCAGCGCGACCACCCGGCCGGCCGGGACCGAGACGGAACAGTCCCGCAACACCCAGTTCCGCCGGTACCGCTTCCCAACCCCCGTCAAGGTCACAGTCATGCCGTGTCCTCCCCTATCCGAAAAGAATCCAGCACCACCGATGCGAACAACGCCTCCACGTCCTCCACGTCCAGCCCCGCCGAGCGCGCGTCGCGCACCCAGCCGGTGAGCGACTCCCGCAGCCGTGCGTGCTCGGCGACCGAAGCGCCGCCGAGCGAGCGCTGCACGAACGTGCCCAGCCCGGGCCGGCCCACGACGAGCCCCTCGCGCTCCAGCTCGCGGTACGCCTTCAACACGGTGTTGGGGTTGATGGCCAACTTGTCCACCACCTCCTTCGCCGTCGGCAGCCGGTCCCCCGGCCGCAGCGTTCCGAGCCGCAGTGCGTGTCTGACCTGGTGGACGAGTTGCAGGTATGTGGCGACCCCGGAGCCGCGATCGAGCCTGAAGTCGACCACGAAGCAACACCCTTTCCCTAATGAAGTAGTGAAATAGTGGAGGTACACGCAACTGTTGTCAAGCGGAACGCAGTTTCACGCGATTGGGTCTCGGTACTCGCTGGTCCCCGGTTACGCTGGCGATCACGTCAGGGGGACGTGTACGAAAGGCTTCATCCGGCATCGAGAACCTCTTGGGGGGACAGGTCATGAGTGCTCCCACCGCGCCACCACCGGTGCGTACGCAAGCGATGCCGGAGAGTGTCGGCAGGGTCGCCGAGGCGCGTGCCCTGTCCCGCACGACGCCGGGCGTGCTGATCTTGTTCATCGTGGCGCTCGTCGCCGCGAGCGTGGTGGTGGGCGTGGTCACCGCGGTCAGCGTGCAGAGCCGCGCGCAGGCGCTGGACAACCTGTCCGGCCGGAGCGGGCCGCTGTCGGTCGCCGCGCAGGACCTCTACCGGTCGCTCTCGGACGCGGACGCGACCGCCAACAGCGCGTTCCTCGCGGGCGGCGTCGAGTCGAAGGCGGTGCGGGACCGGTACGAGAAGGACATGGCGGAGGCCCAGCACGCGCTCGCCATCGCGGTGGCCGCCCGGGAGCCCGCCGACCTGGCCGACCCGAACAGCCCGCTCGCCATCCTGACCAGCCAGCTGTCCACGTACGCCGGCATCGTCGAGATCGCACGGACGAACAACCTCCACGGCTACCCCGTCGGCGCCGCCTACCAGCGCGAGGCGTCGACGCTCATGCACGACAAACTGCTTCGAGCGGCTCGGTCGCTTTACGAGATGGAGACCCGGGGCGTCGCCGACGACCAGGACTCGGCCACGTCGTGGCTGGGACTGACGGTCGAGGTGCTGCTCGGGCTGGCCACGCTCGCCCTGCTCGTCCAAGCGCAGCGGTACGTCCGCAGGCGCACCCGCCGACGCATCAACGTCGGGCTCGCCGTCGCCACGGTCGCCGCGCTGGCCTCGCTGGTGTGGGTGCTGGCCGCGTCCATCGGCGTGATGACGAACGTGCACGCGAGCCGCGAGGACGGCTCGGACCAGACGAAGGTCCTGGCCGACGCCCGGATCAACGTGCTCGCCGCGCGTGGCGACGAGACCCTCACGCTCGTGGCGAGGGGCTCCGGCACCACGATCGAGCAGGACTACGTGGCCACCCGCAAGACCCTCGCCACCCAGGAGCTGCCCGGCGCGCGCGACCTCGCCACCGACGACGACGTGCGGGCCAACGTGCAGACCGCGATCGACCAGGAGATCGCCTGGCACAAGACGCACGTCGAGATCCGGACGGCGGACGACGATGGCGACTTCCCCGGTGCGGTCGACAAGGCGCTGACCGGCGCGGCGAAGCAGTTCGACCAGGTCGACCAGGCGCTGAACGACGCGATCGGCAAGACCACCAACGCCTTCGACAAGGAGGTGTCCCAGGCGTCCGACGCGTTGACGGGCCTGGTCGCCGGCGTGATCCTGCTGGCGCTGGTGACGGCCGTCGGCGCGGTGACCGGGATCTGGCAGCGGCTCAAGGAGTACCGATGAAGGCGATCACGCTCGTACTCGCCGTGGTGCTCGTCGCGGCGGGCTGCTCGGCGGCCCCCAGCGCGGTCGGCACCCAGAACCCGGCGGCGGTCCAGCCCCTGCCGGCCGGGGCCACGGTGGTCACCACGACGCCGGTTCCGTCCGTGGACGGCAGCTGCGGTGACCCGAAGGCGAGCTACCGCCCGGACGCCGCGCTACCCGCCCCCGGCGCCTTCGAGTCCGGCTCGATGATGGCCACGATCCACCAACGCGGCAGGCTGAAGGTCGGCGTCGACCAGAACACCTACCGGTTCGCCTACCGGGACTCCCAGAGCGGGCAGATCGAGGGGTTCGCGCTCGACATCGCCCACCAGATCGCCAGGGCCATCTTCGGCGACGACGGACCGGAGCGGCTCCAGCTCGTCGTGCTCACGTCGGCGCAACGCATTCCGGCGGTCAAGAACGGCGACGTCGACCTCGTCGTGCACTCCATGACCGCCAACTGCGAGCGGTGGAAGGACGTGGACTTCTCGGCGATCTTCTACGAGGCCGAGCAGAAGGTCCTGGTACGGAAGAACTCGGGATACAAGGACCGAAACTCGTTGGCGGGCAAGAAAGTGTGTGCCACCAAGGACTCCACCTCACTCGCCAGGATCGTCAACCTGGACGTCACCCCCAAGCCGATCGGCATGCAGGTGCCCGGCTGGACCGACTGCCTCGTGATGCTGCAGCAGAACCAGGTCTACGCGATCTCCACGGACGACACGATCCTCGCCGGTCTCGCCGCGCAGGACCCGTTCACCGTCGTGGAGAAGGACGGGATCGCCCCGGAGCCCTACGGCATCGCGATTCCCAAGGACCACGTCGAGTTCGTGAAGTTCGTGAACTCGGTGCTCGAGCGGATCAAGGCAGACGGCACCTGGACGAACAGCTACAACAAGTGGCTGGCGGAGCTGCTCGGCCCGGCGCCCGTCCCGCCGGCCGCGGTGTACAAGAGCTGAGCGGCGATGGACGGGATCTTGTCGAGCCGCGAGGAGATCGACCGCGCGCTGGCTCAGGTGGAGGCCGACAGCGAGCGGATCGCCGCGTCGCTCGTGGAGATGGACGCCCATCCCGGGCACCGGTTGCTGCGGGACACCGCGCTCGCCGGGCTGACGGCGAAGCGCTGGACCGAGGCGTCCGCCGCGATGACGACGCTGTGGGAGCAGTACACGACCTACCGGGACCTCGTCGCCCGCGCGCGCGAGGTCCGGTCCCGCCGGTCCAGGCCGGGCGACGAGGAGATCGAGGAGCTGACCCACATCCTGGGCGGTCCGGTCGTGGAGCTGGACTCCGAGGCCATCCCGATCGAACGGCGCGGGCTGACCGGCGCGGCACAGGTCACCGAGCGGATCACGATGGCCGAGCTGCTCGGCCGGATGCGCCAGGCCTTCGACACGGTGACCGCGGTGCTCGCGGCCGCCGAGTCCGCGTGGTCGGCGGCGATCGGCCGGCTCGACCCGATCGACCGGCGCGTGCACGCGGTCTCGGTGCTGGCGGAGTCGGTCGGCGAGGGTGACTTCGCGAACCTGCGCCGGGACCTGGAGAAGGCTCGCGAGCTGGTGCTCACCGACGTCCTGACCGCGCAGGCCACCGACGCGCTGCCGGAGATCGAGCGCCGGCTGACCGAGCTGGAGACCCGGCTGACCGAGCTGGCCAGGATCCGCGACGAGTTCTCCTCCCGGCTGGCGGCGCTGGACTCGGTGGTGTCGGACGTCGAGGCGGCCGAGGCGATGGCACGGCAGACGTACACGGCGGTGCTGGACAAGATCGCGTCACCCGGCCTGCCCACGCCGACGGACCAGGGCTCGGCGGCCATCCACGGTCGACTGCAGCGGCTGCGGGCGCGGACGGACACCGCGGGCTGGGCGACGCTGGGCCGGGAGACCGACGAGCTCGACCGGTTCGCGATGACCACGCTCGACTCGGTTCGCACCTCGGTCCGTGCCATCACGGGTTTGTTGGACCGCCGCGCGGAGCTGCGTGGCCGGTTGGAGGCGTACCAGGTGAAGGCGGCACGGCTCGGGCACGCGGAGGACGCGGAGCTGTCCGGGTTGCACGACGAGGCACACGAGATCCTGTTCACCGCGCCGTGTGACCTGCCGGCGGCGACCCGCGCGCTGAACCGCTACCGCCAGGCGATCCAGGACCGGACCCGCGAGGAGGGGACACCATGAGCGGAGCTCGCGGAGGCTGCCCGCACGAATGGGACTTTCGTACGGGGTCGGGGAGCAAGATGGACGGTTCGCTCGTTGCCATGGAGGTAGCGTCGGGCAGGGCGGGGAAAGGCGTGAGGGCGTCATGACGGTATGCCCCCGGACCGGCTGCGACGGCACGCTCGACGAGGACGGCTTCTGCGACACCTGCGGCCTCGAAGCCCCCGCTGCAGCCAGCGCGCCCGCTTCCGCGGAGGCGCCCGCTGCGGCGAAAGCGGCGGCATCCGCGAAAGCGCCCGCCGCGGCGAAGGCGCCCGGCGCGTCGAGGGCGGCGGCATCCGCGAAGGCGCCCGGCGGAGGGAAGGCTGCGGCATCCGCGTCGAGCAGCCGGACGACGCCGGACGACGCCACCCCGCCCGCTCCCCCGACGCCCGCCTCCCTCGGCGGTCTGTCCTGCCCGCGCGACGACTGCGACGGCACGCTCGACGAGGACGGCTTCTGCGACACCTGCGGCCTCGAGGCCCCCGCCGGCACCATGCCCCCCGCGGCGCCGGCCAAGCCGGCCACGTTCGGGCCCACCGGCGGCGCCACGGAGGACCACGACCCCGGCAGCACACGCACCGGCAGCATCCGTACGGGCTCGGTCGCGACCGGCTGGACGGCGTCGACCGGCGCCGTCACGAGCAGCTCGCGTCGCGGCTCGACGCGTTCGTCCAGTCGTGGACTGCTCGGCGCGGGCCTGGTCGAGGTGCCTCGCGTCCCGTACCGGGACCCGAAGGCCGCCGTTCTCGACGATCCGAAGGTCCCCGAGGAGAAGCGGTTCTGCAGCAACTGCGGCGCGAAGGTGGGTCGCGGCAAGGACGGCAAGCCCGGTCGCACCGAGGGGTTCTGCACGTCCTGCCGGAACCGCTTCTCGTTCTCCCCCAAGCTTTCCGCGGGTGAGATCCTGCACGACCAGTACGAGGTGCTCGGCTGCCTCGCGCACGGCGGGCTCGGCTGGATCTACCTCGCGCTGGATCGGGCCGTCGCCGACCGGTGGGTCGTGCTCAAGGGCCTGCTCGACACCGGCGACGTGGACGCGCTCGCCGCCGCCGTCGCGGAGCGGCGGTTCCTCGCCGAGGTCGAGCATCCGAACATCGTCAAGATCCACAACTTCGTCCAGCACCTCGACAAGGAAACCAACACGATGGTCGGCTACATCGTGATGGAGTACGTCGGGGGTCAGTCCATCAAAGAGATGCTCAAGGACATCCGCGCTGCCGAGGGGCCGCAGGCGTGCCTGCCGCTGGACCGCGCGATCGCCTACGTGCTGGAGATGCTGCCGCCAATCGGCTACCTGCACACGCTGAACCTCCTGTTCTGCGACTTCAAGCCGGACAACGTGATCCAGACCGAGGAACTGCTCAAGCTGATCGACCTCGGCGCCGTCCGGCATCTGGACGACGACGACAGCGCCGTCTACGGCACGATCGGCTACCAGGCGCCGGAGATCGCCGCCGTGGGTCCGTCGGTCTCCTCGGACCTGTACACCATCGGCCGCACGCTCGCGGTGATGGCGTTCCCGTTCGACTTCCAGCGCTCGTACGTCGACCGGTTGCCGAACCCGGCCGAGGAGCCGCTGCTCGCGCGGTACGACTCGTTCTACCGGTTCCTGCTCCGCGCGACCGCGAGTGAGCCGTCCGCGCGCTTCACCTCCGCCGAGGAGATGAAGGACCAGCTGACCGGCGTGCTGCGTGAGGTGCTGGCGACCGACGACCTCCAGCCGCGGCCCGGCCCGTCCGCGGAGTTCACGCCGGAGCGCCGCTCGTTCGCCATCGACCTCGCGGCCGGCCCGGCCATGCCGTCGCTGGTCCACTCGCTGCCGGTGCCCAGGGTGGACGGCAACGACCCGGCGGCCGCGTTCCTCGCGACGGTCACGTCGACCGACCCGCTGGCGCTGGTCGACGAGCTGCGCATGGCGCCGCACTCGTCGGTCGAGGTGCGGCTGCGGATCGCCCGCGCCTACCTGGAGGGGGGCGAGTTCGCCTCCGCCCGCCGCCGGCTGCTCGAGCTGTCCACGGACGCGCTCGACCTGGAGCGGCTGTGGCTCGTCGAGTGGTACCGGGGCATGCTCGGGCTGGCCGAGAACAAGCCCGCGCAGGCGGCCGAGCACTTCGACAAGGTCTACTCGGCGGTGCCGGGCGAGGCCGCGCCGAAGCTCGCGCTCGCGGCGTGCGCGGAGGCGCGGGGCGACTGGGCGACGGCCGACCGCTTCTACCGCGTCGTGTGGGGCACGGACCGCGGCTACGTGAGCGCGGCGTTCGGCCTCGCGCGGTCCTTGATCGCGACGGGCAACCGGTCGGAGGCGTTCGACGTCCTGTGTTCCGTGCCGGAGACGTCGAACCATCATGTGACCGCCCGGCTCGCGGCCGCCGACGTGCGGGTGCGGGACGTTCCGGCGAACGATCTCACCGAGGACGACCTGGTCGCCGCCGGTGAACTGCTCACCGACCTCGACCTGGACGTGGTCCGCAGGGCGCACGCGTCGGAGCGGGTCTTCTCCGCCGCGCTGGCGTGGCTGCCCCACAACGGGAACTCGAGCGGGTCTGTGCTTGGCTGCGCACTGACGGACATCGACCTGCGGGCCGCGCTGGAGAGCTGCTACCGGACACTCGCGCGGCACGCGAACAGCACGAGGGAGCGCATCACATTGGTGGACAGCGCGAACCAGATCCGACCGAGGACGTGGGTGTGACCGTAACCAACTGCCCCGGCTGCGGCACCCCCGTCGGACCCGAGGACCGCTTCTGCGAGAACTGCGGACAGAGTCTCCTTGTGCAACGGACCCCGCTCGGTGGGCCGACGCTGAAACCGGCCGGCGGCGCGTGCGTGGCCTGCGGCGGCGAGCACGTCGGCGCCGACGGGTTCTGCGAGGACTGCGGGCGTGCGCAGCCGAGCGGGCGGGACCGGATGGAGTGCGACCTCGGGCTGGTCGTCGGCGTCAGCGACAAGGGCAACCGGCGGGCGCGCAACGAGGACTCGATGGCGTTCGGGACGGTGCTCGGCGGGGACGCCCCGCCGACGGTCGTCGCGGTGGTGTGTGATGGGGTCGCGACCTCCGACCGGGCCGACAGCGCCTCGCAGCGCGCCGTGGACGAGGCCACTTCCGTGCTGCTCGACGCGGTGCTCGAGAACGGTGACCCGACCGCGGCGACGAAGGCCGCGGTGGCGCAGGCGATCTCTGCGGTGGCGCAGCTCGCCGACCCGAACGTGCCCGGCACCGCGCCGTCCTGCACGTTCGTGTCCGTCGTGGTGACGCCGACCGAGGTGACGGTGGGGTCGGTCGGCGACAGCAGGGTGTACTGGCTGGCCGCGCCGGACTCGGCGGCCATGTCCTCCCGCATGCTGACGGCCGACGACACCGTGGCGGCCGAGCTCATGGCCGAGGGCCTGAGCGAGGAGGAGGCCAACGCGGTGTACCAGGCGCACGCCCTGTCCAAGTGGATCGGCGCGGACGCCGGCGAGATCGAGCCGCGCGTGGTGACCGTCGCGCCGGGCGGGCCGGGGCACGTGCTGCTGTGCAGCGACGGCCTGTGGAACTACGTGCCGGACGCGGCGGCGCTCACGGAGGTCATGCCGGCCGAGGGTGGCATGACGGCCGCGGCGGAACTGACCGCGCTGGCGCTGAAGCTCGGCGGCCACGACAACATCACGACGGTGCTCGTGCCGTTCCCGCCGACCGGAGGGGAGAAACCATGACCGACTTCTCGGTGGAGGTCTACCAGAACGAGTACTTGGCGGCGGGTTCCGCCGAGGTGAACGCGATCGTCACGGTCACGTCGACGGGCGCGCCCACCGGGCCCAGCGTCTCGGGCGGCGCCGCCGAGGTGATCATCGTCGACTGCTCCGGGTCGATGCACGTGCCCCGCACGAAGCTGGCGTCGGCCAAGCAGGCGACGGCCGCGGCCATCGACACGTTGCGCGACGGCGTGGAGTTCGCCGTCGTGGCCGGCACGGACGAGTCGCGGCTGGTGTATCCCTACCAGCACGGCATGGTGGTCTCCTCGCCGCAGACGCGGGCCGAGGCCAAGGAGGCGGTGACGAAGCTCGCCGCCAACGGCGGCACGGCGATCGGCAAGTGGCTGCGGCTGGCCGACTCGCTGTTCGCGACGTCGGCGGCGCCGATGCGGCACGCGATCCTGCTGACCGACGGCCAGAACATGCACGAGACGCCGCGCCAGCTCGCCAGGACGCTGCAGGAGGTGGCCGGGCACTTCGTGTGCGACTGCCGCGGCGTCGGCACCGACTGGGAGGTCAAGGAGCTGCGGACGATCGCCGACACGCTGCTCGGCACGGTCGACATCGTGGCCGAGCCGGAGGGCCTCGAGGCGGACTTCCGCGCGATGGCGGCCTCGGCGATGGACAAGGCGGTCGCGGACGTGGCGCTGCGGCTGTGGACGCCGATGGGCGCGACGGTCAAGTTCGTGAAGCAGGTGGAGCCCACGCTCGCGGACCTCACCGCGCGGCGGGTCGAGGTGCCGCCGCGCAGCGGTGACTACCCGACCGGCTCGTGGGGCTCGGAGACGCGGGACTACCACGTGTGCGTGCAGGTGCCGGCCGCGGCGCCGGGCGAGCGGATGCTGGCCGGGCGGGTGAGCCTGGTGGTGCCGGGCTCCGCCGGCGCGGAGGAGCAGGTGCTCGGCAAGGGCCGGATCCTGGCCGTGTGGACCGAGGACACGGCGCTGTCCACGCGCATCAACCGGGAGGTCGCGCACTACACCGGTCAGGCCGAGCTGGCGTCGGCGATCCAGGAGGGGCTGGAGGCACGCAAGGCGGGCGACGTCGAGACGGCGACCGCGAAGCTGGGCCGGGCCGTGCAGCTCGCGACCGAGACCGGGCACACGGACACCGCGAAGCTGCTGTCGAAGGTGGTCGACGTCGAGGACGCGCGGACCGGGACGGTGCGGCTGAAGCGCAAGGTGGAGACGGTCGACGAGATGACCCTGGACACCCGGTCGTCCAAGACGATGCGGGTGCGCAAGAAGCAGTCGACGGAAGGCTGAGGCGCTCGATGGCGACCTGTCCACAGGGCCACACCTCGACGGACGAGGAGTACTGCGACGTCTGCGGCCGGGAGATCGGCGGCGCGCCGGCCTCCGTCGCCGACGCGCCCACCTCCGCCGAGGCGCAGCTGCCGGCCGCGGGCACGACCTGCAAGGCGTGCGGTGCCGCGTTGGCCGGACGGTTCTGTGAGGAGTGCGGCCACGACTCGCTCGCGCCGCCGCCCGCGGCGCCCGTGACGGCCGCGGCCAGGACCGTCGTGGTCGAGGACGCGCCACCGGTGCCCACGGACCGGGTGGAGGCGTCCACCTGGACGGCGACCGTGACGGCGGACCGCACGTACTTCGACTCGGTGATGGCGGCGGACGGGCCGGACGCGTCGGCCATCCAGTTCCCGCCGTACTGCCCGGACCGGCACTTCCCGTTGGCGGGCAAGGAGATCAGCATCGGCCGGCAGAGCCGCAGCCGGGGCATCATGCCGGACATCGACCTGCTGGGGCCGCCGGAGGATCCTGGCGTGTCGCACCTGCACGCGCTGCTGATCGCGCAGGCCGACGGTTCGTGGTCCATTGTGGACCTGGACTCGGCGAACGGGACGCAGGTGAACGAGGAGAAGAACCCGTTGCGCCCCAACGTGCCGCGCCCACTGGCCGACGGTGACCGGGTCTACATCGGAGCATGGACCAGGATCACGGTGCGGCGCGCCTGAACGTTCAGTGGTCCTGAACGTTCAGCAACGGAAGGTTATCCGCGGTTGTCCCCGTTCGGACGCAGCTCGTTGCCGCAGGTCGTGGATATGCTGCGCGACATGTCTGGACACCGTGGTCTGCGACTCGTGTTCGCCTTGGCGCTCTTGACGTTGCTCGTACTGAACGGTCAGGAGGCCGGCGCGCTCGGCCGTGCCCGATGGGTCGCGTCGTGGGCGGCGAGCCCGGTCGTCGGGAGCGTGATCCCGTTCTCCGACTGCCCCGCCGGCAACGGGTTGACCGACCAGACGGTCCGCAACGTGGTGTTCGTGAGCGTGGGCGGGAGCTCGGCGCGGGTCCGGCTGACGAACGCCTTCGGCACGACGCCCCTGCGCGTCGGTCGTGCGTCGGTGGCGGTCCAGTCCTCCGCGGCCGACGCGGTGCCCGGCACGGTGCGGGAGCTGAGGTTCCACGGCCACCGGTCGGTGACGATCCCCGCGGGCCGCGAGCTGTTCAGCGATCCCGTGCCCCTGCCCGTGGCGGCGCTGTCGACGCTGCTGGTGAGCGTGTACGTGCCCGGCCCGACCGGTCCCGTCACCAACCACCCGTTCACGGCGCAGGGCAACTTCCTGGCGGCCGGCGACCGGTCCACCGCCGTGGCTGGCGGCTCGTTCGGCAACACGCCGTGCTGGATGTTGGCGGACGGCGTGGACGTGGCGCCGAACCGGCCGGTCGCCGGCTCGGTGGTGGCGTTGGGCGACTCGATCACCGACACGTCGGCGACGACCGGCAACGCCAACCACCGCTGGCCGGACCACCTGGCCCGCCGCCTGAACGCGGTTCACGGCCCGACGATGTCGGTGGTGAACGCGGGCCTGGGCGGTAACCGCGTGCTGCTCCCGCGCGATGGCGAGCCGTTCTACGGCGTCCCGGCCGTGGACCGGCTGGCGCGGGATGTGTTCGCACAGACGGGTGTCCGGACGGTGATCCTGCTGGAAGGCGTGAACGACATCGGTTTCGACGCGGCCGCGCCGGACCTGATCGCGGGCCTGCGGTTCGTCGCAGACCGGACGCACGCGGCGGGCCTGCGGATCGTCGGCGGCACGATCACGCCGTTCGGCGGTTCGTTCATCGAGACACCGGCACGCGTCGAGACGTGGGCCGCGGTCAACGACTGGATCCGCCACAGCGGCACCTTCGACGCGGTGGTCGACTTCGCCGCTGCGACGGCCGCCCCGGACGACCCGACGGCGCTGAACCCGTTGTACGACAGCGGTGACCACCTGCACCCCAACGACGCCGGCACGTCGGCGATGGCGGACGCGATCGACCTGTCGCTGCTACTCCCCCACCAGCACGCCGCGGCGGGCTGACGCCAGCACCAGCTGCCGGACGATGCCGACCAGCCAGACGAACGTGAAGGCGATGACCGTCGGGTTCTTCACGAACAGCAGGACGGCGAGGTAGGTCTGCCGGGCGGACGCCGGCAGCAGGCCGGCGAGCCCCTCGAGGCCGAGGTCGAAGACCGCCGCCGCTGCCGCGAGCAGGCCTGCCTGGCACAGGAGGCTCGGCCAGTGCTCGCGGAGGAAGGCGCGGAGGTGGGCCCGGCTCGGGCGTCCCTTTGGGGTGGCCAGCCGCCAGATCGCGACGAGCAGCAGCAGGCGTGCGGCCATGACGACCACCTCCGAGCCGAGGGCGACCGCGTGCGGGATCTCGTCGGTCCAGTTGACGACGATCAGGCGCTGCACGGACCCGACCAACGACAGCCCGACGACGAGTACGACGTGGCGGCGGTAGAAGTGCCATGCCCAGCGTGGGACGGAGATCGCCAGCCGCCACTCGTGGCGAAGTCTCATGATGCTGCCCTCCAGAGTTATTTTAGTTGACTATACTAAAATAACTGGCCGGGTAAAGTACCTCGCATGCCGAAGGAGGATCACGCAGCTCAGACCGGGCGGACGGGTGACGAGCTGGGCCGCGACCTGAGCACGGCGGTGGTCATGTTCCACGAGGCGGTGGGCGCACACCTGGGCGTGAGCGCGGGCGACCAGCGGGCGCTGACCTTCATCAGCCGCGACGGCGCGATGTCGGCCGGCGAACTGGCGGAGCGGACCGGGCTGACCCCCGGCGCGGTGACGGGCATGATCGACCGGCTGGCCCGCGCCGGCCTGGTCCACCGCGCCCACGACCCGAACGACCGCAGGCGGGTACTGGTCACCGCCACCGGCCACCGACCAGACGTCTTCGGCGACCTGGCCACGGCGATGAACGCCCTGAACTCCCGCTACGACGAGCAGGAGATGCGGGCCATCGCCGACTACCTGACCCGCATGGTGGACATATTGCGCGAGCAGACCCGCAGGTTGACCGCCCGCCGTTGAGCGTCAGGGCCACAACGGCGCGGGGCGGCTGAGCCGCCGACTGACACCACGCCTGGCCGCCCGGGTCGCGGGCGGCCAGGCGGGCCGTCTTCCCTACCCCACCGACACGCTGCCATCACTCTGTCGAACGCACGCGACCTGTCGAGACGCCGTGACCGCCGCGCCCGACAGGCACTGCCCCAGCACCCCGTAGCCGTTCACGTTGGGGTGCCACGACTCCTGGCACGTCTGGAAGTACGTCACGCACGTGTTGGCGATCCGCTGGATGTCCAGCTTGTCGTAGCCGGACAGGCTCGTCACGAACGTTCCGCTCGGACCGTCCATCAGGCGGATCGGGGTCGCCAACGCGTTCGCCGGGCTGCCGTCCTGCTCGCACAGCCGCGCCCCGTTGAACGCGGACTGCACGTTCACGTAGACCAGGTCGTCCGACGGGAACTCCGCCGACAGCGTCTGGTGTGCCGACCGCACGATCGTCCCGAGCGCCTGCGAGAACAGGTGACCCGCCGCCAGGGTCGCGCGGTGGGCCGGGCAGCCCGCCGCGTACCGCTCCGCCCCGAGGGCGCGGAACTTGTCGCGGTCGTCGGCCCGGCCGTCCTCCTCCCAGTAGCGCTGGGCGTAGTCCGTCGGCAGTGGGTTCGTGTAGTCCTGGAACACCACCCGGTGCTGACCGTCCGCGTCGACCTGGTCCAACGTGGTCAGCAACGCGCGCAACGCGGTGGTCGTCTCCGCGGTCGCCGACGACACCTCCGCGTCGGTGGCCAGGTCCGACAGCGTGCACGGCTCCTGCGGCACCGGACCGCCCAGGTACGCCCAGAACTCCCACCAACCCGTCCACGCGTCGGCGATGAACCTGTTGGCACACACCGAAGCCGCGTCGCCGAAGGTGAAGGAGCTGTTGTTCGAGCCCAGTCCCACCAGGACCAGGTCGATGTCGTGGGTGGCCGCCACCGCACGCAGCTGGTCGAGCTGGGACGCCACCGAGCGGCCCTTGGCGCGGCCCGGCGAAGCGTTCAGCACGTCGTACGGCTGGCCGCCCGAGCACGCGAGGTTGAAGCGGTCCTGGATGCCGGGCAACGTCGCCCGGAACAGCGACGCGTTCGGTGACCGGTGACAGAAGTACGCGTTGGTGTTGTCCGCCGACCAGCCGGGAAAGCCCTGGGACACTCCGTTGACGTCTGTCACGGCGGAGTAGTTCCCGCCGCCTTCGCCGGAGATGAAGCTGTCCCCGAGCGCCACGGCGGCGGTCGGCAAAGCGGTTGTTGAAGCGGTGGGTTCGGCGGCGGTGGCGGCCGGCGCGCCAAGCACGAGGAGCACGGCGGCTGCCGCGAGGTAACGCAGGGACATCACGGCCCTCCAGATCGGGCACGAATGTGAATTAATTTCAAACACGAATTCTGCTCACTAACGCAGCCAGGAGTCAAGATCACCGTTGCAATAGCGCATGCGTTCGAGCACGGCACGTAGTAATAGCGACCATACGGACGGAATTGCCAACTAATGGTGTGACATGCCGTGACAAGACATGCGCACACAGTGCACGGTATAGGGCATGTCCTTAGAAGGCCTCCGCTACCGATTACTCGTCCAGTGCCCGCTCGAGCGAGCGGACACCGTCGCGCCCATCACCGCCCGGTACCACTCCGGGCTCGTACTGACCGGACCCAAGCCCCGCTCGACCGTCCGACACCTCCACCGCCTCGGCTACCAAGCCCCGATCCTCTGCGACGCCGCCCGCTACACCGGACGCCACCGCGTCCCGGCCGGCGCCGGCCTCAGCCGCGACTGGACGGCCGAACAACACGACCTCGGCCTCGTCGCCCTCACCGACTCCGGCTACCTCGCCGCCGGCGACTGGGCCGGCCTCTACCGCGTCCTCCACGACGCCGCCCACCAACCGCAGCCGCTGGTCGTCACCCTTCCCCTGGCCAACGGTTGGTTCGCCGAGCGGACGCAGCTCACCCGGCTGATCGCCACGCTCAACGACGCACGCCTACCCGTCGCCGTCGTCGGCACCCGATATGTCACCGGCGGGCTCGTCCGGCTGCTCGCCGCCACCGTGCCCGTGCTCGTGCTCCGCTCCGACATCGGCGCGCTCGGCGCGCTGTGCCACGGCGCCCACACCGGCGCGCTCGGCATCACCTCCGGCCTCTTCGTGCCGGCCCTGCTCGGTCACCACCGACCGGCCGTGCTCGCCCGGATCGTGTCCAGGACGCCCGATCTCGCGCACCTGTGGCCGTGCCGCTGCCCCGAATGCACCGGCGCCGTACCGACCCATCTGGACCCCGAAGGCATCTACCGGCACTCGCTGCACACCCAGCTCGCGCTCGGCGACCAGCTGCACCACGACGCCATGACCTGGCGGGAGAGCTGTGGTGACGCGCTCGCCGTGCACCGGAAGGTCGCCGAGGTCATGCCGAACTGGCCGCCGCCGGAGGCACTCCAGCGGTGGCACGAGCTGGATCCGCCCGCCATCCCCCGGCAGACCGCCGGGGAGCACGCCCCTCGGTTCGGATAGCCCCAGGACGTGGCACCATCGATGTCACCATGACTCTGACTGATGTGCTGCCCGCCGAGCAGGATCCGGACACCCTCTTCGACGCCTTCTCCACGTGGGCGGAGGGCGAGGGTCTTTCGCTGTACCCGGCGCAGCAGGAGGCGATGATCGAGATCGTCTCCGGGGCGAACGTCATCCTGTCCACGCCGACGGGCTCCGGTAAGAGCATGGTGGCCACCGGCGCGCACTTCGCCGCGCTCGCCGGCGGCCAGCGCAGCTTCTACACCGCGCCGATCAAGGCACTGGTGAGTGAGAAGTTCTTCGCGCTGTGCGACATCTTCGGCGCCGACAAGGTCGGCATGATCACCGGCGACTCGAGCGTCAACGCGGGCGCGCCGATCATCTGCTGCACGGCGGAGATCCTCGCCAACATCGCGTTGCGGGAGGGGAACGCGGCGGACGTCGGCGTGGTGATCATGGACGAGTTCCACTTCTACGCCGAGCCGGACCGCGGGTGGGCCTGGCAGATTCCCCTGCTGGAGCTGTCGAAGGCGCAGTTCCTGCTGATGTCGGCGACACTCGGCGACGTCGCGCGCTTCCAGGAGGACCTGACCCGCCGCACCGGCCGGCCGACGGCGGTCGTCACCTCCGCCGAACGGCCGGTGCCGCTGTTCTACTCGTTCCGCCTCACCCCGCTGCACGAGACGATCGAGGAGCTGCTCGGCACCAACCAGGCGCCGATCTACGTCGTGCACTTCACGCAGGCCGCGGCGCTCGAACGCGCGCAGAACCTGATGAGCATCAACGTGTGCACGCGCGAGGAGAAGGACCAGATCGCGAAGCTCATCGGCAACTTCCGGTTCACCGCCGGCTTCGGCAGGACGCTGTCGCGCCTGGTGCGGCACGGGATCGGCGTGCACCACGCGGGCATGCTGCCCAAGTACCGCCGGCTCGTCGAGCGCCTCGCCCAGGCCGGCCTGATGAAGGTCGTGTGCGGCACCGACACGCTCGGTGTCGGCATCAACGTGCCGATCCGCACGGTCGTGTTCACCGCGCTGTCCAAGTACGACGGGCAGCGGGTGCGGCTGCTCAAGGCACGCGAGTTCCACCAGATCGCCGGCCGCGCGGGCCGGGCGGGCTACGACACGGTCGGCAACGTGGTCGTACAGGCGCCCGAGCACGTCATCGACAACGAGAAGGCGCTGGCCAAGGCGGGCGACGACCCGAAGAAGCGTCGCAAGGTCGTGAAGAAGAAGCCGCCGGAGGGCTCGATCGGCTGGGGCGAACCGACGTTCCAGCGCCTGGTCGAGGCGGAGCCCGAGGCGCTCACGTCGAGCTTCGCGGTCACGCATTCCATGCTGCTCAACGTGATCGGCCGGCCGGGCGACGCGTTCACGGCCATGCGCAGGCTGCTGGAGGACAACCACGAGGAGCGGCCGGCGCAGCGCAGGCACATCCGCCGCGCGATCGCGATCTACCGGGCGTTGCTGTCCGCCGGGGTGGTCGAGCGGCTGTCCGAGCCCGACGAGCAGGGGCGGTCGATCCGGCTGACCGTGGACCTGCAGCTGGACTTCGCACTGAACCAGCCGCTGTCACCGTTCGCGCTGGCCGTGATCGAGCTGCTGGACCGGGAGTCGCCCTCCTACGCGCTGGACGTGCTGTCGGTCATCGAGTCCACCCTGGAGGATCCCCGCCAGATCCTGTCCGCGCAGGAGCACAAGGCGCGGGGTGAGGCCGTGCAGGCGCTGAAGGCCGACGGGGTGGAGTACGAGGAGCGGATGGCGCTGCTCGAGAACGTCACCTACCCCAAGCCGCTGGCCGAGGAGCTGCTGAACGGGGCGTACGAGACCTACCGGCGGGGGCACCCGTGGGTCGGCGACTACCACGTGCGGCCCAAGTCCGTGGCACGCGACATGTTCGAGCGGTCCATGACCTTCACCGAGTACGTCGGCTTCTACCAGCTCGCCCGCAGTGAGGGCATCGTGCTGCGGTACCTGGCCGACGCGTACAAGGCGCTGCGGCAGACGGTGCCGGACGAGGCGAAGACCGAGGAGCTTGCGGACCTCACCGAGTGGCTCGGGGAGCTGGTCCGCCAGGTCGACTCGAGCCTGCTCGACGAGTGGGAAAGGCTGACCAACCCGGACGACGAGGTCCTGTCGGCGGACGCGGACGAGCGGGCGCCCGCGGTGACGCGGAACGTGCGGGCGTTCCGGGTGCTGGTGCGCAACGCGTTGTTCCACCGGGTGCAGCTGGCGGCCGCGCGGCGGTGGGCCGACCTTGGCGAGCTCGACCGCGACGCCGGCTGGGACGCCGAGTCCTGGGCCGACGCGCTGGAGCCGTACTTCGACGAGCACGACCAGATCCGGACGGGCCCGGACGCGCGTGGGCCACGGTTCCTGATGATCACCGAGCACGAGGACCGCTGGGCGGCAAGGCAGATCTTCGACGACCCGGCCGGCGACGGCGACTGGGGCTTCACCGCGGAGATCGACCTGGCCGCCTCCGACGAGATCGGCGCGGCGGCGGTCCGGGTGCTCGACGCCGGCCAGCTCTGACGCGCGCTCAGCCGCGGGTGGGCCAGCGGGTGGGGCTCCACTCGGCGCGGGTGGCGCCGAGCGGCTCGAAGCCGAGCCGCGGGTCGTCCGACTGGACCAGGCACAGCAGGCGGTGACCGACGAGCATGGCCGAGCGGGCCGTGCCCGCGATGATGTCGAGGATGACCTGCGCGGCCCGGGGCTCGCGGCCGGCGAAGGCGTCGTAGCCGGTGAACACGAGGACCGTGCCGGTGGCGTCGGGGGACGCGCCGTAGTCGTAGGTCGCGACGTCGCGCATGCAGTCGTTGAACGCGTCGAGGTTGTGGCCGTAGTAGTCCGGGAAGTCCAGGCCGGCCTTGATGTCCTCGTGGAAGCCGGCCAGGGTGGTCCATCCACCCGCGGCCAGGCCGACCAGCTGGTAGCCGTGTTCGGCGAGCCAGGCCGTGGTCTCCGCCAGGACCTCGCGACTCCGGAACAGGGTCACCGGGCCGTTCGTCGCGAGGAGGAACGCGCGATCCACGGCCAGGTCGGTGCGAAGATCGAAAGGAGCCACGCGGCCAGCGTAGTTATCGCAGCAGCGCACGCACTTCCCGGTCCGGCACCTGGGTGAAGTCGTCGTACCACTGGCCGACCGCGGAGAAGTCGGCCGGCGCCGCCGGGCAGACGATCTCGTCCGCGAGGGGCGCCAGGGCACGCAGCGACTCCGGCGGCGCGACCGGCACGGCCAGGATGATGCGCGACGTGCCGAGGTGCCGCAGGATCCGCAGCGCGGCGATCACGGTGGCGCCGGTGGCGATCCCGTCGTCGACCAGGATCACCGTGCGGTCGGCGAGGTCCGGGCGCGGGTGGCCGTGCCGCAGGGTCGCGGCCCGGCGGCGGATCTCCGCACGCGCGTGCTCGACCTGCGCGGCGAGTTCGCCCCAGGTGAGACCGAGGTCGTGCAGGAGGGCCTCGTTCCGGACGGTCACGCCGTCCTCGCCGACCGCCCCGACGGCAAGCTCCTCCCGGTCCGGCGCGCCGATCTTGCGCACGAGCACGACGTCCAGCTCGGCGTCCAGCGCGTGCGCGACCTCGGCGGCCACCGGCACCCCGCCGCGCGGCAACCCCACGACCACCGGTCCGGCCGCACGCAGGTGACCGAGGCGCGCGGCGAGCACCTGCCCCGCCTCCGCACGGTCCCGGAAGCGCATCGACGTCACCTCCACCCACCAGTGTCACCCGCGAAGCACGGTGATAGTATCGAACATGTGATCGATACCTGTCCGAGCTGTGTCGAAGTGAGCGTGCCCGACCATGTCCAGGACCCGCCACCGCTGGGCCGGGCCGCCAACATGTCCACCTCCGACCGGCGCGTGCACGGCCGCCGCGCCCGGCAGCGTGCCGCCTAGGGTCGCGTGAAGTAGTGCCCCTTCTCGAGGTCCACGATCAGGCCCGGCCGCACGGGCTGCCAGCCGAACCGCTCGCGCGTCCACGCACTCGACACCCACACGTCGCGGCGGAGGAACTGGCCGACGAAGCCGAAGTGGCCGGCCGACTCCTCGCCGGGGATGGACCGCACGGGCACGTCGAGGTGCCGGCCGACGACCTCCGCGATCTCCCGCACCGGGACGCCCTCCTCGGCGGCCGCGTGCAGGGTCGTCCCGGCGGGTGCGGACTCCAGCGCCAGCCGGAACAGGTTCGCGGCGTCGAGGCGGTGGACGGCGGCCCAGCGGTTGGCGCCGTCACCCGGGTAGGCCGACACGCCCTTCTCCCGCGCCACGTCGATGATGATCGGGACGAAGCCGCGGTCGCCCGCGCCGTGCACGGTCGGGGGCAGCCGCAGCACGGACGCGCGGACGCCGCGGTCGACGAACGCGAACGCCGTCTCCTCGGACACGAGCCGAAGCCACGACGGGTCGGACGGGTCCTGCTCGGTGGCCGGCCGGCCGGGCTGTGCGACCACCACGCTCCCGGAGGAGACGACCAGCGGGCGGCCGGAACCCGCGAGCACCTCGCCGAGCGCGGTGACGACCCGCCGCTCGGTCTCGATGGCACCGCCGTGGTTGGCGAAGTCGTGGATGAACGCGGTGTGGACCACGCCGTCCGAGTCCGCCGCGCCGCGGCGCAGGCTGTCGAGGTCCTCCAGCGAACCGCGCAGCACCTGGGCGCCGGCCGTGGCGACCGCGGCGGCACCCTCGTCCGAGCGGGCGAGCCCGAGCACCTCGTGGCCGGCGTCGAGCAGCTCACGAACGACGGCCGAGCCGATGAAGCCGCTCGCGCCGGTGACGAACACACGCATCGTGTGCACTCCTTGTCTGTTCGGACGTTGGTGACTCCACCGTGCCCGCGAAGCGTCGCCGAAATCCAAGTCCCGTTTCGAACCACGCAATACGTTCGAGGCATCACCGCAGCTAGACTGGCTGCATGTCCGACCTCGACCTGCGGCTGGTGCGGTACTTCACCGTCGTCGCCGAACACCGGCACTTCGGCCGTGCCGCCGTGGCGCTGCGGGTGGCCCAGCCGTCGCTGAGCCGCCAGATCCGCAGCCTCGAACAGCGCCTCGGCGCCCGCCTGCTGGACCGCACGCCCCAGGGCACCCGGCTGACCGAGGCCGGCGAGGTCTTCCTCCCGCTCGCCAAGGCACTGCTGCGCTCCGCCGACGAGGCGCAGGCACGCACGAAGGCCGCCGCCCGGCCCACCCGGATCACCATCGGCTACATGGGGAACCTGTTCGTCACCTCGGCCGTGCGCGAGCTGCGCCACCGGCACCCGGACGCGGACGTGCGCGTCCTGCACATGGACTGGAACGAGCCGCGTGAGGCGCTGCTGGAGCACCGGGTGGACGCCGCGGTGACCAGGATGCCGCTGGCCACCGACGGGTTGGACGTGACGGTCCTCTACGACGAGCCGAGGGCGCTGCTCGTGCCGCTCGACCACCGGCTCGCCGGCAAGGAGTACGTCACCCTCGACGACATCGCCGACGAGCCCGTGCCGAGGGTGCTCGACCCGGCCTGGAACGCCTTCTGGCGCGTCGACCCACGGCCGGACGGCCGCCCGGCTCCCGACGGCCCGCTGGTCGAGGACCTGCAGGACAAGCTGGAGTACATCGCGGCCGGGCAGGCCGTGGCGATCGTGTCGGCCGGACTACAGGCGACCGCCATCCGGCCGGAGCTCACCACCGTCCCGCTGGAAGGGGTCGAGCCGGCGCACGTCGTGCTGGCGACCCGCGCCGGCGACAGGAACCGGTTGGTCGCGGACTTCCGCAAGATCGCCAAGGCCCACCTCACCGAGCCGGCTTTCGAGCCTCGATGAGGAACCGCGAGCTGTGCGCGACGAACGGCCCTTCCGCGGTGATCCTGTCGTGCAGCTCGCGCAGTGCCGGCCGGTACCGCGCCACCGTGAAGCCGGGCACCATCCAGATCACCTTGCGCAGGAAGTACACGACGGCGCCGATGTCGTGGAACTCCATGCGTAGCCGGGCGTTCCGCAGGCCGACCACCTCGAGGCCGGCGGCCTCGGCCAGCTCGCGTGCCTTCCCGGGGTCGCGCCCTTCTTTCGGCCGCGGCCCGAGGAAGAACTCGATCAGCTCGAACACGCTGGCCGGCCCGACCTCCTGCGACAGGTAGGTGCCGCCGGGCGCGAGCACCCGCGCGATCTCCGACCACCAGGCCCGTACGGGATGCCGGCTGACGACGAGGTCGAAGGCGTTGTCGCGAAAGGGAAACGACGGCTCGTCCCGATCGGCGACCACGGTCACGCCGCGTGGCCGCAGGTTCTCCCGCGCGCGGGCGATGTTGGGTGGCCACGACTCGGTGGCCACGGTCGTCCGCGCGAGCCTCGGCACGCCGGCCAGCACCTCGCCACCGCCGGTCTGGAGATCGAGCGCGACGGTCGCCTCGGCCATCCGCTCCCCCACGAGCCGCTGGTACCCCCACGGCGGCCGCTCCTCGCTCGCGCGCCCGTCGAGCCACGAGAAGTCCCAGCCGTCCACGGAAACGGCCTCTGCCTCGGCGACCAGCTCCTCGAACGACATGGGCTCGATCCTGGCCCGCGGGATCGCCGGCCGCACCTCAATTACCGTTCGCCCAGCCAGGTCTCGACCAGGTAGGACTCGATCGAGTCGTGGCGGGTGCCGCCCTGGGCGCGGACCTCGTCGCGGGTGAACCAGTGGGCTTCGGCCAGCTCGTCGTGGTCGACGGCGACGTCCTCGGTGTCGGCACGGGCGCGGAAGCCGACCATCAGCCCGGACGGGAACGGCCATGCCTGTGACGCCTGGTAGCTGACCTCGCTCACGCGTACCCCCGCCTCCTCGTGCAGCTCCCGCCGCACGGCGTCCTCCAGGCTCTCGCCGATCTCGACGAACCCGGCCAGCGTCGAGTAGTCACGCGCGCCCCGATGCCTGGCCAGCAGGCATCTCTCGCGGTCAGGGGACTCCACCAGCATGATCACGGCCGGCGCGATGCGGGGGAAGTGCAGCTTCCCGCAGTCCGCGCAGCGCCGGACGTGCCCGGCCTGCTCCGCGGCGGTCCGGCCGCCGCAGGCGCCGCAGAACCGCTGGTTGCGCGTCCAGTGCAGCATGCCGCGGGCGTACGCGAGGGTCGCGGCCTCCTGGCGGTCGAGCTGGGGGAACAGCACGCGGATGTCGACGGCGGCCTCCGCGCCGGCCTGCGCCACCGCCGTGTCGGCGTCCAGGTCGGACAGGTCGGCGGCGAACACGGCCGTCTCGGCCGCGCCGAGGAAGACGACCTCGCGGTCGGTCGTCGGAAGGCGCACCGGCCGCCCGCCGGCGACGAGGCACTTGTCCTGCCAGTAGGCGAGGATCTGTCCGGCGTCGAGCGCGGCCGCGAGCCAGTCGGCGTCCGACCGCCGCCCGCGGTCGAGGGCCAAGCCGTTGTACGGCAAGGTAATGACGTTCTCCCGAGCGGAGCGAGCACTATTTGGGCACACGTGCCACCCTAGAGCCCATGACGATCGACGACCCGAGCTGTGCGGTAGCACACGGCGAGGCTCCCGGCGAGGTCGAGACCCGGACCCTGGTGGCGGTCTTCTCGTCCCCGGTGGCGGACCTGCTGCTGCGGTACGGGCGCGACCTCGGCTACCGCACGGTGCTGGTGGAACCCGAGCGCGCCCGCGTCACCAACGAGCAGTCCGACGCGGCCACGGTGTTCACCCACGTCCCCGGTCTCGACGAACACGCGGACGTGGTGGTGACCGACCACCACCGGGCCGAGCTGGGGCACGTGCTGGCCGAGGCGCTGAAGCAGCCGGCGCGGTGGATCGGGGTCATGGGCAACCCGCGCCACCAGGGCCCGCACGTGGCGGCACTGCGCGAGCTGGGCGTCGCGGACGGCGAGATCGCGCGGGTGCACCGGCCCATCGGCCTCAACATCGGCTCCCGCACCCCACCGGAGATCGCGATCGCGACGCTCGCCGGCCTGCTCGCCGACCGCAACGGCAAACCGGGCGGCTTCACGTTCTGAGCGACGCCGGGTGACCCCGAAGCACTAGGCGACGTGGGTGCCGCTCTTCCTGGCCAGCACCCACACGTAGTGCCACTCGTTCTCCCGCAGGACCCGCGTGCTGTTCTCCGCGGCCGCGTTCACGATCCCCCACAGGCCACCGCTGGCGCCGAGAGCGGCGACCGCCGCGGCCAGCGCCGGTCCGTACACGGCCACCAGGACCGCGCCGACCGACCCGACGACCGCGCCGGTCACGGCGACGGACCTCCGCCGGCGGACGCGTTCCATCTCCGCGCGCGCGGAACGGACCTCGTCCTTGATCCGCAGACCCAGCTTGACGATTTCGTTGTCCGACTGGACCGCGTTCAGTGACTCGTCCAGCTCCAGGAAGCTGAGTCGCAGGAAATCGCGAAAAGCCGAGTACGACGCGAACTCCTCGATGGTTATCCTGCTGAAGTCGCGAATGCTCACGCCGTCCATGAACGGCAGGTCGATCTGCAGCAGCGGCCGCACGAGCCGGCTCTTGACCGGCCGCACCTCCGAGGTGTCCACGGCCCGGCCGTCCTGGATCAGGAAATCGACCGCCTTTGCCCGTTCCGCCTCGCCGAAGCTCTCGATGTAGGGCTTGTCGTCGTCGGCGCCGAGGTGGGTCACCACCGAATAGCTGGGCAGGTACCAGGCCAGCCCCGCTTCGAGCAGATCACGCGCGCCGAGCAGCCACCGGCCCAGCTCGGTGAGATCGGGGCAGTGCATGCCATAGACGCGCGCGCTTTCGACCTGCCGCGCGGCCTGCTCGCGTTTGCGCTCGGCCAGCCATTCCGCGACCGCGTAGTCCGAGTCGGCCGGGGTGTACGCGCCGGCGTGGTACTCCCACCCCTTCCGGCGACTTTCACCGATACCGTGATAGGCGCCCTTCCAGTCATGGCACAGCAGCAGCGTGTCCGACACAAGCGCGGCCCTTTTGGTGAGCTGGTCGAAACTCTCCGCACCGGCCGACAGGCCGATGTGAAACCGGGCCCTGGACAGCTCATTCGCGTTGTCCAGGTTCTCGGTCGAGCGGTCCCACAGGAATGCGCCATAGCTCTTCGCGACGCCGTCCGGTCTGGTCTCCCGCAGCGAGCGGAAGAACTGTCTCATCTGACGCGCGACGATCTCGTTCTGGACGATCGGCCGGCGGCGGAACATATCCCCAGGGTAATCCGGGTCACCACCGGCCGCGTCCGAACCGCGCGGGACGTCACCCGCCCGTCACATCTCACTGTTGCCCGGAACGCACGCGCGAGGTAGCTTACTAAGCGCTTGCTTAGCTCGTCGAACAGAAGGAGAACCTGTGGCCCCGTCCCGTGTCGCGATCGTCACCGGCGCTGCTCGTGGCATCGGCGCCGCCATCGCCAAGCGTCTTGCCCAGGACGGCTTCGCGGTCGGTGTGCTCGATCTTGTCGAGGACAACTGCAAGGACACCGTCGCCGCCATCCAGGCCGCCGGTGGGAAGGCGCTCGCAACCGGGGCCGACGTCTCGAACGCCGAGCAGGTGACCGCCGCCGTGACCAGGGCGGCCGACGAGCTCGGCCCGCCCACCGTCCTGGTCAACAACGCCGGCATCCTGCGCGACAACCTGATCTTCAAGATGTCCGAGGACGACTGGGACCTGGTCCTCGGCGTGCACCTGCGCGGCGCGTTCCTGATGACCCGCGAGGTGCAGAAGTACCAGACCGAGCAGGGCTGGGGCCGCATCATCAACCTCTCCAGCACCTCCGCGCTCGGCAACCGTGGCCAGGTCAACTACTCCGCGGCCAAGGCCGGCATGCAGGGGTTCACCAAGACGCTGGCCATCGAGCTGGGCAAGTTCGGGGTCACGGCCAACGCGATCGCGCCCGGGTTCATCGAGACCGACATGACGGCGGCGACCGCGGCCCGCGTCGGGGTCGAGTTCGAGCAGTTCAAGCAGGGCGCGGCCGCGGCGATCCCGGTGCGGCGGATCGGGCAGCCGGAGGACATCGCGGCGATGGCGTCGTTCTTCGCGAGCGACGAGGCCGGGTTCGTGTCCGGCCAGGTGATCTACGTGGCCGGCGGGCCACAGGACTGAGGTTTCATCCGATGCGAGTCTTCGCGAATCTCGACGAGCTCGCCGCCGCGAAGGGCGAGCACCTCGGCCACGGGGAGTGGCACACCGTCACCCAGGAGCAGGTCGACCTGTTCGCCGACGCGACCGGCGACCACCAGTGGATCCACGTCGACGCCGAGAAGGCGGCGCAGGGCCCGTTCGGTGCCACGATCGCCCACGGCTACCTGACGTTGTCCCTGATTCCCTTCCTGGGCAAGGACGTCCTGCGCGTCGACGGCCTGACGATGGGCATCAACTACGGACTCGGCAAGGTCCGGTTCCCGTCGGTCGTGCCGGTCGGCTCGCGGATCCGGGCCGGCGCCGAGCTGGTCGACCTCACCGACCGGGCGCAGGGCAGGCAGGTCACCTTCCGCTGGACCATCGAGATCGAGGGCACCGACAAACCGGCCTGTGTCGCCGAGACGATCGTGGTGTACGTACCGTGAACGAGACGGAGCTGCGGGAGCTGAGCCGCGCGTTTCTCAGCGACAACGACCCGAACGCCATGGCGAGCCTGGACTTCCTCCGCGCCCGGTTCGACGCCGGGCTCGCGTGGGTCCACTTCCCCACCAGGCTCGGCGGGCTGGGCCTTCCTCGCCAGCTCCAGTCCGTCGTGGACGAGGAGCTGAGGGGCACCCCGGACAACGACCCGCGCCGGATCGGCATCGGGCTGGGCATGGCCGCGCCGACCATCCTCACCTTCGGCACGGACGAGCAGAAGCAGCGCTTCCTTCGTCCACTGTGGACCGGCGAGGAGGTGTGGTGCCAGCTGTTCTCCGAGCCGGGCGCGGGATCCGACCTCGCCGCAGCGGGCACGCGTGCCGTACGCGACGGTGACGACTGGCGGGTGACCGGGCAGAAGGTCTGGACGTCGAGCGCGCACAACGCCCGCTTCGCGATCCTGTTGGCCAGGCACGATCCCGACCTGCCCAAGCACGCCGGTCTCACGTACTTCATCCTCGACATGACCGACCCCGGCGTGGAGGTCCGGCCGCTGCGCCAGATCACCGGCGAGGCGGAGTTCAACGAGGTGTTCATGACCGACGCGCGGGTGCCGGACGCGAACCGGCTCGGCGCGGTCGGCGAGGGCTGGCAGGTCGCGCAGACCACGCTGATGAACGAGCGCGTCGCCATCGGCAGCCGCCCTGCCGCCGGCGGCAGCATGGCCGACGTGGTCGCCCAGACCTGGCGGGACCACCCGGCGGGCCACACGACCGAGCTGCACGACCGGTTGCTCGACCTGTGGGCGCGGTCGGAGGCGTTGCGGCTGGCGGGCGAGCGGCTCCGACAGCAGCTCGCGGTCGGCGCCCCCGGACCGGAGGGCTCGGCGATGAAGCTCGAGTTCGCCCGGCTCGCGCAGCGGCTGTCCGGCCTGGAGGTCGAGCTGCTCGGCGTGGACGGCCTGCGCTACGACGACTGGACGATGCGGCGGCCGGAGAAGGTCGAGTTCACCGGCCGCGACGCCGGCTACCGCTACCTGCGGGCGAAGGGCAACTCGATCGAGGGCGGCACGTCCGAGGTGCTGCGCAACATCATCGCCGAGCGCGTGCTCGGCCTGCCGGCGGAGCCCCGCACGGACACCAAGGTCGCGTGGAAGGACCTGCCGCGATGAACCTGCTGTACACCGACATCGAGACCGATCTGCGGGCCAGCGTCAGGGATCTGCTCACCGACCGCGCCCAACCGGCCGACGTGCTGGCGCGGTGTGAGACGGCCGAGCCGTACGACCTCGATCTGTGGCGTGCGTTGACGGGCCTCGGGGCGGCGTCGCTGCACGTGCCGGAGGAGCTTGGCGGGCAGGGCGCGTCGCTGCGGGAGACCGCGGTGGTGATGGAGGAGCTGGGCCGGTTCGTCGCGCCGGTGCCGTTCCTCGGCAGCGCGGTGCTCGCCACGACGGCGTTGCTGGGCTGCAAGCCGACCGACGAGGTCCGCTCGCTGCTCGACGCGCTCGGCAACGGCTCGACCGTCGCGACGCTGGCGGTCTCCCTTGCCACTGCGCCCGGTTCCGCGGTGGCGCCGGTCGAGACCGGCGAGGGGCTGACCGGGCGGGTCCGTTCGGTGGCCGACGCGTCGGTCGCGGACCTGTTGCTGGTGCCCGCCGCCGGCGCCGGCGGCCTGGAGCTGCACGCCGTCTCCGTCGAGCAGCAGGGCGTCACGGTCGAGCCGGTGACGTCGCTGGACCTGACCCGGCCGGTCGCGGACCTCACGCTCGACGGGGCGTCCAGCACGCTGCTCGCCGGACCGGAGTCCGCGGAGTCCGCTGTGGACGGTGCACTGTGGACCGCCGCCGGGCTGCTGGCGTCCGAGCAGCTGGGTGTCGCCGAGTGGTGCCTGACCACGACCGTCGCCTACCTCAAGGAGCGGCACCAGTTCGGGCGTCCGGTCGGCTCCTTCCAGGCGCTGAAGCACCGGCTGGCCGACGTGTGGCAGGACCTCGTGCTCGCGCGTGCCGTGGCGCGCAACGCCGCCGACGACCCCGGCCCGCTGTCGGCGTCGCTGGCGAAGGCCCTGTGCTCCACGGTCGCGCTGCACGCCGCGGAGGAGGCCGTGCAGCTGCACGGCGGCATCGGGATGACGTGGGAGCACCCGGCGCACCTGTACCTGAAGCGCGCCAAGGCGGACTCGATCGCGCTCGGCACGGCGGGGCAGCACAGACAGCTGCTGGCGCCGCACGCGAACATAGTCGCGTGAGGCGGGAGCGGAAGGCGGCCCGCGGATGAGCGACGCGACCCGTTCGGCACTGCCCGAGGACCCGTGGCCGGAGGTGCGGCCGGAGGCCGCTCGCCGGCTGATGGCGGCCGCCGTCGAGTCGTTCGCGGTCCGTGGCTACCACGCCACGACGACGCGGGACATCGCGACGGCGGCCGGCATGTCGCCCGCCGCGCTGTACGTGCACTTCCCGGCGAAGTCGGCGGTGCTGTTCGCGATCAGCCGCAGCGGCCACGAACGGACGCTGAAGATGGTCCGGACGACGATCGAGGAGCACGAGGACCCGGTGGACGCCACGCGTGCCCTGGTCGAGAACTTCGTGGCCTGGCACGCGAAGCGGCACGTGATCGCCCGGGTGGTGCAGCACGAGCTGGACGCCCTCACGGCGGATGACCACAAGGTGGTGCTGGAGCTGCGGCGCGGCACCGAGGGCCTGGTCCGTGACCTGATCACGCGGGGCGTCGAGGCCGGCGCGTTCACCGTGCCGGACGTCCGAACCGCGGCCCGCGCGGTGCTGTCCCTGGGGATCGACGTGGCGCGGTGGTACTCGCCGAGCAGCAAACCGTCACCGGAGGTACTGGGTAAGCAGTACGGCGAGCTGGTGCTGAACATGCTCGGGCAGCACTAGACGCCAGACGCTAGACGCGGTGGACCGTCACGCCTTCCGCCTCGAAGGCGGCCACCACCTCCCGCGGCGCCTCGCTGTCGGTGATCAGCGTGTCGATGGCCGGCGGGGGGCAGATGCGGGCGAAGGCGTGGCGGCCGAGCTTGGAGTTGTCGGCCACGACCACGACGCGGCGGGCACGGTCGGCCATCAGCCGGTTGATGCTGGCCTCGCCCTCGTGGTGGGCGTAGGCGCCGTGGACCGGGTCGACCGCGTCCACCCCCAGGAACACCACGTCCATCGTGATCTCGTCCAGGATCCGGGTCGCCAGTGGACCGCTCAGCTCGAACGACGCCGGCCTCGCCACCCCGCCCGTCACGACGATCTTGACGTGGGGGCGCACGGCCAGCTCCGACGCGATGTTCAGCGCGTTCGTCACCACC
>NZ_DASQCC010000252.1:0-20462 GCF_035634895.1 Actinophytocola sp. | reverse complement strand
ATTAAGTCGGTGGATCCAGGTTTCTGCTGGCAAGACGCCGGTTCGCCCTCGTACTGGGTCGTACTTGGGCGAACCGGCAACGCCGCCAGCAGGAAGCTGGGCCGCCGAATTAGTTGCCTGATTTCCGGCGCGGGACACTAGCGCTCCGGCATCAGGTTGCGCCGCACCACCTTCCCGGTGGCGTTGCGCGGGAGGGCACTCACGAAGATCACGTCGCGCGGCACGGCGAACCGGGGCAGGTGCGCGTGCACGTAGTCGCGCACGGTCGTCGGGCTGATCGCCGCGCCCGGCCGGGGCACCACGTACGCCGCGAAGCGCTGCCCGAACTCGCGGTCGGGCACGCCGACCACCGCCGCGTCCAGCACCTGCGGCAGCGTCATGATCAGGTCCTCGACCGGGCGCGGGAAGACGTTCTCGCCACCGGACACGATCATGTCGTCGTCCCGGCCGGCGACGAACAGGCGCCCGTCGGCGTCGAGGTAGCCGCGGTCACCCGTCACCATCATGTCGGCGTAGACCGTGTTGGTGCCGCCGCCGGTGTAGCCCTCGAACAGCATGTCGTTGCCTACGCAGATCCGGCCGACGACACCGGGTGGCACGGGCAGGCCGGTCGCGTCGACGATGCCGACCTTCGTGCCGACCGGGCAGCGGCCCGCGGTGGTCGGCGCGGCCATCAGGTCGTCCGGGTCCGCGATGCTCGCCCACGACACCTCGGTCGAGCCGTACAGGTTGTAGAGGACCGGGCCGAACACGTCCATGAACCCGTTGACCAGCGACGACGACATGGACGCCCCGCTGGACGCGACGATCCGCAGCGACGAGATGTCGTAGCTGCGGATCACCTGGCGCGGCAGGTCGAGGATGCGGCGCAGCATGATCGGCACCGCGATCAGCGACGTGCACCGGTGCTCCTCGATCGCGGCGAGCGTGGCCTCCGGGTCGAACTTGCGGTGCAGCACCAGCTTCGCGTGCAGCGGCATGCCGATCTGCAACGCGCCGAGGCCCCACGTGTGGAACAGCGGCGCGGCGATCATCATCCGCTCGCCCGACTCGAACGGGATCCGCGACAGCAGCGACGCCGCGGTGCGCATGCCGTGCGGGTTGCGGCGCCTGGCGCCCTTGGGGTTGCTGGTCGTGCCGGACGTCAGCACGATGATCTTGCCGGGCGCCGACGGCGCCTTGATCCGCTCGGGCGTCGACTCCTCGATCAGGCCGTCGATGGTGATGTCGCCGGGTTCGTGGCCCCAGGTCAGGATTCTCGGCAGCGACGCGGGCAGGTAGTGCATCAGCGGCACGAACTCCTCGTCGACGAGGACCGCCGCCGGCCGGTGCGTCATCACCGTGTCGCGGACCTGGTTGGCCGACAGGCTCGTGTTCAGCAGCAGGACGCTCGCGCCGAGCTTCCCGCACGCGACGATCGACTCGATCATGCCGGCGTGGTTGCGGCACATCACCGCGACCCGTCTGCCCTGGCGCACGCCGTGCCTGGTCAGCCCGTTCGCGAGGCGGGTGGTGCGCTGGTCGATCTCCTCGAAGGTGAGTGTGCCGAGCTCGTCGGCGACGGCCTGCGCCTTCGGGAACCGCACGCGCACGGCGTGGTAGCCGCCCGCGACCGTGGCGCCCCACCTGGCCAGCACGTTCAGCTGCCGCAGCATCTTGTCCGGCCGACCCGGCGTGAGCACTCCCGCCCTGGTCAGGATGCGCGCGACCGTCAGCTGCGACTGGTTGCGCGCGGACTGGTCGATGCCCTTGCGGGACGCGGTGATCGCGACGCCGGCGAGGTGGTGGTGAAAGAGCAGGAACGCCTTGCGGACGCGTTTGCGCAGCCAGTTGCCGGTGATCCCGCTGTCCACGCTGGGCAGCGAGACGGTCAGCTGGACCTCGGTCTGGTCCGGGTTCAGCGCGACGAACCGCAGCGAGACGTGGCCGCCCGGCCAGCGGTCGCTGACGATCACGAGGTGCTCGAGCGGCCGGTTGACCAGAACCTCGATCTCGTGCCGCACCACCGGGCCGCGGTCGACGCAGAACCGTGTCTCGTAGCGCCCGGCGTCGGCCGGGCCGACCTGCTCGCACCAGGCCACCTCGGAGACGAATCTCGGGTAGCGCGGCAGGTCGGTCAGCAGCGCCCACACCTCGTCCAGAGGGTGGTCGAGTACTTCTGTCACCTCAACGAGCTCGGTCGCCATGCTCCTCCGTCCGCGGGGCGAACGCCCAGAGCTAGATTTACTAGCAGGGGTGCTCCATTCGGAGCAAGACCTTGTCCGGTGTTACGGACCTTATAACGCACGAGACAAAATTTCGGTGCGCACCCCGGGGTCGCTCTCCAGCGGCGCGCGCCGCCCCGTGGGCGTGAACCCGTGCCGGAGGAACAGCCGCCGGGCGGCGGCGTTGCCGTCCGCCACCCGGAGCAGCACCCGCGACCAGGACTTCTCCCCAGCCCAACGCAGTATCTCGGCGACGAGCGCGTCGCCGACACCTCGTCCCCGATGTACGGGACTCACCCACATCGCGATCAACATGGGAGTTTCCGGCCTTGAGAGATACATGTCGACCAACCCGGCATTCTCGGCATTCCGGACGGCAAGCACCCACGGCGTGGTGTCGATCCGGTCGCGCCACGTGGACTCGTCGAAGGCCTGCTCGACCGCGAGGGTGGAGCCATAGGCGTAGGGCGCGTCGGCCAGCGCGGCGAGCCGCACGTCACGCAGGGTCCGCCAGTCGTCGCCGGTCAGACGCCTCGTCTCCATGTCGGACGGCCTCGCTCCCCCTCGGCGGTTCACGGCCTCGATGCCGGCGGCCGCTCACAGTGGTGGACGGCCCCGCCCCGCCCGGCGGTTCACCGCGTCGCCAGGGCCCGGCGACAGGTCAGGCCGGCGCGGAGCCGCCCGCCGCCTTCGGTGGCACCACGATGGTCGCCGATGCCTTGGTCGCGAGGATCGGCGGGTCGAGGACGTCGGCCGCGGAGGGGCCGCGTTCCGGTGCCGCCCTGCACAGCACTCGCGCCTCGAACGACAGGTCCCGGGAGCGGGTGCCAATACGAGTGACCGAAGCGGTGACCTCGACGACGTCGCCGGCCTGGATCGGGGCCAGGAACTCGACGCTGGAGTACCCGGCGAGCAGGCTCTCGTCGCCGTCGGTGTGGATGGCGAGGTCCGTCGCCACGTCGCCGAACAGCGCCAGGCCGTACGCGCCGTCCACCAGGTCGCCGCCGTAGTGCGCGTGCGAGTACGGCACATAGCGGCGGTGTGTCACGGAGAAACCGACTTCCAGCGTCACTTGCTTCCCTTCATCGCGTGCACCAGGTAGCTCGCCACCTCGCCGGGTGTCGTGCCGCGGCCGAACACCCGGTCCACCCCGAGCTGGTCGGCCATCAACGGGTCGAATCGCGGGCCGCCCGCGATCAGCACCGGGCGCCGGTCGCCCATCGCCTCGCGGAAGGCGGCCGACATCTCCTGCGTGTTCAGGATGTGCGCGTCGCGCTGGGTGACCACCTGGGACACCAGCACCGCGTCCGCCTTCTCCGCGCGGGCGCGCTTCACCAGCTCCGGCACGGTCACCTGGGCGCCGAGGTTCACCACCCGCAGCTCGCGGTAGTACTCGAGGCCCTTCTCCCCCGCGAAGCCCTTGATGTTCAGTATCGCGTCGATGCCGACCGTGTGCGCGTCCGTGCCGATGCAGCCGCCGACCACGACCAGCTTGCGGCGCAACGACTTCCGCACCTCGCCGTTGACCTCGGCCGGCGAGAGCAGCGGGTACTCGCGCTCGACGACCGTCACCGCGTCGAGGTCGACGAGGTGACGGACCGAGCCGTAGACGACGAAGAACGTGAAGGCCTCGCCGATGCCGTGCGAGTGCACGACCATGGCCGGCTCGATGCCCATCTTGTTCGCCAGCTGCATCGCCGCGCCCTCGGCCCGGGGGCCGGGTGGGATCGGCAGGGTGAACGACGTCTGCACCATGCCGTCGCCGGGAGTGTCGCCGTAGGGCCGGATGTGCTGCTTGGTCATCTCGTCTCCCCCGACTCCAGGAGATCCGCGGCCGGGTTGCGGTAGCCCTCGGCCTTCTCGATCACGCCGTCGGCGCCCTTTCCCTTGTCCGGGGGGCGTTTCATGAGACCGAACGTGCCGTCGGCGATGGCGTCGAGCAGCCCGTCGCGGACGATGCGGTCCAGCAGGTCGACCGCCTCGCCGAGGACCTGGTGGGCGCGCTTGACGATGAAGCCGCCCGGCGCGGGCTGGAAGTCCTCGCGCAGGCCCGCGGCCGCGTTGAGCACGTACCGCACGTTGCGCAGCGCGAGGTCCCGGTCGGACAGGAACGGCGTCACGACGGCCTCGGTCATCATGCCGACCAGCAGGATCGACTGCCCCGTCAGGACACCGGCGAGGTTGAAGAACCCGTCGAGCAGGTGGCCGAAGAACACGTCACCGGTCATGTGCTTGGTCGGCGGCATCCACTTCAGCGGCGCGTCGGGGAACAGCTCCCGGGCCAGCATCGCGTGCGCCAGCTCCAGGCGGAACGAGTCGGGGATGGCCGGGTTGATCTCGAAGGCGTGGCCGAGGCCGAGCAGCTCGTCGGGCAGGCCGGCCTCGTGCGCGAAGTGCTCGTTGAGCAGCTGCGACACGGTGACCGTGTGCGCGGCGTCGACCGCGTCCGCGGTGGTCAGGTAGTTGTCCTCGCCGGTGTTGATGATGATGCCGGCGCGTGCGTGGACCTGGCGGGAGAAGCGCTGGTCGACGAAGGTGCGGATGGGGTTGATGTCGCGGAACAGGATGCCGTACATGGAGTCGTTGAGCATCATGTCCAGGCGCTGCAGGCCGCCCAGCACCGCGATCTCCGGCATGCACAGGCCGGACGCGTAGTTGGTGACGCGGATGTAGCGGCCGACCTCCCTGGACACCTCGTCCATCGCGGCCCGCATGATCCGGAAGTTCTCCTGCGTGGCGTAGGTGCCCGCGAAGCCGTGGTGCGTCGCGCCTTCCGGCACGTAGTCCAGCAGGGACTGACCGGTCGAGCGGATGACCGCGATGACGTCGGCGCCCGCGCGGGCAGCGTTGGCGGCCTGGACGACGTCCTCGTCGATGTCGCCGGTCGCGACGATCAGGTAGATCCACGGGCGCTGGGGCGGGTTGCCGTGCCTTTCGATGAGCCTGTCGCGCTGGGCGCGGTTGCGGTCCACCGCGCGCAGGCCCTTGGCGACGGCCACCCGGCCCGCCTTCGCGGCACGGTCGGCGGCGCGGCCCTCCGGGACGCTGAACCGGATCTGGCCGGCGGCGGTGGCCTCGGCGAGCTCGGTGAGCGTGCCGAGGTCGTGTTCACGCAGTGCGTGGAAGGCCGGGAGGACGACGCCGTGTTCGAGGCCGCAGTGCTCGCGGACGGTGTCGACGACGCGGTTCACCCACGGCACGTCGCCGGCGCGGTGACCGGAGTCCGCGCCGGTGATGCCCGCGAGCCGCAGCGTGGCCCGCTCGACGGCGACGGTGGTGTGTGCCTTGGCAATACGGATGACCGGCTCGGCGGCCCGCGCGGCGAGGTCGCGCGCGGTCGCGACGACGTCGGGATCAAGGTCGAGCATCACTCCGCCCCCCGTGGATGGTGTTGCCGTCCAGCACGGTGCGCAGACAGGTTTCCCCCTGCCACACCGCGAACGTCGCGGGCGCGCCCACCTCGAGCACGCCGCCGGGTACCCGCGCCGCCGCCCAGCCGCCCCGGGTGTGCGCCGCGAAGGCCGCCTCGCGGTCGAGGCCCTGGCCCGTGGTGCGGTGCTCGACCGCGGCGGTCACGGTCGCCCAGGGGTCGACCGGGGTGACCGGGGCGTCCGAACCGAACGCCATGGTCACCCCCGCCTCGGCCAGGGTCGCGAACGGGTTCAGCGCGGTGCCCCGGTCGGGACCGAGGCGTTCGGCGTACATGCCGTCCCGGCCACCCCAGGTGGCGTCGAACCGCGGCTGCACGGACGCGACCACGCCGAGCCGGGCCAACTCGGCCGCCTGTTCTGCGGTGACCATCTCCAGGTGCTCCAGCCGGTGCCGGGCCGCGGCGAGCGCCGGCTCCCCCACGGCCTTCTCGGCCAGTTGGAAGCCGGTGACCACCTCGGCGACCGCGGCGTCGCCGATCACGTGGAAACCGGCCTGGACGCCGGTCTCCGTGCACGCGATGACGTGTGCGGAGATCCGCTCGGCATCCAGGTACAGGGCACCACGGGTGTCGGGCCGGTCGGTGTACGGCTCGCGCAGGGCCGCGGTGCGGGAGCCTAGGGCGCCGTCGACGAACAGGTCGCCGGCGAGACCGGTGATGCCGGGCGGCGGGTCGGCGAGCGCGCCCCAGTACCCGACGACTCGTGGCAGGTCACCTGACCTGGCAAGGAGGTCGACCAGGTCATCGGCGCCCGAGATGTCCGGGCCGGCGCATTCGTGGACGCAGGCGATGCCCATGGCGGCGGCGTGCCGGAGAAAGGCCAGCTGTGCCTCCGCGCGCTGGGCCGGGGTGATCGAGTCGCGGGCGGCGCGGCGGACGTGGTGGTGGGCGTCGCGGGTGAGCGGGCCGTCGGCGGACCAGCCGGCCGCGGTGCGGGCGGCCGGCGCCAGCTCGACGAGTGCGGTGGACGCGAGTGCCGAGTGCACGTCGATGCGGGAGAGGTAGACGGGGGTGCGGCCGGCCACCGCGTCCAGTTCGGCACGGGTGGGCGGGCGGTGCTCGGGCCAGCGGGTCTCGTCCCAGCCGTGGCCCCAGAGCAGCACGTCCGAACCGGCGCGGTCGCGGACGGCGTCGAGCAGGTCGGCCCGCGACCCGGTCGCGGTCAGGTCGAGGCCGGTCCGCAGCAGGCCGGCCGACGTGGCGTGCACGTGGGCGTCGACGAACGCGGGCGCCAGGTAGGCGCCGTTCAGGTCGATCGTGTGGACGGCCTGGCCCGGGAAGTCCCGGCCAAGCCAGGTGATCAGGCCACCCTCGACGGCCAGCGCGGTCGAGTCCGCGCCATGGATCCGTGCGTTCGTGTAGAGGGTCGTCATGGTGTCACGGTGTTGAATCGGTCGCTCCGCTCCTCCGGCCGGCTCCGGTCCGCCCCAGTCTGCCGCTCGCGGCGCACGAACAACTCGCGGACACCTGGCGTCGCGCGAAACAGGTCGAGCGCGAAGCCCGCGTGGCCGGGGACGTAACCGTTGCCGACGATCATGCGGACGTCCGCGGCGAGGCCCTCCGCGCCGAGGGCGGCGGCCGAGAACGACGTCGCCATCGAGAAGAACACGATCGTGCCACCGTCCGCGGTGGCCAGGACCGCGCCGTGCTCGCAGCCCGGCACGTCCACGCAGACCACGGTCACGTCCGCCCGGACGCCGACGGCCTCGGCCACCGCGACCGGGTTCCTCGCGTCGGCCACCACCACCTCGTCGGCGAGCCCGGCCGCGCGTACCGCGGCGGCCTCGGCCTCGGTGGGCACCAGTGCGACCAGCCGGCCTGCGCCCGCCCGACGGGCCGCCGCCAGCGAGAGACTGCCCGACTTGCCGCCACCGCCCAGTACCAGTACGGCTGGCCCGGGCCCGGCCTCGCGCACGACCCGGTCGGTCAGCGCCGGCGCCCCGCACACGTCAAACACCGACAGCGCGAGCTCGTCCGGCAGGTCGGCCGGCAGTACGGCCGCGATGGACCGCCCGAACAGGATGGCGGTGCCCCGGCACGGCACCTGCTCGCTCTCCCCCGACCAGCCGGCGAGCTCGTCGTCGATGCGCAGCGGGGTGAGCGTGAGAGACACGAGCGTGGCAATCCGGTCACCGGCTGTGAGCCCCAGTGGCGACTCCGGACCGACCTCGCGGACGGTGCCGAGCAGCATCCCGCCCGATCCCGTGACCGGGTTGTGCATCTTGCCGCGCTGCCGGACGATCTCGGCCACCGCGTGGCGGACCGCCTCGGGCGAGCCGTGCTCCTCGCGGAGCTGCCGGTAGGAGGCCGCGTCCAGGTTCAGGCGCTCGACGTCGATCAGGACTTCATCCGGCCACAAGCGTGCCTCGGTCGACAGTCGCCAGGCTTGTTGCGGCAGGACTCCTGCCGGCTCGATCACGCGGTGTAGGCCGTATGGAGACGCCACGCAAGATCCTTCCGTAGGATTTACGCCTATACTACGATCTGACAGCATATCTTTACGTCAACCCAGCGACCAGGAGGACGGATGACGGCATTGCACGACACAGTGGTGGCCGACACGTCGATCTCGGACGCGGTGGACTCCTCGGCGAGACAACCGTACGAGTACGTCCGGAGAGAGCTGGTGGAGCCGGACTGGCGCCGGTTCCCGGGCTGGCGGGAAGTGACGGACGCACAGTGGCGGGACGCGCAGTGGCAGCGCGTGCACTGCGTCAAGAACGTCAAGCAGCTGCGTGCCGTGATGGGCGACCGGCTCGCCGACTCCTTCTACGAGGACCTGGTCGCCGACCAGGAACGGCTGGCGACGATGTCGATGCTGCTGCCACCCCAGATGTTGAACACGATGGTGCCAACGGTCACGGATGGTGACCTGACGAAGGAGTTCCTCGCGGACCCCGTCCGGCGCTACATGATGCCGGTGGCCAGTGACCGGGACTCGCTGTGGCCGAACCACCCCCACTCGTCGCGGGACTCGCTGCACGAGGCGGAGATGTGGGTCGTCGAGGGGTTGACCCACCGCTACCCGACCAAGGTGCTGGCGGAGCTGCTGTCGACGTGCCCGCAGTACTGCGGCCACTGCACGAGGATGGACCTGGTCGGCAACTCGACCGCCGCGGTGGACAAGCACAAGCTGACGCTGAAGCCGGTCGACCGCCAGGACCAGATGATCGACTACCTGAAGCGCACGCCGGGCGTGCGGGACGTGGTGGTGTCCGGGGGCGACGTGGCGAACGTGCCGTGGCACCAACTGGAGTCGTTCCTCATGCGGCTGCTGGACATCGAGACCGTCCGGGACATCCGGCTCGCCACGAAGGCGCTGGCCGGGATGCCGCAGCACTGGCTGCAGCCCAAGGTCGTCGAAGGTCTGGAGCGGGTCGGCCGTACCGCGCACCGGCGTGGCGTCAACCTGGCGATACACACGCATGTGAACCACGCGCAGTCGGTGACCCCGCTGGTGGCGGAGGCCGCGCGGACGGCGCTGGAGGTCGGCGTGCGGGACGTGCGCAACCAGGGCGTGCTGATGCGGGGCGTGAACGCCACCCCGGACGACCTGCTGGACCTGTGCTTCGCGCTGCAGGGCGAGGCGAACATCCTGCCGTACTACTTCTACATGTGCGACATGATCCCGAACGCCGAGCACTGGCGGGTGGCGGTGTGGGAGGCGCAGCAGCTGCAGCATGCGATCATGGGGTACCTGCCAGGCTACGCGACGCCGCGCATCATCTGCGACGTGCCCTACGTCGGGAAGCGGTGGGTACACCAGGTGGCGGAGTACGACCGGGAGCGCGGCATCTCGTACTGGACGAAGAACTACCGCACCGGGATCGAGCGGCAGGATCCCGACGCGTTGACCCGCCGCTACCCGTACTACGACCCGATCACCACGCTGCCGCAAACCGGCCAGAAGTGGTGGCGGGACTACTCGGCCGGCTCGGAGGCCTGAGGGTGAGTGCGCCCGGCGCGTGCAGGGGCCACGCCGGGCGCGCTCATTCCTTCGCGCGCGAGAGTTCCCCCGCACTCCGCCGGTGCGACAACGGGACACAGTCGTGCGGGGATCACCGGCCGTGGGAGAGAAACCGCCCAGGGTAGCGGTTGGCCGGCACGCCGATCGCCGAACCACGGTCTGGTGGGCCGTCTGGCGCAGGGCATCATGAGGCCCCCGAAACTACGGGTGTCGACAATCCCTCATGGCAGGAGTCCTGGTGGAGTCACGGATTGTCCCCGCGGTGATCGCGGTGGTCGGTGGCGTCGTGCTCGCGGTGCTGTTGTTGGTGCCGTTCATCTTCCGCACCTACCGCCGGCGCGGGGAGCTGGGGTTCGGGGCGGGGCTGGTCGCGTTGGGCTTTCTCGTCTACGGGTTCGCGCTCGTCGCGTACACGCTCCTGCCGCTGCCGTCCCTCGACCCGGCGTGGTGCGCGGCGCACACCCGGTTCACCCACGCACAACTCGACCCGGCCGCGATCGTGTCGGACATCCGCCAGTACTCCGGCGTGCTCAGAAATCCCGCCGTGCAGCAAGGCGTCTTCAACGTCGTGCTCTTCCTGCCGCTGGGCGCGTACCTGCGACTCTACTTCCGGCGCCGGGGCGTGCCGACCGTCGTCCTCACCGGTTTCCTGGTGTCGCTGCTGATCGAGTGCACCCAGCTCACCGGCAACTGGTACCTCTTCTCCTGCCCGTACCGGCTGTTCGACGTCGACGACCTCATCACGAACACCCTCGGCACCGCGCTCGGCATCCTCGGCGCGCCCCTGCTGCGGCGGCTGCAGGGCACCCCGGCCCTGCCCGCCGACGCACCACGACCGGTCACCACCGGCAGGCGACTGCTCGGCATGCTCGTCGATCTGCTCGCGGTCGCCCTGCTCGGCATGGCCGGCACGGTGGCGGTGACCCTGACCGGCTGGTACGCCCTCGGCCGCGAACCGGAGCTCGACTCGGTCACCCGGGCCGTGCTGTCGGTGTGGCTGCCGGCGGTGCTGCTGCTCGCGCTGCCCTCGTTCGCCCCGGCCGGCGCGACGTTCGGCCAGCGCGCTGTGCGCCTGCGCCGCGCCCGGCCGGACGGCCGCCACCCCGGCCTCCGTGTCGTGCCGGCATTGCTGGTGGGCACCTTCGGCTACTACGTGCTGACCGGCCTGGAGGAGTTCGCGGCCGGCGTGGACCTGCTGTCGTTGGCACTGCTCGTCGCGAGCGCCGTGCTGGCCTGGCGGCCACGCTCCCACCGCGGGCTCTCCGGCCTCGCCTCGGGACTGATGGTGGTCGACACCCGCGCGGCACGCGAGCAGGCCGAACCGTCGGAGAGCACGGTCAGCACGGGGGCGTGACGACGCGACGCCCCCGTGTGTCCAGGCTCGTTGGCCGATCGCGCGTCAGTTGAACGTGTCCGGGTCCGGGCCGGTACGCAGGCCCCGGTTCAGCGACGACAGCGAGGCCACGTCGGCGTCCGTCAGCTCGAAGTCGAAGACCTCGAAGTTCTCCCTGATCCGGGACGGGGTCACGGACTTCGGGATCACCACGTTGCCGAGCTGCAGGTGCCAGCGCAACACGATCTGCGCCGCGGTACGACCGTGTTTCGACGCCAGCGACGCCACCACCGGCTCGGTCAGCAGCTCGCCGCCCTTCGCCAGTGGGCTCCACGCCTCCGTCGCGACGCCCTGCGACGCGTCGAAGGCACGCAGTTCGACCTGGGGCAGGTACGGGTGCAGCTCGACCTGGTTCACCGCCGGCACGGTGCCGGTCTCCTCGACCAGCCGCCGCAGATGCGCGGGCTGGAAGTTCGACACGCCGATCGCCCGGACGCGGCCGTCCGCCAACAGCTTCTCGAAGGCCCGCCACGTTTCGACGTACCGGTCGCGCTTCGGCGTCGGCCAGTGGATCAGGTAGAGGTCCAGGCGCTCCAGCCCGAGCCGGCTCATCGAGGCGTCGAACGCACGCAGCGCCGGGTCGTAGCCGTGGTCGCCGTTCCACAGCTTCGTCGTGACGAACAGCTCGTCACGCGGGATCCCGGACTTCGCGATCGCCGCGCCGACACCGGCCTCGTTGCCGTACGCCGCGGCGGTGTCGATGCCGCGGTAGCCGGTCTCGAGCGCGGCCGTCACGGCCGCCTCGGTCTCGTCGTCCGGCACCTGGAACACGCCGAAACCCAGCTGGGGCATTGCCACGCCGTTGTTCAGCCGGACATCTGGGACCGTCATGCACACTCCAATCAGGGGAAGATCGTGGGCGCCACGCCACCGTCGGCACGCAACGCCGCGCCGGTGGTCGAGGACGACAGCTCCGACGCGACATAGGTGATCATGTTCGCGATCTCCTCGGGGCGGATCAGCCTGCCCAGCAGGGACGTCGGCCGCTCCTCGGCGATGAACCGTCGCTCCGCCTCCTCGAACGGGATGTCCGCGCCGACGCGGTCCCGCACGAACTCCTCGACGCCGGGGGTCAGGGTCGGGCCGGGCAGGACGGAGTTGACGGTCACGCCGGAGCCCTTCACCTCCTGCGCCATGCCACGCGCCACCGAGATCTGCGCGGTCTTCGTCACGCCGTAGTGCACCATCTCGGTGGGTATGAACACGGACGACTCGGAACTGACGAAGATCACCCGGCCCCAGCCGCGCTCGACCATGCGTGGCGTGTGGTGCCGGGCGAGCCGGATGCCGCTGAGCACGTTGACCTCGAAGAACCGCAACCACTCCGCGTCGGAGATCTCGAACACGGGCGTCGCCGAGAAGATGCCGGCGTTGTTGACGAGGATGTCCACGTCCGGCACCTCGGCGATCAGGGCCGCCGCGCCGTCGGCGGTGCCCACGTCGGCGGCGACTCCGGTGACCCGGTCCGACCCGGTCTCCGCACGCAGCTCCTGCACCGCGTCGGCGACCCGGCCGTCGTCGCGTCCGTTGACCACCACCTCCGCGCCGGCCCGCGCGAACGAGGCCGCGGTGGCCCGCCCGATGCCCGAGGTCGAGCCCGTGACCAGGGCCTTCTTGCCAGTGAGGTCGATCAGCATGGTCCTCCCAGTGAACGTCGCGTTGCCTGCCACTCGATGATGCCGCCATCGGCGGGCGGGCGCAGGGCCGGCGATCCGCGGACTCGGCTGATCGGCGGCTGGTGTTCGGCCGGTCACTCAACGAGAATCCCGCGTGGTTGACCCTGCGACCTGGGGAGTCTCGCGCATGCGACTCTGGAGAAGCACACTGGCGGCTACCGTCGCCGCCACCGCCATCGGCCTCGTGCCGGCCGTACCGGCACAGGCCGCGCCACCGGACATCGCGGCCCAGCTCGCCGCGATCCCGGGCATGACGGTGTCCGAACAGACCGCACCCGCGCCCGGCTACCGGTTCTTCTTCCTGTCCTACCGGCAGCCGGTCGACCACCTGAACCCGAACGGCGCGACGTTCCAGCAGCGGCTGCAGCTGCTGCACCGGGACGTGAGCCGGCCGATGGTGCTGCACACGACCGGCTACAACATGCCGGAGTACGCCTTCCGCAGCGAGCCGGCGCAGCTGGTCGACGGCAACCAGATCTCCGTGGAGCAGCGGTTCTTCGAGCCCTCGCGGCCCAACCCCGCCAACTGGACCAAGCTCGACATCTGGCAGGCGGCCACCGACCACCACCGCATCGTCCAGGCGCTGAAGCCGATCTACACCAAGAAGTGGATCTCCACCGGGGCCAGCAAGGGCGGCATGACCTCGGTCTACCACCGGCGCTTCTATCCCAGGGACGTCGACGGCGTCGTCGCCTACGTGGCGCCGAACGACGCGGTCAACACCGACGACAGCGCGTACGACGACTTCTTCGCCTCCGTCGGCAGCACCCCCGCGTGCGAGGACGCGCTGGAGGCCGTCCAGCACGAGGCGCTGGCGCGCCGCACGGACATGGTGAACCGGTACGAGGCGCTCGCGCTGGCCAACGGCTGGACCTTCGACCAGGTCTTCGGCACGGCGGACAAGGCGTTCGAGATGTCGGTGCTGGACCTGGCGTGGACGTTCTGGCAGTACTCACTGGAGTCCGCGTGCCCGACGGTGCCGCCGGTCACCGCGTCCAGCGACGAGATCTTCGACTTCATCAACGACGTGATCGGGCTCGACTTCTACACCGACCAGGGAATCCTGCCGTACGAGCCGTACTTCTACCAGGCCGCGACCCAGCTCGGCTGGCCGCAGCCGAAGTTCCGGTACCTGCGGGACGTGGCCCACTACCCGCACCTCTACGTCGCGAACTCCAGCCTGCCGCCCGCGCTGCGGTCGAAGTACGACTCGTGGCCGATGACGGACGTGGACCGCTGGGTGGCCAAGTCGTCGAGCCAGATGCTGTTCGTGTACGGCTCGAACGACCCGTGGGGCGCCGAGCGGTTCCGCCCGAGCAACAACGACTCCTTCATCTACACCGCCCCCGGCGCGAACCACGGCGCGAACATCTCCCGGCTGACGGCGCCGGACGCGGCCGCGGCACGGGCGACGGTCCTGCGGTGGGCGGGCGTGGCGGCGGTGGCGAACCAGCGGTCGGCCGGGCTCGCGGTGCTCGACTCGCGTAACCCGGACCTGGAGCGTCGGCCGCTGTAACGAGGCACCCTAGAATTGCCCACGATGCGACCCTCGGGATGGCTTGTTCTCTTGCTCGTGCTCGTCGTGGCCACGCTCGGGTTGGCCGGTGACCATCTGTTCCCACCACCCCGGGCGTTGCCCGGCCCGCCCGAGGACGCCCCGAGGGTGATCGTGGCCATGGGCGACAGCACCATCTCCGGGGAGGGCGCGGGGGACTACGAGCGTGACACCAACGGCGAGAAGGGCGACTGGTGTCACCGCTCCCCCAATGCGTCGATCTACCAGGTGAAGCTGCCGGACGTGGCGAAGGCGTACAACCTCGCCTGCTCCGGGGCGCCGTCCGCGCAGGTCGGGCTCGGCAAGGTCGAGCAGTACACGGAGATCTCGCAGTCCAAGCAGCTCACCAGGATCGCGGCCCGGTACCGGGTGACGGCCATCGTGGTCGCGTCCGGCGCGAACGACGACCCGGCGTTCTCGCACGTGCTCAACGCGTGCGTGCAGGCGTGGGTCGGCAAGGACAGGCCGTGCAGCGAGTCGATCGGGCCGCAGTGGCCGCGGCGGATCAACCGGATGATCCCGAAGGTGACGAGCGCGTTGCGGGACATCCAGACCGTGATGGCCAACGCGGGGTACGCACGGTCGGACTACCAGCTGGTCGTCCAGTCGTACGCGGCGCCGATCGGGCCGGACGTGGCGCGCGGGCTGCAGGACCTGTCCGGGTGTCCGTTCCTGTCGAAGGACCTGCGGTGGGTGCAGCAGGACGCCGTGCCGGTGCTGACCGAGGGGGTGCGGAAGGCGGCGGAGAACGTGGGCGCGCGGTTCCTGGACCTGTCGAGGGCGGGCGCCGGGCGCGAGGCGTGCTCGTCGGCGCGCGACCCGGACAGCGAGTGGTTCCGCCGGCTGGCGGTCCAGTGGACGGACCTGCAGCACGACGACCGGGCGACGCACGCGCTACAGGAGTCGTTCCACCCCAACGCGGCCGGGCACAAGGAGTTCGGTGAGTGCCTGGCTGAGTTCCTGACGACGACCGACCGCGCGGCGGCGTGCCTGCGCGATCGCGGCGGCAACCTGCACGCTGCCACCAGCGCCGACTAGTCGGGCTCGTGGCGGGCGGTCCTGCCCGGCGGTCACTCCTCGGCGGCCCTGCGTGCGCGGAACGCGGCGGCCTTGACCCGGTTCTGGCAGGTGGTCGAGCAGAACCGGCGGGTGCCGTTGCGGGAGACGTCGACGTAGACCCGGTCGCAGGCCGGCGCGTTGCACAATCCCAGCCGGTCGACGACGGCGTTGCCGAGCACCACGGCGATGGCGGTCGCCATCGGGGCGGCCCAGCTCGGCGCCCATGTCGCGTCCTCGGCGTGGAAGTGCAGGTGCCACGGCTCGCCGTCGTGCCGGGACAGGGTCGGGACCGCGCCGGCCTCGCGCATGATCCGGTTCAGCTCGGTACATCCCGCATCCAGGTCACCTGTATCGACAAGCTCCACCACGTGTCGCAGCCGGCCGGCCCAGTCGGCCAGCTCAGCGGCGTCGGCTGGGGTCGGCAGGCCGGGTGTGCGGGCCTCCGGCACCGCGTCGCGGACGGCGGCGATCAGCGCGTCACCGGTCGGCGCCGGGAACGGGCGGCCGTGCCGCTCGCCAGGTGTCACGTCGTTGATCAGCTTGATCGCATACTCGACCGTGTCACTCGTGTGACTGTCGAACTCCACTTGACCAGTTACTCCCTCCCGGGCTAGCGTCACTGTTGTCAAGCCTAACGTCAGTTACGGAGGAACGCGATGCAGGGTGTGGCGGCAGAGACGGCGATCCGGTGGCTCCAGCGGTGGGACGCACAGCAGGAGCGGTACGTCCCCGACCGCGAGGAGCGGTTCCGGGTGGTCATCGACGTGGTCCGGGAGGTGATCGGCGGCGGCCCGGCGGGCGTGGTCGACCTGGGCTGCGGCCCCGGCTCGCTGTCGCAGCGGCTGGCCGAGGCGCTGCCGGAGGTGCACGTGGTCGGGGTCGACGCGGACCCACTGTTGCTGGGGCTCGGCCAGGCGAACACCAACCCGCGGGTGCGGTCGGTCGAGGCCGACCTCACCAACCCGGGCTGGCCCGACGCGACCGGCCTGCCCGGCCCATGGGACGCGGCCGTGTCCAGCACCGCGCTGCACTGGCTGACCCCGGAGGATCTCGGTCAGCTGTACCGGACGCTGGCCGCCAACCTGCGGCCCGGCGGGGTGTTCGTCAACGCCGACAACCTGGGCCTCGGTCAGCCGGCGCTGGACACGATCGCCGAGGCGATCCGCGCGGCCCGTACCCGCCGGGTCGGCACCGAGCGCAACGAGGACTGGGCCGCCTGGTGGCAGGCCCTCCAGGAGGACGACGACCTGGCCCCGCTGCTCGACGCGCGCTCCGATGCGGCCATCGCGCACAGCAGCCAGAACAGCCTGACCGTGTGGCAGCACGCCGAGCTGCTCCGGCAGGCGGGCTTCGCCGAGGCCGGGCCGGTGTGGCAGTTCGGCGACGACCACGTGCTCGTCGCTGTTCGCTAGATCGCCGGGGAGCGGCCCTCGTAGGCGGTCGACAGCACGACCGTGGTGCGGGTGGACACCTTCGCGGCCTCGCGGATCTGCCGCAGCAGCTCCTCCAGCGAGGCCGGAGAGGCCACCCGTACCAGCAGGATGTACGACTCGTCGCCGGCCACCGAGTAGCACGCCTCGATCTCCCGGATGTGCTCCAGCCGGTGCGGGTAGTCGTCCGGCGCGGCAGGGTCGATCGGCGTGAGCGAGATGAACGCCATCAACGGCAGACCGATCACCTCGGCATCGAGCTGCGCGTGGTACCCGCGGATCACCCCGCGCTGCTCGAGCCGGCGCACCCGCTGGTGCACGGCCGACACCGACAGCCCGACCCGCTCGGCCAGGTCCGTGAAGCTGCACCGGCCGTCCGAGGACAGCTCCCGTGCGATCGCCTGGTCGATCGGCTCCAGCTCCGACGGCGCGCTCATGCCGCCCCCTCCCCCGCTCGGTGACGCAGGAAAGCTCCGCGGCGCCCTGCGAGGACCCGGCGCCGGCCTGAACATCGACGGTTCGCTCCGCGGGCTCCGCTCATGCCGGCAGCGAGACGAGTGAGTGCGGCTGGATGTTCAGCCGCTCGGCGCCGTCCTCGGTGACCACCACGATGTCCTCGATCCGCGCCCCCCAGCGGCCCGGCTGGTAGATGCCCGGTTCGACCGAGAAGGCCATGCCCGGCTCCAGCGGCAGGTCGTTGCCGTCGACGATGTACGGGTGCTCGTGTACGTCCAGGCCGATGCCGTGGCCGGTGCGGTGGATGAAGAACTCGCCGAACCCGGCGTCCGCGATCACCGAGCGGGCCGCGGCGTCCACGTCCTGCGCCGCGATGCCCGGCCGGACCGCGTCGACGGCGGCCTGCTGGGCCCGCTGCAGGACCGCGTAGGTCGCCGACACGTCCGCGTCCCGCGGCTCGCCCAGGACGTAGGTGCGGGTGCTGTCGGAGCAGTAGCCCTCGGCGACCGGGCCGCCGATGTCGACCACCACCACGTCGCCGGCCTCGATCACCCGGTCGGACAGGCTGTGGTGCGGGCTCGCGCCGTTCGGGCCGGACGCCACGATGACGAAGTCGGCGGCGGTGTGCCCCTCCTCGACGATCGCGGCCGCGATGTCCGCGCCGACCTCCGCCTCGGTACGACCGACCCGCAGGAACTCGGCCATCCGGCCGTGCACCCGGTCGATCGCCGACCCCGCCTTGCGCAGGGCCGCGACCTCCTCGGCGTCCTTGCGCATCCGCAGCTCACGCACGATCGGCCCGGCGAGCACCTGCTCGGCATCGGGCAACGCGCCGCGCAGACCCAGGACGTGCAACGCGACCATCATGTCGCCGACCGCGACCCGGCCCGCCCTCGGCACCACCGACGCGACCAGCGCGTACGGGTCCTCCGCGTCCACCCAGGTCGCCAGCTCGACGCCCAGCTCACCGGTCGGCACCGCGTCGTAGCCGGGGGCCTCCAGCTTCGGCACCACGAGCGTCGGCGTGCCGTCGGCGGGCACGACGAGGCAGGTGAGCCGCTCGAAGGAGCCGCCACCGGCGCCGAGCAGGTACTGCAGGTCCGAACCGGGCGCCATGAGCAGGGCGTCCACCCCGGCGTTCGCGGCCGCGGCCCGTGCCCGGTCGAGGCGCTTCGACAGCGCCGCGGGGTCGATCGCGGAGACGGTGGTTGACATGCCGGAAAGCCTATCCCCCGGGGTGCGGAACCGGTGTCAGCGCCGTATCAGCTCGGGTCAGGAAGATCTCAGCCCCGTGTCAGCCGTGCCGGGCATGGTCGGCCCGACAACGCTCCACTCGAAGGGGACTACCACCATGAACAACGCCGTGCTGGCCGAGGGGTTGGCCAAACGGTTCGGGGAGACCAGAGCGCTCGACGGGGTGGACCTGGCGGTGCCCGCCGCCAGCGTGTTCGGCTTACTGGGCCCCAACGGCGCCGGCAAGACAACCGCGGTCCGCATCCTCGCGACCCTGCTCGAACCGGACGCGGGCCACGCGTCGGTGTGCGGTCACGACGTCGTCCGCGACGCGCACCGGGTCCGCCAGCTCGTCGGGCTGACCGGGCAGTACGCGTCGGTCGACGAGATGCTGACCGGCACCGAGAACCTGCTGCTCATCGGCCGGCTGGTCGGCCAGTCGCGTGCCGAGGCCAGGAGCCGTGCCCGGGAGCTGCTGGCCGGGTTCGACCTGACCGACGCCGCGCACCGGGCGGTCAAGACGTACTCCGGCGGCATGCGCCGTCGCCTCGACCTGGCGGCGAGCCTGGTCGGGCGGCCACGCGTGCTCTTCCTCGACGAGCCGACCACCGGGCTGGACCCGCGCAGCCGGCTCGACATGTGGCAGATCGTGCGTGACCTGGTCGCGGACGGGGTGACGGTCCTGCTCACCACCCAGTACCTGGAGGAGGCCGACCACCTGGCCGACGAGATCGCGGTCGTCGACCAGGGGCAGGTCATCGCGACCGGCACCCCGGCCCAGCTGAAGGCCCGCACCGGCGCGCAGCCGCTCGTGGTGCGGCCGGCGGACGCGGCGGACCTGCCGATCGTCACGTCGATCGTGCGGGACCTGACCGGCACGGCACCGGAGGTGGACGGCACGACCGTGACCGCCGCGGTCACGGATCCGGCGCTGCTGCCGGCCGTGGTGCGCCGTCTCGACGACGCGGACGTGCTGATCGCCGAGCTGGCACTGCGCGACTCGAGCCTGGACGAGGTGTTCCTGAGCCTGACCGGCCACAAGGCCGAGGAGACCAGTACACCCGACCTGGAAAGGACCCCGGCATGACCGCCGCCGTCGCCCTGGCGCCGCGGGTGCGGCCCGCGGAGGGCCTGCGCCAGAGCCTGTCGCTGTCGTGGCGCACGCTGGTGCAGGTCAAGCACAACCCGATGGAGCTGATCGACTTCAGCCTCCAGCCGATCATGTTCCTGCTGCTGTTCACGTACGTGTTCGGCGGCGCGGTCTCCGGCTCCCCCGGCGACTACCTGAGCTTCGCCCTACCGGGGATCATCGTGCAGAACGGGTTGTTCGGCACCCTCAACACCGGCGTCGGCCTGTCCAACGACCTGGCCAAGGGCGTGTTCGACCGGCTGCGGGCGCTGCCGATCGCCCGGTGGGCGCCGCTGACCGGGCGGATCATGGCGGACACCGTCAAGCAGGCGTGGGCCGTGGCGCTGCTGCTCGGCCTCGGCGCGATCATGGGCTTCCGGGTCGGCACGAGCTTCGCGGGCCTGCTCGGCGCGTTCGGGCTGCTCCTGTTCGTCGCGCTCGCGTTCTCGTGGATCTCGGTCCTGGTCGGCGTCCTGGTACGCGAGCCGGAACGGGTCATGGTGTTCGGTTTCGCGGTGATGTTCCCACTGACGTTCGTGAGCAACGTGTTCGTGCCCACCGACACCATGCCCGGCTGGCTACAGGCCTGGGTACACGTCAACCCCGTGACCATCCTCGCCAACGCCCTACGCGGCCTACTAGTCAGTGGCCCGGTGGCCACCCCCGTACTCCAGACCGTCCTGTGGGCCATAGGCATCCTGCTCGTCTTCGGCCCCCTCTCAGTCCGCGCCTTCCGCAAGCGCACCTAAACCCCGCGAGTCCCGCGTTCGCGCACACCGAGTTCCGCGTTCGCGCACACCGAGTTGCGGGTTCGGAGACGGCGTGTGCACGAGCCCGCAGTTCACTGTGTTCGAACGCGGGACTCGCGGTGTTCGAACGCGGGACTCGCGGTGTTCGAACGCGGGACTCGCGGTGTTCGAACGCGGGACT
>NZ_DASQCC010000251.1:0-14297 GCF_035634895.1 Actinophytocola sp. | reverse complement strand
CATCTTCACGGCCATCGGGTCCTGCCACGCCGCCGTGCCGCTGACGTGGCTCGCCGAGACCTACCGGCTGCGTGGCGACCGCGTACAGGCGAAAACCGCCTACCAGCAGGCGATCCGGCTCGCGGAGGTGAACGAGACCGCCACCCAGCTCGTCCCCGCGCTGGCCGGCCTCGCCCGGCTGCTGGTCGACGACGAACCGGCGGCGAGCGCCGAGCTGGTGACGCGAGCACGGTCGTTCGGCACCGGGTTCGGCTACCAGGCGGTGTTGCTGGCGTCGGCCGCGTTGCGCCTGGGGCAGGGCGACTGGGTGGCGGCACTGCACACGGCCACCGAGGTCGAGCTGCTGGCGCGCAGCCGAGGCGACCACGCGGCCCTGGCGGAGGCGTTGGAACTGCGGGCACGGGCCGTGCTCCTGCTCCGCCCCGGCGACGGCGCCGCACTGTCCCTTGTGGACGACGCGGTGCGGATCTGGCGAGAGCTGGGCAATGTCCGGGCCGAGCACCGCCTGGCCGCGATCTCGGGCGAGGACCGCCGGCACGACGTGGCGATGCTGTCGATCCAGACGCTCGGCGGGTTCCGGGTGCTGCGTGGCGGCGAACCGGTGCCGGTGACCGCGTGGCAGTCACGCAAGGCACGCGATCTGGTGAAGATCCTGGTGACCAGGCGCGGCCGGCCGGTGACGAGGGAGGCGCTGATCTCGTTGCTGTGGCCCGGCGATCCGGTCGACCGCGCGGGGAACCGGCTGTCCGTGGCACTGTCGACGGCCCGCTCGGTGCTGGGCCGCGGCGCCGCGCGGTGCCTGGTCACGGAGGGCGACACGGTGCGGCTGGACCCCGGGGCGGTGACGGTGGACGTGCTGTCGTTCCTGGCCGACGCGCAGCGGGGCCTGCAGGCGTGGCGGCAGTCGAGGCCGGAGGCGTGGCCGTTGCTGCGTGCGGCGGAGGCGTCGTACACGGGGGACTTCCTGGAGGAGGACCCGTACGAGGACTGGACTAACGCGTTGCGCGAGGAGGCGCGGCTGACGTACGTGCAGGTGGCGACCGTGCTGGCCGGGCACACGGGGGAGTCAGGCGAGCACATCACGGCCAGCCGGTACTGCCTGCGGATCCTCGAGCGGGACCAGTACAACGAGCCGGCGCACCTGGCCCTGGTACGGGCGTTGGCGGCCGCCGGCAGCCACGGTGAGGCGAGGCGCCGCTACCGGACGTACGTGGACCGCATGGCCGAGATCGACATCGAGCCCCGCCCGTTCCCGACCGGCTGAGCGCGCGCGGGGAGCCGCCACCGGCTCACGCTGTGCTGCCACCGGTGGAAAACGCGGACGCCTGTAGCGAGTACAGCTCCGCGTAGAGCCCGTCCCGTGCCATCAGCTCCTCGTGCGTGCCGTCCTCGGTGACCCGTCCGTGCTCCAGCACGATGATCCGGTCGGCGTGCCGCACGTTCGCCAGCCGGTGCGTGACCAGCACGGTCGTGCGTTCGCCGTCGCGGTCGCGGCTCGCGGTCTGGAGTGCGTGGAACACCTTGGCCTCCGCCTTGGCGTCGAGTGCCGCGGTGGGCTCGTCGGCCACCAGGACCGGCGCGTCCCGGTACGCGCCGCGTGAGACGGACAGCCGCTGCCACTGCCCGCCGGAGAGGTCCTTGCCCTCCTCGTACAGCCGCGACAGGATCGTGTCCTCCTTGCGTGGCAGGCCTTCGATCACCTCGTCGGCGCCGGAGGTGGCCGCGTGCGCCGTCCACAGGGTGCCGTCGCGGGTGTCGCGGTCGAGGCGGCCGATGCGGATGTTGTCGGCCGCGGTCACCGGCCAGCGCAGCGGCTCCTGGGTGATGACGGAGATCTGCGAGTGCACGGTGTGCCGGTGCGCGGTGGCGATGTCGACGCCGTCCCACAGCACCGCGCCCTCCGTCGGCCGGTACAGCCCGGTGACGAGCTTGGCGAGCGTCGACTTCCCGGACCCGTTCTCCCCGACCAGCGCGACCACCTCACCCCGCCGCACCTTCAGCGAGATCTCCTGGAGCGCGGGCGAGTCCTGACCGGGATAGGTGTAGGACACGTCCCGCAGCTCGATGGTCGCCGGGTTGCGTGGCGCGTCCGCGACCGGTTCGGGCCCCCGCCGCTCCCGGGCGTCGGACAACAGCTTCCGGAACAGGTCGATGTGGAAGCTGTGGTCGTACAACCTGTTCACCTGGTACATCGTGTTCCGCAGCGCCGTGGACCCGGTGCGCATCGCCAGCACGGCCGCGCCGGCCAGCGCGAGCGGCATCACCTCGATGTAGAGCAGCCAGCCGAGCACCACGTACGCCAGCGCGGTGCCCACCCCGGCCAACGCCCGGCCGGCGAGCTGGATCCAGGTCTGCCGCCGCTCCACCCGGACCGCCTCGGCCGCGAGGATCCTCGCCACCCGGCGGTACTCCGCGAGCAGCACCGGCTGCGTGGTGAACGCCCGGACCTCCAGCGCCGCCTCGCGTTCGGTCACGAGGTCGCCGATCACCCACGCCTGCCGGTCCCGGGTGATCATGTGGAGGAACGACTCGTAGTTCAGCTTCGCCGCACGCATCGCCGCCCACGCGTCCACCGCCGCGGCGACCAGCAGCGCCGGCAGCAGCCAGCCGCTGAACACGGCCACCGTCACCATGGCCGCGACCAGCGACACCATCGACGACAGCAGGTCGGCGACGCTCTGGATGGAGCTGCGGATCGCCCGGGTGCCGTGCTCACCGCCCTGGCGGACCAGCTCCTGGAAGTCCGCGTCGTCGAACGCGGCGGCCTCCACGTCCAGGACGGCCGTGTACATCTGGTCGCGGGCGGCCAGCTCGACCTGGGGGGTGAGGATGCCCTGCACCAGCGCCACCCCGGCGGCCAGCAGGGCGCCGAGGGAGTACGCCGCCACCACGAACGCGATCGCCGGCACGGAGGCGAGGACCCGCTCGGGGGTCGGCCCCTGAGCCAGCAGCTTGGTCAGGACGTTCGCCGCGGCGAGCAGCCCGAACGCCGTGACACAGCCGGAGAGCAGGTGCAGCACGCCGCCCAGCAGGGTCAGGCGGGGCGAGGCCCGCCAGGAGAACCGCACCACCGTGGCCACCGCCGCCGGTACCGAGCGGACCGTTCTCCACCAGCTGGCCTTCGCGGCCGCGGTCGCGGATGCCGCCCACTTGGGGGAGGCGAGGCCGTCCACCCCGATCAGCGGGCGTGTCGCTTCGTCCATGTGACGAATATGGCCGAGCACCGTGGATTCGCAAGGCATTAACGGGGGGCGCCTTCCGCGAACCGCGGAAGGCGCCCCGGTACAGACGTCAGAGCCGGTAGAAGTTGGCGTAGTGGTCGGGGGAGAAGTAGGTGACGCCGACGGTCAGGTCGACCACGATTCGGTAGGCGTCACGCGACGCGCCGCAGGAGCGGGGGTAGACGTCGAACTCGCGGTAGGAGTGGCCGTTGGGCAGCTCGGCCTCGAGGTTCTTGTACGTGCCGCCGGCGAAGTTGCACTGGCCGGTCGGCCAGTCGTACCAGCCGCGGCTGCCCGGGTAGTTCTTCGAGTCCCAGATCGAGTCGGCCGAGCGGGCGGCCGAGCACCGGGAGATGGTGCATGAGCTGTAGACGGTCGCGCCGGCGGCCGGCGTGACCAGGACCGAGATGCCCAACAGGGATGTGAACGCCGTAACGGCTACGGCCATGCGTTGCAGGGTACGCACGGGTGAACCTCCTCGAGCAGGGACAGGGGTCACCGAAGATGGTGACTTCTCTTTCCTACCAAGAAAGCAAGCGCCGGTGAACATTCAGAGATCGAGTGCCGGACGGTAGAGGTCGAACCAGTGGTACAGGTCCAGCACCCGGTCGATGCCGCGGCGGGCGTCGCTCGGCCGGCTCACGTCCTGGTCGACGATGGACGTGAGCCAGTCCTGGTCCAGGATGTCGTGCACCGGATGGGCGGAGTCGGCCAGCACGGCCTTCGCCTGCTGCTGCAACGCCATCGCGTACCCAGGGTCCTGTGTGGACGGATACGGGCTCTTCCGCCTGCCCAGCACCGACTCCGGCAGCACGTGCGCGGTCGCCGCGCGCAGCAGGCTCTTCTCCCTGCCGTCGAAGGTCTTCAGCGCCCACGGCGTGTTGTACACGTACTCCACCAGCCGGTGGTCGCAGAACGGGACCCGGACCTCCAGGCCCACCGCCATCGACACGCGGTCCTTGCGATCCAGCAGCATCCGGACGAACCGGGTCAGGTGCAGATGGCCGATCGTGCGCATCCGTCTGTCGACCGCGGTCGAGCCGGGCAGGTGCTCGACCGACGCCACGGCGGTCGCGTACTCGTCGGCCACGTACGTCGGCAGGTCCAGCTCGGCACGCAGCGCCGGGTGCAGCGGCGCCGCCCGGTCGCCGCTCATCGGGCTGCGGTACGCCAGCCACGGGAAGGTCTCCGCGTGCACCGCGGCCGGGTCGTGGAACCACCGGTAGCCGCCGAACACCTCGTCCGCCGACTCGCCCGACAGCGCCACCGTCGACTCCGCCTTGATGGCCTGGAACAGCAGGTACAGCGACGTGTCCGTCTCGCCGAAGCCCACCGGCATGTCCCGCGCGGTGATCACCGTGCGCCGCAGCGCGGGATCGGTGAGCGCCCCCGGGTCCAGCGTCACGAACCGGTGGTCGGAGCCGACCAGGGCGGCCACGTCCCGGATGTACGGCGCGTCCGGCGAGTCCCAGTTCTCGTCGGCCTCGAACGTCTCCTCGCGGCCCACGAAGTCCACCGAGAACGTGCGCAGCCGCTCCGACAGGTGCGCGGCGGCCAGCCCGGTCACCGCGCTAGAGTCCAGCCCGCCGGACAGCAGCACGCACCGCGGCACGTCGGCCACCAGCTGCCGGTGCACGATGTCGGTCATCAGGTCCCGCACCCGCGCCACCGTCGTGTCCTGGTCGTCGGTGTGCTCGACGGCCCGCAGCGTCCAGTAGGTGCTGGTCCGCGAGCCGGTCCGGTCCACGGTCACCACCGTGCCCGGCCGGACCTCGTGCATGCCCTGCCACAGCGCCCAACCGGGGCGCATCGCGAACCCGAACAGCTCCCGCAGCCCGTCCGCGTCCACCACCGGGCGCGCCAGCGGGTTGGCCAGGATCGCCTTCGGCTCCGAGCCGAACAGCACCCCGTCCGGCGTGGGGTGGTAGTAGAGCGGCTTGACACCCAGCCGGTCACGTACCAGCACCAGCCGGTCCGCGCGCTCGTCCCAGACCGCGAACGCGAACATCCCGTTCAGCCGCGCCGCGACGTCCTCGCCCCACTCCAGGTACCCCCGCAGCACGACCTCGGTGTCGCTCGACGTGCGGAACCGGTGCCCCCGGCCCCGCAGCTCCTCCCGCAGCTCGGCGAAGTTGTACGTCTCGCCGGAGTAGACCAGCGCGACCGCGCCGCCCGGGGTGTCGACCGTCATGGGCTGCCGGCCGCCGGGGAGGTCGATGATCGCCAGGCGCCGGTGGCCGAGCGCCGTGTGCCGGCGCACCCACGTGCCGCCCTCGTCGGGGCCCCGGCAGCCCATCGTCGCCGTCATCGCGTCGACGTCCGCCTGTCGCCGGGTGAGGTCGGCGTCGAAGGCGACCCAACCCGCGATTCCACACATGGTTTCTCCTACCCGGCTTGGGAGCGCAGACTTTTCCAGTCTCCATTCCGGCCGGGCGGACGCCAGTGAATCGCTCACGCAATCGTGCTGACCGAATCATCGGGCCGGCGCCCGGGAGACTGTTTCGTGGGACCGCTGGAATCACGGTCTCGTTCAGGTCATGAATCCCTGGAGAAGTGGTAGTGGATTCGTTGCCAATCTCCGTGGGTGGCGGCACCATCGCCCTTAGCGAGCATTTTGGATCGTCGGCGCCCGAGGATCAAGGGGAGTGCATGACCGAGTTCGCCACGAAAATCTCGGCGGTCGGGCCGGTGCGCACCGTGCGCGTCGGTGACCTCCGCATCGCCGGGTCGCCACGCAGTGCGGGGGAGAACCTCGAGCACATCAGAATGCTCGCCGACGCCGACGCCGACCTGCCGCCGATCATCGTGCACCGCCCGACCATGCGGGTCGTCGACGGCGTGCACCGCCTGCGGGCCGCGTTGCTCCGCGGCCGCACCGAGATCGACGTCCAGTTCTTCGAGGGCGACGACAACGACGCGTTCGTGCTCGCCGTGCACGCCAACGTGGCCCACGGCATGCCGCTGTCGCTCGCCGACCGCAAGGCCGCCGCGGCCCGGATCGTCGCCTCCCACCCGCACTGGTCCGACCGCATGATCGCCACCGCGGCCGGGCTGTCCGCCGCGACCGTCGCCCGGATCCGGCTCAACCGGGCCGAACGGCACGGCGAGCCCGACCCGCCGAGCCGCATCGGCCACGACGGCAAGGTGCGGCCGATCAACGCCCCGGAACGGCGCCGCCTCGCCCGGTCGCTGCTGCTGGCCGAGCCTTCCCTGTCCCTGCGCGAGGTCGCGCGCCGTGTCGGCATCTCCCCGGAGACCGCGCGTTCGGTGCGCGGCCGGCTGCGCGGCGGCGGCGAGCCGGACCGCCCGGAGCCCGCCGAGCCGAGGCCGGACCTGACGGCGGTCGTCAGGACCCTGCGCAACGACCCCGCGCTGCGGTTCTCCGAGTCCGGCCGCGAGCTGCTGCGGCTGCTGGACGCGCACACCGTCACCCCGGAACGGTGGGCCGTGATCGCGAACAACGTGCCGCCGTACTGCCGCGATGCCGTGGCCAGGATGGCGATCGAGTGCGCGCGGGCCTGGCACGGCTTCGCCCAGCAGCTCGAACGCACCGCCGCGAGCGAGGCGAGCTGATGGGCATTCCGGCCATCCCGCCGTACCCGCTGCCGGCCGAGCCGCCCGCCAACGTCGTGGACTGGACGATCGACCCGGACCGCGCGGTACTGCTGATCCACGACATGCAGCGGTACTTCGTGCGCCCGTTCCACGACCAGCTCGCCGCGCCGCTCGTCGACAACATCGCCGGCGTGCTCGACCGGTGCCGCGCGGTGGACGTGCCGGTCGCCTACACCGCCCAGCCCGGCGGCATGACCGTCGAACAACGCGGCCTGCTCAAGGACTTCTGGGGGCCGGGCATGACCGTCGAGCCGGCCGACCGCGAGGTCGTCGAGCCGCTCGCACCACGTCCGGGGGACCGGGTGTACACGAAGTGGCGCTACAGCGCGTTCTTCGCCTCGGATCTGCTCGCCGACCTGCGCGCGCTCCGCCGTGACCAGCTGATCCTCTGTGGCGTGTACGCGCACATCGGTGTGCTGATGACCGCGGTCGACGCGTACTCCAACGACGTCGCGCCGTTCCTCGTCGCCGACGCGACCGCCGACTTCACCGCCGAGTACCACCGGCTCGCACTGGACTACGCGGCACGGAACTGCGCGGTCGTGTGCACCGCGAAGGAAGTCCTGCCGTGATCGAACGGATCCTGGGGCCACAACCGCCCCCGTTCGCGATCCTGCACCGCCCGGACCTCGCCGCCGACCACGTGGACGTGCTGATCGGCGAGGTGTCCACACCCGACACGCTCGCCCAGATCCCCGTCACCGAGCCGGTCCTGGTCGTCGTGCCCTACCGGCAGCTCGCCGAGCGCGGGTTCGCCTGCGTCGACGACGGCTCGCCGCTCATCGCCATGCGTGTCACCGAACAGGCCGTCCTGCCGAGAAGTGAGGTGCTCCGCGGCCTGCCCGACGAGCCGATCACGTTGACCGGCGGTCACTTCGACCTCGACGACGACACCTACGCGGCGGTCGTCCGGAACATCGTCGACGACGAGATCGCGCACGGCGCCGGCGCGAACTTCGTCATCAAGCGGCAGTTCGTCGCCGAGATCGACGCGTACCGGCCCGCCGCCGCGCTCACGTTCTTCCGCCGGCTGTGCGAGCGGGAGGCCGGCGCCTACTGGACGTTCGTCGTGCACACCGGCACCCGCACCTTCGTCGGCGCCACCCCGGAACGGCACGTGAGCCTCCGCGACGGTGTCGCCGTCATGAACCCGATCAGCGGCACCTACCGGTACCCGCCCGCCGGTCCGACCATCACCGGCCTGATGGAGTTCCTTCACGACACCAAGGAGAACGACGAGCTGTCGATGGTCGTGGACGAGGAGCTGAAGATGATGGCCCGCGTCTGTGTCGCGGGTGGGCGTGTCGTCGGGCCGTTCCTCAAGGAGATGACGAGGCTCGCGCACACCGAGTACTTCATCGAGGGACGGTCCACAATGGATCCGCGGGAGATCCTGCGTGAGACGATGTTCGCGCCGACGGTCACCGGCAGCCCCCTGGAAAGCGCCTGCCGGGTGATCAGCCGCCACGAACCGGCCGGCCGCGGCTACTACAGCGGCGTGATCGCGCTGGTCGGCCGCGACACCCTCGACTCGGCCATCCTCATCCGCACGGCCGACATCGACGACCGCGGCCACCTGAGGATCGCCGTCGGGGCCACCGTCGTCCGCCACTCCGACCCGGCCTCCGAGGTCGCCGAGACCCGCGCGAAGGCCGCCGCGCTACTGTCCGCTGTGGACGGTGCCGGGTTCGCCACCCGGCCCGAGGTGCGCGCGGCGCTCAACCGCCGCAACGTCCACCTGGCCGGGTTCTGGCTCGGCGGCACCCTGCCCGAGGCCCCGCATCCCGGCCTCGCCGGCCGGAAGGTGCTGGTGATCGACGCCGAGGACACGTTCACGGCGATGATCGCCCACCAGCTCAGTGCCCTCGGCCTCGACGTGACCGTCCGCCGCTTCGACGAGCCCTACACCTGGCGCGGTCACGACGTCGTCGTCATGGGTCCCGGCCCCGGCGACCCTCGCGACCTGACCGAGCCGCGGATCGCCCACCTGCACGCGGCCGTCGACTCGTTGCTGGACAACCAGATCCCGTTCGTCGCGGTGTGCCTGAGCCACCAGGTCACGAGCCTGCGGCTCGGCCTGCCGGTGCACCGCTGCCCGGCGCCCAACCAGGGCACCCGGCGCGAGATCGACCTGTTCGGCGAGCGCGAGATCGTCGGCTTCTACAACTCGTTCGCCGCCCGTTGCGCCGTGGACGCGGTCGACGGCATCGAGGTCAGCCGCGACCAGGAGACCGGCGAGGTGCACGCCCTGCGTGGCCCGCACTTCGCGACCATGCAGTTCCACGCCGAGTCCGTGCTCACCCGCAACGGTCCCCGCATCTTCGCCAACCGCATCAGGGAGATCCTCGGCCATGTCGAGCAGCGACTCGCATCCTGACCCGATCACGCTGGCCCGGCACTGGTTCGAGACCGCCGCCGACAACGGGGTCAGCGAGCCGGGCGTGCTGGCGCTCGCCACCGTCGACGCCACCGGCCGCCCGTCGAGCCGAATGGTGCAGACCATCAGGATCACCGAGCGCGGCCTGGTGTTCGCGAGCTACACGACCAGCCCCAAGGGCCGCGACATCGCGGCGACCGGCTGGGCCTCCGGTGTCCTGTACTGGCGGGAGCAACGCCGGCAGGTCATCCTCACCGGCCGGGTCGAGCAGCTGTCCGACACCGAGAGCGACGAGCTCTGGTCCGCGCGGCCACCCCGCATGCACCCGATGTCCGTGGCGTCCTCGCAGAGCGCGCCACTGGCGGACGAGGACGCGTTGCGTGCGCTGGTGCGGCGGTTGGGCGCGAGCGGTGAACCGTTGCCGCGTCCGGAGGTCTGGGTCGGCTACCGGCTCGTCCCGTCCACCGTGGAGTTCTGGGAGGACGGCGAGGACCGGTTGTACTGGCGGATGCGCTACGACCGTGGCCACGACGGCTGGACGCACGCGCGGCTTCAGCCGTAGAAGGTCCCGCGAGCGACCACGACCGCGGAGCCAGCCACCTCGACCTGGTCCACGCGCTGCCCGCCACCCCACGCGGTCGCCAGCATCCGGGACGGCCGCCCCATCTCGACGCCCTGCCAGATCTCGATCCGGCTGCCGTACGGGACGAGCTCGCGGCGGGCCAGGTGGACGGCGAGCGGGCCGGCGGCCGAACCCGTCGCCGCGTCCTCGGCCACCCCGTAGGCGGGGGAGAACATCCGCATGCGGTAGGAGTTCCCGGTACCGGCGAAGCAGTTCGCGGCGACGTCGAGATGGTCGGCCAGCGCCCGCTGGTCCGGGTTGAGCCCGGACAGCGTCGGCACGTCGGGCAGTCCCACGTACACGTGCCGGGGTCCGTTGCGGTAGACCTCCACCGGCAGCGTCGAGTCCGCGACGCCGAGCGCCCGCAGCAGATGGTCGGTGTGCTCGTAGGGCTCCCACGTCGGCACCGGCTGGCGCATCCGCGCGGACAGGACACCGGGCCGTGACCGGTCATAGGTGAACGGCACGGTGCCCATGTGGGTCTCCATGCTGAGCGTCTTCCGCTCGCCGGCCAGCACGATCGCCGTGCCGAGCGTGGGATGGCCGGCGAAGGGCAGCTCGTTGACCGGCGTGAAGATCCGCACGCGTACGTCCCCGTCACGCTCCGCGGGCAGCACGAACACCGTCTCCGACAGGTTCATCTCCCGCGCGATGCGCTGCATCCGCGTCGCGTCGAGCCCGGCGGCGTCGAGGAACACCGCGACCGGGTTCCCGGCCAACGGCACGTGAGTGAAGACATCGGCAACCACGTATTCACGCATGACTCAAAAATAGCTTGTATCCAAGCAGGAAAAACGCACGGTTGGACGTTTGACGGCGTCCCGCCGGCGGCGTTACAAGTTTCCTCATGAGCGAATCCGCATTTGATCGGAACGCCGAGTCGCGCCGGCGCAACAGGGCCGTTGTCGAGGACTACATGAGCCGCCAGGGCGAGGGCCGGCTGACCCGTTACCGGCTTTTCACCGACGACGGCAGCGGCGGCCTCTACACCGGCGACACGACCGAGCCGATCATTTCCGTCGGTCGCGAGAAGCTGAAGGCGCACGGCGAATGGTCGCTGCGGATCTTCCCGGACTGGGTCTGGTACGACATCGAGATCTTCGAGACGCAGGACCCGGACCGCTTCTGGGTGGAGTGCGAGGGCAAGGGCAAGATCCTGTTCCCCGACTACCCGCCCGGCTACTACGAGAACCACTTCCTGCACGCGTTCCGCTTCCGGGACGGGAAGATCTGCGAGCAACGCGAGTTCATGAACCCGTACAACCAGATGCGGGCGCTCGGCATCGACATCCCGGTGATCAGGCGGGCGGGGATCCCCACATGACCGCCGCGAGCACGGTGATCGACCTGGTCACCGGCGGCTGGCGGGCGCAGGCCGTCTACACGGCGGTCAAGCTGCGGCTGCCCGACCACATCGAGGCGGGGCACACGACCGACATGGACCTGGCCGCCGCGTCCGGCGCGAAGGAGGACGGGATCCACCGCCTCATGCGGCTGCTGGTCGCGATGAAGGTGTTCACGGGCAACGAGTTCGGCTACCGCAACACGGACGTGAGCCGGGCGCTGCTCGACCGGCCCGGCTCGCAGCGGGACATGTGCCTGCTCTACGGCGAGGAGTTCTACACCGCGTGGGGCCACGCGGCGGAGGCGGTCAGCACGGTCAGCTCCGGCTTCGAGATCGCCTACGGGAAGCCGGTGTACGCGTACTTCACCGAGGACCGTGCCGCGGCGGAACGGTTCCAGGGCGCGATGCGTGCCGGCAACCTGTTCTTCGAGGCGGTGCCCGGCGTGTTTCCCTTCGCCGGCAAGCGGGTCGTCGACCTGGGCGGCGGCTCCGGCCAGCTGCTGGGCGCGATCCTCGCCGCCGAGCCGTCCGCCCGCGGCGTGCTGCTGGACCTGCCGAACGTGGTGGCGGCCGCGCGGTTGGCCGATTTCGGCGACCGCGTCGAGCTGATCGGCGGTGACATGTTCGCGTCCGTCCCGCCGGGCGGGGACGTGTACCTGCTGTGCCGCGTGCTCGCCGGGCATCCCGACGACTCCGTCGTGGCGTTGTTCTCCGCGATCCGGCGCAACCTCGCGGGATCGGCACGGTTGCTGCTGCTGGACCGCCTGGTCGTCGACGAGGGGTCGACGGTGCTGCCCGCGCTGTGGGACCTGCACCTGCTGATGACCACCGGCGGCCGGCATCGCTCGCTCGCCCACCTGCGCACGCTCCTCGACCGCGCCGGCCTGGAGATCGAGTGCGCCGCCGACCTGCCCGTGGAGACCACCGCGCTGATCGTTCGCACCCGGGAGTAGGTGGATGTCGTGAGCGTGCACAGGCAGCAGCCGGTCTGGGGCGACGCGGCCCGGCTCGCCGAGGCGCGCACCGAGCTGGCGATCCGCGAAGGTCTCGTCGCCGTGGACGACGTGCTGCGGCTGCGGTCCTGGCTGGGCGTGGTCGCCGGGGGCGGGGCGCACGTGGTGCAGGCCGGCGACTGCGCGGAGAGCTTCGCCGAGTGCACGTCCGACTACGTGCTCCGCAAGGCGGGCCTGGTGGACGTGCTCGCCGGTGTGCTCAAGATGATCACGCGAACACCGGTAGTCCGGGTCGGGCGCATCGCAGGCCAGTTCGCGAAGCCCCGCTCGAACGCGGACGAGCACGTCAACGGCCAGGTCCTGCCGGCCTACCGCGGCGACGCGGTCAACAGCGCGGAACCGGACCCGGACGGCCGCGTGCCCGACCCGCGCCGGCTGCTGCGTGCCTACGACGCCGCCAGCAGGGCACTGGCGTGCCTGGACCACGCGTTCGACAGTCCACTGTGGACGAGTCACGAGGCGCTGCTGCTCGACTACGAACTGCCGCTGCTGCGCTCCACCTCGGCGGGCTGGTACCTGTCGTCGACGCACTGGCCATGGGTGGGCGACCGGACGCGGCAGCTCGACGGCCCGCACGTGGCACTCCTGGCGAGCGTGCTGAACCCGGTGGCGTGCAAGGTCGGCCCCACGATGACCACGGACGACCTGCTGGGCCTGTGCGCGAGACTGGACCCGGAGCGGGAGCCCGGCCGCCTGACGCTGATCGCCCGCCTCGGCGCCGGCACGGCCACCACGACACTCCCACCACTCGTGCGCGCGGTGCGCGCCGCCGGCCACCCGGTCATCTGGCTGACGGATCCCATGCACGGCAACACCGTCCGCACCCCGGACGGCCTCAAGACCCGCCTCGTCGAGACGATCACCCAGGAGGTACGCGAGTTCCAGGAAGCCGTCCGCGCCGCCGGCGGCATGGCCGGCGGCCTACACCTGGAAACAACCCCCGACAACGTGACGGAATGCGTCCACAACGCCACCCACCTGGCCCACGTCCCCGACAAGTACACAACCCTCTGCGACCCCCGTCTAACCCCCCACCAAGCCGTAACCGTCACCTCCTCCTGGATCGCCTAACCCCCTCGCGAGTCCCGCACTCAAACACCGCGAGTCCCGCGTTCGCGCACATCGAGTCGCGAGTCCCGCGTTCGCACACCGCGAGTCCCGCGCTCGCGCGCACCGAGTTGCGGTTTCGTGCAGTGCGGGCGCGCGGTGGCGCGATCAGGCGGGCGTGTCCCGATGCGAGCCCTCGTCCCGGCCCGGGACGGCAGCAGGCCGTCCGCCGTCCGCGTTCCCACCCACCGGTGCGCACGAGACTGCAACTCACTGTGTTCGAACGCGGGACTCGCGGTGCTTGAACGCGAGACTCGCGCTGTTTGAACGCGGGACTCGCGGTGGTTGGGTGCGGGACTCGCGGTTTTAGTGGGGTGGGGGGCCGGCGGTTGCTGGGAGGGCGGGGTGGCGTGGTTTGGCCCAGCCGAAGGTGAGTTCTACGGCGCGTTTCCAGTTGGCGTACTCGTCGTCGCGGTGGCGGGGGTCCATCTGGGGGGTCCAGCGGGCCGCTAGGTGCCAGTTGCTTCGGAGGCCCTCCAGGTCGGGCCAGTAGCCGACCGCCAGGCCTGCGGCGTAGGCCGCGCCAAGGGACACCGTCTCCGCCACCATGGGGCGCATCACCGGCACGTCGAGCACGTCGGCGATGAACTGCATGAGCAGGTGGTCGGCTGTCATCCCGCCGTCCACCCGCAGCACCGTCGACTGGGTGCCCAGGTCGGCGTTCATCGCGTCGACGACCTCGCGGGTCTGCCAGCCCGTCGCCTCCAGGACCGCGCGGGCCAGGTGTCCCTTCGTGATGTACGACGTGAGGCCCACGATGATGCCGCGTGCCTCGCTGTGCCAGTGGGGCGCGAACAGGCCGGAGAACGCCGGCACGATGTAGCAGCCGCCGTTGTCCCTGACGGTGCGGGCCAGGGTCTCGATCTCGGAGGCGGACGAGATGAGCCCGAGCCCGTCGCGGAACCATTGGACGAGTGAGCCGGTGATGGCGATCGGACCTTCGAGGGCGTAGACGGCCGGCTCGTCGCCGATGCGGTAACCGACGGTGGTGAGCAGC
>NZ_DASQCC010000250.1:0-15394 GCF_035634895.1 Actinophytocola sp. | reverse complement strand
CCGGCGAGCTCGACCCGCGGCTGGACCCGGCCGCCGTGCACCTGATCGCACTGAGCGCGGCGAACGCGCTGACCGTCTACCCACAGCTGGCCCGCGGCGTGTTCGGCGTCAAGGCCATCACCCCCGAGCTGGTCGAGCACTATGCCGAACAGCTCGCGCTGCTGCTCTCCGCACGCCCCGGAAATGGGGGATGATCGAAGGCGTGACCGGAGCGTGCGGAGCGAACCACGGGGCCCGCGAGGGGACGTCGTGAGCGGCGGGACCGTGAACGTCGTCGGCATCGGCGGGTCGCTGCGTGCCGACTCGCAGTCGGAGCGCGCCCTGCGCATCGCGCTGGACGGAGCGGAGCGAGCGGGCGCGAAGACGACCCTCATCACCGGCGCCGACCTGGTCCTGCCCTTCTACGACCCGGCCGTGCCCGAGCGCAGCCCCTCCGCGTACCGGCTGGTCGAGGAAATACGCAACGCCGACGGCGTGGTCCTCGTCTCGCCCGGCTACCACGGCACGGTGTCCGGCCTGGTCAAGAACGCCCTCGACTACATCGAGGACCTCCGTGAGGACCGCAGGCCCTACCTCGACGCCCGGGCCGTCGGCTGCGTGGCCGCCGCCCGTGGCTGGCAGGCCGCCGTCAACACGCTCACGTCGCTCCGCTCGATCGTGCACGCGCTACGTGGCTGGCCGACCCCGCTCGGCGCGGCCGTGAACTCCGCGGACGTGCGGTTCGAGGCGGACGGCGCCTGCTCGGACGAGCAGGTCGCCTCGACTCTTCGCACGATCGGGGCACAGGTGGTGGAGTTCGCCACATCCCGCGTGTGACCAGGAATCTCCTTGGGTATCCGATAGTTCCCGCTGATGAACCCCCAAGGAGGTTGCAGATGACCAAGTCTCCGATTACCAGTCCCCTCGGCGACGCCGACCGCGAGACGACTGGCGCCGTCCTCCAAGCCACGCTGGTCGACCTGGTCGACCTGTCGCTGATCGCGAAGCAGGCGCACTGGAACGTCGTGGGCCAGAACTTCCGCAGCGCGCACCTCCAGCTCGACGAGCTGGTCGCCGCCGCCCGCCAGTACACCGACGACGTGGCGGAGCGCGCGAACGCCATCGGCATCTCGCCGAACGGCAAGGCGAAGACGGTCGTGGCAAGCTCCGGCGTGCCGGAGTACCCCGACAACTGGCAGACGGTCGAGTCCACCGTGGCCGCGATCGTCGACATCCTCGGCCAGATCATCCAGCGGCTGCGCAAGCGCATCGACGAGACCGACAAGTCCGACCTGGTCACCCAGGACCTGCTGATCGAGGTCGCCGCCGAGCTGGAGAAGCAGCACTGGATGTGGCAGGCCCAGACGGCCTAACGTGACGCGGTGTGACGCCGGAGGATCTCACGCACCTGCGCCGCGCCCGTGACCTCATGGACCGCGAGTACGCCAGCCCACTGAACGTGCCCGCGATGGCCCGCGCCGCGCTGATGTCGCCCTCGCACTTCGCCCGGCAGTTCCGTGCCGCCTACGGGGAGACGCCGTACGGCTACCTGATGACGCGACGCATTGAACGAGCGAAAGCGTTGTTGCGCAAGGGCGACCTCTCGGTGACCGAGGTCTGCATGGCGGTGGGGTGCACGTCCCTCGGCTCGTTCAGCGCCCGGTTCACCGAGCTGGTTGGCGAACCGCCGAGCGTGTACCGCGCCCGCACACACGACGCGGTGGCCGTCGTGCCCGGCTGCCACGCGCAGCGGATGACGAGGCCGAGCAGGTTTCGAGAAGCGCGGGCCGCGTCGCGTTCCTAGGGTTCGCGGCATGGATCTGAAGCTTTCCCACTCGTTCCTGTACGTGCACGACCAGGACGCCGCGATCGCGTTCTACCGGGACGTCGTCGGCCTGGAGGTGCGGACCGACGCGCCGATGGGCGAGAACCGCTGGGTGACCGTCTCCCCGCCGTCCCAGCCCGAGATCGAGATCGGCCTGCTCGCGATCGGGCCGCCGGTTGTTCCGGGGCCCGACCGCGAGCCGCTGAAAGCCTTGCTGGCCAAGGGATCCCTCGGCAGCCTCATCTTCTGGACCGACGACGTGGACAAGACGTTCGAGGAGCTCCGCGCCGCCGGCGCCGAGGTGCTGCAGGAGCCGATCGACCAGGGCTACGCCAAGCGCGACTGCGCGTTCCGCGACCCGTCGGGCAACATGGTGCGGTTCGCGCAGCGGCTCTAGAGACCGAGGTGCCGGCGGACGAAGTGCACCTCGATGGCCGTCTGCTTGATCGTCTCGGCCACCACCAGCGAGCCGTGCCCCGCGTCGTACCGGTACACCTCGTACGGGCTGTCCCGTTCCGCCAGGCGAGCGAGGTAGTTCTCGATCTGGCGGATCGGGCAGCGCGGGTCGTTCTCCCCGGCCACCACGAGGACGGGGGCGCTCACGCGGTCCACGTACGTGATGGGGGAGCACTCGACGTATCGGTCCCTCACCTCGTCAGGTGACCCACCGAAGAGTGCCCGGTCGAACGCCCGCAGCGGCTCCATCTCGTCCTCGTACGCGGCGAGGTAGTCCGCGACGGGCACGCCCGCGACACCGGCCGCCCACAGGCGTGGCTGGGTGCCGAGGGCGAGCAGCGACAGGTAGCCACCCCAGGACGCGCCGTTGACCACGCATTTCGCCGGGTCGGCGAGGCCCTTCTCCACGGCCCAGGCGTGCACCGCGGCGACGTCGGCCAGCTCGGTCAGCCCCGGCCGCCCCTCGATGGCGTCCCGCCACCGCGAGCCGTAACCGGAGGAGCCGCGGTAGTTGACGTGCACGACCGCGAACCCGGCGTCCAGCCACACGGCGCGATAGGCCGAGAAGCGGTCCTCGTCCTGCGAGTGCGGGCCGCCGTGCAGGGAGAAGACCGTGGGCAGCGGCCCGTCGGGCGCGCCGGCCGGCCGGGCGTACAGCGCGTGCACCTGGCCACCCTCACTGGGCACGAAGACGTCCTGCAGCTCGACCGACGGCGGCGCCTTGTGCCCGGGCGGCTCGAGCAGGACCCGCTCGGTGCCGTCGCTGTACAGGGCACGCACCACACCGGGGCGAGCCGCGTTGGACCACGAGTACTCGACGGTCTGGTCGGGGCGGACGTCGACGGAGCCGATCGTGCCGGGCGGGGTGTCGAGCTTGGTCAGCGTGCCGCTGGTGAGGTCGAAGCGGTACACGGTGTTGCGTGCCTCGTGCGTGTGCACGACGACGAGCGCGGACCCGTCCGGGTACCAGTCGGCGGCCAGCTCACCGGGCAGCTCGATGGTCAGCTCGGTCTCGGTGTCGTCACCGAGGTCCCAGACCAGCAGCTCCTCCTGGCCCCGCCGCTCGTGCCGCACGAGTAGCCGCTGGTCCCCGGCGACTGGACTGAAGTCGATGGCGTCGAGGCCCTTGCCTTCCCCGTCCCACTTCTCGGCGACGGTCCGGCCGTCCAGGGTCAGCACGCGAAGTGCGGGGTGCCGGTTGTCCCCGTGCTCGGAGTGCTCGATGGCGATGAGCGTCTCGTCCCGTGACAGCGCGGAGACACCGCCGTCGTGCTCGTCCTGGTAGATCACCTGAGCCGGCGCCCCGTCCCGCGCGACGAACACGGTCGTCCCGTCGTCGTTGGACACGCCGAGCACGGTGACCGAACGCCCGATGCCGAGCCCGGCCGGGTAACCGGGGACGCTGCCGGGCACGGCCGAGGCCGGCTCGTCGTCATGAGCGCGTCCGGCGAAGCTCTCCCGGACCCAGCTGCCGAACTCGTCGCCGTCGGAGTCCTTGAACCACCAGATGGCCTCGCCGTCCGGGCTGATGGCGCTGTTGTAGGTGCCGTTGGGCCGGTCGGTGACCTGGCGGTGGGTGTCGGTGGCCCGGTCCCACGCGTAGACCTCGAAGACACCGCTCGCGTTGGAGATGTAGATGTTGCGGTCCGGCACGTCCCGGGCCCAGTGGGGGAGGGAGACACGGGCCGCGGTGAACCGCGCCCGCCACCGCGACTCGGCATCGGCGTCGGCGAACAGGGTGTCGGGGACCTCGGCGGGCGTGTGGTTGCTCACCCCCTGATCCTGCCTCATGGCCGGTACCTACAGCACACAGAACTCGTCGCCGTCCGGATCCCGCATCTCGACGCGGTCCGGCCCAGCTCGTGCGAGACGGAGACGGTCGCTCCGGCACCGACGAGCCGCTCGACCGCGGCCCGGTCTTGACGGGTACCGACGGTCAGGCCCCGACCGCGCCATTTCGCGACCGGGGCCTGACCTGGTGTCGATCCGTCAGCACAGCACGAGCAGGCCGGTGAGCGCCGAGCAGGTTCGGCTGGCGCTGTCGTTACCACTGTGGGGATCGGGAGGTGTGCTGGTCACGCGGGAGACGGTGGTGGTGAAGCCGCCGAGCGCGAGCAACCCGGCGTCGACGGAGAACGAGGCGGAGGCATGACCACCGACGGGAACCGCCGAGAAGTCACACTGAACGGCGCGGCCAGTCGTCCGGACGCAACCATTCCCGCCGGCCCAGGAGAACCCGGCCGCGTAGTTGCCGCCGACCCGGACGTTCGAAGGCCCGCCAGGCCCAAGGTTGGTGACGGAAACCGTGTAGGTGACGCGGGACGTCAGAATCCCCCGAGGCGAGGCGTCGAGCGAAACGGCGATATCGGCGGCCGGCGGCGTGATGGTGAGCACCGGCCCGGTCGAGGCCGAGAACGAGAAGTTGTCCCCGACGAGCTGGTGCTCCAGGGTGTAACTACCGGCCGGCGCGGTGCTCTTCACCTTGAAGGTGAAGACCACTGTTCGCTGCTGACCGGGCGCGAGATCCCCGACGGGCCCCCGAAAACTGCTGCCCTGAACGAAGCAGTCCGAAGTGGTGCCGGAACAGGAGACAAGATCGAGGAGATCGACGGCGGACGCCTCGACCGTCCGAACCTGAGCCTTGGCAAAGGTCACGGTGAACGCCTGCGGATTGAAAAGCTCAACCGAGGCGGTAAACGTGTCACCGGGCGCCAACGCCGTCGCGCTGACGGCGATACTGCTCGGATCCGGCGGCGCCGCAACCGCGACCGAGGGCGCCACGGAAAACCCGAGCCCGACCCCCAAAGCAACCGAAAGCCAACGTCGAAGACCCATAAGAAACCTCCCGGCTGTCACGGACTAGGCACACCGCCAAGAAACTCGCAGAACCCCAACCCCCCGTTACACAGCGCACCAGCTATCCCCCGATCGAGCTAATACTTTGGTTGGTCGAACCACTGCCTGAGCAGTTCGCGCTACCTGCGGGGTCCTGGCTATGCCGAGTGCGACGACAACCGCCCAACTGCGAGGTCACCTGACAAGTGGGCCGGTTCTTGGTCGAGCCGTGACGTGTCCTTCTGCCGCAAGGCGCGGGCGGGACAACCGGCCACACTGCGGGTCTCATGGTGAAGTCGTGTTCGCTTTCCGCACGTTTGACCAGAAGGCTGAACCGCACCGTCTGCACCACAACTGCGGCGGTGTCTCGATCAAGCTCGTTGCCGCGCGTAACACAAGCCCGGGCCTACTTCGATTGGCCAACTGAATAGTTGATCTCCTTGATGTGAACCCAGGTTGTTCCAGGCCCGGGGCCGACTTACCAAGGTTTCCCGAAGATCGAAACCGACCGACCTGGGAAGAACGAAAAGGGAGATCAACTATGGAGGGGTTACGTTGCTGTCATGGCGTTGTGGCGGTCACGATGAGAAAGCGGGACTAGCTGTAAGGCCTTGCCATGGGGTGGGATCTCGCAACGAGGCCCCCATGGCCTTGATCTCTGCTGCGGATGGATGCAGTTGCGGGCTGCTAGTCACTCACTTAGTCACCCAAGACGCGTCAGGCCCTGTCCAGATCCACTCTGGACAGGGCCTGAAATGCGTCGGGGTGACAGGATTTGAACCTGCGACTTCTTCGTCCCGAACGAAGCGCGCTACCAAGCTGCGCCACACCCCGGTGGTACGGACAGAAGTCTATCCGACGTCCGCTCCTGCCCCGAAGCGGGCACTGTCTGTGGCACCGTCCTCCTCATTGCCGCTGGTCGCGCGGGGTACGAGGGTCAGCAGGCTCGCCTCGGGGGGGCAGGCGAAACGTACCGGTGCGTACGGTGAGGTCCCCAGGCCCGCGGACACGTGCAGCCACATGTGGGCGCCCCATCGCGAGGCCCCTCGTGCCCTGGTCCGGTCCAGTTGACAGTTCGTCACGATCGCGCCGTAGCCGGGTACTCGCAGCTGTCCGCCGTGGGTGTGGCCTGCCATCACCAGGTCGTAGCCGTCCTCCGCGAAGGCGTCCAGGACCCGTGGCTCCGGTGAGTGCGTCACGCCCAGGCGTAGGGTCGCGCTTCGGTCCGGCTTGCCTGCTATGTCCGAGTAGCGGTCTCGGCGCAGGTGGGGGTCGTCCACGCCGGCCACGGCTATCGTCTGGCCGTCCACCGTCAGTAGGCGGCGTACATGGGTCAGGTCGTGCCAGCCTCGTTCCACCATGGCCGCGCGCAGGTCGCGCCACGGCAGTGGAATGCCGTGGATCCGCTTGTAGGTCTTCGTCAGGTAGCGCACCGGGTTCTTCGGCCTCGGCGCGTAGTAGTCGTTGCTGCCGAAGACGAACACGCCCGGCACGTCCAGCAGCGGGCCCAGTGCGCGGATGACCGCCGGTACCGCGTTCTGGTGTGCCAGGTTGTCGCCGGTGTTCACCACGAAGTCCGGGTTCAGCTCGGCCAGCTCGGACACCCAGCGCTGCTTCGACTTCTGGTTGGGGGTCATGTGCAGGTCGGAGATATGCAGGACGCGCAGCGGCCGGGCGCCTTCCGCCAACACCGGCAGGGTCGCCTGCCGCAGCGTCCAGTGCCTGCGTTCGATGCCGGCCGCGTACGCCAGGGTGGCAGTACCCACCGCCGTCGCGCCCAGTGCCGTGCGTCCGATGTTCCGCGCCAAGTTTCCCACCTATCCGAGGGTAGATGGCCGGCCCGGCGCACCGGAAACCGCCGTGAACCCGAGCGCGCTGACCAGTAGTCTTCGCTTCCATGGCTGACCTCAAGGCACGGTTGCAGTCCGATCTCGCCGCGGCGATCAAGGCCCGGGAGACGACTCGCATGGCCGCACTGCGCATGGCCCTCGCGGCGATCACCACCGAGGAGGTGGCCGGTGACGAGGCCCGTGAGCTGTCGGACGCCGAGGTGGAGAAGGTCCTCACCCGCGAGGTGAAGAAGCGTCGCGAGGCCGCTGAGGCGTTCGCGGGGGCCGGCCGGACGGAGTCCGCTCAGGCCGAGCGGGACGAGGGCGCGGTGCTCACCGGCTACCTCCCCGAACAACTGGACGACGACGAGCTCGCCAGGCTCGTCACCGAGGCCGTCGCGGAGGTCACCGAGCAGCTCGGCGCGGCGCCCGGCCAGCGTCAGATGGGCCAGGTCATGAAGGCCGCCAACGCCAGGATCGCCGGCCGTGCGGAAGGTGGCCGGGTCGCGGCCGTCGTGCGGTCGCACCTGCAGAACTGAAAGAGGCCCGGGCGCGAAGCCCGGGCCTCTCCAACGTCAGCCGCCTCCTCTGCCGCCCCCGCCACCACCTGGTCCGGGGCCGCCGGGCCCGTTACCAGGCCCGTTGCCGGGGGGAGGTGTGCCGCTGCCCGGCGGAGGCGCCTGGGTCTCCGGCGGCGGCACGTAACCGGTGCTCACGTAGATCGTCACCGTCTCCCCTGACAGGGCCGAGCCGCGCGGGGACTGGTTGACGACCTGACCCTTGGGCTCGGCCCGGTTCACCTGCTTGACCGCCACCGGGTAGCCCGCGTTCTGCAGCGTCGACGTGGCGTCGGCCTGTGTCCTGCCGACCACGTCGGGCACCTGGGTGCCCGGGCCGCCGTTGAGGTACTTCGGGTCGGCCGGCGGCAGGCCCATCACCGGCTGGCCCTCGAGGATCCGGTTCATCGCCTCGTACCACGTCCGGGCCGGCGCGCGGCCGCCGAAGATGGACCCGCTGCCACACAGCCTGGGCGGCACGCCGGACGCGGTCCCGTCGCAGATGGGCCGGGGCTTCGCACTGTCGTTGAAGACCATCGTCGAGCCGGCCAGCTGCGGGGTCGCGCCGACGAACGCGGCCGACTTGTACTCCTGCGTCGTGCCGGTCTTGCCGGCCAGGGGGCGCGTCCAGCCGAACGTGCGTGCCGCGCCCGCCGAGGTGCCGCTGCCCTGGTCGTCCTTGCTCATGCCCTGCACCAGCGAGTTCGCGAGCGGCTCCTCGACGACCTGCTCGCACGGCTCCTCGAACTTGGTGAGGTCGAGCTTCTTGCCGTTGCGGTCCAGCACCTCGACCAGCGGCGTCGGCGGGCACCACTTGCCGCCGCTCATGAGGGTCGCGGACACGTTCGCCATCTCCAGCGGGCTCACCGGCGCCGGGCTCAGCGTGAACGACGCGTTGCCGGGGTAGTTGGCCTTGGGGCCGAAGAACTGCGTCTGGGACTGGTTGACGTTCTCGTTCTGCGAGCTCGGGTTCGGGGTCTGGCCGCTCATGTTGGTGGCCATGGTCTCGCGCAGGCCCAGCCGGTTGGCCATGTTGACCACCGCGTCCATGCCGACCCGCTCCTCCAGCTTCACGAAGCCGGTGTTCGGCGAGGTGGCGAGCGCCTGCTGCAGCGTCATGTGGTCCGGGTAGCCGGTGCTGGCGTTCGACAGGCAGTACATGCGGGTGTCGCCGTCGTTGGCCGCCGGCGAGCGTGGGCACTTCTTGCCGCCACCGGTGAACTTGGTCGACGTGAACGAGGACGGCGTCTCGATCACGTTGTTGATGCCGCCGCCCTTCTCCAGGAACGCCGCCGAAGTGAAGATCTTGTACGTCGACCCGGCGCCGAACTTGTTCATCACGCCGTACGGGTAGGCGATCGTGGTCTGGCCCGCGTTGCCGTCGAGGCCGTAGTCGCGGTTGGCGACCAGCGCGACGACCTCGTGTCGTTCCTTGCCGGGCCGCACGATCGCCATCGTGTTGGCGATGCCCACGGTGGTCTTCGGCACCTGGTGCTCGACGGCCTCCTTCGCGATCTGCGTGGCGCGGGCGTCGTACGTGGTCTTGATCGTGTACCCACCGGAGTACAGCTGGTCCATCGAGAACATCCCGATCTTCATCAGGTAGTCCTCGACGTACTGGCAGAAGAACCCGCCCTGCGGGCCCGCGCCGACGCAGTTGGCCGGCGGCCGGTCCGGGCCGTCGGGCAGGACGCCGAGCGGTTCCTTCTTGGCCTCCGCCGCGTCCGCCTTCGACAGCCGGTTCGTCGTGACCATCGTGTCGAGCACCCGGTTGCGCCGCTTGAGCGTCTCCTCGGGGCGCTTCCACGGGTTGTACAGGCTCGGGTTGTTGACCATGCCCGCGAGCAGCGCGGCCTGCGTGACGGACAGCTTGTCCGGCGTGGTGTGGAAATAGGCCTGCGCGGCCGCGCCGACGCCGAAGATCCGGTCGCTGAACTCGACGACGTTGAGGTATCCGGTGAGGATCTCCTCCTTGGACATCTTCTGCTCGATCTGGATGGCCAGCCGCGCCTCGCGCAGCTTTCGGGTGACCGTCTGCTCCTGCGCCCGCTGCCGCCCGATCTCCATGTCCGGGTCCTCGTCGACGCCGACCTTGTCCCGGTAGACGACGTTGATGAGGTAGTTCTTGACGTACTGCTGCGTGAGCGTCGACGCGCCCTGTGTGTCGCCGGATGACGAGTTGCTGATCAGCGCCCGGACGGTGCCTTTCCAGTCCACGCCATGGTGCTCGTAGAAACGCCGGTCCTCGATGGAGATCAGCGCGCCCTTCATGGCCGGCGAGATCTGCCTGGACGTCACCGGCACGCGGTACTGCGCGTACAGGAACGCGATGGTGTTGCCCTGGGAGTCGGTGATTCTGGTGACCAACGGAGGGTCGGTCGTGACCAGGTCGGCGGAGACACTGTCGATAGTGTCGCTCGCCTGGTTGGAGGCAACCCCCAGCGCCCCGAACACCGGGAACAGCATCCCGGCCACGAGTACCCCCGCCAGGAGGCAGAGGCCGAACATCTTCAGCAGACCGTCTCCGACTCGCACGGGAGTCAGCGTACGCGGGCCGTTGTTTGGCCGTTGCTTACCCAATTGTGGTAACCCCTTCAAGCACCCAGGAGGGTGGAGCTCCTCCGGTGTTGAAGACGCACCGCACATGGGTCGCGTTGGCCAATTCGTCTGGTTGAGTTCTATTGACTTTGTGTAACGGGTGTGCCCCCGGTCATTCTGCATGGAACCGAGGGGCCCTAGAGTCCGTCAACGTCTCTGAAGACACAGCCGAACCGGGCGACCGCACAAGCGGCCGGCCGTCGGCGCCCCGGGACCTAAGGGGGGAACCGGGGTCAACGGTGTCGTGACGACACGTAGGGGCGGGGGTTATGCAGATAGAACCGTCGGACTGGCGAGTCAACGCTGCCTGCCGTGACGAGGATCCGGACGGGCTCTTCGTACGTGGCAAGGAGCAGCGCAAGGCCAAGCTGGTGTGCATCGCGTGCCCGGTGCGCACAGAATGCCTGGCAGAGGCCCTGGACGGGCGTATCGAGTTCGGTGTCTGGGGCGGCATGACGGAGCGTGAGCGCCGTGCACTGCTCCGTCGCCGTCCGGACGTCGAGTCCTGGCAGGAGGTGCTGACCGAGGCCAAGCGTCAGCACCTCGACGAGGACGTTCGCGTCGGCTGATGCCCCGAGGGGACCTCAGGTCCTCAGGGGGTGCCGGCCAACCGCTCGCCGATCGTGCGCAGACCGGTCAGGTCGTGCACGTCGGAGGGCATGGCCGGCACGCTGACCGCCGGCACGTTCGGGTGCGCCTTGGTGAACCGGGCAAGCAACCGGCGTTCGCGTTCGTGTACGGCCACCCGGTCCGCGTGCAGGCGCAGGACCGCGGTGGCCAGTGGGGCGTCCCCGCGCGCCTCCAGACCGTCGGCCGCGGCGGTCGCCTTCGCGGCCGGCAGCGCGGCGAGCACCGGGTGCGTCCGGTTGACGACGAGCCCGGCCAGCGGCATGGACTCGGACTCCAGCCGTTCCACGAAGTAGCTGGCCTCACGCAGCGCGTCCGGCTCCGGCGAGGCCACCACCACGAACGACGTGCCGGACGACCGCAGCAGCTCGTAGGTCTTGTGGGCCCGCTGCTTGAACCCGCCGAACATCGAGTCGAAGGCCTGCACGAACGCCGACGCGTCGGCCAGCAGCTGGCCGCCCACGATCGTGGACACGGCCTTCGCGAACAGCATGATCCCGGCGCCGACGACCTTCCGGACACCCCAGCCGCCACCGCGCGCGGGTGCGGACAGCAGCCGGATCATGCGGCCGTCCAGCGCGGTCGACATCCGCTGCGGCGCGTCCAGGAAGTCCAGCGCGGACCGGCTGGGCGGGGTGTCGACGATGATCAGGTCCCAGGTCCCCTCGCTCGCGAGCTGGCCCAGCTTCTCCATCGCCATGTACTCCTGCGTGCCGGAGAACGACGTGGAGATCGTCTTGTAGAACGGGTTGGCGAGCACCTCCTGCGCCCGCTTCTCACCCGCGTGCGCCAGCACCATGTCGTCGAACGTGCGGCGCATGTCCAGCATCATCGCGGAGAGCTTGCCGGCCGGCTCGAACCCGTCGACCTCGACCTCCCTCGGAGTGTTGCCCAGCTCGCGGAGCCCGAGGGCCTGCGCGAGCCGGCGTGCCGGGTCGATGGTCAGCACCACGGTCTTGCGACCGCGCTCGGCCGCCCGCACGGCCATGGCGGCGGCCGTCGTCGTCTTGCCGACGCCGCCCGAGCCGCAGCACATGACCACGTGGATGTCGGGGTTGTCGATCAGGCTGTCGATCGTGAGCTGCCCTGTCATCGCACCCCCTGCTCGACCATGACCTCGGCCAGCTCGTAGAGCGCCGTGGTGTCCACCCCCAGGGTGAGCTCGGGCAGCTCGACGGCCGGCAGGTCGATCCCGGCCAGCTGCTCGCGAGCCCGCTGCTCGGCGAGCTGGCGGACGGCGTGCTCGACGGTCTCCTCGACCAGCCCGTCCAGGTCGGCCGCGGACAGGTCCAGCCCGGCGGCCTCGAGCCCGCCGCGCACCCGGGACGCGTCGACGCGGCCACCCGCGGCCGGCGTCACGGACCGGGCCGGCAGCCGCGGCGGGCGGACCCGGTTGAGGATCACCGCGCCGGGTCGCAGGTCGGCGGCGTCCAGCTCCTCGACGGCGTCGATCGTCTCCCGCACCGGCATCTCCTCCAGGAGCGTGACCAGGTGCACCGCCGTGTCGCCGGAGTGCAGCAGCCGCACCACGCCGTCGCTCTGGCCCTTGATCGGGCCGACCTTGGCCAGCTCGGCCATGGCCTTGGTGACGTCGAGGAACTTCACGATCCGGCCGGTCGGTGGGGCGTCCAGGACGACCGCGTCGTAGCGGTGCCGGCCACTGGAGTCGGTGCGGCCGACGGTCTCCTTGACCTTGCCGGTGAGCAGCACGTCCCGCAGGCCCGGCGCGAGCGTGGTCGCGAACTCGATGGCGCCCATCCGCCGCAGCGTCCGGCCGGCGAAGCCCAGGTTGTAGAACATCGTGAAGTACTCGAGCAGCGCCGCCTCGGCGTCCACGTGCAGCGCACGGACCTCGCCGCCCCCGGGCGCCGCCGCGATCCGGCGCTCCTCGTAGGGCAGCGGGTGGGTGTCGAAGAGCTGGGCGATGCCCTGGCGGCCCTCGACCTCGACGAGCAGCACGCGCCGGCCGTTCGTGGCCAGGGCGAGCGCCAGCGCGGCCGCCACGGTGGTCTTCCCGGTCCCGCCCTTGCCGGTGACCACGTGAAGACGCGCGCGGGCGACCTGCTCGGTCCAGCCGACGACAGGAGTGCTCGCGCCGCTCACGACGTTGCCCCGCAGGCTCGGTGACGTCGTTCGTCGGCGCCGCGTCGATGGTTCGCTCCGCAAGCTCCGCTCACGAATTCAGAGTATGTGGAGCAATCCACCGCGCGCTCATGGAGAGGGCTAACTAGCGAGCATCATCACTGTCACGGTGGCGCCGACCAGGACCACGATGCTCCACACGACCACCACCGGCAGCACCAGCAGCACGAGCAGGACCAGGATCGCGACGATCACGAACGAGACCGCGCCGGCGATCGCCGCGTCGGCTGCCCGGCCGTGCCGCTCGCGTGCCTTGGCCATGACGAGCAGCATGAGCACGATCCCGCTCACGGCCAGCAGCGCGCCGGCCAACAGCCGCCATCCCTCCACGCGCACACACGGTACCGGGATAGAGTCGCGGACCATGACCAAGTGGGAGTACGCCACGGTGCCGCTGCTGATCCACGCGACCAAGCAGATCCTCGACCAGTGGGGCGAGGACGGCTGGGAGCTGGTGACGGTGCTGCCGGGACCGACTGGCGAGCAGATGGTGGCCTACCTGAAGCGGCCGCGATGAGCTGGACGTCGCGCCTGGCCGAGCTGGGTGTCGAGCTGCCGAAGGTGCCCGCGCCCGCCGGTGCCTACGTCCCGGCCGTGCGGTCCGGCTCGCTGGTGTTCACCGCGGGCCAGGTGCCGTTCGTGGACGGGAAGGTCGCCGCGACCGGCAAGGTCGGCCGGGAGATCAGCCCGGAGGAGGCCAAGGGCCACGCCCGCACGTGCGCGCTGAACGCGCTCGCGGCCGTGGACGCCCTGGTCGGCATCGACCGGGTCACGCGGGTGGTCAAGGTCGTGGGGTTCGTCGCGTCCGCGGAGGGCTTCACCGGGCAGCCCGGTGTGGTCAACGGCGCGTCCGAGCTGCTCGGCGAGGTGTTCGGGGACGCGGGCCAGCACGCCCGCTCGGCCGTCGGGGTGGCGGAGCTGCCGCTCGGCGTGCCGGTCGAGGTCGAGTTGATCGTGGAGGTCGGGGAATGAGCGGAACTCGCGGAACGCGGGAGGCGGCGGCATGACCGATCTGGACGACCGCACCGACGCATGCCATGAGCTGTTGCTGCGGCTGGCCGGGCGGCTGCCCGACCGGCAGCTGTGGCGGCTGCGGGACTGGCTCGCCGGCGAGGCGCTGGACGCGCTCGCACGCGCGCTGCCGCTGACATTGCTCAGAGAACGTGTCGCGATCACGGCGCGTGAATCGATGCTGCTCAACGCGGCATTGCTCGATGCCGGTGCCGACGCCGGGCGACTACATGCGGTGCCGTGGGTGGACCAAATCGACGAAGTCGACTACACATTCACCTCGGAGTCGCCCGAAAGGGTGAACCTAGGTGACTCCGAAGCAGTAGTGCTCGGAGCGGTCCTGCACGGTCGATCCGAGTTGGTCGACGTGCGTGGGAGTTGGCGACGACACCGATCCGGGCTGGGACCCACCACCAGGATCGTGCTCGTCACGGCATCGACGGGCTGCGCTCGGTTGACCGGGGAGCTGCAGCGCGTGCTGCGTGCTCTTGGGACGCACGAACCAGGCGTCGAGGTCATGCCGGAGGGCATCGAGCTCCCGCCGTATCACCGTGCGGCACTGGCGGCTTCCGAGTCGCTGCTGCCCGGGGTGATCGTGCACCAGGGGTAAGACAAGCTCTCCAGCACAAGCCGTCGATGTCGACGAGAAGCTGGGAAGGAGCCGACCGTGACACAGGTCGCGCGGGGGGTAGGACCGGGTGCCGTGAGCCGGCCAGGCTTGGTGCTTCCGGTTCGAATACATGACTTGTTGCTGTCCTTGGCAGGACGGCTGGACGACGACGCCCTGGCGGACGCCCGCCAGATGCTCGCGTCCGCCGAGCTGGACCGGTCGCTGGAGTTCCTCGCCGGCTGCCTGGTCGCCGGTCGGGTGGTGCTGAGCCACGAGCAGCACGGCGAGTTGGCGTCGCTGTTCACCGACATGTACCTGGACCAGGACCTGATCGACCGGCTCATGGTCACCGACCGGGTGGTCGCTGGCCGGCACCGGTTCGCGTTCGGCGCCGTCGAGGGCCTCGACCCGGAGCGGGGTGTCGCCGACGCGGTGCGCCCGGTGCTCGGCGTACTGCCGGACATCCGGTCCATGTGGTGCGTGTGGCGGCTCACACCCGCCGGACCGGCCTCCGGGCCGGTGCCGCACCGGATGGTGCTGGTGGGCATCGGACCGGGCGGGTTCGCGCCGGCCACCGCCTACCGCGTGGAGGACGCGCTGCGCCGCGCCGGCATCCGCGCCTCGGTCGAGGTGCTGATGGACGGCGTCGAGCCCGGCGAGTACCACCGGGAGGCGATGCGGAACGCGCGACAGATCCCTTTTGACGGTCCCGGCTTCAACCGCCCGCAGGTGGAGCCGGCGTACGTAGCGGCCCGAATCGCACCGGCCAGGCCCTCGGCCCCGCCGCCTCCCGCCGAGCCGCCGCGGCTCGAGCCGGCGCGGGTGTCCGTGGTGGCGCCCGAGCCGCCCCGCGTCCAGCTGCCGGAACCGCCCCGTGCCGAACTGCCCGAACCGCCTCGTGCCGAGCCGCCTCGCGTGCAGCCGG
>NZ_DASQCC010000249.1:0-42353 GCF_035634895.1 Actinophytocola sp. | reverse complement strand
GCGGTGCCAGGCGACGGTGACGCGCCGGTCGTGGTTGACGAGCGTGACCACTTCGGACTGGTGTGCCTCGACCCGGCCGGCCAGCCAGCTGCCGGGTGGCAGGGTCCCGAGGTCCGGCAGCTCCTCGGCGAGCAACGCGGCCTCGGTGCCGGTGATGGTGATGTGCAGGGCGGCGAGCACGTCGGCGATGTGGTTGGCGTAGCTGTTCGCGTCGTTCGCGTCGCCCGCGAAGTGCAGCCCGACGACCTTGCGGTTCTGGTCAACGACCACCGCACCCGAGTCTCCCGGCCCGGCGAACGGGCCGGTGTCGCCCTGTATGTGGATCTGGTTGGTGAACGTGTAGGTCTTGCCGTCCAGATCGATGGACAGGGAGGGGAAGCTGGTGGTGATGATCCTTCCCGACGTGCGGTCGCTGGTCCGGCCGACCTTGAAGACCGGCTGACCGCTGACCGCGGCCGCGGTGCCCGCGACCGCGTTCGACCCGCCGACGGCGAGTTCCCTGACGACGTTGTCGAAGCCGATGCCGCAGTTGCAGCAACAGGAATAGCAGGTGTTGACGCGTGCGATCGCGCAGTCGACCTTTGCGTCCACCTTGTAGTCGGCAATCTTCGCGACCGCGTTCTTCATGCTGACCGGGCGTTTCGGATACCGGTCGTCCACCGTGTCCTCGGTGATCTCCGAGTCCGGCTGGAAAATGCTCTCGCCGTAGGTCGCGCCGTTCGCGGTCGCGACATGCCAGGCGGTCAGCAGGACGGGCTTGCCGTCGGTGACGTGGGTGGCGAAACAGCCGAGCGTGCCCGTCTCGTACTCGACCTCGGTGTGGTCGGCGCTCAACACCTTGATGCCGTTCGTGATCTGTATGCCGCCGGTCAACCCGCGGTACCGGAAGGAGTCGGACGTGAACCTCACCCGCCCGACCTCGCAGACATCGGTGCGCACACCGGAAACCGTCGACGGCACGGGTTCGTGCGACAGGGCGGCCAGTTCCCGCTTCTCGTGGACGTAGGCCTTGACGCACAGCTCGTCGGTGGCGCGGCCGCCGACCTCCTTCAACCCGGTCGCGACATGGTAGACGCCGGGCACGGCGAGCAACCGGTCCCGCGCACCCCCGGCGAGAATTCCCTCGATTCGCCGATTCTCCGCGATGAGTTCTTCGATCGAATCAGGCATCGAATTCCCCCCATGCCACATGCCTCGCAGCAGGATTTCAGTCAGCAGAGCACATCTGCTACCGCTGTCCGGGTGAACACGGAGAACGATTCAATGCCCTTTTGTCCACCCTTTCGGGCGCCTATTCAGTGGGAAAACAACAGGCCGGTCGGCCGCGGATATCTCGCGGCGCGAGTGTCGTGAGTCGCGTATCGCGATGGGTGCCGTACCTGGCCGACAGCGTCCGTGGACAAGCCCCGCCGGTCCCGGAAACCGGCACGCCATGTTCCGTGACCTGCGGCGACGCTGATCGACTAGGCTCGGCGGGTGAGCACCGCGACAGCTACCCTCCCCCGCGGTCTCGTCATCGCGTGGGCCGGGTTGGGGGACGGTGTCACCCGCGCGGTCGCGGTGGAGCACGTCGAGGTCCCGCGGGACCGGGAGGCCGGCTCATGAGGGTGTCCACCTCGGACGGCCTGGTCGTCGGTGACTGGCCGGCGTGGCCGGAGGTCACGGCGGTCCTGGAGGCGGCCGGGGTGGTGCTCGCGTGGGACGTCCTCGCCGGCGACGCCGTGCCGGCCGCGCGGGTGCACGACCCGGCGCGGGCGGCCGGGTGGCTGTGGGAGATCTACGGTTCGGCGGCCGGGGACATCCTCGCCGGCGCGCGGGACGTGACCGTGCCGGCGGCCGGTGACTGGTCGGTCCGGGACGCGTGCCGGACCGTCGCCCAACTGGACTGGGCGCAGGCGTGGTGGCCCGCGTCGGTCGCCGCCGAGGTGCCGGCTCTCGATCCCGTCGTGCTGCGGGCGGAACACGTCCTCGCGCTGTCCGGTGTGGAGCATCTGCTCGACGATCCGGGCGCCGTCGAGCGTGCCCTGGGGTCGGTCGCGTTGCCCACCGACCCCGACCTCGCCGGCCGGCTCTCCGCGCTCGCCGCGGACCACGGCATCGACCTGTCCCCCGCGCCGACGCCGGCGCGGGCGGGCTTCGCGCTCGCGGCGGGTGCCGACACCCGCGGCGGCACCACCGTGCTCACCGGAACGTCCACAGTGGACTGGACGCTCGTGCCCGCCGGTGCGGTGGACGCCGCGGCGCCGGCCGAGTGGGCGGTCGTGCGGCGCGAGGGGGCGACGGTCCTCGACGTGTCGGTCGTGCCGGGGCCTCGGCCGGGCGGCCCGTTGGCGGCCCGGTTCGGCGACGTCGAGGTGACGCTGGGCGAGGCCGACGGGCTGGGCCGTGTCACCGGGTCGGCGCCCGTGCCGGCGTCCGTGCTCACGCTGCCGCCGGACCGGCGCGTGGTCGTGGTGTACGCACCAGGCTTCGCCGTGCCGGCCGCGCCGGCACCCGGAGCAGCCGCGCGGCAGGCCGCGGTCATCGCCTACGCGCGGTTCCGCGTCGGGTCGCCGTCGGCGACGCTGACCGAGCGGACCGCGCGGTGAGGCGCCGCGGCGACACGCGGTCGACCTGCTGACCGAGCCTGCGCGCGGTGCCGGTGACGGCGGCGCGACGAGCGGGTGACGTCAGGGAGACCGGCGTCCACCATCCTTTCCACTACGCGGCGGACCTGGAGGCGCCCGCGTTGTCGATCGGACGGTGAAACCGTGACGCTGTACTACTCCCGAGTGTCGCCCCGCGACGCCGTGCCGGACGTGGAGGCGCATGTGCGTGCGCACCTGTCCGCGGTCGCCGACGGGAACGACAGCCCCACCAGCCGTGCCGGCGAGGTGCGGCTCCGCCATGACGACCACACCGAGGGTGTGCTCGTCACCGGCGAACTGGACGCGGAGCCCGACGCCCCGTACCTGCGCCCGGGGTTCACCCCGGAGCAGGACGTCGAGGCGAACCCGCTGACCGTCGAACCGATCGGGGACCGGCCATGAGCGTCGCGCGGTGCGCGGAGATCAACGCACGGCTCCGCGCCGCCGGGGTCGTGGTGCACGAGATGCCCGGCTGGCAGTCCCGGGGCAACGGCATGTCGTCGGCCTACGAAGGAGGTCTGATCCATCACACCGCCACCCCGTTCGGGATGGCGCTGCCGGGCACGAACGCGGGCCGGCTGCTCGTCGACGGCCGGACGAACCTGAGCGGTCCGCTGTGCAACTACGCCGGCAACGAGGACGGCTCCATCACGGTGATCGCGGCCCATCCGGCCAACCACGCCGGCGCGTCCGGCGGCCGGTCCATGGGGCCGCTGCCGGTGACGACGCTGTTCAACAAACGGGTGCTGGGCCTGGAGATCGTGTACCCGGGCACCAGCCCGATGCGGGACGTCCAGTTCCACGCGGCCGTGACCTGGGCGCGGGCGGTCGCCGGGGTGTTCGGCCGCGGCGAGGTCCAGCGGATCAGGGCGCACGCCGAGACCAGCGTCACCGGCAAGTGGGATCCGGGCGACGCGCCGGGACGAACCATCGACATGACCGCGTTCCGCAACGCGGTGGCGAGCGGACAGGAGAACGACTTGACTCCCGACGAGCACAACTGGCTGAAGTTCGTCCACGACCGGGTGGCGGGGATCCTGCCGCAGCGTTACTTCGTGCCGGACGGTGCGGACCCGAGCGGGCAGGCGGTGCGGGAGGTCGGGCCGGACGCGCCGGGCGCCACCCCGGCGCACGTGCTCGACACCCTGGACGGGAACTTCCTGGCGCGGCACCTGTTCCCCCTGGCCGACGACGCGGCGAAGATCCTCGCCGCGATCAGCGGCCTGCGGGAGGACCACGGGAAGGTGAGGCCGGATCAGGTCAGGCAGCTCGCGGAGGAACTGGCCGCGCGGCTCCCGCGAGACCTGGAGGACGAGTTCACCACCGAGCTGCACGCGGCGTTCGAGCGGGCGGGCCAGAAGTAGAACCAGCCGGAGCAGAACCAGACGTGTGGGGTCCGACCTCGCATACCCGCCCGGGTGTCGTTGTCCTTGGTTCGGACACACGAAATCGGCAGGTCCCGGTCTGCCTGACGGGACCCGCCGATTCGCGGCTATGAAGTCCGGATTACCCGGACGAGATCAGATGGTGGTGACGGCGGTCGCCTGCGGGCCCTTCTGGCCCTGGCCCACGGTGAACTGCACCCGCTGGTTCTCCTCCAGGGACTTGAAGCCGCCGCCCTGGATCTCCGAGTAGTGCACGAACACGTCAGCGGAGCCGTCATCCGGGGCAATGAAGCCGAAGCCCTTTTCGGAGTTGAACCACTTGACTACGCCCTCAGCCATGATATTTACGTCCTCACCAGGTTTGAAGTACGGAGCACCGCTGGCGCGGCGACCCGGGTTGTCTGCAACGGGACCGCTTCCACCAGCCTGGAGAAAACGCGAACGCCCGGAACAATGTTTCGCGAGCGTGTAGACACGAACACAAAACCAACCATCGAACTCAGCATACAACACCCGCGATCACCGCGCTCGCCCCGACCCCGCGGGTCGCGGATCTCACACGCCGACCAGCGGCGCGAGCAGCCAGGAGTCAGCGCCCAGGGGCCGGACACGTCCACCGCGGACAGCTCACCGACCGCGGCGGCCGCGGCGGGTGGGGGGCACCGCGGTCATGGACCGGAGCGACCCCGTGACGGTGCACGACCGCATCGAGGCCGCCGGGCGGATCGTGCGCCCGGCGGACACCCGGGACCGCCGCCGGCACGTGCGGCCGGCCCCCGGGGAAGGCCGCGATGCGACGCGCGGACCAACTTTCCGGTCAGGGTTTGTTATTCACCGATCCCCCGGTATTACCGTCGCCACCGGTTTTCACCCCAACGAGTGAATGAGCTGTTTGCGGCCAGCGGGACCCGTAGGCTTTCCCGATGGGACTTGTGTGGACCTAGTGGATTTGGCAAAGATGGACAGACACATTGGTTTTGTCGTTGATTCGCAGAGCGAGTTCGACGAGTTGGTTCTCCCTTTGTTCGACGAGGGGCTCCGGTCGGGTGAGAAACTGATCGTGTTCGGTTCCGGACCTGGGTCCGACGCGGGCGGGTTCTCGCGTAACGAACAGTGGCAGGTGAACGGCATGGCGGCCGAACTGCGGCGCGAGGTCGCGGCCGCGCGGCACGAGGGTTATCGCGGGGTTCGGGTGCTCGCGGAGATGCACGAGCTCGGCATGACCCCGTTGAGCACACAGGAACTGATCGCCTTCGAGCTCGCCCTCGACCGCACGGTGAAGACCTGCGGCGCGACCATGCTCTGCTCCTACCGGCGACACATGTTCGCCCCCACCGCCGTCGCCGCCGCGATGTCCGCGCACGCGCACAGCTACGGGGCCAACTACGACGACCTCGGTTTCCGCATGTGGAGCGGCGACGGCAACCGGTGGAACGTGCGCGGCGCGATCGAGCTGGGCAATGTCGCCAGTTTCCGCACCGCGCTGCACAGCGCGGTCGACGAGAACACCACTCTGCGGTTGTGTTTCGCGGATCTGCGATTCCTCGACCTGGCGGGGCTGCAGACGCTCGCCGACCTGGTCGAGTCGTTTCCGAAGTTGTCATTGCGGGTGGAGTCGCCACCGCATTCTTTCCGCCGGTGCTGGCAGATGCTGGGTTACGACGAAACCTGCCCCAGAGTGGAGATCACGGGTTGAGCGTCCAACACGAAGCGTACCTTTACCGGGACCTCGCCGAGTTCGTCGCCGCGGCACAACCGTTCGTCGAACAGGGCGTGGCGGCCGACGAAACCGTCCTCGTCGCGGTCCGGGCACCGCAGATCGACGCCCTGCGTTCCGTGCTCGCCTGCCCCGACGACGTCGTGTTCGCCGACATGGTTGAACTCGGCAGGAACCCCACGCGGATCATCGCGACGTGGCGCGAGTTCATCCGGCACAACGTCGAGGCCGGCCGCGGGGTCCGCGGCATCGGCGAACCGATCTGGCCCGGCCGCGGCGCGGCGGAACTGCTGGAATGCCAACGCAACGAGGCGCTGTTGAACGTCGCGTTCGCGGACGGACCCACGTGGCGGCTGATGTGCCCCTACAACGTCACCACGCTCCCGCCCGCCGTGATCGAGGAGGCACTGGCGAGCCACCCCATCATCGCGATGGACGGCGTGCGCACCCCGAACGACCGCTACCAACCGGGTCTGGACCGGCTCGACGGCCCGCTGCCGGTTCCGCCGCCCGGCGCGGTCGAGGTCGCCTTCACCGTGGCCGGCCTCCCGGCCCTGCGGGACGTCGTCGTGACGATGGCCAGCCGGGCGAACCTGCGTCCCGACCGCGCCGCGGAACTGCTGCTCGCGGTCCACGAGGTCGCGGTCAACAGCATCCAGCACGGCGGCGGCGAGGGTCTGCTCCGCGCGTGGCTCGATCAGGACACCGTGGTGTGCGAGGTCACCGACCGCGGCTGGGCGCCCGACCCACTGACCGGCCGCGAACGCCCACCCGCCGCGGCACGCCACGGCCGGGGCCTGTGGCTGGCCAACGAATGGTGCGACCTCGTCCAGTGGCGCTCGTGGACCACGGGCACGTGCGTCCGGCTCCACATGGCGCGACGGGGGCCGGGATGAGGGCGCCCATGGATCGTGCCGGAACGCCGCTAGAGAACTCCGGGAGGCGGAGTGGTGCGGATGGCCACCAGCGCGATGTCGTCCTCCGCGTCCCGGCCGAAGTGCTCCAGGAGGGAGTCGCAGAGGGTCTCCAGGTCCGCGTCGGGCCTGACGTGGTTCTGTATGGCCACCATGCCCCCGTCCACGTTGCGGTTCCTGCGTTCGACGATGCCGTCGGTGACGAGCAGGACGAGCGTGCCCGGCGGCAGCTCGACGTGTGACGCGGGTGGCCTGCGCCAGCCCGCGCCGAGCAGGGGGCCGACCACGTCCAGGTACCGGTTGCCGCCGGCGTCGGAGAGGAGCGGCGGGATGTGCCCGGCGTTGGCGACCTCGGCCGTGCCGGCCGCCAGGTCGACGAGCATCACGCACATCGTCGTGAACCACTCCGGGTGGAACCGGCGCACCAGTGCGTCGAGGCGTTCGAGGATGGTCACCGTGTCGTGGCCCTCGATCGCGTACGCGCGCAGCGCGTGCCGGATCTCACCCATGACCGTCGCGGCCTTGAGGGAGTGCCCCACGACGTCGCCGACCGCGACCAGCACGCGGTCACCCAGCTCGGCCACCTCGTAGAAGTCGCCGCCGATCTCGGCGTCGTGGGTCGCGGGCACGTAGCGGGTCGCGATGCTCAGGCCGGGGACGGTCGGGTTCTCGCCGGGTAGGAGGCTGCGTTGGAGCGTCACGGCCCGGGTGTGTTCCTCCGACCGCACGCGAAGGCCCTCGCACGCGAGGGTGGTGGCCTGCCCCAGCTGCAGGAGCAGCTGGCGCAGCTCGTCCCCCGAGGCATGGGCGGTGTCCACCGCGATGCACACCGGGACGGCGGATGGTTTCGGCCTGCTGACGAACACCGTGGCGCGCCCCTCGCCGTGCCAGTCCACGCTGTCCACTGTCACCACGGCCGGCAGCTGGACCGTGCCGGTGATCTCCTCGACGGCGGGCGGCGGCGCGGGCTCCGTGCCGGCCGTCACCTCACCCGCCGGCGTGCTCGCCGCCCGCACGAGGCCCAGTGGGGTCGAGGTCAGCACGGTGGCCGCCCCACCGAACATCGCCGCCGCGCCCGCCGCCGCCGCCGCGAGCAGCGACTCGAAGGTGGTGGCCGAGTTCAGGGCGTGCGTGGCCCTGGTCAGCTCGGTGAGCCGGGCGGCGAGCCGTTCCGCCACCTCGCGGGCGCGGTAGTACCGCAGCACCGCCTCGATGGTGGCAACCAGCACCCGGGGGTCGACGGGTTCGAGCAGGTAGGCGTCGGCGCCGCCGGTCAGGCCCCGCGCCTCGTCCTCGGGTTCGACGGCGGTCGCGGACACGTGGATCACCGGGACGACCGCGGTCCTCGGGTCGGCCTTGACCTGCGCGCACACGTCCAGGCCGCTCATGTCGGGCAGGTTGACGTCCAGCAGCAGGAGATCGGGACGCTCACCGGTCAGCGACGACAGTGCCTCGGCACCGGTCGACGCCTCGGTGACCCGGTAGCCGACGCGGCGCAGCCAGCTGCTCAGCAGGTAGCGGTTGGCCTCGGCGTCGTCCACCACCAGGATGGTGGCCGGTTCGGTAGGTACTGTCATTGCCGCTCCGACCTCGGTAGGACCATCAACGCCTCGGTGATCGCGTGCCGGAGCGTCTCCACGGACAGTTGCGACTTCGGCAGCAGCGCCGCGCCGAGGCCCGCGCTGGACAGGTCGAGGCCGTCGGGTACCGAGGAGGTCACCACCACGACCGGCAGAGTCCGCAGCTCCGCCTTCTCCCGCAGGACGCCCAGCACCTCGCGGCCGTTCATCCCCGGCATGTACAGGTCGAGGAAGACCATCCCCGGCCGGTGCTCGGCGACCGCGTCGAGGGCCGCCCGGCCGTCGGCGGCGTAGCTCACCGCGTCGCTGAACTCCCCGAGCAGGGAACCGATCCGGTCCCGGAAGCTCTCGTCGTCGTCCACCACGAGCAAGGTCCCGAGGTCCGGGAGGCCGCGGTCCTCGGGGTCGCGGACGGGCAGCCGGAGGGTGGCGGTGGTGCCCTCGCCGGCCTGGCTCTCCAGCACGAGGCCGCCCCCGAGGATCACGGCGAGCCGCCTGGCATAGGGCAGCCCGAGCCCGGTGCCGCCCGCGCGGGTCTGCAGCGGGGAGCGGACCTGGTGGAACTCCTCGAACACGCGCTCGATCTGGTCGTCGGGTATCCCGATCCCGGTGTCGGTGACGGTGAACCGGACGTGCCCGCCGTCCCCGGCCAGTTCGGCACGCAGGCGCACCTCGCCGCACTCGGTGAACTTGAGGCTGTTGGACAGCAGGTTGCGCAGGATGCGCACCAGCATCGTCTCGTCGGTCCACAGCGGGGGCAGCGACGACGGGTCGTCGATGACGAGCGCCACGTCGGCCGACCGGATCGTCGACCGCATGGTGCCCCTCAGGTGACCGAAGACGTCGACGAGGTTCACCGGGACCAGCTGCGGCACCAGCCGGCCGGACTCCGCCTTCGCCGTGTCGAGGAGCTCGTTGACGAGGGCGAGCAGTGTCGTGCCGGAGTCCTCGATGAGCTGGACCTGCCTGCGCTGCTCGTCGGTCAGTGGTTCGGAGCCGGGCGCGGACAGCAGCTGCGCCAGGCCGCGGACGGAGTTGATGGGTGAGCGCAGCTCGTGGCTGATCGTCGACCAGAACCTCGTCTTGGCCTCGTTGACGGCCTTGAGCTGCGTGGACTTCTCGTTCAGCTCCGCGTACAGGGCGACGACACCCCGGTTGGTCTCGTCCAGCTCGTCGGAGAGCTCCTTGTACAGCGCCATGACACCGCGGTTGGTCTCCTCCAGCTCCTCGTTGAGCCGCAACAGCTCCTTGCGCTGGAACTCGACGTTCTCGAGCGTGTCGAGCAGCTCCTGGTTCTGGGCCCGCAGCTCGTCGAGCGGGTCGGCGGCACGACTCTCGGTGAGCCTGGCCCGCAGCCCGGCGATGTCCGAGTCGGAGAGGGGCGGCAGGGTGGCCGGTCGCAGCTTGCGCAGCACGAGCCCGCCGCGGCCGTTCGCGTGGACGGGCTCCGCCGCGTCGAGCAGCCGGCTCGCGGTCGGAAACCCGTTCGGCAGCACCCGTTCGGCCGGCTCACCCTGCCAGGAGAACTCCGCCCGCAGGCTCGTCGCCGGTTCGGTGTCGATGGCGAAGGTCACGACGGCGGTCACGCCCTGGCGGACGAGGTCGCGGCCGATGTCGCTCAGTGCGGCGGCGAGCCGGAGCTGGTCCTGGCGGTCGAGCCCGATCGCCTCGGCGAACTCACGGCCCCGCTGCCGGACGGTGAAGACATCACGTTCGGTGGCACTGGTCATCCGCAGCACGTCGCTCGGCAGGTGGGACGGGGTCATCTGTCCGGCGGCCGGGCGACGAGAACCCCGGCGTCGTCCTTCCGGACGCCCGCGTCACGCAGCAGGGTGGCGGCGATCAGCAGCGGCTCGCGGTTGAACAACCGGATCCGGTCCTCGGGGCTCCAGCGCTCGGTGAGGCCGTCGGAGTGCAGGACCACGGTCGCGCCCTCGGGCAGCGAGTAGTCGAAGGTCTTGATCGTCCTGGCCTGGTAGCCGGCGATGCCGGGGACCGAGACCATGCCGTTCTTCCTGCCGTCGGCGACCACGGTGGCGGCGATGTTGCCGAGTCCGGCGAACCGCACCGCACGTCGTTCGAGGTCCAGGTCGGCCACCGCGACCGCACCGCCGCGGGTGCCGCGCATCGCCGCGTGGACACGGGCGAGGATGTCGCCCGGGCCACCGGAGTGGTCCTCGTGGAACGACCGCACGCCCGCCTGTGCCGCCCACGCGGCCAGCGGTCCGTGCCCGGAGCCGTCACACATCATCAGCCTGATCCGCCCGTTGTCACCGCACACAGCGTAGGCGTCCCCGCAGACCTCCTCCCCGTCGATCGGGAGGGTGATCCCGGCCGCGACCTCGCCGGGCAGCTCGTCCGGTATGCCCCGGCGCCGGTGGAACCGGGCCGCGACCACCGTGCCGGCGCCGGGCTCGGACGACACCGAGCACGTGTCGGCCAGGCGGCTGACCGCGCCCAACCCCACCCCGAGGGTCCCGGTCGACGACCGGCCGTCCCGCATGGCCTGGTCGACGTCCGCCATCCCCGGTCCGCTGTCGACCGCCACGATCTCGACCGCGGCGGCCTCGACGGCTCGGACCGACCGGACGAACACCATCCCCGCGCGCGCGTGCTTGTGGAGGTTGGTGCCGAGCTCCGTCACGGCTATCTCGATCTCCGCGACCCGGGTCTCGCCGAACCCGAGCTCCGTGGCCAGCGCCGCCGCGACCCGGCGGGCCCGCCCGGGGGCGGACACGTCGTCGATCCGGACCACGTCGACGTCCGCCACCACCGGCAGGCAGCACAGGTCGATCACCGGGACCACTTCACGACCGTCACCCGGGTGCCCCGGCCGACCTCGGTGTCCAGCTCGAAGTCGTCGACGAGCCGCTTGGCCCCGCTCAGTCCGAGGCCGAGCCCCTTCCCGCTGCTCCAGCCGTCGGCGAGCGCGAGTGTCGTGTCCGGAATGCCGGGTCCCTCGTCATGGAAGGAGGCACGCACGCCGTTGCGCCTGCCGTCGGTGACCATCTCCACGGTGGCCACCCCGCCCCCGCCGTACACCAGGGTGTTGCGTGCCAACTCGCTCGTGGCGGTGACGAGCTTGGTCTGGTCGACCAGCGACAGCTTCGCCTTGGTCGCGTAGGTCCTGGCGAGCTGGCGGACCCGTACCACGTCGCCGTCGTTGCCGATGGCGATCTCCTCGACCGGGCCCGACGCGGTGGTCATGCGCCGGCCACTGCGGAGCCGGCCTGGCCGTCGTGACGGAGCCCCTCTCGCCTCCCTCGCACGGCGTGCAGGATCTTCATGCCCCGCTCGAGGTCGAGGGCGGTGTGCACCTCGCCGAGCGAGAGGCCGAGCTCCACCAGTGTGATCGCCACCGCGGGACGCATGCCGACCACGACCGTGTCGGCGTCGAACAACCGGGAGATCGAGGCGATCGTGGCGAACATCCGGCCGATGAACGAGTCCACGATCTCCACCGCGGTGATGTCGATGACGACACCGGTCGCGCCGGTGGTGCTGATCTTGTCGGCGAGGTCCTCCTGGAGCGCGATGGCGCTCTGGTCCTGCAGGTCGATCTGGATCGACACCAGCAGGACGTCACCGATGCTGAGGATCGGCACTCGTTCCGTCACGACGCTCCCAACCGGCGTTGTGGTGTCCCACTCACGAGGTCACCGCGCCCGGTCTCCGGACCACCTCGACGCCGTCCCGGAGCAGCGCGTGCCGCAGCGCGTCCGCGAGGGTCGCCTTCGTCATGATGTCGCCGAACTCGATGCCGAGCGCGACGATGGTCTGGGCGATCTGCGGGCGGATGCCGGAGATGACGCACTCCGCGCCCATCAGTCGCGCCGCCATCACGGTCTTGAGCAGGTGCTGGGCGACCTGCGTGTCCACCGCGAACACGCCGGTGATGTCGACGATGGCGTGCTGGGAGCCGGTCTCGACGAGCGCCTCGAGCAGCTTCTCCATCACCACCTGGGTGCGCGCCGAGTCGAGGGTGCCGACCAGCGGCACCGCCAGCACGCCCTCCCACAGCTTCACCACGGGCGTGGTCAGCTCCAGCAGCTGCTCGGACTGCTCCTTGATGATCTCCTCGCGCGCCGCGACGTAGGTCTCGAACGTCCACAGCCCCAGTGCGTCGAGCAGGGCCGAGAACGTCTGCTGAGCACGGAACACCTCAGGGTCGTCGTCGTTCTCGGTGAGCTCGGACACCGCGCGCTTGAGCACGAACACGCTCGACGCCGTCTCCGACGGGGTGAACCCCTGCCGGGCCCGCGCGCGCGACAGGTTCGCGAGCAGCGCCTTGACCTCGGCGTACTCGCCCCTGTCCAAAGTGGATCCGTCGCCGCCCACTACGGGGAGCAACGAGTCGAACAGCTCCCGGAAGTCCTGCTGCAGTTCGGTGGTCGTCACCCTGCCGCGCACGGGGACCGCCGCCAGCTCCACCCACCGCGTGACCAGGCGATCACTGTTCGCCCGCATGCTCTCGGCGAGGCGATGACCGCTCGTCGCGTCCGTCGTCACCCGGTTCCTCCTCGTTAGGGTGTTGCCCGATCGCGGTAACCCTAGCCTGAGGATTTTCGCCGATACACCGACCGGCCAAACCCGCCGCCACCACCGGAGACACGGGTGTGAACACACCGTCGTCGGGTACCCCGCGGTTGATTTCGCGGCTCCAGGTCGGAGCACGCCTGAAACGGACAGGTACCACCGTCGGTCGAGCTGACGACAGGAGCACACGTGAGCCATGGCTCGGACGACACGGTTCTCTTCTCCGGAGACATGTCGGCATCGCGGCTCGGGCCAGCACGGCGACTCCTCAGCGACTGGGCCACGGCACGGGGGCTTGAGGCCGACGTCGTCGACGCGATCGTCCTCAGTGGGTACGAGGCCCTGGCCAACACCGTCGAACACGCCTACCGCGAGCACGGCGGCGGCCCGGTCGAGCTGCGCGCGCGGCTCGACGGGGAACTCGTGACCATCATCGTGCGCGACCACGGGCAGTGGCGGGCCCCCGCGGCGGAACCCACCACCCGGGGTGGGCGCGGCCTCGTGTTGATCCGCAGACTCGGCACCGACGCCGACGTGCGCCACACCCCCGACGGCACGATCGTCCGGATGACCTGGCGGCTGCCCTTCACCTGATTCGCCTTCGCCGTGAAACGGTCGGCTGCCGTCGGCCCACCGGGTGGCACCGCTCTTGCGCCGGCGTTCCCGCCGGCCCGCGGAAACCTTCCAGGGGTGCCCGGCACCGCCGTTCGGGCGGCGGCCGCCACGCGGCGGCGTCGGCCGCGTCGGGCCTTCTCGTCTCGAGCTGAACATTGTTGGGACACAGGCAAATCTCGAAGACGGGACCTGTGACTGGCGTCACGGACGGGCCGCCTATCATGGCGCCGTCCACTCGCGCTCTCTCCCCGAGATCATCGCTCTCGAAAGGGGATCAACACCCATGCCCGAGATCATCAACTCCCTGTTCGGCCGCGGCAGGTACGGCTCAGCGGACTCCGGTGAGCCCGCCGCCACCCCGACCGACAGCACCCAGCCCGAAGCCGCCGGCGTGGCCGTCATCGACGAACCCGTTGCCACTGAAGCAATCGACGCCGACCCGACCGAGGCCACGGCGACGGACCCCACGGACGACGCCGCCTCTGAGGACGCCACCACGGCCGACGACGCCACGGCTGAGGACGACGCCGAGACCACTGACGCCGAAGCGGAGCCCACCGACCTCGACCCCGCCCACACCGAGGACGGTGACGACGCGGAGGCCGAGGCCGACGCCGAGGACAGTGAAGACACCGACGACGAGGCCGACGAGTCGAACGGCGTCGCCGAACTGGACGACGCCGAAGAGTCCGACGACGCCGCCCTGTTGGACGACGCCGCCGAACTGGACGACGCCGCCGACGACGCCGACGCCGCCGACGACGACGCGGATGACACCGACGACGCGGATGACGCGGATGACGCCATCGAGCCGGAGGTTGCCGCCGAGCCGGAGGATGCCGCCGATCAGGCTGACACCGACGACGTCGGGGACGAAGCCGCGATCGAGACCGCTGACGACGAGTCGGTCGCCGAAGACGCCGATGCCACAGAGGAAGCCGCTCCCGAGGCGGCCGCCGAAGATGACACGAGCGTGGAGGGCATCGAGCCGGTGGCCGCCGAAGCCGATGACACGCCTGCCGCGGACGACGCCGACACCGACGCCACCGACGCAGACGGCACCGACGCAGACGGCACCGACACGGATGACACCGACACGGATGACACCGACACGGATGACGTTGCCGGGGTCGACACCGACCCGGCCGACGCCGCTGCCGACGCGAACGCCGTCGCCGTCGACACCGACGCGGACACCGACGCGGACACCGTCGATGCGGACGAGGCTGCGGTCGACGCGGACGAGGTCGAGCCGGTCGTCGTGCCGGTGACGGTCGGGACGCGTGCGGCCGCGGGCGCTCGCGGGAACGTCACGGTGGGCGAAGGGGTCGTCGCGAAGGTCGTGAACATCGTCATCAGCAAGGTCGACGGTGTGTACGGGCTTGCCGACGACGGCATCGCGGCCGACGTGGCCGACGGGGTCGCCACGATCAACATCTCGTTGGTCCTCGAGTACGGGCACGCGATCAAGGCGCTGGCCGAGCAGATCCGGACCGGCGTGATCGAGGCCGTCGAGCAGTTCCTCGGTCTCGATGTCGCGGCGGTGGACGTCCACGTCAGCGACATCCACCTGCCGGTCACCGTCTGACCGACACCGACACCGACAGCGAAACCGACGCGGGCTCGGTCCCGGGTGCGCAACGCACCCGGGACCGAACCGCGACGACTCGCCACCTCACAACCCTTCTCACGACGACTCGCCGCTTCACACCCCTCGTCGCCACACCCCCTTCTTCGGCCCGATGCGGCCCTCCCCTCTTCCAGCCGCGAGGCTCACGGCGGGTGTGCACCTCGCACCTCGCGTCCGCGCGCCGCGCATCCGCGCGCCGATGAACCGAGCCACCACGCGTGCCGACCCCAGGTGACCGCCTGGCACGTCCCCTCATACGGACCGCACGCCATCCGATGCGGCGCGTTCTCCAACAAAATCCCCCGGCGATGTCGAGATCGGCGTTCCTGCTTCGACGCTCTGGCGAGGACAGAAAGGAACGCCCCACGATGACCGCATCCCGGACGGCCGGCCACCGGCTCGCACGCGTCCACCACCTCGGCGTCCGCGCCGCCGGCGACGCCCTCGGCGACGCCGGCGACGCCCAGGTCGTCGCGCACCCGACTTTCCCCAGGAGGACCTCATGACCGTCGCCTCGGCACCGGACCGGGTCCGGAGTCCGCGGGTCGCGCTCGCGCTCCTGGCGTTGCCGTCGCTGCTCATCGCGATCGACATCAGCGTGCTGAACGTCGCGTTGCCGCGGATGACGGCCGACCTGCACCCGACGCCGACCGAGCTGCTGTGGATGAACGACATCTACGGCTTCATGGTCGGCGGCACGATGGTCACGATGGGCACGGTCGGCGACCGGATCGGCCGGCGACGCCTGATCGTCCTCTGTGCCGCGGTGTTCGCGGTGGCGTCGGCGGTCGCGGCGTTCGCCGTCGCGCCGTGGATGATCATTCTGACGCGTGCGGTCATGGGGGTCGCCGGGGCCGCGATCATGCCGGCCTCGATGGCCCTGATCGGGCGCATCTACCCCGATCCGAAGGCGTCGGTGTCCGCGATGGGCGCCTATATGACCTGCTTCCTGTCCGGTATGGCGGTGGCGCCGCTGATCGGCGGCGTGCTGGTCGAGCACTGGTGGTGGGGGTCGGTGTTCCTCATGGGCGTGCCCGTGATGGTGCTGACGGTGCTCGCGGCGCCGCGGGTGCTGCCCGAGTTCCGCGCGGAGAGTCCCGGCCGTCCCGACGTCCGCAGTGCCGTGCTGTGCCTCGCGTCGATCCTGCTGGTGGTGTACGCGCTGAAGTCGATCGTCAACAACGGCTGGACCTGGCCGGCGATCGCGAGCGCGGTGCTCGGGGCCGGGCTGGGCGTCCTGTTCGTGCGGCGGCAGAACCAGCTGGCGCACCCGCTCGTCGACCTGGGACTGCTGCGTTCTCCCGGGGTGGCCCGGACCATGTGGGTGCTGCTGCTGACGGCGCTGGTGATGGGTGGGACGTCGATCTTCGTCTCGTTCTACCTGCAGTCCGTGCAGGGCCTGACGCCACTCGAGTCGGCGATGTGTTTGCTGCCGCAGATGATCGCGATGATCATCGCGGCCAACCTCGGGCCGTGGCTCGGCCGCAAGGTCCCGCCGGCGCGGATCGTCGCCGTCTGCATGGTCGTGATGACGGCCGGGTTCACCATGTTCGCGCTGGTTCCCGACGGGCTCGCGGGCCTGCTGGTACTGGTCGGTGGCTCGGTGCTGACGACCGGCGGCATCGGGGCCGCGTTCCCATTCCTGATGAACGACGTGATCTCCCACGCGCCGGAGGAACGCGCCGGCTCCGCCGCGTCGTTCGCCCAGACCGCCAACGAGATCGGCATCGCGATGGGGCTGGTCATCCTCGGCAGCGTCGGCACCGTGTTCTACCGCACGCGGCTCACCACCGACACGGGCCATGCGGACGGGTCCTGGGTGGACGGCTTCGACGCGGCCGCCGCACACCGGGACGGCGCGCTGCTCGGCCACGTCCAGCAGGCGTTCACCTCCGGGTTCCACGCCGCCGCACTGACCAGCGTCGCGGTCATGGCCGTCGTGGTGTTCGTGACGTTCCGTGCCCTGACCAGGGGGCAGGGCACGGGGTGACACCGTGGGTGGCGGGCCGCACCGGCCCGCCACCCCCGCGTGGTGCCGGCCTCACAACTCGGTGTGTGCGAACGCGGGACTCGCTATGTCTGAACGCGGGACTCGCGCCGGGGTGGGACGGCGGCGCAGGTTCGGCGCCAGCAGCGCGGGTGGCTGGTAGGCCTGGTCGAGCGTGCCGACGTCCGTGCCCGGCGGGACGATCTCGTCGATGCGGTCGAGGACGTCGTCGGAGAGGGCGACGTCGACGCCGGCCAGCAGGTCGTCCAGCTGTTCCCCGGTGCGGGCTCCGAGCAGGGCACTGGTCACGCCGGGGTGCGCGATGGTGAACGCCATGGCGAGGTGGGTCATCGGGATGCCCGCCTCCCCGGCGAGCGCGATCAGCCGCTCGACGACATCGAGGCGGCGTTCGTCGTTGAGGTGCCTGAAGAAGCGTGCACGGCTCAGGTCGTTCCCGCCGCCCTTGCGCACGCGGCCGGTGAGCAGGCCCTGCCCGAGCGGCCCCCACACCATCGTGCCCAGGCCGAGGCGCTGCGCGACGGGCAGCACCTCACGTTCGATCCCGCGGTTGAGCATCGAGTAGACCGGCTGTTCGGTGCGAAACCGTTCCAGGCCACGGCGTTCGGCCACCCACCAGGCGTCGACGATGTCCGACGCCATCATCCCGGACGCGCCGATCGCCCGCACCTTGCCGCTGTGGACCAGGTCGGAGAGCGCCGAGAGCGTCTCCTCGATGTCGGTGGCCAGGTCGGGGCGGTGGATCTGGTAGAGGTCGATGTGGTCGGTCCGCAGCCGCCGCAACGAGTTCTCGACCGCCGTCATGATCCACCGCCGGGACCCGCCCTGCTGGTTGGGGTCGTCGCCCATCGGGCGGCTGAACTTCGTCGCGAGCACGACGTTCTCCCGCCGGCCCCGCAGGGCCTCGCCGACGACCTCCTCCGAGTCGCCGTACGCGTCGGCGGTGTCGACGAGGTTGATCCCCGCGTCGAGTGCCTTGTGGATGACCCGGATCGAGTCGCCGGGGTCGGCGTTGCCGACGGACGTGGCGAACATCAGCGCGCCGAGCGCGTACGGGCTCACCTTGATGCCGGTCCGGCCGAGGGTGCGGTACTGCATGACGGGCTCCTGCCGTATGGTGGAGACTAAGTGGAAAGCTATTCCGGAACTATACGGAAAGGCTTTCCGGTTAGGCAAGCGGCGGAGGGACGGCTGTGACGGAAAGCTCGCGCCAGCGGCGCGCCGACGCGCGACGCAACCTCGAGTCCCTGCTGGAGGCCGCGAAGGCCGTCTTCGCCACGTCCGGGGTGGACGCCCCGGCCAAGGAGATCACCGACCGGGCGGGGGTCGGGGTGGGCACGCTCTACCGGCATTTCCCGCAGCGCTCGGACCTGGTCCTCGCCGTGCTGGAGCGGGAGATCGACGCGTGCGCCGAGGCGGGCCCGGCGCTGTCCGCCACCAACCCGCCCGCGGCGGCACTCGTGAAGTGGATCCAGCGCTACACCGAGCTGGTGGCGACCAAGACGGGTCTCGCGTCCGCCCTGCAGTCGGGCGACGCCGCGCACCAGGCGCTGCGCACCTACGTCCACCAGCGCATGGTGCCCATGCTCGACACGATGATCGAGGCCGCGACCGCGGCCGGCGAGCTCCGCGCCGGCGTCGGCGCCACGGACCTCCTGCACGCGGTGGCTCTGCTGTGTCATCCGATCCCGGGCGAGCGGCCCGACTACGGCCGGCACCTGGTCGAGATCTTCGTCGACGGTCTGCGGCACCGCACAGGCTGACCGTGCGAGGACCGCGTGGACAGGTGGAATTCACCGGCGGGTCACCGCGCGAACAGGCCGGTGGCCGGGCGCGAAGCACCCGGCCACCGGCATCTCCGTGTCAGGACCTCAGCTGGTCGACACGTCGTCGATCAGGAAGTTGGTCGCCAGGCCGGCGTCCTCCGTCCCGGTCCACTTCAGCACGACCGACTGGCCCGCGAAGGCCGCCAGGCTGGACGACCGCAGGACGTACCCGGACCCGGAGTCCAGGTTGGAGAACGTCGCCAGGGTCGTGCCGTTGGCGGTCAGGGTGAGCGTGTCGAAGGCCGACGATGGTTCGTCGTCCGTGTCGATCCACAGGTAGTAGTTCAGCGTCGCGCTGCAGCCGGACGGGACGGTGATGGTCTGCTGCAGCGTGTCGGTGTGGGTGCTGCCGTAGCCGTCGAGCCACGCGAATCGGGTGCCCGCGTGCGCGTTGCTGCTGCCCGAGCTGATCACGCCGGAGGTCGCCGACCATCCGGTGCTGCCGCTCTCGAACCCGCCGTTGGCGATCAGGTTCTGGCCACAGGTGCCACCACCGCCGCTGACCGTGAACGTGAACTGGGTCGACCCGGTCTTCGCCGGGCTCGAGCTGTCGGTCACGTTGACGGTCGTGCTGAACGTGCCGCCCGCGGTCGGGGTGCCGGACACCTGGCCGCTCGTCGCGTTGATCGAGACGCCCGGGGGCAGCCCGGTCGCCGAGAAGCCGTACGGCGAGGTGCCGCCGCTCGCGGTGATCGTGAAGGCGGTGATCGCGGTGCCCACCGTGCCGGTCTTGTTGCCCGGGTTGCCGACGGTGAGGCCACCGCTCGCCGAGCAGGTCGGGTCGGCCGACTGCGCCGGCACGCTCACCGCGTCCCACGCCTTCTTCGTGGCGTTGAACAGACCACAGGTGGCGTCGAGGTTCTTCGCCGCGGTCAGCGTCCAGGTGCGGTACTTGAGGTAGGAGCTGCTGGAGGTCTTCATCAGCATCGCGCCGTACATGATCTTGATGGCGTTCTGGATGCCGACGCCGGTGACGGTGCTGCTGTTGCAGGTCGGGCTGGTGGGCTGGCCGTTGGTCGGGCTGGTGCCCTCGGCGAGCAGGTAGAACCAGTGGTTGCCCGGACCCGCCGCCGCGTGCACCTCGGAGCCGGGGGTCGAGCTCGAGTAGCAGTTCGCGTGGCCGGCGAGCGACGGGTTGTACATGTAGCGGATCGGGCCGTTGCCGGTCAGGTTGACCTGCTCGCCGACGGTGAAGTCCGGGGTGTCCCTGGTGGACTCGTTGGCGTACCACTCACTGGCCGCGCCGAAGGTGTCGGCGACGAACTCCTGGGTGCCGCCGTTCGAGATGCCACCGGGGGTGTGGTCGTCGATGCCGTGGCCCTGCTCGTGGGAGATCACGTCGATGGCGCCGATCCAGCCGCCGGCCTGGTTGTGGCCGATCTGGATCTGGCTGCCGTCGTAGAAGGCGTTTAGGTCGTTCAGGCCGACCCGGATCGGCCACGCGCCGCCCGCGCCGTCCGGCCCGTTGCGACCGAGCCAGCTGGCGAGCATCGCGTTCTCGGTCTGCGAACCGAAGTACGCGTCGACGCAGCCGGTCTCCCGGTCGCTCGCGGTGCCGTTGCCCCAGGAGTCGTCCGTGCCGGAGTAGACGGTGTTGCCGGACGCGTTCTGGCAGCTGAGGTTGGTGATGCTCGGGTCACGCAGGGAGAAGGTGGACCCGGAGTGGGTGGTGTTCAGGGTGACGGGGTTGGCGTTCCACGCGCTGGTGCCCGTGCCGTGCATGACGTGCTCGCGGGTCTCGAGCACCTTGCCGCTCCGCGCGTCGACGACCACGGAGAGCTTGCTGTAGCCCTCGCTGCCGGTGCCGGTGACCGTGGTCTGGTAGGCGAGAGCCGGCGTGCCGTGGGCGTAGACGACGAGCTGGGTGCCGGTCACCGAGGTGACGGATTTCAGCTCCTGGCCGGCGGTCGTCTCGGCCTGCTTCGCGGTGACGGCCGGGGTGGTCGAGGCGAGGTCGATGGTCTGGTCCTGGGCCACCGAGGTGTCCATGACCTGGCCCGAGGAGTTGGTGACGACCACGAAGTCGCCGCCCACCACGGGAAGTCCCTTGTAGGTGCGGTCGAACGGCACGTACTGGGTGCCCTTGAAGTCGACCACGGAGTGCTGGGTGAACGCCTCGCTCGCGCTCGCGTGGAGCGCGGCGGGCTTGGCCGCCACGAAGGCCGACGCGGCGCTGGCGGCGAGTGACTGCGCATCCGGTGTGGCGCCCGGTGTGGGTTGTGCTTGTGCCGCGGACGTTGCGACCCCCGCGGCGAGTACGCCGACGGAGGCCATGACGACAACACGTCTCAGAAACATGTACGGAACTCCTCTGTGCAGGGCGCAGCGCCCCCGAGCCCTCGACGGGGGTCCACTGCGTGAAGAGGTGATCTGGTTCGCGCGAACCAGCTCAAGAATCAAGTGCGGGTCAGTGCCGCACAAGGACCGTTTGTCGTCAACGTATAAACAGATAATGGGTATGACCGCTTTGTCCCGAACTCACCATGACGCCGACCCCGAATACTGGTAAAAACCCGTGCGGCGCAACGGATCGGTGGTCAAACGCGGAAAAGCGGCGGAATGTGTCGCTGCCGCCCGGCGACGTCGCCAGTGGACCGGACAAATCACCCGGCGCCGTCGCATGAGGACGGTCCGGCCGGGTTCAGGAGACCGCCGTGGAGGCGCGGACGACGAGGGTGGTGGCGAGCTCGATGTGCAGTGCCTCGGGCCGGTGGCCGTCGAGCACGCGCATGAGCTGGGTGACGGCGATGCGTCCCATCTCCTGCAACGGTTGGCGGACCGTGGTCAGGGGCGGGTCGGTCGCCTGGCTGAGGTCGATGTCGTCGAAGCCGGCGATGGCGAGGTCCACCGGCACCCGCAGGCCGCGTTCGCGGGCGGCCTGCAGGGTGCCGACCGCCACCTTGTCGTTGAAGCAGACGATCGCGGTGGGACGCGGGGCCTGGTCGAGCAGGTCGGCGGCGGCCAGCCGGCCCGCGGCGGTGTTGGCCTCGATGTGCCGCAACCGGTTGGGGGCCAACAGGATTCCGGCCTGGGCGAGCGCGGCGCGGTGGCCGGCCAGCCGGGCGTCGCTGGCCAGCCACTCCTCGGGGCCGGCGATGACGCCGATGTCGCGGTGGCCGAGACCGATCAGGTGGTCGGCCACGGCCCGCGCGCCGGAGAGGTGCGCGGCCGAGACGGCGGCGACGTCCGGCGGCGGCGGGGTGCGGGGGTCGACCACGACGAACGGGAAACCGCTGCGGGACAAGGCGACCAGCTGGTCGCCGTCCTCCGGGGGCAGGATGAGGATCGCGGCGTCGACGTCCTCCTGGGCCGGCAGGCCGGGCAGCGCGGCACTGTGCTGGCCGGACTCCCCCGCGTCCAGCAGCAGGCGCAGGCCGTGCAGCTTCAGCGTCTCCGCGATCGAGGACACGATCAGGCCGAAGTAGTCGGTGAGCACGTACGGGCAGCGGACGTAGACGGTGCGCGGCCGGACGGGCTCGGCGGCCGGCAGCTTGCGCCGCTCGACGGCCCGCAGGACCAGGTCGCGTGTCCGGGGGGCCACGTTGACGTGGTCGTTGAGCACACGGGAGACGGTCGCGACCGAGACACCTGTCTCCGCGGCGATGTCGCGGAGCGTCGCACGCGGGTTATCCGGCATGGCGCTGTTTCAGGAGACCAGGCTCGCGTTCCACCTGGTCAGTATAGCCAGACCGGCCCATGGGGTTGACGCTGCCGAAGCACGGGGTGTTTCATCATGAAAAGCACTTGTTTCACAGTGATTGATCTACTGTTACATCCTGCGGGTGCTCAGCCAGAAGGACGACGATGAGAACGATCGCGATCGTGGCCCTGCTCCTCGGTCTCACGGCCGTGCCCCCGGCGCAGGCCGCCGCCGGGAGGGACGTCCCGCGGGCCCAGGTGTGGGTGACCACTCCGGACCGGGCCGAGCTGATGGCGCCGCGCGCGCCCGTCACGTTCGGCACCACGCCCTCGACCCAGCCGACGATCGTCGTCGACCCGGACCGCGCCTACCAGACCGTCGACGGGTTCGGCGCGTCCATCACCGACTCGTCGGCGGCCGTGCTGGCGGGCCTGTCCCCCGCGGTGCGGGCCGACACCATGCGCAAGCTCTTCGACCCGGTGCGCGGCATCGGCGTGAGCTTCCTGCGCCAGCCGGTCGGCTCGTCGGACTTCACCGCGTCGGCGCGGCACTACACCTACGACGACGTCCCGGCGGGCCGGACCGACTTCGCGTTGCGGCACTTCAGCATCGCCCACGACGAGGCGACGGTCCTGCCACTGCTGCGCGCGGCGAAGCGGCTCAACCCACGCCTGTCGGTGATGGCCACGCCGTGGAGCCCGCCCGCGTGGATGAAGACCACCGGCTCGCTCGTCGGCGGCCGGCTCATCGACGACCCGGCGGTCTACGACGCCTACGCGCGCTACCTGGTGCGGTTCGTCCAGGCCTACCGCGCCGCCGGCGTGCCGGTCGACTTCCTGTCGGTGCAGAACGAGCCGCAGAACCGGACCCCGGACGCCTATCCCGGCACCGACATGCCCGTCGCCCAGCAGCTGAAGGTCATCGCGGCGCTCGGCCCGATGCTCCACCGGGCCAGCCCACGCACCAGGATCCTGGCCTACGACCACAACTGGGCCACGCACCCGAACGACGTCGCCAACACGCCCCCGGGGTCCAGCCCGGAGACCGACTACCCGTACGAGATCCTGCGCGACCGGGCGTCCCACTGGATCGCCGGCACCGCCTACCACTGCTACTACGGCGACCCCAGCGCCCAGACCGCCCTGCACGACGCGTTCCCCGACAAGGGAATCTGGTTCACCGAGTGCTCGGGCTCCCACGGGCCCACCGACCCGCCGGACAAGATCTTCCGCGACACGCTGGTGTGGCACGCCCGCACGGTCGCGATCGGCACGACCCGCAACTGGGCACGCAGCGCGGTCAACTGGAACATCGCCCTGGACGCCACCGGCGGCCCACACAACGGCGGCTGCGGCACGTGCACCGGCCTGGTCACCGTCGGGCCGGACGGCTCGGTGACCACCGGCGCCGAGTACTACACCATCGGGCACCTGTCGAAGTTCGTGAAGCCGGGCGCCCGCCGTATCGCCAGCACCTCATTCGGCACCACCGGCTGGAACGGCCAGATCATGGACGTGGCGTTCCGCAACCCGGACGGCTCCACCGCGCTGGTGGTGCACAACGAGAACGACGACCCGCGGACGTTCGCCGTCGACGTCGGCGACCGCACGTTCGAGTACACCCTCCCCGGCGGCGCACTCGCCACGTTCACCTGGCCGCGGAGCGGGGAACTGCGGAGCAGGCTGGACCTCGTGCCCCGCCACGGCGCGACCGCCACCGCGTCGCTCGGCACGGACGCCGCGCTCGCCGTGGACGACGACGCCTCGACCCGCTGGTCCAGCGAGACGGCCCAGGCGCCCGGCCAGTACCTCCAGCTGGAGCTGGGCGCACGCCAGCACTTCCGCCGCGTCGCCGTCGACAGCGGCGGCAACCTCGGCGACTACGCGCGCGGCTGGCGCCTGGCGGCCAGCGACGACGGCACCACCTGGCGCACCCTGGCCGCCGGAACCGGCGCCGGACAGCTCACGAACATCGACGTCCGGCCCACCAGCGCCCGGTTCCTGCGGCTCACCGCCACCACCGCCGCGAACAACTGGTGGAGCGTCGCCGACGTCCGGCTCTACGACTGACCTCTCCACAACCGGTGTGGAGACTGCTCCCAACCCTGCAAGGAGCATCATGTCGATATCCAACACACGCCGGCGGGTGGCCGCCGTCGTGACAGCGGTCCTGGCCACCGCCGGGACGTTGCTCGCGCTCCCGGCCGCGCCGGCGCTGGCGGCGACGACCGCCAGCGTCTGGCTCACCACCGCCGACCGGTCGAACCTCCTGCGACAGCAGGGGAACGTCTCGTTCGGCACCGGCGGCAGCGGATCTGTGATCACCGTGAACCCGAACACCACCTACCAGTCGATGGTGGGCTTCGGCGCCTCGCTCACCGACGCCGCGGCGTGGAACATCTTCAACTCGCCACGGCGCGACGAGATCATGAACGCGCTGTTCAACCCGGGCAGCGGCGTCGGGATGAGCTGGCTGCGCCAGCCGGTCGGCGCGACGGACTTCTCCCGCGGCTTCTACACCTACGACGACGGTGCGGCCGACCCGAGCCTCTCCCGGTTCTCCGTCGCGCACGACAACGCCTACATCCTGCCGCTGGTCAGGCAGGCGAAGGCGTTGAACCCGAGACTGTCCATCATGGCGACGCCGTGGAGCGCGCCCGCGTGGATGAAGACCAACAACAACCTCGTCGGCGGCTCCCTGTCCGACAGCCAGATCGGCGTATACGCCGACTACCTCGTCCGGTTCGCCCAGGCGTACGGCGCCGCGGGCGCCCCGGTCGACTACCTGAGCGTCCAGAACGAGCCCAACTTCTCACCACCCGGCTACCCCGGCATGCTGATGTCGGCGACCCAGCAGTCGAACATCATCAACAACCTGGCGCCGAAGCTGCGCTCGGCGGGCCTGTCCACCAAGCTGCTCGGCTACGACCACAACTGGGACGACACGAGCTACGCGCAGCAGGTCAACAACAGCACGGGCGGCAACGTGGTCGGCTCGGCGTGGCACTGCTACGGCGGCAACCCGAGCGGACAGTCCACGGTGCACAACGCCCAGCCGAACAAGGAGATCTTCTTCACCGAGTGCTCCGGCACGTCCTCGGCCGACGACGCGGCCACGTTCCGGGACTCGTTGCGCTGGCAGGGCATCAACCTCGCGGTCGGCACCACCCGCAACTGGGCCCGGACCGTGACGACGTGGAACATGGCCCTGGACGCCGGCCACGGCCCGGTCATCGGCAGCTGCGGCAACTGCATGGGCGTCGTGACCACCAACGGCGGCAACGTCACCTACAACGCCGAGTACTACGTCCTGGGTCACCTGAGCAAGTTCGTCCAGCCGGGCGCGGTCCGCGTCGACTCCACCGGCTACGGCGAGGGCGGCATCCAGAACGTCGCGTTCCGCAACCCGGACGGCACGATCGTGCTCGTCGCCGTCAACAGCGGCGGCACGCAGAACTTCCAGGTCTCCTACGGCGGCCAGTCGTTCGGCTACCAGCTGCCCGGCGGCGCGATGGCGACCTTCACCTGGCCGGGCAGCGGCGGCACCACGCCACCGCCCACCGGCCGCACCGGCCCCGTCAGCGGGCTGGGCGGCAAGTGCCTCGACGTCACCGACGGCTCGACGGCCAACGGCAACCAGCCGCAGATGTGGACGTGCTCGTCCGGTCCCAACCAGCAGTGGACCCTCGGCACGGACGGCACGATCCGCGGCCTGGGCAAGTGCCTGGACGTGACCGGCAGCGGCACGGCGGACGGCACGGCCGTCCAGCTGTGGGACTGTTTCGGTGGCGGGAACCAGCGATGGACCTACTCCTCGGCCGGTGACCTGGTCAACGCCGGCAGCGGCAAGTGTCTCGACGTGAAGGACCGCAGTACCGCCGACGGCGCCAAGCTCCAGATCTGGACCTGTACCGGCGCGTCCAACCAGAAGTGGACGGTGCCGGCGTAACAGCTCGTTCGTGAAGGGGCGCCGCGTCCGCCGGCACCCCTTCACGAACGTCCCGGCCACTGGCCGCGCAGCCCTGCTACGCCGACGGGGAGCCGGGTTTCTCCGTCGCCTTCGGGGAGCCGGACACCGTGGACACGACGGTGCCCGGGCCGTCGAGCGCCCGCGCCAGCAGCCGGTCGACGGGCACGCCGCGGATGGCGGCGTCCAGCACCTGCACGGTATGCGCGACCGGCAGGCGCCGCCCCATCCGGGCCAGCGTCGTCGCGACCTGCATCCAGCAGCCGGGGTTGGCCGTGACCATCACCTGGGCGCCGGTGGCGAGCACCGCGTTCGCCTTGCGTTCCCCGAGCTCACGCGCGGGCCCGGGGTTCAGTAGGTTGTAGGTACCCGCGCTGCCGCAACAGATCTCGGCCTCACGCAGCTCCCGCAGCTCGACCCCCGGGATGCCCCGCAGCAGCCGGCGCGGCTGGTTCCGCACGCCCTGCGCGTGCCCGAGGTGGCACGCGTCCTGGTAGGCGACGGTCATCGCCAGCGGGTGCCGCTCCGCGACCGGGCCCAGCTCGTCGAGCAGCTCGCTGATGTCGCGGGCCTTGGCGGACAACGCTTTCGCGCGCTCCGCCCACGCCGGCTCGTCACGCAGCTGGTGGGCGAAGTCCTTGAGGTTGGACCCGCAGCCGGCCGCGTTCACCACGACGTTGTCCACCCCGGCCGCCTCGAAGGTCTCGATCACCCGTTTGGCGAAACGGAGCGCCTCCGGCTCGCGGCCGGCATGCGCGGACAGCGCACCGCAGCAGCTCTGGCCGCGCGGCACGACGACCTCGCAGCCCTCCGCGGCCAGCACCCGGACGGTGGCGGCGTTGACGTCGGGGAAGAACGTGCCCTGCACGCAGCCGGTGAGCAGCCCGACCGTGCGGCGCCTGGTGCCGGCGGCCGGCGTTCGCTCGGCCAGCTTCGCCATCCTGCCGAGCTTCGGCGCGAGCGCCTCCATGGCCTGCAACGGTTCCGGCAGCCTGCGCAGCAGTCCGACGCGGGCCACGAGCCGGCCGAGGCCGCTCGCCTGGTAGGCCCGCAGCGGACCACGCAGCACCCGGAGTCGCCGGGGGTACGGGAACAGGGCGTAGATCAGCCTGCGGAGCCACCGCTGCGACGGCGGTCGCGTCACCCGCCGCTCCAGCTGCGCGCGGGTGGCCTCGATCAGCTTGTCGTACTGCACGCCGGACGGGCACGCGGTCACGCAGGCCATGCAGCCGAGGCACTGGTCGAGGTGCCGCACGCTGTTCGCGTCGAAGACGTCGCCGGCGACGCCGGCCTTCATGATGTCGATGCGGCCGCGCGGGCTGTCCATCTCCTCGCCCCACAGCACATAGGTGGGACACGTGGGCAGGCAGAACCCGCAGTGGACACAGTCGCTCAGCAGCGCGGGGTCCGGCGGGTGGTGCTCGTCGAACGCGCTCCCGCGCGGCGGTCCGCTGGCCGGCATGCCGAGCCCGACGGTCGCGCCGGGGGCGCTGGCCGCGATCGGGCCGCCCTGGCCGAGGTCCACCGGCCTGCGGGCGCCGACGGCCTCGGCGGCGGCCTGGTCGGTGGCGCGGCTCGCGCCATCGGGCAGCTGGTTCGAGTCCGTGGTCATCACAGTCCTCCCAACAGGCGACCGGGCGACAGGCGTCGGCCGGGGTCGAACTGGTCCTTGACGCGGGTCATCAGCCCGAACGAGTCGGGCACCGGCCCCCAGTGGTCGACCGCCAGGCCGGCCGGCCTGTCGAGGACGACCGCCGACCCGTCGTACGGCGCGATCGCCGCACGCAGTGCCGCCAGGTCCGTGTCCGCCGGCACCGACAGGTAGGCGACGCCGGTGCCCGCGGAGGCGGTGCCGGCCGCGGCCGCGGGCAGCGCGGCCAGCACCCTAGGCAGGGCGTGCGGCTCGTAGGCCAGCCGCAGCACCACTCCCCCGGTCGGTCGGGCGCCGAACCAGGGCGGTGGCTCGTGGGCCCGCTCACCGCCGCCCAGCAGCTCGATCGCCGCGGCCGACTGTGCGTCGACCGAGGCCGGGATGGACTCGAACAGCACGACCAGCTCCCCCGAGCCGCCCTCCCAGCGCAGCTCGACCGCGGACGGGGTGAGGGTCGACCGGACGACCAGGCTCGCGAGCCTGCCGGCCTCGGCGGCGTCGGCGACTCCGACGGCCACCGTGCCGGCCGCGGCCGGGAGCGGGTGCAGCCGCCACGTCGTGGACACGAGCACGCCGAGCGCCCCGTGCGCGCCGGTGTAGAGCTTGCCCAGGTCGTAGCCGGCCACGTTCTTCACGACCTTCCCGCCGGAGCGGGCTGTGGTGCCGTCCGCCAGCACGACCGTCACACCGATCAGCAGGTCGCGCACGGTGCCGTAGCGCAGGCGGCGCGGGCCGGAGGCGTTGGCGCTGACGATGCCGCCGAGCGTCGCGCCCGGCTCGGGCGGGTCGAGCGCGAGCATCTGGCCGTGCTCGGCGAGCCGTGCCTGCAGGGTCGCGAGCGGCACGCCCGCCTCGGCGACGACCACCAGGTCGCCGGGCACGTGCTCGACGACGCGGTCCAGCGCGGTCGTGCGCAGCAGCAGGTCGCACGAGGCGGGCGGCGCGGCCCAGCCGGTCTTGGTGCCGGCGCCGACCGGGACGACGGTGCCGGTCGTGGACCGCAGGACGTCGGCGACCTCACCGGCCGAGGAAGGGGTGACGAACCCGGACGGAGTGACGCCAGCGATCGAGGAGGAACTCAGGGCCGCCACGTCAGAACACCTCTCCCAGCGCCGGGTCGGGTGCGGTGTCCGCGGTGCGCACCCCCGGCCGCTCGCCGCACAGCCGCGGGGTCGGGAAGAGCTTGCCGGGGTTGGCCAGGCCGTCCGGGTCGAACGCACAGCGCACGAGCTGCATCGTGTCGAGGTCCGCCGGGGAGAACTGACCGGCCATCTTGGACTTCTTCTCCAGGCCGACACCGTGCTCGCCGGTGATCGAGCCGCCCGCCTCGATGCAGAGGTCGAGGATCGCGAACCCCAGGTCCTCGGCCGCCTTCGACGCGCCGGGCACCGCGTCGTCGAACAGGATCAGCGGGTGCAGGTTGCCGTCGCCGGCGTGGAAGACGTTGGCCACGCGCAGGTTCGCCTCGTCGGCGAGCGTGCTCATCGCGGCGAGGATCTCCGGCAGCCGGGTGCGCGGGATGACGCCGTCCTGCACGTAGTAGGACGGGCTGATCCGGCCGACCGCCGCGAACGCGGACTTGCGGCCGCGCCACATCAGCGCCCGGTCCTCGGCGTCGGCGGCGATGCGGGTCTCGAACGCGTGCCGGGCCCGCGCCAGCGTCTCGACGTGCCCGAACTGCTCGTCCACCTCGACCTGCGGGCCGTCCAGCTCGATCACGAGCACCGCCTCGGCACCCCCCGGATAGCCGCACCGCACGGCGGCCTCGGCCGCCTCGATCGCCAGCGCGTCCATCATCTCGATGGCGGCCGGCAGGATCCCGGCCGCGATGATGTCGCTGACCGTGCCCGCCGCGTCGGCGACGGAGTGGAAGCCGACGAGCATCGTCTGCACGGACTCGGGCACCCGCAGCAGCCGGACCGTCACCTCGGTGACGACGCCGAGCGTGCCCTCGCTGCCGACGAACGCGCCGAGCAGGTCGAAGCCGGGGTGCTCCGGCGCGCGGCCACCGAGGTGCACCACCTCGCCGTCGGCGAGCACGACCTCCGCGCCCATCACGTGGTTGACGGTGAACCCGTACTTGAGGCAGTGCGCGCCACCCGAGTTCTCCGCGACGTTCCCGCCGATGCTGCACACCTGCTGCGACGACGGGTCCGGCGCGTACAGCTGGTCGTGCGGAGCGGCCTCGCGGGTCACCCACAGGTTGATCACCCCGGGCTCGACCACCATCCGGGCGTTGTCGGGGTCGACGTCGACGATCTGGCGCAGCCGCGACAGCACGATCAGCACGCCGTCCGCGACCGGCACCGCCCCGCCGGACAGGCCGGTGCCGGATCCCCTTGCCACGAACGGGATGCCGGCCTCGGCACACAGCTTCACCGTGCGCACCACGTCGTCGCGGTGCTCGGCGAGGACCACGACGCCCGGGCGGACCCGGAACGCCTCCAGCCCGTCACACTCGTACGTGCGCAGCTGCGCGGGATCGGTGAGTACCTTGGCCGCGCCGATCGCGGCCCGCAGCCGGCCGGCCAGCTCAAGCGTCCGCGGCGATGCCTGCTCCGCGATGTCCTTAGCATCTCCTGGGGAACTCATACCGACCATGGTGCAAGGCCGGAGCGGGATTCGCGCCATCGAAGAGGGCGGTAGTTCACCCGCACGGGCCCGGGCGAGCCACCACGATCCGGCGGAAGCCGGCCGAGTCACCCCTCGTTCAGCGTGGCCCGGGCGGTCGCGCGCACCAGTTCGGACCACTCGTCGCGGTCGTCCCGGATGGTGCGGCTGATCTCCACGTGGACGAACGGGGTTCCGCGCTCGGCCGCGTCGCGGCCCTGCACGTTGGTGGTGCCCTCGAGCCGGCCGCAGTCCTGCCGCCACGAGCGGCACACCTGGAAGTCCTCGGCGAGCTGGTCGGCGACGCGGCGCACGTAGCCGCCCGGCTCGCCGGCACCCGGGGAGACCACCACGTCGCTGTCCGGCAGGTTGTCGTCGTGGAAGCCGTGCAGCTGGACCTGGGGCAGGCCGCGCCCCGCGAGGTCGCTGGCGACGGCCTGGAACATCGAGTCCGCGTGGTGGGCCACGTCGGCCGCGCCGTCGCCGGCCTTCCGGTGGGCGCCGGCGACCAGCAGGACCGAGCCCGGCACCGACCGGTACAGCGCCAGCCCGACCTCCTCCGTGTGCAGGTCGGAGTTGGGGTGCGGCACCTCGATCACGAGCCGAGGCGGCGCGGACCGGTCGACCAGGTACCAGCCCCACGCACGTTCGCCCGGCGGGTTGACCAGGAGCCCGAAGGGCCGGCCGGTCTCCTCGTCGTTGCCCGTCCGCACGGTGAACCCCGGGGCGTGGGCGGGCCTGCCCGCCTCCAGCGCGTGCAGCGCCAACAGCAGCCTGCGCCGTTCGGCCGGCCCGGGTGGGCGGTACGGGTCGCCGGCGTGCAGGCCGGCGGCGAACTCGCGGAGCTGCGCGCCCAGGTCGGTCGCCTCGCTCGGTGCGGCCGCGGGTTCCTCGCGGGTGATCACCAGGAACGTGCCGGTCACGAGCACGACCCCGAGCACGAGCCACAGCGCCGGCCGTCTCAGGACACTCATCGGCGCGCAGCTTAGAGCCACCGGGCCGTACCGCCTAGTGCGGTGTCCACCAACGTTCGCCGGGTCTCTCGGCTGCCCAGCGAGCGCCGGGCCGGCGAGACGGCGTTGCCGATCCGCCCAGGTACGGTCCAGCACGAGGGCGAATCGGCGCCTTGCCAGCGGAAACCTGGATCCACCGATAGACCCACCAACATCGGTGGACACCGCACTCGTAGGCAGTTGCCCGTTCGACCAAATCGGCAAGAACCGCTTCGGGGCCGCCGTACGTATTGATCACGACGGGAAACTGGCCGAACACGGATCTAGGGTGAAGCGCGCAACCATGGGAGTCCGAACCAGACGACCGCGCCCTCAGCCGGGGCACACGCTGACCGACCAGCTGCCGGAGAGCGGCTTCCCCGCCGGTGTCAGCACCCCGTCGGTCACCGTGTTCGCCCTGCTGCTGCTGCATGCGGGGCTGTGTGCGGTGCTGCTCGGCGGCAGCGGGTCCGGCACCGTCTCCGCCGCCATCGCCGAGTCCCAGGCGCAGCTCGTCCGGGACGCCGGTTCGGCCGTCGGCGCCTCCGCCAGCCAGGGCATCGCCGACCTCCGCGCGGCGACGGCCGTGCCGGCGGCGACGCCGGAGGACCTGCTGACGCGGCTGTTGCAGAACGGGAACTGGCGCGGCGCGGCCGTGCTGGACGCCCGCACGCGGGGCCTGGTCGCGTCCCGCGGTGAGCCCGTCTCGGTGCAGTCGGTCCCGAAGACCGTGACCAGCACGACCGTCACCCCGGTGGTCGGCGGCGACGGCGCGCTGCGCGTGGTCGTGGCCGAGGCGTTGCCCGACGGCCAGGTGCTCGTCGCCGCCCGCGGCACCCGGCTCCCGGACGCCACGTCCGGCGGCGGCCGGCGGGCGGCGCTGCTGCTCACCACCGGCGACGGCAAGGTCATCGACGCGCGCGGCACCCCACCGGGCAAGGCCGACAAAGACGTCAACCGGTTGGTCGCGCTGGCCAGCGCCGCCGGGGCGGCCGGCGAGAAGGGCAACCTGACCGGCAGGACGGTCACCGGCCCGAAGGGTGGCGTCGAACAGCCGACGGTCGTGTACTCCCCCGTCTCGTCCGCCCAGGTGAGCGGAACGCTCGGCCTCGCCGTGGTGTCGGTGGTGCGTGCGCCGGTCACCGCCGCGGGGCCGGGCGGCAACGGTCTCGTGCCGGCGGTCGCGCTCGGGTGTGTGGCGGCATTCGGCCTCCTGCTCGTCCGGCGGGTGCTGGTCGCCCCGGTCCGGCGGCTGCGGGCCGACGCGATCGCCGTCGCCGACGGCCGGCTGATGACGACGCACGTCAGGAGATCGCGAACCCGGGAGGTGGACCGGATCGCCGCCGCGTTCGAGCACTGCCGTGCCGAGCTGGGCGGCGAACCGGAGCGTGCCGTGGGGCGCAGGCGCGCCGGGCTGGCCCCCGCGCTCGCGATCGGGCTCACCACGGTCGCCGTGCTCGGCTGGTCGGCCGGGGTGGCGTTCACCGTCGGCAGCCGCGACGTCGCCGTGCCCGACACGGTGGTGTCCAGCATCCGCGACCAGACCACGGCGGCGACGGAGGCGCTGCGGCGCAGCCTCAACGACGGGCTCGCCGACCTGACCTCGCTGGCCGGCGGCGGCAAGCCCGGCGAGGTGCGGTCGAGTCTCGACGAGCTGTTCGCCGGACAGTCCCGCTACCGCAGCGTGTACCTGGTCGACGAGGCCGGCCGTGCCACCTCGGTCGTCGGCCGCGAACCGCTGCGCACCGCCGAGCCGCTGCCGGCGGAACCCGGTCTCAACCTGCGGCGGGCCGGCGCCCCGGTGCCCGTGCTGTTCGCCAACGCGCCGCTGCCGAACGGCCAGGCGCTGGTCGGCGAGTTCGACCTGGACCACATCGCGCGGCTCCTCGGCCGCGCGCCGGGCTCGGTACAGCTCGTCGACAACGGGCTGCGCACCATCGCGGCCACCGACGGCTTCATCGCCTTCGCCGACCTGAGTGTGGAGCTGCGCGACAGCGCCATCGAGTCCGGCGGTGGCCGCCCGGTCGCCAGGACACAGGAGGGCACGACCGGACGGGCCGTGATCGTGTCCGCCCCGCTGCGCGGCGGGGCGAGCGGCAAGCTCGGGTGGAAGGTCGTCGCCGAGCAGCCGGTCACCGACCTCGCGCTGCCCGGCAACGAGCTGCGGCGCAACGCCATGGTCGCCGCGCTGGTCGCCGCGCTCCTCGCGCTGCTGCTGTTCGGCTGGCAGTACCTGCTGCTGATCCGGCCGCTGCGCCGGGTGGCCGCGGCGGCCGACGAGATCGTCGCGGGCCGGTACGGGTCGGTGGTCTACCCGCAGCACCAGGACCAGGTCGGCACGATCGCCTCGTGCCTGGAGATCTGCCGGCAGGCGATGACCGACGGGGTGCGCAGGCTCGGCGGCGCCCGCCGGCCCAGCGGCGCGGCGACCGACGCCACCGAGCTGATCGCCGTGGTGCCCCCGGCGCCCCCGCGCGGCCGCGGGCAGGCCAGACCTCGGTCCACCCGCAAGGCCACCCGCCCGGCCCCCTCCCCCGCCCGGCGAGGCCGCTGATGGTCTTCCTGTACTGCGTCCTGCTCGGGGGCGCCACCGTGCTGCTGTTCGCCGGCATCGTCGAACAGCGCCGCCACTACGCCAACCTGGCGCGGATCCCGCGCCGGATCATGATCAACGGGATCCGCGGCAAGAGCTCGATCACGCGGCTGTGCGCGGGCGCGCTGCGGGGCGGCGGACTGGTCACCGTCGCGAAGACCACCGGTACCGCGGCCAGGTTCATCCACCCGGACGCCAGTGAGGAACCGGTCTACCGCAAGTTCGGGATCGCGAACGTGATCGAGCAGGTCGGCATCGTCCGGCGGGCGTCGGCGTACCGGCCGGACGCGCTCGTCATCGAGTGCATGGCGGTCATGCCGGACCTGCAGGGAATCAGCCAGGACAAGCTGATCCGCTCGAACATCGGGGTGCTGTGCAACGTCCGCGAGGACCACCTCGCCGAGATGGGCCCGACGCTCGACGACGTCGCCAGGTCCCTCGCCAGGACGATGCCGGTCGGCGGGGTGTGCGTGACCGCGGAGCGGGAGCGGCTGCCGCTGCTCAAACGCGAGGCGGCGCGACGGGACTGCAAGCTCGTGGTCGTGCATCCCGAGACGGTCACCGACGAGGAGATGGCCGGGTTCAGCTGGATCACCTTCAAGGAGAACGTCGCGATCGCGCTCGCGGTCGCCGGCCTGCTCGGGGTCAACCGGTCCTCTGCGCTGGCGGGCATGTGGTCCGCGCCGCCCGACCCGGGCGTGCTCGAGGTCAAGCGGTACCTCGTGACCGGCAAGCTGCTCCGCGTCGCCAACGTGTTCGCGGCCAACGACCCCCGGTCGACGCTGATGAACGTGCGCCGCCTCCTCACCTCGAAGGCCATCACGAGACCGTTGCACCTGGTCATCAACTGCCGGCCGGACCGGATCGAGCGCAACGGCCAGATGGGCGAGCTCGTCGCGGACATCGAGCCGGAGCGGGTCGTGCTGATCGGCACCCCGACCCGCAGCGCGCGGGTTGCCATCCCGCAGAAGTGGCACGACCGGATCGTCGACCTCGGCGGCACCCGCGACGCGCTCGAGCTCGTCGCCGAGATCATGGGCGGGATCGACGAGCAGGCCTCCCTCGTCGCCGTCGGCAACATCCACGGCCAGGGCGAGCTGCTGCTCGAACAGCTCGCCACGCTGCCGGAGGCGCCCGCCGCGACCGTGCGGGAGCCACGCGACCGGCCGCTCGACCGAGAGCGCCCACGGCCCACCCCGTACCGGCGTGACGTCGCGGCCAGTAGCCGCCAGCCCCAGCCGAACGCGGCCATGACGCAACCACTGCCCCGCATCCGGCACCGGAGCGAGCCGTGACCGTCTACAACCTGGTACCCGAGGTGGCCACCCTCGGGTTGGCGATCGGGTTGCTGTTCTCGCTGATCTGCTACCTGACCACCAACCTGTCCCCCGGCGGCATGATCACCCCGGGCTGGGTGGCCCTGACTCTCGTCGAGGACTACCGGCGGGCGGCCCTCGTCGTGTTGATGACCGCGCTCACCTTCGGCGCGAGCAAGCTGCTCCAGCAGGCGGTGATCCTCTACGGCAAGCGCCTGTTCGCCGCGGTGGTGCTCACCGGCGTGCTGTTCCAGAGCACGCTGTTCCTGTTGATCCAGCGGGACTTCCCGCTGCTGTTCGCGCACCAGACCCTCGGCTTCGTCGTGCCGGGGCTGATCGCGTACCAGCTGGTCCGGCAGCCGCCGGTGTCGACGTTGCTCGCCACCGGCACGGTCAGCTTCGCGAGCTACGGCGTGCTGGCCAGCGGGGTGCTCGTCGGGCTGGTGCCGACGATTTGAACCAACCGTTTGAACCAACCGTCCCGCGAGGACGTGCGTGAGGGCATGGCACGTGACCCCGGCAGGCAGGGCGCCAACCGCGCGCTGCGAACAGGCGTGGTGCTCGCGGTGATCGGGTTGAGCGGGTTCGGCGTGGTGCAGTTCGCCCGCCAGCACGCGAGCGGCGACGCCGCGACCGCACCGCCGGCGACCGCGGTGGCGATCCGGAGCGAAGGCGGCTCGGCCGCCCCGGCCGAGGGCGCGCCGGCCGCGGGCCCGAGCTTCGACCGGCTGGCGAACCCACCACGGACCGTGGTGCGGGACCAGACCGGCGCGGTGCTCGCCACGTTCACCGACGGCGCGCGGACCGTGGCGCTGACCGGCCCGGCACGGACGTTCGCCGAGCCGCGGTTCACCAGGGCGACCATCACCACGACGACCTGGGTCCGGCTGGCGCCGGAGGCGTGGACGCCCGGCGCCGAGTCCGCGCCGTGGTTCGCCCGGTGGTTCGACACCGCCAGGAAGGACACGACCCCCGACGTGTTCGATGTCGCGATGCAGTACTTCGACGGCGCCGCCGCGGAGAAGAACACCGACGGTCTGCAGGTCCGGGGTGACGCGATCTTCGGGCCCGTGGAACCGCAGGGCTACGCGCGCCTTGAGCAGTCCGACTTCATGGACTACCTGGGCATCCGCTACTCGTTCCCGGACATGGGCACGAAGCTGCCCAAGCCCGCGCACCGGGGTGCGCTGGACTGTTCCGGCTTCGTGCGGATGGTGTACGGCTTCCGGCTCGGCTACCCGTTGCTGGGCACCAACAACCCCGGCCCCGGCCTGCCGCGGCGCGCGTGGGCCATCGCCGAGAACGGGCCGGGCGTCAAGCTGATCCCCAACACCCGTACCCGGGTCACCGACTACGACGCGCTGCAGCCGGGTGACCTGTTGTTCTTCGAGGTCGAGGGCACCGCGGACGAGCTCGACCACGTCGGCGTCTACCTCGGCATCGACTCGGCGGGCCACCACCGCTTCATGTCGAGCCGGGAACGGGCGAACGGCCCGACGTTCGGCGACCTCGGCGGCACGTCACTGCTCGACGACGGCGGCATGTACTCGCAGGGCTGGCGTGCCGCGCGGCGCATCTGACCACGGTGTCGAACGGTCGGCGTGCCCGCCGCCGAGGTCCGCGGCGGGCACGTGCACGGTAAGGGAAATGGTTCGCACAGCGGGAACGCCGTGAATTTCTCCGATGTCACACACCGACATCCCGCTGGTTGCCGGCCGGCGGATGCTGGAAAGCACCGACACCGCGCACGGGTAGTCGTGCACCGAGTTCCGCCGGATTCTCGGCACACGTCGGCACCACCCGCTCCACATCGATCTCCTCGCGCAGGATGACGTCGATCCGGGCCGATGCCCTGCGTAACGCGCGCCGGACCAGAAGCAACACCGTGACCGCCAACGCGCAGACCAGGATCGGCATCAGGCCGACGACCGGTGTCTCCTGCCAGGTGGCCAGTGCGGCGGACAGGCTGAGCACCCCGACGACCGACGCTCCGGCCAACAGGGTCGCGCGGGCGGAATAACGACTGAAAACTCTCGGTAACATATCCGGGCGCCCCCATCCTCGTTGTGGTTTTCGAATTGGTCGTTATTTCTTTGTTCGTTTCGACAAACCACGGCGTTACTTGTTCACCAAACAACTACCTACTCACGCACAGTGATCACCGTCGAGAAGAACCGCTGTGACGCGCATTACACACTGTGATATCCCGAATCTAAAGTGAAATTGGTTCACAAATTGCGACTCGGTGACGCATGGACCACTCACAGTCGGTACGTCACCCGAGTGAGTTAACGACCGCGGAAGACGTCCAATCTCGACCAGGTGGGCGTCCAGGCCCCGTCTCCTCGGCCGGCCGGCCGGTGGACCCCCGTTCACCAGTGCGAACGAGCCGCCCGTGGGCCGGTCGGCGGTGCGGGCCAGGTTGCTAGCGTGTGCGCGATGTCTGAGCGAGGACGACCCGGGCGCCTGGTCGACGGCCGGTTCGAGCTGCTGGAGCGGCTGGGTAGCGGTGGGATGGGGACGGTGTGGCGCGCCCGCGACGTGGGCCTGCACCGCGAGGTCGCCATCAAGGAGGTGCGCCCGGCCGACTCCGCGCTGCTCGAGCACAACCCGGTGCTGGCCGCCCAGCAACGGGAGCGTGTGCTGCGTGAGTCCCGCGCACTCGCCCGGCTCCAGCACCCGAACGTGGTCTCGATCTACCAGATCATCGAGTCGCCGGACTCGCCGTACCCGTGGATCGTCATGGAGCTGGTCCGCGGCACGTCCCTGGACTCCCGCCTGCAGAGCGGCGCGCTCACCCCGGCGGAGTCGGCCCGCATCGGGCGGGACGTGCTCGCGGCGCTGCGCGCGGCACACGCGGCCGGCATCCTGCACCGCGACGTCAAGCCCGGCAACGTCCTGCTGCGACCGGACGGCGGCGCCGTGCTCACCGACTTCGGCATCGCCGCCATGCACGACTCCACCCAGCTCACCGCGACCGGCGAGGTGATCGGCTCCCCGGAGTACATGGCCCCGGAACGGCTGCGCGGCGACGAGACGCAGACCGCCTCGGACCTCTGGTCGCTCGCGATGCTGCTGTACGTGGCCGTCGAGGGCTACCACCCGATGCGCCGCGCCACCACGATGGCCACCCTCGCCGCGGTGATGACCGAGCAGGTCCCGCCACCGCGGCGCGCGGGCGCGCTCGGGCCCGCGCTCAGCGCGGTCCTCGTGCACGATCCGGCCGCCCGGCCCACCGGCGAGCAGCTCGACCTGATGCTCGCGGCCGCCGAGCACGGGGCGCTCGGGCCCCTCACGCCCGCGGGACCCGCCTTCCCGGCGCCGCACACCCCGGCGGGCGCCTTCCCGGCACAGCACAGTGGCCCGCAGGCGCCGCGGTACCAGCAGCCCTACCCCGCCTACCAGCCGTCGGAGCCGGTCACGCGGCCGCCCACCGCACGCGGGCGCGTCGTCGCCGTGGTCGCGTCGTACTCGGTGAGCGCCGTGGTGGTGATCGCCGCGATCGTGTTCCTGCTCAACAGCTTCCGGGGCGTGGACGACCCGTCGAAGTCGAACACGGGCTCGCACGGCACGGTCCCGAACGTCGGTGGACGCCCGTCGACGACCACCCGCGCGCCGGCGGAGGACCTGCTCACGCCCGCCGGCGCACGCAAGGTCGTCGACGCGCTGAAACCGGTGATGGGCGGCAGCAAGGTCTCCGACTTCACCCTCTACGTGGACAGCGCGTCGGCCACCGCGCCGGCCAAGGGGGTCAAGAACGGCTACGACGACTTCGTGTACCGCGACGGCGCCGCGACCCGCGCACGCCCGGACACGGTGGACGCCGACCGGACCGTGCTCGACCTCGACACGGTCAACTGGGACGCACTGCCGGCCCTGTGGGCGCGGGCGAACAAGGAGCTGGGCGTCGACCGGCCGACCAGCCGCTACGTGGTCGTGGACACCGACATCATCGACGGCACCCCGTCGATGAAGCTCTACGTCTCCGACGACTACGGCGCCGGCTACCTCGCCGCCGACCTGGCCGGCAACGTGACCGACCTCTACCCCCGCGGCTGAGCCCGGGGCGCGGCCGGTGTGTCCACACGAGATTGCATCGGCGGTCAACCACGCGTTCACGTCACGGAAACCAACGTGGCGGCCCCGCTGACATAGTCTCTCGCCATAATCGACGAGATTGATCCATTCATCGGCACGGCCGCCACCTCACTGCCCGCGGCGCAGGGGCTGGCGGCTACCTGGTGGTCGCCGAAACCGCAGGTGGGCAACACCCATCCGGGTGCGACGTTCCCGCTCGGCATGGTCTCGGCCTGCGCGTACTCCGGTGCGTACCCGACCGGCTACGGCCAGTACACCAAGGGCACCGAGGGGGTGCCGGAGGAGCTGTTCGGCCAGCTCCAGGCGTCCGGTTTCACCCACTTCCAGCAGTCCGGCACCGGCGCGATCCGCAAGTACTACAACTACGTGCGGGTCACCCCGATGGTCCAGCAGCTGGACGTCCTCGGCGTGTCCTGGCCACTGCGGGACGAGGCCGCGGAAGCCGGCTACTACGCGGCCACGCTCGACACGGACATCCGGTGCGAGCTCACCGTCGGTGCCAAGGTCGCGATCCACCGGTACACCTTCCCCGCGCACCGCAGTGCCCGGATCGTCGTCGACCTGTCCATCGGCGGCCTGGCCATCGACCTCGGGCGGACGGTGCCGCTGCGGGCGCACGTGGAGAGCCTCGGCAACGGCCGCGCCCAGGGCACGGTGGTCGTCGAGGGCATCCCGCTCTCGGTGTACCTGGAGGTCGACTGCCCGGGCTGGCGCCAGATGCTGTGGCACGACAGGAGACTCATCGAGGGCGGCACACGGCTGGACTTCGACCGCATCAGGCCGACCACGCTGCGCCCGTTCGGGATGCTCTACATGGGACCGACGACCGCGGGCCAGCAGGTCGAGATCCAGATCGGCTTCTCACTGCGCGGCTGCGACCAGGCCAGGGAGAACCTGTACCGCGAACGCGGCGGCGGGTCGCCGGCGTTCGACGACCTCCGGGCCAGGACCGCCGACCGGTGGCGCGACCACGTCGACCGGATCGAGGTCGAGGGCGGCTCACCGGCCCGGCGCCAGGTGTTCGCGACGGCCCTGTACCACTCGCTGATCAAGCCGTGCTTCGCCGACGACGAGAGCCCGTTCTGGCCGTCCTCCGGGCCCTTCGCGTTCGACGTCTGCACCATGTGGGACATCTACAAGACCCAGCTGCCACTGCTCACCGCGATCTGCCCGGAGCGGGCGGTCGACCTGCTGGAGTCACTGATCCGGGTCTGCGAGGAGGAGGGGAACTTCCCCATCGGGTACCGGATGGCGCGCGGCGCGGACAGGTTCTTCCGGCAGGCGAGCGCGCTGGTGCACACCGCGCTGGCCGACGTGCACGCGCTCGGCCTCGGCGACCTCGACTGGGCGTGGGCGCTGGTGCACATGCACGACGACCTGCGCCGGATGTACGGGGAGGACTTCTACGAGCACGGCGTCGTGCATCCGATCTCGCACACCCTCGACCTCGCCTACGCCTGCCACTGCACCTCCGGCGTCGCCAGGGCCCTGGGCGACACGCGGCTGGCCGACGACCTCGACCGGCGGAGCCGCCTGTGGTCCAACGCCTTCGACCCGGCCACCGGCCTGCTGTGCGACTCGTCGTTCTACGAGGGCGGCAAGTGGAACTACTCGTTCCGGCTGCTGCACGACATGGCCGCGCGGATCGCGATGGTCGGTGGTGACGACGCGTTCGTCGGCATCCTCGACGCGTTCTTCGGCTACGACGCGCCACGGGTGACACAGCCCGGCCGCCGGCCCGACCCGGCCGAGATGCGGGCCGGGTACGCGCTGAACCGGTTCGAGGGGCTGAACAACGAGCCGGACATGGAAGCGCCGTGGTCCTACCACTACGCGGGCCGGCCGGACCGCACGGCCGAGATCGTGCACGCCGCGCTGACCTGGCAGTTCGGCACGGGGCCCGGCGGGCTGCCGGGCAACGACGACTCCGGCGGGCTGAGCTCCTGGTACGTGTGGGCCTCGCTCGGGCTGTTCCCGGTCGCCGGGCAGAGCATGTTCCTCGTCAACGCGCCCGCCTTCCGGCGCGCGACCCTGCACGTCGGGGCGCACGACTTCGTCGTCGAGACGCGAGGGCACCGCGAGAACTCGATCAGCTCCGACGGGCTGGACGGCGTCCCGCCGCCGCAGTACGTGCAGTCGGCCCGGTTGAACGGGAAGCCGCTGGAGGCGGCGCACCTGAGCGCCGCCGAGGTGCACGCCGGCGGCCGGCTGATCCTGGAGCTCGGCCCGCAGCCGTCGGACTGGGGAACCAAGCTCCTGCCACCATCGCTGTCCGACCCCATCGGGAAGGGGACCCGCTCATGAGCAGGCGTCTGGTCATCGTGGTCCGGGCCGACCCGGTCATCTGCGGTCACTCGGGCGAGGCCCGCAACCTCGCCGAGGTCGCGCTCACCCGCGGCTTCTCCGACGTCAGGCTGCTGACGTGGCCCATCCCGGTCCTGCAGGCGGCGGGCCTGCCGCTCAAGCCGCTGGACGGGATCCTCCCCTACAGCAAGGGCATCACCGTGGAGCGGTCGTCGCCGCGTTCGCCGTGGCGTTCGCCCTGTTCTCGCCCGCGCCTTCGGCCGGCGCGGCCACCAGCACGCCGGTGGTGTTCGTGCACGGCTACACGGGCAGCGCGTCCAACTGGGTCACGGCCATGTCGGTGTTCCG
>NZ_DASQCC010000248.1:0-5964 GCF_035634895.1 Actinophytocola sp. | reverse complement strand
GTCGACAAGATCTACGGCGACGCGCAGGCCGAGTCGGCTGAACACGGGTACAGCAACAAGCTGAACGACGAGAACGTCGAGACCGGCCGCAAGGGCATCGAGGGGATGCGCGTGCCGACCGAGGGCTCGACGACCGGGGTTCAGAAGTCCAACGAGATCTTCGACCAGGCCAGGCCGGCGTTGAAGCTGTGGGAGGACTTCCTTCCTGTCAACGACAAGGTGCCGGGTGACTCGCTGGGTCGTTACGGGAAGATCAACCTCGAGAACGACATCAAGAAGCGCTTCGACGAGCAGATGGGCATCTCGTTCCGGAACTTCGTGGACGACGCCAAGCGCCTGCGGGACGCGTACAAGAAGCTGAACACGCTCGACGGCGACTCCCAGAGCGAGCTGAACAAGGTCTACAAGGACTGGACGGGACCGGCGGCCAACGCGTCCTATCAGTACTACTCCGAGAAGATGGCTCCGCACGTCAAGAACCTGCTGGAGTACCTGGAGACCGCCCCGGAGACGATCGAGACCGCGGTCCAGAACATCTTCACCGCCTGCAAGGACAAGGCGAACGACGTCATCCAGCTCTATCAGAACGTGCACGGCACGGTCGGCAGCGCGACCCCGGACATCGCGGCGAAGGTCGTCAAGCTCGCGAGCGGCGACTTCGACTCGCAGGACGAGGTGCTGGAGGTCGCGGCCTGGGTCGATGCGAAGACCGGCAGCAATCTCGAGTCGACGTTGCGTGCGGACGACTGCGGGCTCAACGACGGCAACAAGGAGTACACGATCCGTGAGTGCAAGAAGTGGATCCGTGACTCCTTCAACGCCGACCTGCACGACAACCTCTACGTCAACTTCAAGCAGGCCTGCGACGACGCGCTCGAAGCCGTCAACTCGCACTACGAGACGCTGAACAACTACCTCAAGGGCTACGAGAACGAGTTCGGCCGGCTCTCCGCACAGGGCGCCAGCAATGGCAACGGCGGTGGTGGCGGCGGGGGCACCGGCGGCGGAGGTGGCGGTACCGGAGGTGGCGGTAGCGGCGGCGGAGGCACGGGCGGCGGTGGCTCCGGTGGTGGCGGCGGGATGCCCGATGTGGACACCCCGAAGCCCTCGGACACCGGCGACCAGACCGACCCGAGCGGCGGCAAGCCGGGCGATCCGAGCACCGGAGACCCGAACGCGACCGACCCGAGCACCTCGCCGACCGCGAACCAGCAGGAGACCGTCACCATCAAGGACGGTGACCACGAGATCGCGGTCACCAGCCCGGACGGCCAGGGCATGGTCAAGGTCACGGTCGACGACGGCAGCGGCCACCCGAAGACGTACACGATGGACTTCGGCGCCCCGGACGCGACGACGCCCGGCGCCTCCGGCCAGCCGGGGCAGGCGGGCCAGCCGGGGGTTCCCGGTACGCTGGGCACCCAGTCCGGCGACGGCGTGCCGGGTCTGGACCAGCCGATCGAACCGGGCCCGGACGGCAAGTGCACGATCACCGACGGGGACCTGACCATCACGGCGGAACGGCCGGAGGGCCAGCCCGACACGGTCGTGGTCACCGTCGACGACGGCACGGGCAACCCGACGACCTACAACCTGGACTACTCGGAGTCCCAGACCGGCCCTGATGGCGCGACGACATCGGGCGGCGCCCAGTTCACGACCATGCCGGCCTACGGTGACGCGCCGCAGGCCATCGCCCAGGACGCGGTGCCGGTGGGCGCGACGGACGGTGCCGGCACCATGCCTGCCTACGGCGAGATGCCACAGGGCATCGCGCAGCCCGCCGGCATGCAGGACTTCGTGCCGGCGGATGCGTCACAGGGCCAGCCCGGACAGGGCTTCGCCGGCCACACCATGCCGGCCGACGGCCCGCAGGGGTTCGGCCAGCACTCGCCCGGCGGCGGGCCGCAGGGCTTCACCGGGCATCCGATGCCGGGGCAGGGGGCGTTCGACACGTCGCACGGACACGGTGGCTACCCGGGGCACCTGCCGCCGGGCCAGCCGATGCCGGACCACGGCCAGCACGGCGGGAACCTCCAGCCCGCCCAGCACCAGTTCGGCACGCAGCCGGCCTTCGGCGAGTCGCCGAACCAGCACTCGTACAGCACCTCGGCCGCCGCGGCCGGCGTGACCGCGGGCGACGAGCACCACCCGGGTGGCGCGGCCGGCTCGTTCGGCGCGCCGGACCACCACTCGTCGCCGTACATGGACCGGGAGAGCGGGGAGGCTAGCCTGGCGAGTGCGCCGGACGGCTCGGGCGACGACGACCATGGCGACCATGGCGACCATGGCGGGCAGCACGGCCAGCCGCAGCCGGGCATGGCCGGCGCGGGCATGCCGATGCTGGGTGGCGCACCCGGCGGTGGTGGCGGCTCCGGCGACACCGGGCGCGGCGCCACGCAGTGGCGCACCACCGGCGACCTGTTCGACGAGCCCGTCGATCCGCGCCTTCGCGGCGCGTTCGGCGGCGAGCGGTAACCAGATGAGGGGAAACTGATGGGCGCTTTTGACGTGGCCGCCGCGGCGCGGGCGAAGATGGCGCAGGTCCAGCGGGAGATGGCCGACCGGCGCGCGCTGCGTGACCGCAACTTCCTGCAGCGGCGCGAGGCCGCGCTCGACGCGTTCAAGAAGCAGGGCCCGGTGATGGAGCAGGTCGCCAAGCACATGGGCGAGCTGGGCCGGCGCCGCAAGCAGGCCGGCGGCTGGGCGACGGAGAAGACCGAGCGGGACAAGGACTACGTCATGGGCTTCGGCTTCGATGACGAGGACCCGTCGAAGAACCCGTACGACTTCCAGCCGACCCAGCGCGCGGCCGACACCCCGCCCGGTGGCATCGGCACCCTGGAGGACGACGAGTCGCCGCTCGGGTCGGCGCCGCCGCCCCCACCCGAGCCCGAGGCGCCGCCGGCGCCGGCCACGCCGGCTCCGCCCGCCCCGCCACGGGCGCCACGACGGCCGGCGCCGCGCCAGGAGCTGGACGACGAGGACGACTTCTCCAACCAGTCCAGCTGGATGCAGAACCGGTGAACGCGCAGGTCGCGGAGCGGGCCGGCGAGATCAAGGCCGTCGTCGCCCGGGTGCTCGAGGTCGACGAGGACGAGGTCGGCCCGACCGACGGCTTCATCGACAAGCTCGGCGCGGACTCGATGAAGCTGATCGAGCTGCTCGCCAACCTGGAGATCGAGTTCGACGTCGAGGTCGACCCCGGCCAGTTCGAGCGCCTGGTCGACCTCGACGGTGTGTACGCCGTGCTGAGCGAGGCCTTGGACAAGTAGGAGCGAGAGCGAAGGAGCGGGCGCCGTCTGGACCGACGAGCACGGAGGCCCTGCGAGGTACGAGCCCTGGGCCGCCGCGCGCGGGAGGGAAGCCGGCGTCCTGAGCGGATGAGCGAATCGACTGATCGGACACGGAACCGCGTCGCCGTCACCGGGCTCGGCGTGGTGTCGAGCATCGGCACCGGCGTCGCCGAGTACGCGGCCGGGCTGCGGGCCGGGCGCAGTGGCGCGCGCCCGATCAGCGTGTTCGACACCGAGGGTTTCGCGCACAACGTGGGCTGTGAGGTCGTCGGGTTCGAGCCGGCGCGCTGGATCACCGCGCAGCCACCGGAAGACCTCGGCCGCGCGGCCCAGTTCTCCGTCGCCGCGGCGCGGATGGCGATGGCGGACGCGGGGATCTCCGGCACCGGCACCGGCCGTGCCATGGTCTGTCTCGGCACCACCGACGGCGGCGGCGACGCCGGCGAGCGGATCGCCGAGAACATCGTGCGGGACAGGGGGGTACCCGCCGAGCTGCCGCGCCGGGTGCCGGCCGGGACGCTGCCGGTGGCCGTCGCACGCGAGCTCGGTCTGTCCGATGTGGACATCTCGACCGTCGCGACCGCCTGTGCCGCCGGCAACTACGCGATCGGCAACGGCTTCGACGCCATCGCGTCCGGCGACGTCGACGTGGCACTCTGCGGTGGCGCGGACGCCATGTGCCGCATGACGTTCACCGGCTTCTACCGGCTCGGTGCGGTCGACCCCGAACGCTGCCGCCCCTTCGACGTCGACCGGCAGGGCATCCTCACCGGCGAGGGCGCGGGCGTCCTCGTGCTGGAACCACTGGACAGGGCGAGGGCCCGCGGTGCCCGGATCTACGCCGAGGTCCTCGGCTACGGCCTCAACTGCGACGCCAGCCATCCGGTGGCGCCCGACCAGGACAGTGTCGCCGCGTGCATGCGGCTCGCGCTCGACGACGCCGGGGTCACGCCGGACCAGGTGGACCTGATCTCCGCACACGGCACCGGCACGAAGGCCAACGACGCCACCGAGTGCGGCGCCATCCACAGTGTCTTCGGCGAGGTCGCCAGTGGCCCGCCACGGACGGTCTCCGTGAAGTCCATGCTGGGCCACACCATGGGCGCGGCCAGTGCGCTGTCGGCCATCGCGTGCGCGCTCGCCATCGCCGAGGGCTTCATCCCGCCCACGATCAACCACGTCAAGACCGACCCGGCGTGCGGGATCGACTGCGTGCCCAACTCCTCCGTCGACGCCGACCTGCGGATCGTGCAGAACAACGCCCTCGCGTTCGGCGGCGACAACTCGGTCGTCCTGTTCGGACGGCACGAATGAGCATCCGGATCTCGGCATGGTCGGCGTTCTCCCCGTACGGGCACGGCAGGCTCGCGTTCGCCGACGGGGTCCGCGGTGGTGCGCCGGCGACGCCGGTGTCCACAAAGGACGAATGGGCGCGGGCGGAGGCCCATGTCGTGCCGGACTTCGACATCGTCGAGCAGTTGGGCCGCAAGGGCACCGGCTCCATGGACCGCGCGAGCGCGCTCGCCGTCGCGACCATGCGCGCGCTGCAACGCGACGAGCACGGCTCGGTGGCGTCGAACCCGAGGACCGGCGTCGTGCTCGGCACGACCAGCGGCTCGAACCGCACGCAGTTCGAGTTCACCCGCGACTCGCTCACCCGCCGCAGGCCGTACTTCGTCAACCCGGCGCAGATGCCCTTCGCGCTGATGAACTCGGCGGCCGCCCAGTGCGCCATGTGGCACGGGCTGACCGGCCCGAACAGCACGGTCGCCGCGGGCAGGAACTCGGCGGCGGCGGTGCTGCGGTACACGTCGCTGCTCCTGCGCACCGGTCGCGCGAACGGCGTGTTCGCGGGCGCGGTCGAGGAGCACAGCGGTGCCCGTGAGCTGCTGGAACACGGGCAGACACTGGGTGAGGGCTGTGTGCTGTTCTTTTTGCAAACCGCGGAGTCGGGGAACCGAGCGGCGCTCGCGGAGGTCGTAGCGTCGGACACGAGGTTCTCGGACGGTGCGCCCGGCCAGGCGCTGGCGACGAGTCTGCGGCACGTCGTGCCCGAGGCGGACGAGGTGTGGGGGCTCGCGCTCTCGGCCGCCGACGCGCAACTGTCCGAAGTGGAAGACGACGCGATAGGCGAGGTGTTGGGACACCAGGTCGGCACAGTCCTGCGTCCGGGTCGGCTCATCGGCGACACGGGCGCGGTGAGCGGTGCCTTCGGGCTCGCGTCGCTGCTGGCCCACGCCGAGACGGACCCGACGGCCAGGGGCCGGCTCGCGGTGGCCACCTCGGTCGACCGGGATGGCACGGCCGGTGCCATCGTGCTTCGCTTAGTGGGATCGCAGGCAAGGGGTGAACGATGAGCAGGTCGTGGGCTGAGGTCAAGAAGCTCCTCGACGATCCGTACGTGGACGCCGACACCAAGGAACACCTCTACGCGGCGTACCTCCGCGAGGAGGGGTACGCGGCCTCCTACAACGGCTACGAGGGCGGCGGCTACGACCAGGGCCCGTTCTATGTCAACGAGGACCGCCTGCCGCCCGAGGTTCGCGACTACTACAAGAAGTACAAGCTGGATCCCGGTGACTACCAGCAGGGTGACGTCGACAAGATCTACGGCGACGCGCAGGCCGAGTCGGCTGAACACGGGTACAGCAACAAGCTGAACGACGAG
>NZ_DASQCC010000247.1:0-63787 GCF_035634895.1 Actinophytocola sp. | reverse complement strand
GTGCCACCGCCCGCCTGCGCGCCGGCCACCCGGTCACCGGTCAGCGGCAGTTCGAGCAGGTGGATCCCGGCGACGACCGCGGCGCCGGCGAGCAGCCCGGCGGCGCGGACGGGCCGGGCGAGCGCGGCCACGACGGCGGCTCCGACGACGACCAGCAACCCGATCAGCAGCCCCCAGGAGGCGAGCCGGAAGTCGGTCCAGATGCCGGGCGGGGTGTAGCCGGGGGCCTTGATCATCGGCGAGGTGAACGCGCCGATCGCCAACAGGACGCCGCCGGCGGCGGGGATGCCGTAGCGAAGGTGCAGGTCGCGCTTGCTGCGGTCGACGTCGTCCCGCTCCGCACCACCGGTGATCGCGGCCCCGACGGCCCCGGCGGCGGCGAGCACGAACGCGGCGATGATGAACCACACGGCCGCGCCGACCCGGGTCTCGACGGTGGTGACCGCGATGCCGGGCATGACGTTGCCGGCGGAGGTGGCCGTGAAGGCGGTGTCGAGTGCGCCGAGCCCGACGAGCGGCACGGCCGCGAGCGCGACGACGAAGGCGGGCCGGATCGCGAACGCCCAGCGGGTGAAGAGGCCGACGCTGAGCAGGACGATCAGGATGCCGGCGGGCAGGAGCTGGCGGTTGGCGAAGCTCTCGGGCTGGTCGACGTCGGCGACCACGAGCGAGGCGGAGGCGCCCAGGATCGCGGCGACGCCGGTGAGGACGCCGAGGATGCCGGTGAGCAGCGGGCTGCCGCTGAGCTGCACGTCCTTCTGCTCGGTGTCCCGGCTGTCGTCGCCGACGAAGAACAGCACGGCGGCGAGGAGCCCGATCGGGATGATGGCGAAGAGCGGCCAGGGTTCGAGGTGCAGCCAGTCGACCCTGGCGACGGCCGCGAGCTGAGGCACGACCAGCCAGGCGAGTGCGAGGAAGAGGCCGAGCGCCATGCCCCTGGCGAGCGGCGGCCGCGGGTTGACGGCGGCGGCGACGGCGCCGATCAGGACCGTGATGACGATCAGCAGGCCGCCGTACCTGACGAGGTCCGGGCTGGCGATGAGGTCCTGGGCGACGATGAAGGCGTTGTCGGACGCGAAGGGCGGAAAGACGAGCCCGACGACGCTGACGCAGCCGGCCGCGAGGGCCCAGCCGATGGCCCGGCCACGCCCGGAGGTGTCGAGACCGGCGTCGAGCGCGGCGTAGTAGTCCGAGTCGGGTCCGGCACCGGCGCGGCCGGCGGCGAGCAGACCGGCGACGCCGGCGGCGACGTGGCCGGCGAGGAGAAGGTAGGCACCGGGAGCCGCGGTGAGGGCCGCCAGCGAGGTGGGGACGAAGAACTCCGGACGGGAGACCGCGAGCGCGTCGGCGAGGACCTGGGCGTCGACGAGTGCGAGGCCGGGAGCGAGCAGCCCGGCGCCGGCGAGAATCCCGGCGGCGGTGGGGGCCCGGCCGAAGATCACCCCGAGGATCGCGAGGACCGGCGGCGCGGCGGCGAGAACCAGGAGGAGCACGCCACTGTGGAAGGCGGGCGGCGGCCCGTCGACGACGAGTCCCTGCCTGACCCCGAGGTAGGCGAGAACGGCGCCGGCGACGGAGAGCAGGAGAGCGAGCCACAGCCGCAGAGGGCTGGCAGCGAAGCCGAGCCGCGCCGGGCGACTCTTGTCCGGGTTGGTGGCGGTGCCGGTACCGGGCTCCCTGCCAGGCTTCTTGTCGTCGGGTTGTGCGCCGCGCCGCCGTCCATCCGACGGACCAAGCGACGATGGAGTCCGCGCAGTCATTGGGGGGAACGCTAGCAAGGCGCCGACACCGACACATGGCGCGGCCGCTGTGTCCCGACCACGCGGCGCGTCGCCGCCGGCAGGCCGGCACGACCCCGCCGCGGGGTCGCCGGCCACGCGTTGACGTGTCGTGCCTGGCTGGACGGGGCGCGACGACCGTTGGTCCGCTCGAACTGGCCATCCGCGCATGGCATTGCCAGAAGCCGGTGTGACGCGCAGCGCGCACGACCATCCCACCGACCGCGGCCGGCTGGGCAACCGCGGCCGGCTGGGCAACCGCGGCCGGCTCGGCAACCACGACCGGCTCGGCAACCACGACCGGCTCGGCAACCACAGCCGGCTCGGCAGCGGCGGCCAAGGCGGGTGGAGCGACGCGGGTTCGCTGGGCCTTGCCCGCTCTGCCCGGTCTGGCCCGCTCTGCCCGACCTGGCTGGCCCGGCCCGGCCTGACTGACCCGACCTGGCTGGCCCGGCCTGGCCGGCCTTTCGCGGCTGGGTGGCTTGGGATTGTTCAGTTGTGGGGCTTGGTCGGCCCGGGGTTGTGTTTGGTCTCGGGTCGGCCTCCTTTTGGGGGTTGTTGGGGTGTCGTTGGGGGTCGGCAAATGGTCGAACGTTCCTCGCGAGTAAGTAACTTGGGTCACACTGACTAAGTGACCTACGTATTACTCTTGGTTATTTTTGCTGGTTACGGACAGTTTTGGCGCCACTCGTTTGGCGGACCCGATTGACAGAAGTTGCCCTAAGCGGCGCCCTTTCGTTATCGTCCCCCGGTCCGTTGTCACGGTCCGGTCACGAATTGGGTCGGACGGCAACCACCAGGTTTCCGTCCAGCCGGGATCCCCCGCCCGGTGCCCACGCCGACAGCTCGGCCCCAACGAGCCAGGCGTACGTCGAGCCCGGACTCCCCGAAGACGGAAGGGCAGGACTTGTCTCGACACCGCTCCCCCGGCGGCGATATACGGGAGTACGACGCGCTCGAGGAGACGCTGGCTGCACGCAACAGCTCAGCTCGGATTCGGATGGCGCAGCACCGGGTGGTCTCGCCACCCTCCTCCCAGCTTCGCGGTCGGGTCGTGGTCGCCGCCGTCGCGCTTGGCGCGTTCGCTGCCGCGACCGCTGGTCAGGCGCTGAAGAACGGTCCGTCCGCTTCCGACGACATCGCTCCGCTCGCCGACGCCAAGAACGCCTCCGCCGCGTTCGGTGTCGGGGGCTCCGCCTCAGCCGCCGCGCCAGAGGTGCTGGCGGTGGCCAAGCCGATCGTCACCGCACCCGAAGTGCAGCAGATCGCCTCCACGAACCAGATCGTGCAGGCGCGTGCCGACGCCGCCGCGGCCCAGAAGGCCGAGCGTGAGCGGCCGAGGTTCGTCCGACCGTCGTCGGGCACCGTCACCTCCGGGTTCGGCGCCCGCTGGGGCACCACCCACTACGGCCTCGACTTCGCCGCCCCCATCGGCACGCCGATCTACGCGGCCGCCGACGGCGTGGTCATCGAGGCCGGGCCCGCGAGCGGCTTCGGCCTCTGGGTCCGCATCCAGCACGAGGACGGCACCATCACCGTCTACGGCCACATGCAGGACTTCTCCGTCCGCGAGGGCGAGCGCGTCAAGGCCGGCGAGCAGATCGCGCGCACGGGCAACCGCGGCCAGTCCACCGGCCCGCACCTCCACTTCGAGGTCTGGGAGCCGGGCGACCACCGCAAGATCAACCCGCGGCCGTGGCTCATCGACCACGGTGTCGTCCTCTGAGCCGAACGAACCCAGCGAACCCAGCGCGCCGAGCGGATCCGGGGAGACGAACGAACCTGGCGAGCTGAACGAACCCGGCTCGCCGAACGAACCCGGCTCGCCGAACGAATCCGGCGAGCCGAGCGGATCGAACCAGAGGCCGGCCGGACAGGCTCCCTCAGGCGTGGATGAAGAACGCGTTCGCCACCCGCCAGACGTCACACATCGACGTGCGGCGTTGGTGAGAGCGCGTACAACCCTCGCACCGGCCTCTGCGGCCGGACGGCCGGTGTAGGTCGAGCAACGCCCGCCAGGCCGCCACCAGCCGCCGCAACTCCTCCGAATGAGCCGCCAAGCGCTGGACACGGTCCAGGTAGCTGCCGATGTTCTCGGCGAGTACCCCGTAGAGCACCTCGTCCACATCTGGGACCCCTGTCTCTCCGTGGGACCCGTGTGGTCCCGACGGAGAGCAGTAGATCGGATGGCACCGACAGTTTCGAGCATGCGTTCGACGACAGCGGTGAGAAGTCACCCGAAAGTGGGACGAGGTAGACGCGAGGGGCGAGCTCAGCTCGCCCCTCGTCAGAGCTTCTGGATGGGCACACTGCCGATCAGCATCAGCCGGATCGTGCCCGCGGTGCCGAAGTCGATCGTGGCCGTGGCGCGGGGACCGACACCGTCGGTCGCGACCACCGTGCCAAGGCCGTACTTGTCGTGGTTGACCCGGTCGCCCACGTCAAGGGACAGCGCGGGCGTGTCCTTCCAGCCCTTCGCCGGGCCGAACGTGGACGTGGACGACGCCGACGAGCGGCGGTTCCACGTCGAGGTCGGGGCGGACGGTGCCGAGCGCTCCGGCTGGACCCGGCGCCAGTCGATCAGCTCCGCCGGGATCTCGTCCAGGAAGCGGGAGGGCGGGTTGGTCATCGGCTGGCCCCATGCCGACCGGACGATCGCCCGCGACAGGTACAGGTGCCGCTGGGCACGCGTGATGCCCACGTACGCCAGCCGGCGTTCCTCCGCCAGCTCCGTCGGGTCCCCGAGCGCACGCATGTGCGGGAAGATGCCGTCCTCCCAGCCGGTGCAGAACACGACCGGGTACTCGAGGCCCTTCGCGGTGTGCAACGTCATCAGCGTGACGACCCCGGTCGCGTTCTCCTCGTCCCCGTCCGGGATCTGGTCCGCGTCCGCCACCAGCGACACGCGCTCCAGGAACGCGGCGAGCGAGCCCGGCTCCACCACGGCGTCGTCGGCCGCGGCGTCGTCGTCGGGATCGGGCACCGGCTCGTTGGCGAACTCGCGGGCCACCGTGACCAGCTCGTTCAGGTTGTCCACCCGGGTCGCGTCCTGCGGGTCGTCGGACGCCTCCAGCTCGGCTCGGTACCCCGTGCGGTCCAGGACCGCCTCGAGGATCTCCGCGACCTCGTGCCCGTCGGTGACCAGGCCGCGCAGGTCGTCCAGCAGCTCCACGAAGCCCACGATCGCGTTGCGGGACCGCGCGTTGAGCATCGGTACCCGGTCCTCGACGGCATCGCGCAGCGCCGTGCTGAACGAGACGCGCTCCTTGTCGGCATGCGTGGACACGCATGCCTCGGCGCGGTCGCCGATGCCGCGCTTCGGCACGTTCAGGATCCGGCGCAGGCTCACCGTGTCGTCCGGGTTCGCGAGCACCCGAAGGTAGGCGAGGGCGTCCCGCACCTCGCGCCGCTCGTAGAACCGGACCCCGCCGACCACCCGGTACGGCAGTCCCATGCGCACGAAGATCTCCTCGAACACACGGGACTGGTTGTTGGTCCGGTAGAACACGGCGATGTCGCTGTACTTGACCTCGCCCGCGTCCATCAGCCGGTCGATCTCGCCCGCCACGAACGCGGCCTCGTCGTGGTCGTTGTCGCCGACGTAGCCGACGATCTTCTCCCCGTCGCCGAGCGCGGTCCACAGCCGCTTGTCACGCCGGTTGGGGTTGCGGGAGATCACCGCGTTGGCGGCGGACAGGATCGTCTGCGTCGAGCGGTAGTTCTGCTCCAGCATGATCGTGGTGGCCTGCGGGTAGTCCCGCTCGAACTCCACGATGTTGCGGATCGTCGCGCCGCGGAAGGCGTAGATCGACTGGTCCGCGTCGCCGACCACGCACAGCTCGCCCGGCTCGATCCCGTTCTCGCCCGTGCCGACCAGTTCGCGGACCAGCGTGTACTGCGCGTGGGTGGTGTCCTGGTACTCGTCGACCAGCACGTGCCGGAAGCGGCGGCGGTAGTACTCGGCGACGTCCGGGAACGTCTGCAGCAGCTCGACCGTGCGCATGATCAGGTCGTCGAAGTCGAACGCGTTGCCCTGGGTGAGCCTGCGCTGGTACTCGACGTACACCTCGGCCGTGCGGCGCTCGAAGTCGTTGGTGGCCCTGGCCGTCGCCTCCTCGGGACCGACCAGCTCGTTCTTCAGGTTCGAGATGGCCGACGCGAGCCCGCGTGCGGTGTACCGCTTGGGGTCGATGTCCAGGTCCCGGGACACCAGAGTGATCAGCCGGCGGGTGTCGTCCGCGTCGTACACGGAGAAGCTCGACTTCATGCCCAGCGTCTGGGCGTCGCGACGCATGATCCGCACGCACATCGAGTGGAACGTCGACACCCACATCACGTTGGCGCGCCTACCCACCAGCTCGACCACGCGCTCACGCATCTCGGCGGCGGCCTTGTTGGTGAACGTGATGGCCATGATCTGGCCGGGGTGCACGTCCCGCTCGGCCAGCAGGTACGCGATTCGCCTGGTCAGCACCCGCGTCTTGCCCGAGCCGGCGCCTGCGACGACGAGCAGCGGCGAGCCGGCGTGCTGGACCGCGCGGCTCTGCTGGTCGTTGAGGCCGTCGAGCAGCAGCGCCCCGGCCTTGCGGCGGGGCGCAGGGGACGTCTGGGCTGGCAATTCGAACAGAGTGCTCATTGTAGGTCCACGTTACCGGGAGGGTCCGACAGCGAGTGGGAGGACAGGCCGGGTGGACAGGCTCCGCCACGCAATGCCAGAATCGATGGCGTGCGCGACCGCCACTTCGAGTTTTTCTACGGGATCCGGACTCCGGCTCCCGTTGTCGCGTAGCGCGCGAACGTCCAACGAAGCCCCGGAGTCTGACGACCCGGGGCTTTTCGCACGGGGCCGAAGAACTCCACAGACCTCAGACCGAGGAGACGTCATGCCCCCCACCGCCAAGGACGAGAAGACCGCCGACACGGAGATCGACGAGCTGCGCAAGGAGATCGACTGGCTCGACGCCGAGATAGTGCGGCTGGTGAAACGCCGCGCGGAGGTGTCGCAGACGATCGGCGCGGCCCGGATGGCCGCCGGCGGACCCCGGATCGTGGTCAACCGCGAGATGGACGTGCTGGCCCGCTACCGGGACCTCGGCGCGGAGGGTCGCAAGATCGCCATGGCGCTGCTGGAGCTGGGTCGCGGCAAGCTCGGGAGGTAACCGTTCGGGGTTCTCAGGGTTCTCACCGATCCCCGGCAGACAGAAAGGCAGGCACACTGGAGTCATGGTCCTCAACCTGATCGCCGTCCTTGCCGCCGTCGTCGCGCTGCTGGCGGCACTCGGGCACGCCGGCTACCTCGCGATGCTCAACTCGGCCGCCAACAAGCGCGCGGGCGGCGCGCCGATCGCCCAGTACGTGCGCAGCCGGTGGGTGATCGCCGGCGTCACGACCGCGGGCGGCCTGCTCGCGCTGCTGCTGACCAACGGTTCGGGGTTCGCCGACTTCCTGGCGATCCTCGTCGCCGCCGGCTCCGGCGGCACCGCGGTGAAGGCGCTGGAGTCGACGCAGAAGCGCTACCGCACCGGTGAGTAGACAGCGGAGTGTGTGCACGTGTCACACCATGAGGTGACATGTGCACTCGCCCGGTCGAACGGTGGGCAACCAAAACGGTGGGCAACCAAATACGCTGCCTGAGTGAGTTCCGTTCGGTCAGCTCTGGTGGTCACGGCCCACCCCGACGACGTCGACTTCGGCGCCGCGGGCACGGTCGCGGTGTGGACGGCGGCCGGGATCGAGGTGTCCTACTGCGTCTGCACGTCCGGCGAGGCCAGTGGTGACGGCTCGCCGGGCATGGGCGCGGTGCGCGAGGCCGAGCAGCGGGCGGCCGCCGCTCACGTCGGCGTCCAGGACGTCACCTTTCTGGGATACCCGGACGGGGCGGTCACGCCGTCCCTGGAGCTACGCCGGGACATCACCCGGGTGATCCGCCGCGTGCGCCCCGATCGGGTGCTCACCTGGTCACCGGAGATCAACTGGGACTTCGTGCCCACCACCCACCCGGACCACCGCGCGGTCGGCGAGGCCACGTTCGCCGCGGTGTACCCGGACTCCCGCAACCCCCATGCGCACCGGTCGCTGCTCGCCGAGGAGGGGCTCGAGCCGTGGACCGTGCGTGAGCTGTGGCTGGCCGACGGGCCGGCGGGGCTGCGCAACCACGCCGTGGACGTGACGGACGCGTTCGACAGGAAGATGGCCGCGCTGCGGTCGCACGCCTCGCAGGCCGGCGCGAGCTCGGCGGAGATCGAAGGGTTGCTGCGGCAGGGGCTGGCGGGCACCGCCACCCGGTTCGGGCTGGGTGAGGGGCGGCTCGCGGAGAGCTTCCAGGTCGTCGACACAAGCCGTTAGATCCCGCAACCGGTCCGTCGCGTGGCGACATCGACCGGAGGGTGGGAGTCTCAGAGCGATGACAATCGGGGGCTGGTACCAGCAACGTAACGGACGGCATCGGCATGGTGCGACCGGTGCGGCGTGGACGCCGACGGTGCGCCCCACGGATACCGAGCCGGCCCACGCAGGGTGGGAGGCGGCGGTGCCGGTGCGACGGCCCCGAGACAGCCCGCCGCCGGTCAGTGAGGTGTTGACGCGGCGGCCCGGGTGGCCGGACGAGGACCTGGTCCCGGCGGCCAGGCGGGCGGCGGACATCGACTGGGCCTGGCCCGGTCGGCAGCAGTGGACCGAGCAGGCGCCTTCCGACACCGCGCGGGCCGGCCGGCGAGAACACGACCAGGACGCGCCGCGACGGGTACGCGGCGGACCGGTGTGGCCGGGCGGCACGAGTGCCGGGCCGACGCGGTCCGGTCACGACAGGCATGGTTCGGCATGCCCGCGCCGGACGGGGTCACGGTCGACGGACCCCGGGGCGGACGAGCCCGTCTGGCCCACGGAAGAGCCCCCAGCGTCCGAGGAGGAACACCGAGTCGCCCTGCCGCGGGCCCGGCAGGCCATCCCGCCCCCACGGAAGTCGATCTCCACCGACATGGGCGGCGCCGCCCCCACGGGGCGGGCCAGGAACGACGCCGTACTCCACGCCCTCCCCGACACGCAGGCCACCGGGCTGCGGAAGTTCGACCTGGGCAACGTCCCCGCCTCCGTCACACCGCCCCGCAGCTGGCGTCGCGCCGCGTGGTTCGCCGTCGGCACCTCCGCCGCCGTCGTCCTCGGGCTCGCCTTCGCCGCCGCCGAGCTCATCGGGCGCCCCGTCAGCGACAACACGGTCATCGACGCCCTCCCCGAGTACCCGACGGGCCCGATCACCCTCGAGAAGCTGCCCGACAACAAACCCGTCACCGAGGCCCCCCTCAGCGGCAAGCCCGCCCCGTCCAGCCACGGCCGCTCACCCGCCGCCGGCCCCGGACCCGCCAGCCAGCGGGTCCCGCCGCCGCAGGACGTCGTCCCCGTCGACACCACCGCGGGCGCGGCTCCGGACGTCCACACCGACGCCGGTCCACCCAGCAACACCACGCTGAGCGGGCCCACCCGCACCACCGTCGGCCCGGCGCCGATCACACCGACCGACCCGCAGGCCATGGGCGACCGCACCGAGGCGTACTTCCGGCTGGTCACCGACAACCCCGAGGCGGCGCACGCCATGACCGCCGGCGGCATGGCCGCCGAGGGCGTCGAGGGCATCAGGGCCCGTTACGGGAACGTCAGGCGGATCGAGGTCCAGGACATCGTCATCGACCGGAACCTGGCGATCACGACGTCGACCGTCAGGATCGTCCGCGCGGACGGCTCGGAAACGGTCGAGCACCGCCGCCTGACCTACACCTGGGGCGGCAATCCCAAGATCACGGATGACTCCGTCGCACAGTGATCCACGTCATACTCCATTCGAGTGAAGATGCCTGAACGAGATTTGCCCGTTCGGGTGATCCACTCGGATTGACTACCGCCTCCGGAACAACGGGAGTATGAGTGGCTAACTAACGCTACGCACGGAGGCCATCACACAGTGGACCGTCTCGCGACCGGGCGGCGCCATACGCGCGCCGGCTCGGTCACCGTCACGGAGCTGCTCACCAGACAGACGTCACCAACGCGCTGTACCGAGAGCACTCCCACGGAGGACGCGCCGGGCGACCAGGTCACGGACATCATTCCGGCGATCGTCCAGGCCGCGCACCGCCGTGCGCCCACCAGGGGCGCCCAGCTGGCCAAGCTGGCGACCCTCGGCGTGGCCGGCGCGGTGCTGTGCGGCGCGGTGACGATCGCCTCGGTGATCGCCCAGCAGCGGCGCGACCCCGGGCAGGGGCTGAGACCGTCGCTGCAGATCACCGGCGAGCAGGCCCTGCTGCCCGACAGGCTGGACACCTCCCTGCCGCGGTTCCCGGCCCCCGCGCCGAGCACGCCCACGGCGGTCGAGGAAACCCCGGTGCCCAGTACGCCGCCGGCCACGCCGGGTGCCGACACCGGCACGACGGCCAGCGGCAGTGCGATGACGGTCGGCCCGGCGAACGACATGGAGCTGGTTCGCGAGTTCTACGAGAACCTGCCCGAGTCCCCGGCCTCGGCGTTCGAGCTGCTCTCGCCGGACCTGCTGAACGCGGACCTCACCGAGTTCCTCTCGTCCTGGTCGACCGTCGCCGCGATCGACTCCGTGGACGTCGCCCAGCAGGCCGACGGGGTGCTCGCCACCGTGCGTATGCGGCTCGACGACGGCGGCACCCTGCGCGTCCAGCAACTGCTCACCGTGGCTCGCAGCCCCCGGCGGATCGTCGGGGTACAGCTGCTGTCAGCGCAACGCAACTGAGCCGGTAACCTGCGGTACCCCCTGTTTTCGTCGTCAGCATTACCAAGCCGGCCGCCACGCGCACGGTATGGTCCCCGTCCGTGTGCGCAGCGTGAACGCCTAGCCTGGTGCCAGTTGGCAACGTTGGGGCCAGTCAGCCGTTCCCAAATTGACCCCTGGAGTCGGGATGATCACCGCTCACCTGCAGGTAGAGGGGGACTCGGCGCGATGACCGATGGAGGTCGCCTGGTCGCCGGCCGGTACCGCCTTGTCCACCGCATCGGAACCGGTGCGATGGGTGTGGTCTGGACGGCGCACGACGAGCGACTGAATCGCACCGTTGCCGTCAAGCGCCTCCTGCTCCAGCCCGGCCTTCCGCCGGAGGAGCAGGCCGAGGCCGTGGCGAGATGTATGCGAGAAGGCCGCATCGCCGCCCGACTGCAGCACCCCAACGCGATCTCCGTGTTCGACGTGGTCGACGAGGACGGCGCGCCGTGCCTGATCATGGAGTACCTGCCGTCCAAGAGCCTGGCCATGGTCATGGCCGAGCAGGGATCGCTGCCGCCGCGTGAGGTGGCGCGGATCGGCGCCCAGTCGGCGGCGGCGCTGGCCGCCGCGCACGCGGCGGGCATCGTGCACCGGGACATCAAGCCGGGCAACATCCTGCTCGGCGACGACGGCACGGTGAAGATCACCGACTTCGGCATCTCGCGGGCGACCGACGACGTGACCGTCACCAAGACCGGCATGATCGCGGGCACCCCGGCCTACCTGGCCCCCGAGTCCGCGGTCGGCCAGGAGCCGACGCCCGCGTCGGACGTGTTCTCGCTCGGCTCGACCCTGTACGCGGCGGTCGAGGGCGAGCCGCCGTTCGGGCTGACGGAGAACACGCTGCAGCTGCTGCACGCGGTGGCGGCCGGACGGATCAACCCGCCGCAGATGTCCGGGCCACTCACCAACGTGCTGATCGCGATGCTGGCGGCCAACCCGGACCAGCGGCCGACGACCTCCCGCGCGCGGGACCTGCTGTACGCGGTCGCCGTGGGCGAGACGCCGGACGTCATGCTGCCGATGGCCGCCGGCACCCGCCGGACCGAGCTGATCGACGACTACGACGACTACGACGACGGCTACTACGACGACCAGGCCACGCAGATGGTCGGCGCGGACGACCGGACGCGGGCCGTGCGGCCGGCTCCCCGGCCGACGGCACCGCCGCCGCGCCGCAAGTCCAGGGCGCCGATCGTGGTGGGCGCCGGGCTCGCGCTGGTGGCCGTGCTCGCGACGGTGGCGTTCCTGCTGTCCACCCGGGACAGGAACAAGCCGGACGACAACAACAACCAGCCGGCCGAGAACTCGCCGACGAGCGAGGTCACGCTGACGACGACCCTTCCCCCGACGACGACGCCGTCGCAGACGTCGGAGGAAGAGACCACGACCACCACCACGACGACCACGACCACCACCACGACGACGACCACGAAGACGACCACCACGAAGACGACCACCACGACCACCGAGCCGCCGCCGTCCTCGGTCCCGCCGAGCAGTGCCTCCGACGGCGCCCGCCCCGGTGGTGACGTCCAGTAATGGGAGCCTCCGAGGACATGGCATGACGGCGGAGGGGGCGCTCGTCGCCGGGCGCTACCGGCTGGGCCGGCAGATCGGCAGCGGCGCGATGGGCATCGTGTGGCAGGCGCATGACGAGCGCCTGCACCGCACGGTGGCCGTCAAGCAGCTGCTGCTGCAGCCCGGCCTGTCCGCGGCGCAGGCGGAAGAGGCGCGGCGAAGATGCATGCGGGAAGGGCGGATCGCGGCTCGCCTGACGCATCCCAACGCCATCACGGTGTACGACGTCGCCGAACACGACGGCGACCCGTGGCTGATCATGGAGTACCTGCCGTCCAAGAGTCTCGCGGGACTGCTGAGCGAACAGGGCACCATCCCGCCCACCGAGGCGGCGCGGATCGGCGCCCAGGTGGCGTCCGCGCTGGTCGCGGCGCACGCGGCGGGCATCGTGCACCGGGACATCAAGCCGGCGAACGTGCTGCTCGGCGACGACGGCACGGTCAAGATCACCGACTTCGGCATCTCCCGCGCGACCGGCGACGTCACGGTCACCGCGACCGGCATGCTGGCCGGCACGCCCGCGTACCTGGCGCCGGAGGTCGCGAAGGGTGAGGACCCCAAGCCAGCGGCGGACGTCTTCTCGCTCGGGTCGACGCTGTACACGGCCGTCGAGGGGCACTCACCCTTCGGGTTGAGCGAGAACACCCTCGCACTGCTGTACGCCGTCGCGGCCGGCAAGATCACCCCGCCGCGGCAGGCGGGCCCGCTGACCGCGCTGCTGATGCAGCTGCTGCGGGTGGAGCCGTCCGAGCGCCCCTCGCTGGCCTCGACGCGGGACAACCTGCTGGCGGTGGCGGAGGGGCGGCAGCCCGCCGCGCCGGTGAACAGCGCGCTGAGCGCTGCGGCCGCGCCGACCGACCGGATCGCCGGCAACCAGCTGCCCCGGCAGAACACGCCGCCGCCGATGCAGTCGCCGCAGCAGCGGCCGTGGGGACCGCCGTCGCCACCGGGCGGTACGACCCGGTTGGACGTGCACCCCTTCGCCGAGCCGACCCCCAGTGGGCCGGTGCGTGAGCCAATGCCGGCCGCGCCGCCGGGCCGCACCCCCCGCAAGAACGACCGGGTGCGGTCGATCGTGCTGACCGTGCTGGCCATCGTGGCGGCCGCGCTCGTGGGGATCCTGGTCGCGAGCCTGCTGTCGAGCAGTGGCGACAACAACAGCCAGGGTGGTGGCGGCGCGACGACGACGTCGAAGACGACGACCGCCGCCGAGACGTCGACGACGCCGGAGACCACGCCGACGACCTCCACCACGGAGACGACGACCACCACGACCGAAACGCAGGCCGGCGCGTCGGCGGCGCAGTACGAGCAGGCCGTGCGGGACTACTACGGGCTGCTGCCCGGCAACCCGGACGCGGCCTGGGCGTACATGACGCCCAGCGCGCAGAGCCGATCCGGCAGCCAGGACAACTACCGGAACTTCTGGGCCACCATCGCGGCGGTGACGGTCACCTCGGCGACCGCGCAGAACGGTCAGGTGGCGACGTCCCTCCAGTTCCAGACCAAGTCCGGCGCCACCACGAACGAGAACTACGTGATCATGCTGGTCCCCCAGAACGGCCAGCTGCTGATCGACAACTTCCAGAAGGTCTAGACGTCCCGCTAGCGGACCGTTCAGTTCCGCTAACAGGTCCTTGTCGGACTATTTGATTGTGCTACCACGTCCACTGGGGCACCGTGGCGAACGTGATGCGCGGTGGTGGGGCGACGTTGGTTCGCATGGGGTTCCTGGCGTTGTTCTGGGGATCCAGTTTTCTCTGGATCAAGATCGGCCTGGCCAGCTTCGCGCCCGTCCAGATGACCTTCATCCGCCTCGTCCTCGGCGCGTCCGTGCTGGTCATCCTCTGTTACGCCGGCCGGAACCGGCTGCCGCGCGACCACAAGCTGTGGGGACACCTCGCCGTCGCCGCGTTCTTCGGGAACGCCGTGCCCTTCACCCTGTTCGCCCTCGGGGAGCGCAGTGTCGACTCCGGGGTGGCCGGTGTGCTCAACGCCACCACGCCCCTCTGGGTGCTCGTCATCGCGATCGTGCTGCGGACCGAGCGGGGCCTGCCCGCCACCAAGGTCGGCGGGCTCGTCCTCGGGTTCGCCGGCACGCTGCTGATCTTCTCGCCGTGGGAGGTCTCGTTCGCCAGCTGGGACGCGCTCGTCATCCTGCTCGCGGCCATCATGTACGCGGTCAGCTTCGCGTACATCGGACGGTTCATCGCGCCGCGGAGCTCCCGGCGCGGTGAGCGCGACGGCCGCGGGGTCGCACCCATCGCGCTCTCGGCGGCGCAGATCATCGCGGCCACCGGGCTCACCGCCGTGGCGGTGCCCGTCTACGGCCTCACGCCCATCCACCTGCACTGGGGCGCCGCGGTGGCCACGACCGTCCTCGGGGTCTTCGGCACCGGACTGGCCTTCGCGCTCAACTACCGGATCATCACCGACGAGGGTCCCACCAGCGCGGCGACCGTCGGTTACCTGCTGCCGGTCGTGTCCGTGCTGCTCGGGGCGCTGTTCCTGGACGAGACGCTCACCCCGCACGTCATCGCCGGCATGGTCGTCGTGCTCGGCGGGGTCGCGTTGACCAGGGTGCGCCGGCGGCCCATCGAGCCGCCGGCACTACCCGTCACCGCAGCGGTTCCTGCAGCTCGGTGACCCACTCCGACTTGTCCGGCGCCCACTTCAGGGTCACCTCGCGGTTGTAGCCCGCCGAGACCCGGCCGTTCTCCTCGATCCACCTGGCCAGCGTCTGGACGGTCGACAGCACGTTGTCCATGTCGCCGTGGTGCATGATCGTGGCCGCCTGCTCGATGCCCGGCAGGTCCACCACGTCGACGCCCTCGATCTCGGCCGCGTGCACCGGGAAGCACGCGTGCACCAGCACACCGCCCTCCGGCGCGTCCTCGTAGTAGGCGATGGCCGGGCCGGCCGGTGTCACGCCGGCCGCCTCCAGTCGCGGGCGCAGCTCGTCGAACAGCGGGCCGATCACCGGGGTGACCGACACCGGCTCGAAGCTCGCGGCGACTCCGCTCACCTCGGCGACCCGGATCGGGTCGATCTTCTTGACCTGCACGTCGTTGGTCGGCATGGCGCCCTCCACCTCGATCGAACGGAGCCTCGCCTCGATGGCCACCAGCCTGGCCCGGTCGGCTGCCAGCTGGTTCGCCAGCTCGGCCCGCCGCAGCCGCAGCATGCCGCGCAGCTCGTCGATCCCGACCTTCTCGTCGATGATCGACGCGACCTGCTCCAGCGTGAAGCCCAGGTCCTTCAGCGCGACGATCCTGTTCAGGCGGGACAGCTGCGCCACGTCGTACCCGCGGTACCCCGTGAAGGGGTCCACGCGGGCCGGCCGCAGCAGGCCGATGGCGTCGTAGTGCCTCAGCATCCGGACCGTCACGCGGCCGGTCCTGGCGAAGTCTCCGATGTTCATCATGACGACCCAGGTCTATGGCCTCACACCGTGTGAGAGTCAACGGACCGGCGCGCGGGCTCCGCGTCAGACCAGCCGGCGGTCCGACGCCCAGCGGGACAGCTCGTAGCGGTTCGACAGCTGTGTCTTGCGCAGGACACTCGACACGTGCGTCTCGACCGTCTTCACCGAGATGAACAGCTCCGCCGCGATCTCCTTGTACGCGTAACCCCGCGCGAGCAGCCGCAGGACGTCGCGCTCACGGGGCGTCAGCAGGTCCAGCTCGGGGTCGGAGATCGGCGCGGCGCCCGGCCGGTCCGCGAACGCGTCCAGCACGAACCCCGCCAGCCGCGGCGAGAACACCGCGTCGCCCTCGGACACCCGCACGACCGCGCGGACCAGCTCGTGGCTGGAGATCGTCTTGGTGACGTACCCGCGCGCGCCGGCGCGGATGACCGCGATGACATCCTCCGCCGCGTCGGAGACCGACAGCGCGAGGAACACCACCTCCGGGTTGTCCGGCCGGGCCCGGCGCAGCACCTCCGCGCCGCCGCCGTCGGGCATGTGCACGTCGAGCAGCACGACGTCCGGCTTCTTGTGGCCGATGCCGGCGACCGCCTCGCCGACCGTGCCGGCCTCACCCACCACCTCGACCTCGTCGGTGATGGAGTCCAGCTCCGCCCGCACCCCGGCCCGGAACAGGCCGTGGTCGTCCACCAGGAACACCTTCACGGGCTTCTCGGCCATCAGTTCCCCTTCTTCGACGTGACCGGCTCACGCGGCATGCGCAGGTGCACCTCGGTCCCCTCACCGAGTCCGGTACGCAGCCGCAGCTCGCCGCCGTTGCGCTCCATCCTGCCCCGGATGGAGTCCGCGAGGCCATGCCGGTCCTCCGGCACCGCCGCGGGGTCGAAGCCCTTCCCCCGGTCCCGCACGAAGATCTCCACCGAGTCGGGCTCGACCTCGGCGTACACGCTGACCTCGCCGACCCCGGCGTGCTTGGCCGCGTTCACGGTCGCCTCGCGGGCCGCGTAGACCAGCCCGGTGAGCCGCTCGTCGAGCGGGCAGTCGCCGACCACCACGTGCTGGACCTTGATCGCGAACTGGTCCTCGACCTCGCCGCATGCCCAGGCGATGGCCTCGGACACCGCGGTCGGCGCGTCGGCCTGCCCCTCGGGCTTGCCGCCGCCGTAGCCGGACGGCCCGTACAGCCAGCCACGCAGCTGCCGCTCCTGACCACGCGCGAGGCGCAGCACCTCGCGGGGCGCCTCGGCCTGCTTCTGGATGAGCGCGAGCGTCTGCAGCACGGAGTCGTGCAGGTGGGCGGCGATCTCGGCACGTTCCGCGGTGCGGATGAGCTCCTTGCGCTCCTCGCCGAGGTCGCGGACCAGCCGCAGCCAGAACGGGACGGTCAGCACGGCCACGCCACCCAGCGCCGCGATCACCGCGAGAAGCGCGAACTGCGCCTGGTCCAGGTTGACGCTGCGGGCCAGGAACACCGCGATGCCGGTCATGACCAGCACCGCGCCGGTCAGGATGCGGAACACCGCCGAGCGACCGCCCTGGCCGATGACCGCGCCGACGACGCCGGAGCCCTTCCAGCGGCGGCGCTGCTGCTCGTCCGCCTCCCGCCAGACCAACGCGGCGCCGACGAGGGTCACGGCGATGCCGCTCGCGACCCAGCCGTTGAGCAGCCCCGACAGCGAGCCGACCGCGATCGCGAGGCCGATGCCCAGCGCGAGCAGGCCGCGGGCCTGCTGCCTCTCCTTGCTGGAGACCTCCGGCTGCTTCCGCTCGACGCGGGACTGCGGGACGAACACCCAGAGCAGGCCGTACGCCATCACCCCGGCCCCGCCGAACGCCGCGAGCACCGCGAACGCCACCCGCACCCAGAGCACGGCAATGCCGAGGTGGTCCGCGAGTCCACCGGCGACCCCCGCGACGGCGCGACCGGACCGCCGGCGACGCATCCTGACCTCTTCGGCCTCGTCGACGGCTGTGTCCCGCACCCTGTCCAGGTCCGCTTCGACCACCGGCTCTCGCGTCTCGACGCTCACTGGTACATCGTCACATCTACCCGCTGAGTACTCATCAGGGAAATACCCGGAAGCATCGGCTCAGGGTGTTTCCCGGATGTGCGGTCCCCCGGTGCCGGCGCATGCTCTTCGACGTGAGTGGGACACAGTCTGGCGCGACGCGCATCGAGGACACGGTCAGGGACTTCTGGACAACCCGTCCGCGGCGCCCGCGGCGTGGTCGCAAGATCGCGGGTGTGGCGTCCGGCATCGCCAACCGGTACCGGATCGACCCGGTGCTGGTGCGGGTGGGGTTCGTGGTCGCCGCCATCTACGGCGGCGCCGGCGTCGTGGCGTACCTGCTGGGCTGGCTGTTCCTGCCCGAGCAGGACGACCAGGCCTCGCCCATCGAGTCGCTGTTCGGCAAGGGCCGCAGCTCGACCTCGTCCGGGTTCACCGTGCTGCTCTGTCTGATCATGGTGCCGGTGGGCGGGTGGTTCTTCAGCGGCGCGTTCACGGGGGAGTTCTCGAGCTGGGCAGGCCTGCTCGTGGTGGGCGGGCTGTTGTTCCTGCTGCACCAGAGAAGGGGGAATGTCGTGCCGGTGAACCCGTCGGAGCAGGCAGCGCCGGCCACGGCGCAGCCGACGATGCCGGTGTACCCGCCTGCGCCGCAGGCCGCGCCGCAGCCGACCATGCCGTTCACGCCGCCGTCCGGGCCGCCGGTCGACACGCCCGCGCCCTATCCGTGGGCGCACGTGCCGCAGGAGGAGCCGCGGACGACGCCGCCCGCGTGGGACCCGCTTGGCGCGGCCCCGTTCGCGTGGGACCTGCCCGAGCCGGCGACGCCGGAGCCGGAGGAACCGGAGCCACCGACGAAGCGGCGCAAGCCGAAGGTCGGCACGGCGACGCTGGGGATCGCGCTGGTGACCGTGGCCGGCCTGGCACTCGCGGCGAACGCGTCGTGGGCCCCGGGCGGGTGGATCACCCCGCAGCACGCCGTGGGCGTGGTGCTGGCGATCGTCGGGCTCGGCCTGGTGGCCGGGGCGATCGTGCGGTCCGGCCGGGGGCTGCTCGCGCTGGCGGTGCCGCTGTCGGTGGTGGGGATGGGCCTGACCACGATCAGCCCCGACGGGTACCACGGGGTCGGGGAGCTGAACGAGAGCCCGACGAGCCTCACGTCGGTGCTGCCGATGTACGAGCGGTCGGTGGGCAGCATCAACCTCGACCTGACCGGGCTGCCGGCGTCCGGCAGTGTCGTCACCAACGTCCGCGCGGACGTCGGGAGCGTGGAGGTGCGGGTGCCGAAGAATGCCGACGTGACCATCACGTGCTCGGCCGACGCGGGCACCGTCGACTGCCTGGGCCGGCAGCGCGACGGCGTCGACCCACAGGTCGACCAGTTCACCGACCTCGGCCCCGACGGAGTGGGCGGCGTGGAGATCGACCTGATCGTGTCGACGGATCTTGGTGATGTGGAGGTGCGTCGTGGCTGACCGCGACCAGAACGAGACGAAGCGGTACCCGGACATCCTGACCCTGATCGCCGGCATCGGCACCCTGCTGGTGTCCGCCTACGTCCTCACCGACGGCAAGTTCCGCATCCCCAACCCGACCTGGCTCCTGGCCGGCGGCGCACTCCTCGTGGGCGTCCTCCTACTGGCCTCGTCCCTACGCAAACGCTGACCCACCTCGCGAGTCCCGCGTTCACCCATACCGAGTCCCGCGTTCGCACACACCGAACTGCGGTTTCGTGCACACGCAACTGCACGAAACGCAACTCGGTATGTCTGAACGCGGGACTCGCGGTGTCTGAACGCGGGACTCGCGGTGTTTGAACGCGGGACTCGCGAGGGGGTTACTCCCACTCGATGGTGCCTGGGGGTTTGGAGGTCACGTCGAGGACGACGCGGTTCACGTCGGGTACCTCGTTGGTGATGCGGGTCGAGATGCGTTCGAGGACGTCGTAGGGCAGGCGGGTCCAGTCGGCGGTCATGGCGTCCTCCGAGGACACCGGGCGCAGTACGACGGGGTGGCCGTAGGTCCGGAGGTCGCCCTGGACGCCGACGCTGTGCACGTCCGCGAGCAGGACCACCGGGCACTGCCAGATGTCGCGGTCCAGCCCCGCCGCCGTCAGCTCCTCGCGGGCGATGGCGTCGGCCGAGCGCAGGGTCTCCAGCCGCTCGGCGGTGACCGCGCCGATGATGCGGATGCCCAGGCCCGGACCGGGGAACGGCTGCCGGTGCACGATCGTCTCCGGCAGGCCCAGCTCCAGGCCGACCCGCCGGACCTCGTCCTTGAACAGGTCGCGCAGCGGCTCGACCAGCTCGAACGCCAGGTCGTCCGGCAGTCCGCCGACGTTGTGGTGGCTCTTGATGTTCGCCGCGCCTGAGCCGCCGCCGGACTCGACGACGTCCGGGTACAGCGTGCCCTGCACCAGGTAGCGGTAGTCGCCCTGCGCCTTGAGGTCGCGCTCGGCCTGTTCGAACACCCGGATGAACTCGCGGCCGATGATCTTCCGCTTCTGCTCGGGGTCCGTCACGTCCTTCAGCGCCGACATGAACCGCTCGCGGGCGTCGATGGTCACCAGCTTGACGCCCGTCGCCGCGACGTAGTCGCGTTCCACCTGGCCGCGCTCACCGGACCGCAGCAGCCCGTGGTCGACGAACACACACGTCAGGCGGTCGCCGATGGCCCGCTGCACCAGTGCCGCCGCGACCGCCGAGTCGACACCACCGGACAGGCCGCAGATCGCCCGGCCCTCGCCGATCTGCGCGCGGATCCGCGCCACCTGGTCGTCCACGATCGACGCGATCGTCCAGCTCGGCCGCAGACCGGCGACGTCGTGCAGGAACCGCCGCAGGACCTCCTGTCCGTGCGGGGAGTGCGCGACCTCCGGGTGGTACTGCACACCCGCGAACCCGCGTTCGACGTCCTCGAACGCCGCGACCGGGGTGCCGGGCGTCGACCCGGTCACCGTGAACCCGGGCGGCGCCGCCGTGACCGAGTCGCCGTGGGACATCCACACCGGGTGCCGCGTCGGGAGGTCCGAGTGGAGCGCGCCGCCGTCGGCGGTCAGCTCGGTGCGACCGAACTCCCGTGACCCGGTGTGCTCGACCGTGCCGCCCAGCGCCTGCGCCATGCCCTGGAAGCCGTAGCAGATCCCGAACACCGGCACGTCCGCCTCGAACAGCTTCGGGTCGACGGCCGGCGCGCCCTCGGCGTACACACTGGACGGTCCACCCGACAGCACGATCGCCAGCGGGTTCCGTTCGAGCAGGTCCGCCACCGAGGCGGTGTGCGGCACGACCTCGGAGTACACCTGGGCCTCACGCACCCGGCGGGCGATGAGCTGCGCGTACTGCGCGCCGAAGTCGATCACGAGAACGGGCCGGTGAAGGTTGTCGGTCACGGTCAACAGCATCGCACGGCGTCGCGGGCCTACGGTTAAGGCATGAACGCGTCCGAGGAACACCTGCCGACACCGCGGCCGACCTGGATCGCGGGCCGTGCGGAGCAGAGTGACCAGACCCTCCCCGTCCACCATCCCTATGACGGCGACGAGATCGCGACCGTCTGCGTGCCCACCGCCGACCAGGTGGAACGTGCCGTCACGGCCGCGGTGGAAGTGACGCGGGAGTTACGGACCACACCGGCGCACGTGCGTGCCGCCGCACTCGACCACGTGTCCCGCGCGCTGGCCGCGCGTGCCGACGAGGTCGCCGAGACGATCACCGCGGAGAACGGCAAACCGCTCCGCTGGGCGACGATCGAGGTCAACCGGGCGGTGTCCACGTTCCGGTTCGCGGCCGAGGAGGCCCGGCGTTTCACCGGCGAGCTCCAGCGGCTCGACACCGATCCCACCGCGGTGGGCCGGCTCGCCGTGACCCGCCGGGTGCCGCGCGGGCCCGTGCTGGGCATCGCGCCGTTCAACTTCCCGCTGAACCTGGTGGCGCACAAGGTCGCGCCCGCCATCGCCGTCGGTGCGCCGATCGTCGTGAAGCCCGCGCCGCGCACGCCGCTGTCGGCGTTGCTGCTTGGCGAGATCCTGGCCGAGACGGACCTGCCCGCCGGCGCGTTCTCCGTGCTGGTGGTCGGCAACGAGGAGACCCAGGCGCTGGTCAGGGACCCCCGCCTGCCGGTCGTGTCGTTCACGGGGTCCGGACCGGTCGGCTGGTCGATCATGGATGCGGCGCCGCGCAAGCAGGTCGTGCTGGAGCTGGGCGGCAACGGCGCCGCGGTCGTGTGCGCGGACTGGCCGGACCTGGACTTCGCGGCCCAGCGCATCGCGACGTTCGGCAACTACCAGGCCGGGCAGTCGTGCATCGCCGTGCAGCGGGTGATCGTCGAGCGCGCGGTGGCGGACTCCTTCCTGCCGAAGCTGCTGGACAAGGTCGGCGCGCTCAGGACCGGCAACCCGCACGACCCGGACGTCGAGGTCGGCCCGCTGGTGGACGAGACGGCGGCCGAGCGGGTCGAGGCGTGGGTCGAGGAGGCGGTGGGCGCGGGCGCGAAGCTGCTCGCCGGCGGCAAGCGCGACGGCGCCTCGGTCGAGCCGACGGTCCTGTCCGAGGTGCCCTTCGACGCGAAGGTGTGGGCCGAGGAGGTCTTCGGCCCGGTGCTGGCGGTGTCGGTGGTCGACTCGGTCGACGAGGCGTTCGCTCAGGTCAACGACTCCCGGTACGGCCTGCAGGCGGGGGTGTTCACCCGCGACGTACAGCTGGCGTTCCGGGCCCGTGCCGAGCTGGACGTGGGCGGCGTGATCGTCGGCGACGTGCCGTCGTTCCGGGCCGATCAGATGCCCTACGGCGGCGTGAAGGGCTCGGGGGTCGGCCGCGAGGGCGTCCGCTCCGCGATGGCCGACCTCACCGAGGAGCGCGTCATGGTGCTGACCGGGCTGGAACTCTAGACCGCCTGGGCGAAGCCGAAGACCTTGTCCGGGTCGTACTTGGCGGCGACCTTACGCAGGCGCGGGAGGTTGTCGCCGTAGTAGGCGGTGGCCCAGTCGGGCATGGCCGGGTCGATGTAGTTGACGTACGCGAACTTGCTCGGCAGCCCGTCCCGGACCTCGGCGACGTCCTGCGCGCTCGTCGACGAGTAGATCTGCGCGCTGGCAATGGCTTTCCGGTGCGGAAAGGCGGTGTCCCCCGGCTTGACCCGGCCGACGGCGCCGCCGAGCGAGTCGAGCAGGACGTCCATGGCCGACCGCCCGTCGAGCAGGTTGACCAGTGTGGCGGGATCGACGGCGGAGTCGAGCACCTTCGACGAGGCCGTGAACGACTCGCGCGGCAGCTGACCGCCCTCGACCTGGGGGCGGCACTGGGCCGTGCTGCGCTGCGAGCAGCCACCGAAGTACCGCATGGCGTCGAGATAGCCCTTGCCCTGGATGAGGATCGACGACGCCCTCGGCAGCGTCTTCAGCAGCTGCTTCGCGAGGTTCTCGTCGCCGACGACGGCGCCGCCGATCCGGCAGCTGGGCGGGGAGCCCGCGGAGACGATGCAGTTCGACCACAGCTCGTCCGGCTGCTGGGTGACCCACTCCTGCCACGCGCCGAGCACGTCGGCGGTGGACCCCGCCGGGTACTTGAGCGAGAACACCGTGATGTCCGGCGCCGGCTCGGTGGCGAAGGTGAACGACGTGACGATCCCGAAGTTGCCGCCACCACCGCCCTTCAGCGCCCAGAGCAGGTCCCCGCCGTCGACCGTCCGCTGCTCGCCGTCCGCCGTGACGACCTGCGCGGCGGTCAGCCTGTCGCAGGTCAGGCCGAACTTGCGGGCGGTGACGCCGATGCCGCCGCCGAGGGTCAGCCCGCCGATCCCGACCGTCGGGCACGACCCGGCCGGCAGTGCCCGGCCCACGCCCGCGAGCGCGGCGTAGACCTCCATCAGCCGCGCGCCCCCGCCGATGACCGCCGCGTCCCCGTTGACCTGGATGCCGGCCATCCCCCGGAGATCGATGACGAGCCCGTTGTCCGGCACGCTGTAGCCGGCGTAGCTGTGGCCACCCGACCGCGCCGCGACGGGCATCCGCGCGTTCCGCGCGACCTCGACACACCGCTGCACGTCGGCGACGGACGTGCAGTGCGCGACGGCCGCGGGCCGGTGGTCGTCGAAGCGTGGGTTGTAGGACTGGCTGGCCAGCTCGTATCCGCCGTCCCCGGGGAGCACGAGGCCGCCGGGCAGCTGGGCACGGAGTGCGTTCCAGTCCGGTGGAACGGGCGCCCGGCTCGTCGCTGTCGCCGGCGGCGCGGCCGTCTCCGTCGAGCCCGCCGGCTTCGGCTTCGGCGAGCACGCCGTCGCCACCATCCCGAGCGCCGCGGCTCCGAGAAGCCGCCTCCTGTTGAGGGTCATCCCCCGACCACCTCCGCCAACAGAGACGTGTGGCCCGGTGATCAGGTTGTTCACCGTGCTCCTGGCGGACGACCGCGACCCGACAACAAAGTATGATTCAATCTACGTAAGACGTCATCTTACGTAGAGGGGAACTGCCTGGTGGTCGAGTTCCGGGGACGAACCAGCGACCTCGCTCTGCTGGACAACCAGCTGCGCCTGGTCCGCGACCAGCTCGCCAGCACTCCTGGCCAGGCGGTGATCGTCACCGGCCGCCGGCGGGTGGGCAAGTCGCGCCTGGTGCAGGAGTTCTGTGACCGCTCCGGCATGCCCTACGTGGTGTTCCAGGCCTCCCGCGGCCGCAACCCGGCCGCCGAGCGTGCCGATCTCGTCACGTCGCTGGCCCAGTCCACGCTGCCCGGCGCCGATCTCGTCGCCGGTGCGGCCGGGGCCGACTGGAACCAGGTCCTGCGTGCCGTGGCGGTCGCCGTGCCCGAGCGGACACCGAGCATCGTCGTCCTCGACGAGGTGCCGTGGCTCGTCGAGCAGGACCGCGAGTTCGAAGGCGCCCTCCAGACGGTCTGGGACCGGTACCTGTCGGCGAGACCGGTGTTGCTGCTGCTCGTCGGCAGCGACCTGTCGACGATGGAGTCCCTGCAGGAGTACGGCCGTCCCTTCCACGGCCGCGCGGCCCGCATGCTCGTCCGCCCGCTCGACCCCGCCGACGTGCGGCAGCTGACCGCGCTCGACCCCGCCGAGGCCATCGACGCGTTCCTGATCACCGGCGGCTTCCCGGAGATCGTCCAACGATGGCGGCCGGGCACCAGCCGCACCGCGTTCCTGCGTGACCAGCTCGCCGACCCGCTCTCCCCGCTGCTGATGGCGGGTGAGCTGACCCTGCTGGGCGAGGTCCCCGACCCCTCGCACAGCCGCTCGGCGCTGGAGGCGATCGGCGCCGGGGAGCGCACGTTCAGCACGATCGCCAACCGGATCGGTGTAGGCGACCCGCTTCCCTCGGGCACCCTCGCCCCCATCCTGAACACGCTCACGACCAAACGCATCGTCGCCGTCGACACCCCGCTGGCCACCCGCCCGGACACGAAGAACAAGCGCTACCGGATCGAGGACTCGTACCTGCGCTTCTGGCTCGCCTTCCTGCGCAGGGGCATCGCCGAGGTCGAACGTGGCCGTGGCGACCTGGTCCTCGCACGGATCGAGCGGTCCTGGTCCTCCTGGCGCGGCCGCGCGGTCGAACCCGTGATCCGGGCCGGCCTCGAACGCCTGCTGCCCGACGAGCGGCTACCCGGCGCGGAAGTCGTCGGCGGCTGGTGGAACCGGCAGAACAATCCGGAGATCGACCTGGTCGGCGCCGACCGCGACCAGCCGGCGGCGACCCGCCTGGCATTCACCGGCTCCATCAAGTGGCTGGCGAAAGAGCCCTTCGGCCGGCGTGAGCTGGACCGCCTGCTCGCCGGATCGATGTCGGTGCCAGGGCGCGACCACAGCACTCCGCTGATCGCCGTCTCCCGCGGCGGTGTCGAGGAAGGACTGCCGGTGGCCGCCTCCTTCGGCCCCGAGGAGCTCGTCGCGGCATGGGCGTCACCACCCGGTGGCGCGTCGTAGGGCGGCGGTGACGGCGGCGGCCAGCCCACCTGGCGGCTCGGTGAGGACCGCCGCGACGTGGCCGTCCGGGCGGACGAGAACCGCCTGGCGGGGCTTGAGGCCCAGGGCGTCGGCGAGCACCGTGTCACCCTCCCGCTCCAGCGGGAGCACCTCCCCGACGACCACGCGTTCCCAGGCGTCGGCCGGGCGCCAGTCGCACCAGTAGGTCAGGACGCGGAACGTCGCCAGCTCGCGCAGGCGCCCGCCGCGCATCAGCCGCGCGTCCGGGCACAGCGTGCCGGCCGAGGTGGTCAGTGGGGAGTCCGCGTAGGAGAACGGCGTCGCGAGGCGGCCGGAGTCGATCTCCGCCCGCGCCGACTCGTCGGTGATCGCGCGGGTCAGCACGTCGACCCGGTGTGCGCGCTCCTCTTCCGTGCGCGGCACCAGGAAACGCATCGTGTCGCCCGTCACCCGCAGGTTCTCCTCGGCCGCCGCGCCGCGTTCCGTGTCGTACGACGGCAACAGCGCCGGCCCGGCCAGCTCCTGCCGGTCCAACGTGATCTTCCACGCCAGGTTGTCGGCGTCGGCGATTCCCGAGTTCAGGCCGCGGGCGCCGAACGGGCTCATCACGTGTGCCGCGTCGCCGGCCAGCAGCACCCGGCCCACCCGCATTCGCGGGACCCGCCGCTGCTGGAACCGGTACACCGACAGCCACACGATCTCGTAGTCCGCCGCGCCGACGATCTTGCGGATCCGGTCGTCCAGGTTCTCGTTCGCCAGGTCGAAATCGGCCGGGACCTGCCAGTCGATGCGCCACACGCCGCCCGGCTGCGGGTGCACCAGCACCTGCCGGCCCGGGTTCCACGGCGGGTCGAAGTAGAACCGCCGCTCGGCGGTGAATCCCAGGTCAGCGCGGATGTCCGCGATCAGGAACCGGTCGTCGAACGACATGCCGTCGAACGGCAGGCCCAGCAGCGAGCGGACCGCCGAGTGGGCACCGTCCGCCGCCACGCAGTGCGAGCCGGCGACCGATCCGTCCACAGTGGACACCGTGACGCTCGCAGCATCCTGCGCCAAGCCGGTCACCCGCTGCCCGTACTGGAGGTCGACCAGCGGCTCCGCCGCCACTCGCTGCTCCAGCAGCAGCTCGACGACCGTCTGCGGCGTGTTCACGAACGGCGGGAACGCGGCCGACCCCGTCTCGGCGAAACGGATCTCGCCGACCTGGTGCTCCCGGTAGAACGTCCTGCCGTGTGTCCACGTGACGCCGACCTCCGCGACCTGCGCGCCGACGCCGGCCCGTTCGAGGATGTCCAGCACGTCCCGCTGCACGCAGATCGACCGGCTGCCCACCAGTTCGCGGCGAGGCTGGGCCTCGAGCACGGTCGTCGGCACGCCGTGCCTGGCGAGCAGGAGCGCGGTCGTCATCCCGACCGGCCCGCCACCGACGATCACCACCCGCATCGGATCGAGGGTAGTCAGTCCCAGCCGGCCGTGTTGGACGCCGTCTCACGGGAGATGCCCGAGCCGGTGTCCGGGAAGCCGCCGAAACGGCTGTCGTGCAGGTGCGCGAAGAAGTACCCCATGGGTTCGCACTCCGCGTCCACCACGGCCACCGACGGGTCGGCGACCACGGCGTCGTAGAACTCCCGGCCCATCGCGACGATGAAGCCGCGGCAGTACAGGAAGCCGTCGTCGCCGCCGTCCGTGACCTCCTGGATGTCGGCGCGGTCGAGGTCGTACAGCTTGCGCTCCAGCACGCGGTCGAGGTCGGTCAGCTCGGCGGCCGACAGGTCCGCGCTCAGGTCACGCAGGTGGCCGAGAAAGGCGTCGAGGTACGGGGCGAGCGCGTAGGCCTCGTCCTCGGTCTCCCGGTCGATCAGCGCCGCGCGCCGGGACTCCTCGGGGCCGACCCGCGCCCAGGCCGACTCGATCAGGCGCCAGAACCGGGACTCCTCGGCCTCGGTGGGGACTGTGCTCACGCGCCGGAAGCTACCAGGGCGGCCCAGACCTCCCGGTCGCGCTCGGCCGTCCAGATCCGCGGCCAGTCGACGCCGTCCAACTCGTCCCAGTACCGCCGCACGTTGAACGGCATGCAGTGCTCGAAGATCGGCCACCGGCCGTACTCCGGGGCGAGCGCGGCATGTGCTGACTCGAAGGCGTCCTTGACCGTGCCGCCCGCGGCGTGGACGTCGCCGACCGTGCGGCGCAGCGTGTCCAGGAAGTGGCGGCTCTGCCCGATCGCCGCGGCGACCGCCTCCTCGCCGACCGCCACGGCACCGCGGCCGCCGACGAGTGCCGTCGCGGGGAAGGCCGCCACACTGTCCAATGTGGACGTCGACCAGTCGTCGTGGAACGCGTCGCCCGTGTACAGGGCGGCCCGGGCCTCGACGAGGTCACCCGCGAACAGGATGCGCTCATGCGGCAGCCACGCCACGATGTCGCCGGCCGTGTGCCCACGCCCGCAGTGGGCGAGCACGAGCTCTCGTTGCCCGCCAAGGGGAATGACCATGCGGTCGGTGAAGGTCAGCGTCGGCCAGGTCAGGCCGGGGATCGACGACGGGTCCTCGAACAGCCGCGGCATCCGGCCGAGCTCGGAGTCCCAGTCCGCCCGGCCGCGCTCGGCGATGAGCCGGCGCGTCTCGGTGTGCGTGATGATCTCGGCCGCGCCGAACGCGCTCGCGCCGAGCACCCGCACGGCGTGGTAGTGGCTCAACACCAGGTACCGCACGGGTTTGTCGGTCCGCTCACGCAGCCGGTCCAGCCACCGCCGCGCCGCGACCGGCGTGGCGCGCGCCTCGAAGCACACGACGAAGTCCTCGGCCTCGATGGCGCCGACGTTCGGATCCCCCTCGGCGGTGAGGGCGTACACGCCGGTCGCCAGCTCGGTGAACGTCTCCTCCTTGGCGGTGAGGTCCCCGCTCGACGCGAACGTCATCGCAACGCCGCCGGGGCACCGGCGGGCACCGCGGGACTGCCCGGCGGCACCGGAGCGAGCCGCTCGTAGCCGTCAGCGGGCCGCGGGTCGGCGTCGCCCTTGTTGGGCCAGAAGGAGAACGCGCGCTCGGCCTGTGCGGTGATCGTCAGGGACGGGTTGACGCCGAGGTTCGCGGAGATGGCCGACCCGTCCACGACCGACAGTCCCGGGTAGCCGTGCACCCGGTGGTACGGGTCGATCACGCCCTCGTCCGCGGTCGCGCCAATAGGGCAGCCACCGATGAAGTGGGCCGTCAGCGGGATGTTGAAGATCTCCCCCCACGTGCCGCCGGCGAGGCCGTCGATGTGCTTGGCGGCCAGCTGGTTCGCCTCGTGGCCGGCCGGGATGAACGACGGGTTCGGCTCCCCGTGGCCCTGTTTCGAGGTCACCTTCCGGCGGCCGAACAGGCCCTTCCTCGTGTACGTGGTGATCGAGTTGTCGAGGCTCTGCATGACCAGCAGGATCACGGTCCGCTCGCTCCAGCGGTGCACCCGCAGCAACCGTGCGCTTTGTACGGGGTGGCGCCCCATGAACCGCACCGCCTGCAGCCAGCGGGGCACCGACGCGGCCCCGTCGGTCGCGATGGTCTGCAGCAGGCCCATCGCGTTGCTGCCCTTGCCGTACCGGACCGGCTCGATGTGCGTGGTCGCGTCCGGGTGGATCGACGACGTGATCGCGACGCCGCGGCTGAAGTCCCGGTCGGGGTCGACCGAGGGCCGCCCGGCGCCGATGATCGCCTCGGAGTTCGTGCGGGTCAGCTCGCCGAGCCGCGGCGACAGTGCCGGCAGGACACCCCGGTCCTTCATCCTGTGCAGCAGCTTCTGCGTGCCCCAGGTGCCCGCCGCGAGCACGACCTGGCCGGCGGTGATCGTCGCGCGGGCGCGCCGGCCGGTGCGGCGCGTGTCGACGGCGAAGCCCTCGTCGAGTGGCCGCACGGCGGTCACGGTCGTCAGCGGCAGGACCTTCGCGCCCTGGCGCTCCGCGAGGTACAGGTAGTTCTTGACCAGCGTGTTCTTCGCGCCGACCCGGCAGCCGGTCATGCAGGCGCCGCACTCGGTGCACCCGGTCCGCGCCGGCCCGGCGCCGCCGAAGAACGGGTCGGGCACCGTCTGTCCCGGCGTGCCGAAGTACACGCCGACCGGCGTCGGGTGGAACGAGTCGGCCACGCCCATGTCGGCGGCGACCTTCTGCATGACCTCGTCGGTCGGGGTGATCGTCGGGTTCTCGACCACGCCGAACATGCGGGCCGCCTGGTCGTAGTGCGGCGCCAGCTCCGCCTCCCAGTCGGTGATGTGCGCCCACTGGCGGTCGGCGTAGAACGGCTCCAGCGGCCGGTACAGCGTGTTCGCGTACACCAGCGACCCGCCGCCGACCCCGGCGCCGGCCAGGATCATGACGTCCTTGAGCAGGTGGATGCGCTGGATGCCGAAGCAGCCGAGGACCGGCGCCCACAGGTATCTGCGCAGGTTCCAGGACGTGTTCGCGAACTCGTCGTCGGCGAAGCGGCGCCCGGCCTCCACCACCGCGACCCGGTAGCCCTTCTCCGTGAGCCGTAGCGCGGCCACGCTGCCGCCGAAGCCGGAGCCGACGACCACGACGTCGTAGTCGAACCTACTCGCGAGTACAGCCATGTCCTGAGGCTAGTTGGCGAGGTCTCCCCTCACCAGCCCGTAGTGCACGAGGTCGCGCCGGACACCGCCCCTGAGCTGGGCGCCCCGCAGGACGCCCTCCCGCCGGAAGCCGGCCTTCTCCAGCGCTCGCCGCTCCGCGACGTTCTCGACGTCCGTGCTGGCCTCGATGCGGTCCAGCTCGGTGGTCGCGAACAGGTGGTCGACAAGCATGCGCTGCGCGAGCGTGCCGACGCCGCGACCGCGGGCCTCGGGCAGCAGGCCGATGCCGATGTTCCACGCCGACGACGAGACCGTGCCGCCGTAGTCGACCGCGTGCCAGCTGACGCCGCCGAGCAGCAGGCCCGTCCGCTCGTCGAGCACGCTGAGCAGGAAGCTGCGGGTCGGCCCGGTCACGCGCGGCCGGTCGTCGGGGTCGATGGCGAAGTCCCCGGCGCCGGCGATGTAGAACTTCTCGCGGTCGCCCGGCGCCGGCTCGGCGAGCGCGACCCCGTCCCGGGTGACCACGACCTCCCGCCGGCCCGGTTCGACGGCCTCCACGACGTCGGTGCGCAGCAGGCTGTAGGCCAGCATGTCCCGGCGCCGGCCGCCACGCAGCTGGGCGCCGCGGATGAGGCCCTCCGGCCGGAAGCCGGCCTTGGCGAGCGCACGTTGCGCGGGAACGTTCTCCCGGTCGGTGCCGGCCTCGACCCGGTCGATGTCCGTGGTGGCGAACAGGTACTCGGCGAGCAGGCGGGTCGCGATCGAGCCGGCGCCCCGGCCGCGGCTCTGCGGCAGCAGGCCGATGCCGATGTTCCAGGCCTCGCAGGCCGCGGTGCGGCCGTAGCCGACGGCGTGCCAGCTGACCGCGCCGAGCAGCTCGCCGGTGTGCTGGTCGAGTACGGCGAGCCGGTTGAGGTCGGGCAGGTGCCGCACCGGCCGGTCGTCGGGGTCGACGTCGAACGCCTCGTCGTCCTGGCCGCGCAGCAGCTCCCGCTCGCCGGGTAGCAGGTCGCCGAGCTGGATGCCCTCGCCGCTGGCGGCGATCTCCCGCTCCCGCTCCTGCTCCGGGTCCGGCAGGTCGCCGCGCAGGATGCCGTAGGCGATCATGTCCCGCCGCTCGCCGCCCCGGAGCTGAGCGCCGCGGATGACGCCCTCCCGGTGCAGCCCCGCCTTGGTCAGCGCCCGCTGTGCCGCGATGTTCTCGCGGTCGGTGCTCGCCTCGACCCGGTCCACCTCGGTGGTCGCGAACAGGTGCTCGACCAGGAGGCGGATGGCGATGGGCCCGACCCCGCGGCCGCGGGTCTCCGGCGCGAGGACGATCCCGAAGTTCCAGGCGGTGCAGGCGGCGGTGGGGCCGTAGCCGACGGGGTGCCAGCTCATCTGCCCGATGACCGCGCCGGTCCCGGCGTCCAGCAGGGAGGCCCGGTGGACCTGGAAGACGGCGTGCAGCACGGGCCGGGGGTCCGGGTCGGGGTCGAAGGCGTGGTCGGCCCTGGCGGAGAGCGCGCGGCGGTCCTCGGGCATGGAACTGGCGAGCGTGACGCCGTCGCGGCTGGCGAGGACGGTCCGCTCCTGGCCGAGGTCGCCGCGGAGCAGGCTGTAGCCGATCATGTCGCGCCGCTCGCCGCCGCGGAGCTGGGCGCCCCGGATGACGCCCTCACGCTGGAAGCCGGCCTTGCCGAGTGCCCGCTGGGCCGCCTGGTTGCCCCGGTCGGTGCTGGCCTCGACCCGGTCGATCGCCGTGGTCGCGAACAGGTGCTCGGCAAGCAGGCGCAGCACGATGGAGCCGGCGCCGCGCCCGCGGCTCTGCGGCAGCAGGCCGATGCCGATGTTCCACGCCGAGCAGCCCGCGGTGCGCCCGTAGCCGACGACGTGCCAGTTGACCTGGCCGATGAGGTCGTGCGTCCCGGCGTCGACCACCGCGGCGCGGAACACCTCGAAGCCCTGTGGGGGCACCGGCCGGTCGTCCGGGTCGACGTCGTAGGCGTGGTCGTCGCGCTCGGCGAGCCACTGGCGGTCCTGCTCGGTCAGCTCGGTGAACGCCACGCCGTCCCGCGAGGCGATGATCTCTCGGTCCATGTCAGTGTCGATTTCGCTCCGCGGCCTCCGCTCAGCCGCGGACCGACAGACCGACCTTCTGGAACTCCTTCAGGTCCGAGTAACCCGTCTTCGCCATGGCCCGGCGCAGCGCGCCGAACAGGTTGATCAGGCCGTCCGGGTCGGACGACGGACCGAACAGCAGCGTCCGGAGGTCGACGATCGTCTCCTCGTCCGCGACCGGGATCACGCGGCTGCGGGGCACCGACGGGTGCGCGGCCGCGGCCGTCCAGTACAGGCCCTTGCCCGGTGCCTCCTGGGCGGTGGCCAGCGGGGCGCCGAGCATGACCGCGTCGGCGCCGCAGGCGATGGACCTCGCGATGTCGCCGCTCACCTCGATCTCGCCGTCGGCGATCACGTGCACGTACCGGCCGCCGGTCTCGTCGAGGTAGTCCCGGCGGGCGGCGGCAGCGTCGACGATGGCCGTCGCCATGGGGACGCCGATGCCCAGGACGCTGTCGGTGGTGGTCGCGACGCTGGAGCCGTAGCCGACGAGCACGCCGGCCGCGCCGGTGCGCATGAGGTGCATGGCCGTGCGGTAGTCGTGCACGCCGCCGGCGATCACCGGGACGTCCAGGTCCGCGATGAACGACTTGAGGTTCAGCGGCTCGCCGTCGCGCGACACGTGCTCCGCGGACACGATCGTGCCCTGTACCACCAGGATCTCCACGCCGGCGGCCAGCAGGAACGGGGTTATCTCGGCGGCCCGCTGCGGGCTCACCCGCGCGGCCACGGTCACCCCACCCGCGGCCACCTGCTTGACGGCCTCGGTGATCAGGTCCGGGTTGATCGGCGCCGCGTGCAGCTCCTGCAGCAGCCGGGTCAGCGCGGTGAAGTCCTGGTCGGCGAGCGTCTCGGTGACCCGGGCCAGAACCTCCTCGACCTGCGCGTGCCGGGCCCACAGCCCCTCCGCGTTGAGCACGCCGAGGCCGCCGAGCCTGCCGACCTCGACGGCCACTCCGGGAGACACCACCGCGTCGGTCGGGTGGGTCAGGAGCGGGATGTCGAAGCGGTACGCGTCGATCTGCCACGCGGTCGACACGTCCTGCGACGACCTGGTCCGGCGGGACGGGACGATCTCCACCTCGTGCAGCGCGTAGCCGCGGCGAGCCGTCCGGCCCATGCCGATCTCGACAAGATCCGGCACCGGGATCTCCTTAGCGACTGGTGTAGTTGGGGGCCTCGACGGTCATCGTGATGTCGTGCGGGTGGCTCTCCTTGAGTCCCGCGCCGGTGATCCGGACCAGCTGGGCGTTCTGCAGCTCGGCGATCGTGCGTGAGCCGGTGTAGCCCATGCCGGAGCGCAGTCCGCCGACGAGCTGGTGCACGACCTGGGACAGCGGGCCGCGGAAGGGGATCCGGCCCTCGATGCCCTCCGGCACCAGCTTGTCCTCGCTCAGCACGTCGTCCTGGAAGTAGCGGTCCTTCGAGTACGACTTGGCCTCGCCGCGCGACTGCATGGCGGCGAGCGAGCCCATGCCCCGGTAGGTCTTGAACTGCTTGCCGTTGACCAGGATCACGTCACCGGGGGACTCGGCGGTGCCGGCGAGCAGGCTGCCGATCATGACCGCGGAGGCGCCGGACGCGATGGCCTTGGCGATGTCGCCGGAGTACTGGATGCCGCCGTCGCCGATGACCGGCACGCCGGCGGGCCGGCACGCCAGGTCCGCGTTGTAGATGGCGGTGATCTGCGGGACGCCGACGCCCGCGACGACCCGCGTGGTGCAGATCGAGCCGGGGCCGACGCCGACCTTCACGCCGTCCACCCCCGCGTCGACCAGTGCCTGCGCCCCGGCCTGGGTCGCGACGTTGCCGCCGACCACGTCGACCGTGTCGCCGAGCTCCTGCTTGAGCTTGTGGACCATCTCGATCACGCCGCGGGAGTGGCCGTGGGCGGTGTCGACCATGAGGACGTCCACGCCGGCCTCGGCCAGGGTCATGGCCCGCTTGTACGAGTCGTCGCCGACGCCGACCGCGGCGCCGCACACGAGCCGGCCGTCGGGGTCCTTGGTGGCGTTGGGGTACTGCTCGGTCTTGACGAAGTCCTTGACGGTGATCAGGCCGCGGAGCATGCCGGCGCCGTCGATGATCGGCAGCTTCTCGACCTTGTGCCGGCGCAGCAGCCCGAGCGCGGCGTCGGCGGAGACGCCGACCTGCGCGGTGACGAGCGGGCCCTTGGTCATGACCTCGCTGACCGGCTTCGTGTGGTCGACCTCGAACCGCATGTCGCGGTTGGTGATGATGCCGACGAGCGTGCCCTCGGCGTCGGTGACCGGGACGCCGGAGATGCGGTAGCGGGCGCAGAGTGCGTCGACCTCGGCCAGGGTCGTGGTGGGCAGGCAGGTGATCGGGTCGGTGACCATCCCGGCCTCGGAACGCTTGACCGTCTCGGCCTGCCGCGCGTGCTCCTCGATCGAGAGGTTGCGCTGCAGGATCCCGATCCCGCCCTGCCGGGCCATGGCGATGGCCATGCGTGCCTCGGTGACGGTGTCCATCGCGGCGGACACGAGTGGGATGCGCAATGAGACGTTGCGGGTCAGACGGGTACTGGTGTCCACCTCGCTGGGCACGACGTCGGACTCCGACGGCAGCAGCAGGACATCGTCGAAGGTGAGGCCGAGTGTGGCGAACTTTGCCGGAAGCGCCTCAGCGGTGGTCATCATGGCCCTTCTTTGTCACGGGGTTTCCGCAGTTGACCCATGGTATCTGGACCATACGACGGTCCCGGCGGGTACGGTGCGGGGCGTGAGGGACGACGCACTGCCACCTGACCCATTCGCGGGTGACCCCAACGACCCCGTCTGGGCGCTCGACGCCAACGACTCGGACGCCTCGGAACCGGTCTCGGCCCAGGAGCGGGACGAACTGCTCGCCGACCTGCGTGACCTGGCCGTTTACCAGGCGTTGCTGGAGCATCGGTCGGTGCGTGGGGTAGTGGTGGACTGCGCGGAGTGCCAGGAGCCGCACTACCACGACTGGGCGCTGCTGCGTGCCTCGCTGGAGCAGCTGCTGTCGGACGGCCGCATGCGCCCCCACGAGCCCGCGTACGACCCGAACCCGGCGGCGTACGTCAGCTGGGAGTACTGCCGCGGATACACCGACGGCATCACGGCGGCGGCCCGCAAGACCGCGGAGACGTCGAAGAAGTAGCCGTAGAAGCAGCTACTTGCGGTCGAGGGTTGGCGCGAACACATGCCAACCCTCGTCACTGGGACAGCGTGCGGCCGTGAGCCGGCCGAGCGACTCGTCGACGAGTGCCTGTGCGGCTTCCTTCGCCAGCAGCGCACGCCCCTCGCACTGCTGGCAGCGGGGTGCCTGGCTGTACACGTGGGCCGCCGTCATGATCGTTGAGATTACCGGGCTCAGCTGCCCGCGCCGACGAGTGCGTTGCCGGCCGGGTCGCTGGCGGTCTTGTTGCCCTCTTCGTTGGTGCCCGCGGGCTCGCCGCTGGTTCCCGTGCCGCCGTCGCTGCGGGACGTCTCGCTCGGCGGCGGGGTCGTCGTCGAGGTGCCGGGGTCGGGCGGGCTACTCGGGGCGGACGTGTCGGTCGCCGGGTTGGGGGCCGAGGTGTCCGTCGGGCTGTTGTCACTGGAGCCGGGGTCCGACCCGGGCTGCGTCGACGGCGTCGGCGTCGGCGGTGAGCCGGCCGAGTCGGACGGGTTGCCGGGCAGCTGCGCCATCAGCGAGTTGTGCTGGGCGAGGAGGTCCTTCTGGCCGTCGTCGGGGAGGACGGTCGGCAGGGTGGCGTGGGCGTCCTGGAGCTTGGACTTGGCCACCTCGATGTTGCCCTCGGTGAGCGCGGCCTTGGCCTCGCGCAGGTCGTCCTTGACCGCCTGGGCGGCCTCGACGGAGCGGGCGTGGTCGGCGTAGAGAACCTTGGTGAGGGCCCAGAGGGTGTCGCCGGGCCGGGCGTCCCGGGCGGCGAGGCCGACTCCGGCGAACGCGATGGCCAGCACGGCCGCTGCGGCGGCGACGGGCACGAGCAGCCGCGGGCGGTGCTTGCGCTGCACACGGGCCGCGTTGACGGTGACGGACGCGAGCTTGGTGTCGACGAGATCGTCGATGGGCTCGGCGTCGACGTCGCGCCGCCAGGACATCAGAAGCTGGGTGAGATGGTCGTCGTCGAACGACGCTCCGATGCGGTCGTCCTCGAGTCTGGCCCCGCTGAGCATGTCGAGGTATTCGTCGTCGGCATGCACGAGCGCGAGGTCGATGGCTTCGTCATCGAGGTCGGAGTACTCCGGCTTGTCTCTTCGATCACTCACTCAGACCACCTCCTCCGCTGACAGAGTCTTCCGCAACCGGGCCAGTGCCCGGTGTTGGGCCACCCGTACCGCGCCAGGAGTGGAGCCGATGGCCTCCGCGGTCTCCTCCGCGGACAGGCCGACCACCACCCGCAGCAGGACGATGTCACGCTGCTTGTCGGGCAGCACGTCGAGCAGGTCCTTCATCCGGCGACTCAGGTCCTGTTGCATGGCGCGCTGTTCCGGCCCGGCGTCGGTCTCGGGCTCGTCCGGCACGTCGGCGACGGGTTCGGACCGGTTACGCCCGGCGGCACGGTGGGCGTCGGCCACCTTGTGCGCGGCGATGCCGTACACGAAGGCCAGGAAGGGGCGCCCCTGGTCGCGGTAGCTGGGCAAGGCCGTTAGCACCGCGAGACACACCTCCTGTGCGACGTCGTCCGCCGAGGCGAAGGATCGCTCCTGCCTCCCTACCCGCGCGCGGCAGTACCGCACGACTAGGGGTCGGATAGACGCAAGCACCCGGTCGATGGCGCGCGGGTCACCGTCGACGGCAGCGCCTACAGAAGCGTCCAGTCCGTCCCCCAATGTGGTCATCGCAGCGAGCAGCCTCAACGTTACGTGCAGGTACGGTCAGTTGTAAGTGACACTCCGACGGGCACGGTGCGCTCCCTTACGGATGTGTAACCCACCGTACCGCGCAACACAAACGCACCTGTCTTGACCGGAACGTGACACGTCACAGTTCCCCCGCCTGGTCTAACCACCACACACCGTCCTCATTGATGAGGGTGAGTTCCATCCGGCTGCGCTCCGTTCGGGGCTCCGGCGTCCTCGTGTTGGTGACCGTCTGGTCAACGAACACGGCCACCACGGCCTTGCCGGCATCCGAACGGACCACTCCAGCCGAGCGAACTGTGGCCTTCGCCACAGCGCGGCTCTGCTGCAACGAGGGCCCGACCTCCTCGGCCAGTTGCCGCAACTGCCCGGCGAAGTGCGGCGTGGAGGCAGCCCTGACCCGGCGAAAGTTCCCCCCGAGGTCCCGGTAGTCATAGGAGGCAAGATCCTGCGCGAAAACGATGGCGGCCTGCCGAGCCTGCTCGGCCGCAACCGTTTGCGCCGACAGAGTGTCGACCTGTTCCTGCAGGTCAGAGATACGCACCCAAGCGGTAACCGCCCCGGAAAGGACAAACAAGACAACGACAAAGACGACGAGCGTAGAGGTCCGAGCCCAGAAGGGCCGAACCCCATACTCGCCGTCGAGGCCGTCAATCTCATCGAACTCGCCCGAGTCATCGACTTCATCGAGACCCACAAGATCGTCATCTGAAGACTCAGGGAAGGCGGAAGGCGAAGAACCGGACCTACCCGACCCAGCCCCGCCGCCAACTCCCTCCCCACGCACCCGGACCCCGCCGGACCCAGGCACGCCTACACCGCCGGACTCACCGGCCCCGACTGGACTGGCAGACCCATCCCTGTCGCCAGACCTGTCTGACTCGGCACCGTTCACACGGCAGAGCCTAGGAGACGAGCCCTCTCCGGAACCCGTGCGCCACGGCCTGAGCACGATCCCGAACGCCCAACTTCCGGAACAACCGGCGAGCGTGCGTCTTGACCGTGTCCTCCGACAGGTAGAGCTCGCGCCCGATCTGCCCGTTGCTCTTGCCCATCGCCATCCCGCGAAGCACCTGCAGTTCGCGGTCGGTGAGCTGGACACCGGGGTCGGACGGCTGGCGGGGCGCCGGCACCGAGGTCGAGGCCAGCGTGTGCGCGAGCGCGGCCACCAGCTCCGGGCGGGACGCGTCCCACCGGAGGTAGCCACGAGCACCGCCCGCGATGGCCGCCGCGATGCTGCTCGCGTCGTCCGGGGCGCCGAACACGATGACGTTGGCCGCCGGGTTCGCCGACACCAGGCGTCGAGTTGCCTCGACGCCCGTGGGAACCGCACGCTGTGTGCCGACCAGAACCACATCGACGGGAGCGCGGGAGAATCGGGCGAGCAGCTCGTCACCGTGCGCTACGCAGTCGATGCGACTGACACCTGGGACCGCGGACATGACCCGAGTCAGTCCTTCCCGCACGCCGCGGCGGTCGTCGCAAATCAAGACCGTCGTCACGGGGACTCCTTCCTGCAGCCGAGTGACGTACTACTCCCTATCGGACGCTTAGGGGCGAACCTTGACACGATCTGGTGGTAAATCTGCTGACCAGTTCGCCCAGATGTCCGAGTGACCGTCTTCACCCGGTTGGGCCAGTCACTGAGGGCACCCATGGGGAGCGTTCCGCAAGCTCGCGCCCGCGGGGGTCTGCTCTCCGTAACACACTGTGTAAGGCCATCGCGGCACACCGGCGATGTGTTAGTGCCTCGTCCGGGTCTAGTTGTGCAAGCAACATTGACGCCGGCCAGACCAGGGACGACAGGCACAGATCCGTAGCGTCGTCCCGCGCCCGAGTGACCAGCTTTAGGGCCATGGCCGGATCGGACTCGACCAGCGTCGCACCGAGCACGATCTCCGACTTGACGCGATGCCTGGTCGCCGAGCCGACCGACTCGAGTGCCCGTTCGGCGTAGGGCCGGGCCCGGTCGGCTCGACCGGCGCTCAGCTCGATCTCGGCCGAGACCCAGCCCGCGCGCACCCGCGCGCGCCAGGTGGTCTGGGGAGCCCGGTCACGCAGCCGCATGGCCTCCCCGAGACGGCCGGCCCCGATGGCGTCGGCGGCGAGGCCGAGGAGCGCGTCGGCCCGGGCGTCGTCACTGGTGGCGCGCACGAGTGCCCTGGCATCGAGCGGGCGGGCGGCCGCGTGGGCACCGAGCTGGCGGCGGTGGGAGGCGAGCGTGGCGGCCGCGAGCGCGCCGACATCGCCGGGGTCGGTCATCAGGTCGTCGAGGATGGTCGCCGCCCGCGCGTACCGCCCCTGCCCGCCGAGCACGACGGCGGCCAGCCACCTCGCGCGCGGCTCCCCGGGCACGGCGGTGACCGGAAGGTCGGGCCGCTGCCCGAAGGCGGCTTGTTCCAGTGTGGCGGTCACAGCACCCCCGATGCTGGTGGGGACGGCCTTCGGCCCCGGTTCCCAGCCTACCGGCGACCACCGACACTTTCGGCGTTACGGTTCCACGCCATGCGACCCCGACACATGTTCCCCACCGTGGCGCTCGCGGCCGTCCTGCCAGTCGTCGCCGGATGCACCTCCTCCGCGGCGACCACCCAGGAGCGCATCGTCTATCTGAGACAGGTCGCCGCGCAGGGCGCCGAGACCGGCGACCTGCTGCGCGACCAGGAGGCGCCGGACATCGACAAGGCACGGTGCGCCAGGGCGTTCGAGGGCCTGACCCGGCCCGAGGACTACCCCGCCGACCAGGACAACGGCAGCGCATCCAAGGAATGGGCGGCCCAGATCCGCGAGTTCTTCATCGACTCGTGCGTGTCCGGCAAACCCAAGTCCGCCCCCGGCGATACCGACACCACCACGACGTCCACAACCACCACGACCCCGGACACGACGACGGCCATCACCACGACGAACGCCCCGACCTCGGACACGGCAACGACAACGACAACCACGACCACCACCACGCCGTGACCCCGGCACACCCGGGCAGGCTTTGACTCCGGCCCACCCATGCAAGGCGTGACTCCCGCGCACCCCGGGCAAGGCGTGACACCCGCGCAAAGGCGGCAGTCCGGGCGAAGGCGGTCACCAGGCGAAGGCGGTCACCAGGCGAAGGCGTCCACCAGCACCTGGCCGACAACGCCGGTCCACCGCCCGGGATCACCGCGGAACGACCCACCGCCTCGGCCATCGCCGAGCCGCCCCACAGACCCCAAACAGCCGATGCGAAAGCAAACACGGCAGGCCACACGTATCAGTCGCCGACAGGGGGACCCCTGCTTTCAGCCTAGTGGCGGGGGCCGACAGTGCGGAAACGTCGGCGGAGCATCTGTGGACAACCCGTCGGGTTGTGGACAACTGGCCAGTAGTCGATCTTGAACGCGCCAAGGTGTCGGTGCCCTGCCGTAGCGTTGAACCGGGGGCCGGAGGCCAGGCCGCCCGTACTCAACGCGACACGCCCGCCGGCGCACAGCGCGACACGCCCGCCGGCGTTCAGCGCGGCGTGCCCACCAGGCCTTCTATCCGGTGCAGCGCGTCGGACAGGCCGTCCAGCAGGTCCACGCGGTCCGGCAGCTCGGTCGTGAACCAGCCCGGGCCGCACGCGAACAGGCGGACCCGTTGCCGCGTGCGGGGCACCTCCGCGAACACCTCCGCCCGAGCGTGCCGTGGCAGCTGCGCCCACACCGCCACCGCCGCCGGTCCCGTTCGCCGGACCGCGGCGGCCAGGGCGACCGTCGGCAGCGCGGCGCCGAGCATCTGCGTGCCGATGCCCTTCCTGGCCAGCGCCGCACGCAGTACGTACAGGGGCAGCGAGTGCTGCTCGTCGGGCGCACAGCACAACAGCACCGGACGCGGGTTCCTCGGCGCTGCCACCAGCGGCGTCGCACCGACCATCGCGGCCAGTGCGCACTCGTGCAGCATGTGCCCAACCTCGATGCACTCACCCGACTGCTCCCACCGGCTCGCGAGCGCGGCCAGCACGGGTCGCAGCACGTCGTCCCAGACGGTCGCCACGCCGAGGGTGTCAATACTGTCCGCGATCAGCTGCTGGGTGGCGACCGCGTCCATGGCCATCGCGGCGCGGGACACGCCGAGCACCGACGCCGACCGGGTGCTGAACTCACGCAGCAACGACGACGCGCCGTCACGCGGCACCACGATCTCCGGCGCGGGCGGCGACGACGAGCGCAGCGCGTAGTCCGCCGCCTCCGCGGGGGCCGCGCCGCGCAGCAGCGCCTGCTGCATCAGCTCGAGCCGTGCGATGTCGGCCTGCGTGTACCGGCGGTGCCGGCCGGTCGTGTGGGCACGCGGGCCGATCCCGTAGCGGCGGTCCCACGTTCGCAGCGTCGCCGGCGCCACCCCCAGCCTGCGGGCAACCGCAGCGACGGGGAGGGTCTCCTCCTCGGTCACGCTCCCGTCCACCAACCGGACGTGATCGCCCACGGGCGTCTCCTTCGTCACCACCCTCCCATCGTCGGGTGATCTCGGGGGTCCGGCAACTGGATCGCCGAACACGCAGCGTGGAGGCTTTTCACCGATCGGTTGAATCCCCTGACCAATAAGTCGATCACTATTGAACAAGCTTTGGCGCGGTTCTAGCGTTGACCCCGCTGCACCGAATGGAGTAGCCGGCCCGTGCGAATGGCCGGCGAGGGAGGCGGTCACCATGGCAGACACTCGAAGGCTCCCCGGGCCCAACGCGGACGTGTGGGACTGGCAGCTCGACGGGTCCTGCCGCGGCATGGACAGTGCGTTCTTCTTCCACCCGGACGGTGAACGCGGCCCGGCGAGGACCCGGCGTGAGGCCAGAGCCAAGGCGATCTGCCAGGCATGTCCCGTGCTGGAGATGTGCCGGCAGCACGCGCTCGCGGTGCACGAGCCGTACGGGATCTGGGGTGGCCTCTCCGAGGGAGAGCGGGAGGCCATCATCAAGGTCGAGAAGCGCACGCTGGCCGTGGCCAGGTAGCTGTACACGAACGCCGCGTCCGGCTCAACCGGACGCGGCGTTCGCGTTCTCTGGATCAGAGTTTCTGGCTCAGAACCCGGGTCCATGGCCGTGGCCATGCCCGTGGCCGTGACCAGCGCCCTCCGGCTCCTCTTCCTTCTTCTCCACGACCGAGGCCTCGGTTGTGAGCACCATGCGGGCAATGGACGCCGCGTTGGTGACCGCCGAACGAGTGACCTTGACCGGGTCGACCACACCGTCGGCGAGCAGGTCGCCGTAGGTCAGCTTCGCCGCGTTGAGGCCGTGGCCCCACTCCATCTCGCGAACCTTCGACACGACGACCGGGCCCTCGAGACCGGCGTTGAACGCGATCCACGACGTCGGCGCGGCAAGCGCCTCGCGCACCAGCCGGATACCGGTGGCCACGTCACCGGACTCGGCGTCGGCCAGCGCGGTCAGCTCGTTGGCCACGTGCACCAGCGACGAGCCGCCGCCGGGCACGATGCCCTCCTCGACCGCGGCCTTGGTCGCGGCGACGGCATCCTCGATGCGGTGCTTGCGCTCGGACAGCTCGGTCTCGGTGGCGGCGCCGACCTTGATGACCGCGACGCCGCCGGCCAGCTTGGCCAGCCGCTCCTGCAGCTTCTCGCGGTCCCAGTCGGAGTCGGTCGCCTCGATCTCGCGGCGGATCTGGTCCACGCGAGCCGACCGGGCCTCCTTGGTGCCACCGCCCTCGACCAGGGTGGTCTCGTCCTTGGTGACGACCACACGCCGGGCGGTGCCCAGCACGTCGAGGTCGACCTCGGAGAGCTTCATGCCGACGTCGGAGGAGATGACTGTGGCGCCGGTGACGGTCGCCAGGTCCTCCAGGAACGCCTTGCGGCGGTCACCGAAGTACGGGGCCTTGACGGCGACCGCGCGGATCGTCTTGCGCATCGCGTTGACGACGAGGGTGGACAGCGCCTCACCGTCGACGTCCTCGGCGATGATCACCACTGGCTTGCTGGCCTGGGCGATCTTCTCGAGGATCGGCAGCAGGTCGTTGAGGGAGGAGATCTTCTCCCGGTACAGGAGGATGTAGGTGTCCTCCAGGACCGCCTGCTGGGCCTCCGGGTCGGTCACGAAGTACGCCGAGACGAAGCCCTTGTCGAACTGGACGCCCTCGGTGATGACGAGCTCGGTGGCCATCGTGGAGGACTCCTCCACGGTGATCACGCCGTCCTCGCCGACCTTCTCGATGGCCTCGCCGAGCAGCGCGCCGATCGAGGCGTCACGCGAGGCGACGGTGCCGACCTGGGCGATGTTGTCCCGGCCCTTGACCGGCGTGGCCTTGGCCTTCAGCGCTTCGACGACCGCGTCGGCACCGAGCTGGATGCCCTGGCCGAGCGCCATCGGGTTGGCACCCGCGGCGACGTTGCGCATGCCGACCTTCACCATCGCCTGAGCCAGGACGGTGGCGGTCGTCGTGCCGTCACCGGCGATGTCGTTGGTCTTGGTGGCGACGTTCTTCGCGAACTGGGCCCCGAGGTTCTCGAACGGGTCGTCCAGCTCGATCTCCCGAGCGATGGTCACACCGTCGTTGGTGACGGTCGGGCCGCCGAACTTCTTGGCGAGCACGACGTGCCGGCCGCGCGGGCCAAGGGAGACCTTGACCGCGTCGGCGAGCTTGTTCACCCCACGCTCGAGCGCCCGACGAGCGTCCTCGTCGTAGCTGATCTGCTTGGGCATGTTCTACCTTTCTTGCACAGCCGCCCCGGCCGCCCCGTTTGTTGGGGTGCCGGGGCGCTGTGGGTTTTGCTGAGGACGCGTCAGTTGACGACAGCCAGCACGTCACGGGCGGAGAGGATCAAGTAGTCCTCGCCGTTGTACTTGACCTCGGTGCCGCCGTACTTGGAGTAGATGACGACGTCACCCACGCTCACGTCCAGCGGAACGCGGTTGCCGTTGTCGTCGACGCGGCCCGGCCCAACGGCCAGAACCTTACCCTCCTGCGGCTTCTCCTTGGCGGTGTCCGGGATAACGAGACCCGAGGCAGTCGTCGCCTCGGCCTCGCTCGCCTGGACGACGATCTTGTCCTCAAGCGGCTTGATGTTCACGCTCACCGCGATGACCTCCACGGGTCGACTCGATTGCGTTGGCAGTTACCTGTGTTGCTTGCGGCTCCTGCCACCCCGCCGTCGCGGGTGCCGGGGCGGTGTCGGCGCCGTACGGTTGGCACTCTACCCACGGGACTGCTAACGGTGCAACGAGGGTGGCCAATGGCTATACGACCCCTGGCTCGGTGACCGTTCGGCCACCCCTCAGTCGCAGCGGAACCTGTGCCGCACGAATCTCCTCGGCCGCCTTTCGCACCCCGATGGCCACCTGCAGCCACGCGTCGTCCGTCTCCCGCCAGGCGCTGATCGGCCGCAGGTCGGTCGGGAGACCCTGGAACCTGCCGATGGGGAGGTTGGCGAGGTCCACGGACTTGACGAGCACCGGGAGGATGCGAAGCCCTTCCTCGGCATGGCGCCGCATCGCTTCCGGCAACTCTCGCTCGAAGCAGTGCTCGGAGGCCACGAAGTTCGGCGTGACGAGCAGGATCACGATGTCGGCGGTGGCCAGCTCGCGCTGGATGTCCCGTTCCCAGTCCGCTCCCGCGGCTATCGTCCGGTCGCTCCAGACGTCGACCAGGCCGGACCGCACGAGCGGCGTGCACGTTCAACCGCTTCCGGTAGCGCTCGTCGACCCGCGCACAGGAGACGAACACCCGGCAGCGCCGTCCCGCGCCATTCGCGGAGTCGCCGTCAATTCCCGAACCATATCTTTTCCCATTGCCGCCAATTGACTGCATCGCTCCACCCTCCCGACCGCGTTCCCGGAGCGTTGTCATGTATCTGTCCTTAATTTTCCGGCCAATTGCCTCCCGAGCGCTCATCTCCGCCAAATATATGGAGATCACGACCTCAACCGCCGGCAGACAGACCATCGGAACCTCACTCCGGGAAGGTTCAACTTCGCTGTACAGACCATATTAAGGGAGATAGCATCGAAGTCCAGCGACTCCGTCTGACTCCACTTAACCGACGTTGAGCCTGACTTAATCCGAAAGAAGTGGACCCAGGCGGAAACCGCCGCACGATCGGAGTGGTTCAAGTGATCAAGAAGGAAGTCAAGCTGGAGACAATGCTCGACAGCCTGATCGAACGCGGCGGATATAGTCGAAATCGTCAGCCCATTCTCGATTCCATCAACGTAACGGCGGCCGCGCTGTCCCAGTACGTCCGAGGCCGCACCCGCCCAAGCTTCGACAAGCTCGTGGCGCTGGCGGACTTCTTCGGCGTCAGTCTCGACTACCTCGCCTACGGCGAGCCCACGAGCACCGCGATCGACCACGACCCCGTCGCCAGGTACGTCGAGCAGGCTCTCATGAACGTGCGCGGCCGCACCGAGCGGCATTCCGATCTCGTCGCGCGCATCGGCAGGCTTCTCATGGAACGCATCGACGACGTGGCGGACGAGGTACTCGAGTCGCGGTCGGCGGGCGTCGAAGGACTGATCGAGGCCGAGGAGATCCTCCGCGTGGAGCGCCACTGCCTCCAAGCCGACATAATGACTACCGATCTCGAGCCCAACATCAACCTCGAAGGCGACCAGGCGATACCGGGGCAGTTCTTCCCAGTGGTGATCGACAATCTCATGCGGGGAGTCACATATCGATTCCTCCTGACGGGGACGCTCACCACCCGGTCACCTGCCGTGACGCGACTTCGCGAACTGATCTCAGATGCGGTCGGGGGTGACCGCCTGCACGAATACTGCTCCTTCCGGACGTCTTCGTGGCCGGTGGCCGGCGCGGCCGTTCTGTATCGTTTGGACAGATCCACCTTCGCGAACAAAGAGCCAGCTATTTTCACCCAGGTCCGGAACCACCTCCACGAGGACACCTGGTTGGGCTACCTGAATCATCCAAGTAAAGAGTCCAACGCGGACATGCTCATGGATCCGATTAATGTGGACCGAACACTGAGGGCATTCGATACTCTGTGGAATGTCGCAACCAAGTAGCGGTCCATTCGATGACGACGGTACCCACAGACTTCGTGACCCGAGTATGATTTTCGGCAACCTCGGCCGGTGATCATAAGCCTTGCCCTAGCCGTCGTGGGCGAGGTCCGTCGTGTTCGACCTCATCCACAGGGGGACTTCATCTGGTTGGCCGAGGTGTGCCTGGGGAACTGTGCCGACCAGCTTCAGATCGTCTTCGGTGGCGACAGGCAGCTGTCCGGCGATGAACTGGTCCCCGTCGCCCCCTCCCGGCTCTCTCGCCCGCGACGAGTCACAACGCTGGCGAAGATGCGAGCACGCAACTATCGCGGCCAGCGTTCCCAGGGGATGTTGTGCAGTCTCGAGGGACTTGGCTGGCTTCGTCACGGTCCGAACGAGGTCGCGGTTCTCTGCAAGCTGGAGCCCGGTTATCGCCTTGATGACCTCGATGCGGTGCGGCGGGCCCGAAGTCGTGCCGGACTGGGAGGACGCCGTGACAGCGGCCAAGCTGAGCCAGGAGCGGGCTCCGGTCGACGTCGAAGGCCGCGAGGCGTCGAAGGCGGATAGTCACCCGGTGTGATCACGGTTGGTTGTTCATTTTCCTGTCGGCATGGGTTCATCAGGTACTGGTGGTAGTTGGCGTCGCTGGACTGTGTGGTTTGAGGGTCACCCGATCAGGGAGGTTCTCTTGCCGTCGTCCGTCTCTCGTCGCTCTGTGCTGCTTGGTGGGGCCACCTCGCTCGCGGTGGGTGGGGTGGCCGCTTCATCGCTTCCCGCTTGGGCCGCCGGCTCCGGGGGCGGCCACCCGCCTCTTTCCAGCAATCCCTTCACGCTCGGGGTTGCTTCTGGGGATCCCTGGAGTGACTCCGTTGTGTTGTGGACTCGGTTGGCACTCGACCCGTTGGCTGACACTGGACTGGGTGGGATGCCTGACCGGCGCTTCCCCGTGCAGTGGCAGGTCGCCAAGGACGAGGGCTTTCGGCGGCTCGTGCGGACGGGCACGACGACCGCGGAACCCGCCGCCGCGCACTCCGTGCACGTCGAGGTCGGGGGGTTGCGGCCGGGGCACGAGTACTACTACCGGTTCCGGGTCCACGGCCACGTGTCGCCCACCGGGCGCACCCTGACCACGCCCGCCCGGGGCACCTCCCAGGACCTCACCATCTGCTTCGCCTCCTGTGCCCACTTCGGCGAGGGGTACTTCACCGCCTACCGCCGCATGGCCGAGGATCGGCCCGACCTCATGCTGCACCTCGGGGACTACCAGTACGAGTACGCCGCCAAGGCCTCGGACGTCCGTGTCGTCGCGGGGCCCGAGACGCGCACGCTCGCCAACTACCGCCAGCGGCACGCCCAGTACAAGTCCGACCCGGACCTCCAGCTCGCCCACGCCACCTCGCCCTGGGCGGTCGTCTGGGACGATCATGAGACAGAGAACAACTGGGCCGACGAGGTCCCCGAAGCCCCCGACCCCGGCTTCCTCGACCGCCGGGCCGCTGCCTTCCGGGCCTACTACGAGAACATGCCGCTCCGGCGATCCGCCCGGCCCCGCGGGATCGACATGCGGCTCTACCGCCGCTTCCGTTGGGGTGACCTCGCCACCTTCCACATGCTCGACACCCGTCAGTACCGCGACGACCAGGCCTGCGGCGACGGCACCCGGATCGACTGCGCCGAGCGGCTCGACCCTGCCCGCACCATCATGGGCGCCGAACAGGAACGCTGGCTCGTGGACGGGTTCAGGCGCTCGCACTCACGATGGGACGTCCTCGGCCAGCAGGTCTTCTTCGCCCAGCGGGACCTCACGGCCGGGCCGCAGCAGGGGTTTTCCATGGACGCCTGGGACGGGTACCGCGCCAACCGCGACCGGATCGCGGCCGCGCTCAAGCAGACCCGCAACGGGGTCGTGCTCACCGGGGACGTCCACCGGCACTGGGCCGCCGAGATCAAGGAGAACGCCGACCAGCCCGACTCGCGCAGCGTCGGTGTCGAGCTCGTGGCCACGTCCGTCACCAGTACGGGCGACGGGGACGAAAGCACCAACTCCGGCCAGCTCGCCGAGAACCCGCACCTCAGGTTCTTCAAGAACCGCAGGGGCTACGTCCGGTCCCGCTTCACCGCCGACGACCTCACCACGGACTTCCGGATCCTTCCTTATGTCCGAACCCCGGACGCGCCGGTGTCCACCGCCGCCTCGTTCGTCACCGAAGACCGGGTTGCGGCACTGCATCCGGCCTAGGGCAATTTGTCACCAACTAGTCCATTTGGTTGGCATTGACTCACATGGCGAGCGGCCCCAGACTGCTTGAGTCGCCCTGCCCTGGAGGCCACACATGCCCAGATCCCGACCCATGCTGCTCGCCACCGTCGTCGCCACCGCCGCGGCCGCGTTCTCGCCGGCGGTGGCGAACGCCGCACCCCCCACCCGCCAGGACGCCTTCGCCGCGGCAGCGGCCGAGTTCGGGGTGCCCGACAGCGTCCTGCTCGGCGTGTCCTACCTGGAGTCCCAGTGGAACACCAACGCCGGCACCCCCAGCACCAGCGCCGGCTTCGGGCCCATGCACCTCACCGATGTCGTGGCCGCCAACGCCGGCGCGGGCACCCACCACGACGAGGGCACCGAGGACCCGCGCGGTGACGACGCCCGGCCTGCCCGCCTGCCCAGCGCCACCGTGAACGACGACCTCTCCGCCCCCGCGCTGCACACCGTCGACACCGCCGCGCGGCTGACCGGCGTCGACACCGCCACCCTGCGGCAGGACCCGGTCCAGAACATCCGCGGCGGCGCCGCCCTCCTCGCCGACTACCAGCACGACCTTGGCGTCGCCAGCGACAAGCCCGCCGACTGGTACGGCGCCGTCGCCAGGTACAGCGGGGCCACCGACACGGGGTCGGCCAGCGCCTTCGCCGACGAGGTGTTCTCGACGATCAACTCCGGCGCCCAGCGGGTCACCGACGACGGGCAGCAGGTCAGGCTGGCGCCCACCCACGTCGCGCCGAACGCCGCGCAGCTCACCCGGTTGGGGCTGCGGGTTACTCGAACGGGTGAAGCCGAGTGTCCGGCCGGCCTCGGCTGCGAGTGGCTTCCCGCGCCCTACGAGCAGTACGGTCCCGGCTCCGGCGACTACGGCAACCACGACCTCGGCAACCGCCCGGCCGCACAGAAGATCGACTACATCGTCATCCACGACACCGAGGGCAGCTACGCGACCACGCTGAACCTCATCCAGGACCCGACGTACGTGAGCTGGAACTACACGCTCCGCTCCAGCGACGGCCACGTCGCCCAGCACGTCAAGGCCAAGGACGTCGCCTGGCACGCCGGCAACTGGTACATCAACGCCAAGGCCATCGGCCTCGAGCACGAGGGCTTCGCGGCGAAGGGCACCTGGTTCACCGAGGCGATGTACCGCTCGTCCGCCAAGCTCGTCGGTTACCTGGCCGCCAAGTACCGGATCCCGCTGGACCGCCAGCACATCCTCGGCCACGACAACGTGCCGGGCACCACCCCGGCCACCGTCGCCGGGATGCACTGGGACCCGGGCCCCTACTGGGACTGGGCGCACTACTTCGACCTGCTGCACGCGCCGTTCCGGTCGACCGGCACCTCGCTGACCGGGCTCGTGACCGTCCGGCCGAACTACGCCAAGAACACGCTCCCGTTCACCGGATGTGACGTGGCCGGCCAGCCGTGCCCCGTGCGTGGGTCCACCTCGGTGGTGCTGCGGACCGAGCCGCGTGACGACGCTCCCCAACTCGTCGACATCGGGCTGCACTCGAACGGCGTCCCCGGCACGATGCACATCTCCGACCACTCCTCGCGTGCCGAGACCGGTCAGACCTTCGCGATCGCCGAGAAACGCGGCGGTTGGGTGGCCGTGTGGTACCTGGGCCAGAAGGGCTGGTTCCACACGTCCGACGCGATCTGGTCGGCCGGTTTCGTGATCACGCCGAAGAAGGGCCGGGCCAGCATCCCCGTCTACGGCCGGGCGTACCCGGAGGTGTCGGCGTACCCCGCCGACATCCCCGCGCAGGCGGTGGTCCCGCTGCAGTACTCGCTGCTGGCCGGCCAGAAGTACGCCGTCGGCCTGATCACGCCGTCCGAGTACTACCGCGCGGTGACCTTCGACCAGAACGACCACCACGTGGTGGTGCGTGGGCAGACGAAGTACCTGCAGATCCAGTTCGGCCACCGCATCGCGTTCGTCAACCTCGACGACGTGGACGTGCGGCCGTCGTTCCTCTGAGGACAGCGCGGGCTCAGCTGCCCGCCGGGAGATCTGCCAGCGAGACCGGCACGTCGAACGGCGGGCGGCTCGTGCCGCTGATGCGGTAGCGGCCCCAGGTGTCCGCATCGGACAGGGCGCCCACGGCCTCGCCGTGCGGCGTCCTCAGCACCGCGGCGAGTCTGTTGCGGCCGACCGGGAGCGACGGATGCGGCTGAATCCGGCCGTACCAGTGGTACCGGCCGTCGACCGGCTCGAAGTTGCCGCGGAGCGTGACCTCGACGGTCAGGGCCTCGCCGTCCACGGTGAGGGTCGCGGGGCCGGTGTAGCCGTCCTCGTCATCGCTCATGCCGGATCATGTTACCGGAAGTAACAGGTTTTGTAGAGCGGCTCGCAGCTCGGGGAACTCGAAGTGGAAACCGCTGCTCAGCAGGCGTGTCGGCACCACACGCGTGCTGGCCAGCAGCACCTCGTCCGCGAGGCCCGCGCCGAACACCCGGCGCAGCAGCGGCGGCGAGAGCGTCAACCACCTGGGCCGGCGGAGCACCGACGCGAGCGTGTCCGCGTACTCCCGGTTGGTCACCGGGTTGGGGGCCACCACGTTCACCGGACCGCTCAACGTCGACCGCAGCACGTGGCTGACGGCTCGCGTCGCGTCCGACAGGGTCACCCAGCTCACCCACTGGTTCCCGCGGCCCGCCTGGAGACCGAGCCCGGCGCGGAACTTCGGCAGCAGGACGGGCAGCGCACCGCCCTCCGCGGCGTGCAGGATCCCGAACCGCAGCCGCACCACCCGCGTTCCGGCCGCCTCCACCGGTACCGTCGCCGCCTCCATGTCCTGGTACACCGAGGCCAGAAAGCCCTGTCCCGGCTGGCTTTCCTCGGTCAGGTCCACACCGGGTCGCGAGCCGTAGAAGCTGGTCGCCGACGCGCACAGGAACACCCGCGGTCCGCCGCCGGACATGTTGGCCAGCGCGGACGCCAGCAACCGGGTGCCGACCACACGCGACTCGCGGATCGCCTCGCGCTGGTGGGAGGTCCACCTGCCGACGAGCGTCTCCCCCACCAGGTGAATCACCGCGTCCACCTCGCGCAGCCGCTCGGTGTCCACCTCGGGGTACCACAGGATCTCGTCGTGGGACTCGGGCCGCCGGCGCACCAGCCGCAGGACGTGGTGCCCTTCCTCCCCCAGCCGGCGCACCAGGGCGTCGCCCAGCAGACCGCTGGTTCCCGAGATGGCGACCTTCACCCGAACGAGGGTACGGGTCAAACGGAAACGATGCTGACGGGCAGGCCAGGACTCGCCGACAGGTCCAGGGCCGACGGCCGCACGCCGGCCGCCACCAGATGCGCGCCCAGCGCGGCGATCATCGCGCCGTTGTCCGTGCACAGCCGGGGACGCGGCACCCTCAGGTCGATGCCCGCGTCGGCACACCTTTCCCTTGCCAGGGCGGACAACCGGGAGTTGGCCGCGACCCCGCCGGAGACGACCATCGTGCCGATGCCCAGCTCGGTCGCCGCCCGCACGGCCTTCGCGGTCAGCACGTCCGCCACCGCCTCCTGGAAGGACGCGGCGACGTCGTCCACGTCGAGCTCGTCGTGCGTCTCCACCCACCGGGCCACCGCGGTCTTCAGGCCGGAGAAGGAGAAGTCGTACGGCGCGTCCCGCGGACCGGTCAGACCACGGGGAAAACGAATGGCATCCGGATCGCCGCGGCGCGCGGCCGCGTCGATCGGCGGGCCACCCGGGTACGGCAGGTCGAGGATCCGCGCGACCTTGTCGTACGCCTCGCCGGCCGCGTCGTCGATGGTCGAGCCGATCTCGGTGATCTTGGTGGCCAGGTCGTCCACCCGGAGGAGCTGCGTGTGTCCACCCGAGACCAGCAACGCGAGGCACGGCGACGGCAGCGGACCGTGCTCCAGGGTGTCCGCGGCGACGTGGCCGGGCAGGTGGTTGGCGCCGTACAGCGGCACATCGAGCGCCGCCGCGTACGCCTTCGCGGCGGAAACCCCTACCAGCAAGGCACCCGCGAGCCCCGGTCCACACGTGACGGCGATGGCGTCCACGTCGGACAGTTCCAACCCGGCGGTCGCGAAGGCACGCGTCACCGACGGGACCAGCGCCTCCAGGTGCGCCCGGGACGCGACCTCCGGCACGACGCCGCCGAAGCGGGCGTGTTGGTCCACGCTGGACGCGACCTCGTCCGCCAGCAGGGTGAGCGAGCCGTCCGAAGCCAGGCGGACGATGCCGATGCCGGTCTCGTCGCAGGAGCTCTCGATGCCAAGAATGATCGTCATGTGGCCTCCTCGGCGACGTGCGCTGGGCGCGCCATGGTGTAGGCGTCGGCGCCGGACGGCCAGTAGTACCGGCGTCGCATGCCGATCCGGGTGAAGCCGTGTGCCTCGTACAGGCCGATCGCGGCCGCGTTGTCCGTGCGGACCTCGAGGTACACGGGTGCGTCGAACTCGTCGGCGCGTGCTAGCAGGGCCCGCAGCAGCGCGCGACCGATGCCCTGACCCTGCCACCGGGGGTCGACCCCGATCGTGTGCACGTTGGCCTCCGCGCCGCCGCGCGGCCCGCGGACTGACAGCCCTGCGTAGCCGACGAGTCCGCCATCCGTGTATGCCCCTACGTAGTGGTGTCCGGCCGCGAGCTCGGCCCGGAAGGCCGACTCGCGCCACGGATCGTCGCCAGGGAACAAAACTGTCTCGAGCTCGGCGCAACGGGCCAGGTCTGTTCGGCCCAAAGGTGCCAGCCGAAAGCTCATGGTGCGGTCACCCGTTTGCGCGCGCCGGGCACCTCAGCGTCCGGGCGGCGAAGGTACAGCGGCGTGAACGGGCCGGGTTCGTCCCCCGCCAGCACGGCGTCCCGGGCCACCCGAGCCAGCCCCGACGGCGTCGGGAAATCCCGGCCGGTGTGGGTCAGACCGAGGTCGTACAGCTTCGCGCCGTTGCCCGCCACCCGCGAGACCGCCAGCTCCGGGAGCCGCTCGACGACCGCGGCCGGCTTGTCCACCCACGGTCCGACGACCCGCGCGCCCGTGGCGTCGTAGGACGCCCAGTAGATCTCCTTGCGCCGCGCGTCCGAGGCGACCAGCAGCGGGCCCTCCTCGACGGCCGCGATGGCGTCGAGCGTGCAGACCGGGTACACGGGCTTCGCGAGTGCGTGCCCGAACGCCGCGGCCGTGGCCATCCCCGCCCGCAGCCCGGTGAACGGGCCGGGCCCGACCCCGCACACGATGGCGTCGACGTCGGACAACGTGGCGCCGGCGTCGGACAGGGCGGTCAGGATGTGCGGCGTCAGCAGCTCGCCATGGGCCTTCGCGTCGACCGTGACGCACTCGGCCAGGACGACCAGTTCCGAAATGTTCACGACCCCGGCGGTGACCGCGGGCGTCGCGGTGTCCACCGCAAGTACCAGCACGACCGTCAAGCGTACTTACGCCAGCTCTCCACCACCGCGGGGAGGTCGGTGAGACGCTGGATGACCGCGTCCGGCTCGACGTCGACCGGCACCCGCTGGTAGGCGGGGATGTCGCTGTGCGGCACGAGGACCGCCCGCATGCCGACCGACTTGGCGCCCGAGATGTCGTCGTAGAGCCGGTCGCCGACGTACACGCAGTCGGCCGGGTCGTCGACGCCGACCGCCGTCATGGCGGCCAGGAACGCCTCGGCGTGCGGCTTCGTGTACTCCAGGTCCGAGCTCCACACCGCCGCGTCGAACAGGTGCAGCACGCCGTCGCGGTCCAGCACCTCCTCGTGCCACTGGCGCGGCCACGGCGTCGAGGACAGCACCCCCAGCCGCATGCCCTGTGCCTTCAGCGCCGCCACGGTCGGCGCGACGTCGGGATCGGTGTGGGTGCACGGGTCCCAGAAGAGGCGGTAGGCGGCCATGCCGTCGTCGTGCATGGGTGCGTTGGCGGCCGCGAGGACCTGGGCGATGGTGAAGGCCTTGTGGTGGTCCCGCGCGACGGTCCAGTGCGCCTCCTCCGCGTCCACGATGGCCCGCGCCACCGCCGCCGCCTGGGTGGGATCGTTGGGGAACAGGTGGTCGGCGTAGCTCCGCCATGCGGCCAGGTGGTCGATGGGAAACCAGGGGGTGAGGGTGCCACCCCAGTCGAAGATCACCGCACGCATGCACTCCAGCGTACGGTCAAACCCCCGGCCAGCGGTTTTCCCATTTTCCCTTTGGCCTTACCTCGGCCAAACGGGTGTCATCGTCACTGCGAGTAATCTTGATGAGGAGATGATCCGCCGAAAGGCGCTCCGCGGATTCACCCCATTCGACTACTACCGCCGCTTCGGTCAGAGCGCTGTCAAGATCGAGATCGTCGAGCTGCGCGAGGTCGTCGCCGAGCCGGTAGGCGTCCACGTGGACCAGTGGGATGCCCCTGCCTCCCGGCGCCGGCCGGTGCTCGCGGGCGATGATGAACGTGGGCGAGCTGACCCGCCCCTCCACGCCCAGCCCCTCCGCGATGCCCTTCGCGAGCACCGTCTTGCCCGCGCCGAGCGGGCCGGCGAGCAGCACGAGGTCACCCGGTTCGAGCAGGGCCCCGATCGTGCGGCCGAACCGCCTCGTGTCGTGCTCGGTCGCCAGTTCCACGTTCCTCAGTCCCACGCTCGTCGGTCCCACGCTCGTCGGTCCCACGGTCATCGACGCCACCACCATCTGCGGCCGTTCTCCCGGCCGTACGCGCTCTGCTGCAACAGCATCACGAGATGGTCGTTGACCAGCTGAGGCTGCTCCAGCATCACCATGTGTCCCGCCCCGTGCACCCGCACCAGCTCGGCGTCCGGCAGCTCGAAGGCGATCCGCTCCGCGTGCGAGAACTGCGTCATCCGGTCCGTGTCGCCGCTCAGCACGAGCACGTGCGTGTGCTTGAGGCCGGCGAGGGCGGCGTACCGGTTGTGGGTGCCCAGGGTGTCGATGAAGTCCGCCAGCACGCGGACCGGGTTCGCGTCGAGCATCTCCATCGTGAGATCGACGACCTCCGGCGCGACGTCCTTCGCGCCGAAGGCGAGCGAGCGGACGGCCCGGCGGGTGAGCTGGCCGCCGGCCCCGCGGACGAACTCGACCAGCCCGGGCTGCCAGTCCGCGAGCCTGCCGAGGTTGCGGGTCACCGGGTTGTAGCGGGACAGCAGCGGCCGCGGAAGGCCGCGCTTGCCGACCTCGCCCGCGGAGGTGCCGATGAACGCGACGGCCCAGATCCGGTCCTCGAACAGCTCCGGCCACCGCTCGGCGAGCGCCATGATCGTCATGCCGCCCATGGAGTGGCCGACGAGCACGACCGGGCCGTCGATCCTGGCGAGCACCTCGCCAAGATCGCTGCCGAGCTGGTCGATGGTGCTGGACGCCTCGTTGGCCCGGCCGGAGCGGCCGTGGCTGCGCTGGTCGTAGAGGACCTGGCGGACGCGCGGCTCGGTCAGGCGGGCGAGGGCCGTGCGCTGGAAGTGCCAGCAGCGACGGTCGAGGGCGAAGCCGTGCACGAAGACCACGGTGAGCACGGGCTTGCCGCCGTCGGCCGGGTCGACCTCCTCGACGGACAGCTCGATCCCGTCCTCGGTGACGACCGTGTACTCGCGGCTCGGCTCGGCGGCGTCCAGCCGGCCCCTGGCCGGCTCGTCCTGCTTCCTGCGGGCCACGCCGACCGCGATGGCCGTGCCGGCGATGCCGACGCCGATGGCCGTGCCGACCAGCGCGCCGACCTTCTTGGACACGGTCACGGCGCCCCCTCGCGGGCCTGGTGCGGACGTTCGCCGGCGTGGCGCCCGCTCACCGGTAGCTCCGCACCACGCGTGGCCGGTACATGCCGGTGACGACCTCGTAGTCGATGGTGTCGAGGGTGTTCGCCCACTCGGTGGCGGTGGGCTCACCCCTGGCGCCGTCGCCGAAGAGGACGACCTCCTGGCCCTCCTCGACCACGTCGTCGCCGCAGTCGACGATGATCTGGTCCATGCAGACCCGGCCGACGACCGGGCGCCGCTTGCCCGCCAGGAGTACGTCCATGCGGTTGGACAGCGCGCGGGAGACGCCGTCCGCGTAGCCGACCGGAACGAGGGCGAGGTTGGTGTCCTCTGTGGCCGTCCAGGTGTGTCCGTAGGAGACGGACTCTCCCTTGGGGATGCGCTTGGTGAGGGCGACGCTCGACCGGAACGTCATGGCGGGCCGCAGGTTCTCCTGGTACGGCATGGGGTTCAGGCCGTACATCGCGATGCCGACGCGGACCATGTCGAAGTGGAGGTCCGGGCGGTCGAGGGTGGCGGCGGAGTTCGCGATGTGCCGCATGGGGTTCAGGCCGGCGTCGATCGCGATGCCGTACGCGGTGTCGAAACGCTCGGCCTGCCGGTCGGTCGCGGGGTGGCCGGGCTCGTCCGCGCAGGCGAGGTGCGACCAGATGGCGACGACCTCGACGTGGCCGCCCGCCTGGGTCTTGGCCGCGGCGTCGACGAGGTCGGGCCAGTCGTGCGGCTGGCAGCCGTTGCGGGACAGGCCGGTGTCGATCTTGAGGTGGACGCGGGCCGGCTTGCCGGTCTTCTGTGCGCCGTCGGCGATGGCGGTCAGCTCCCGCACGCTCGACGCGGACAGGTCGATGCCGGCCTCGATGCCCGGCGCGAGGTCGGTCTCGGGAACGTCGAGCCAGCTCATGACGCGGGCGGTGACGCCGCCGTCGCGGAGGTCCAGCGCCTCGCCGAGCGAGCAGGAGCCGAGCCAGGTGGCCCCTGCCTCTAGCGCGGCCCTGGCGACGGGCAGGGCACCGTGCCCGTACCCGTCGGCCTTGACGACGGCCATGGTGGCCGCGCCGGACGCCCGAGCGGCAAGAAGGGCGACGTTGTGCCTGATGGCGTCGAGATCGACGACCACCTCGGCGCGAGGACGCAACTGATCAGCCATAACACCCCAATGCTCCCACGTTCGCACTAGCAACCACGCGAGTCCCGCGTCCAAACACCGCGAGTCCCGCGTTGAGACATAGCGAGTCCCGCGTTCGCCCATACCGAGTTGCGGTTTCGTGCAGTTCGCCGGCAGTCGGTCGAGGTTCGGGGGTTCGGGGTTCGGGGTGAACGCGTCCACGCGTCCACCGACAGGTCGGGATGTGCACGAAACCGCAACTCGGGGTGTTTGAACGCGGGACTCGCTATGTCTGGACGCGGGACTCGCGGGTGTTCAGGGCGGAGCGGATGGCCTCGGGGATGGCTGTCAGGATTTGGGAGGCTGGGACTGGGACCCCGGTGTCCGTGCCGGCTTTCGCGGCCAGTTCGGCGGCGCGGACGTGGGTCCAGGCTGCGCAGCCTGCGGCCAGCCACGGGTCCAGGCCGGTGGCCAGGAGGGCGCCGATCAGGCCGGTCAGGACGTCGCCGGAGCCGGCCGTGGCCAGCCAGGACGACGTGGCCGGGTTGACCAGGGTGCGGCCGTCCGCGGCGGCCACTACCGTCGCGTTGCCCTTGAGCAGGACCACGCTGTCGAGGCGTTTCGCCAGTGCGCGGGCGGCCGCCACGCGGTCGGTGCCCAGCTCGATGCCGAGCGGGTCCGCGATGCGGGCGAACTCGCGGTCGTGTGGGGTCAGTACCACGGGAGCGTCCGGGTCGCGGGCGTCCCACAGCGATGGGTTGGCCGCCAGCAGCGTGATGCCGTCGGCGTCGACGCAGGTCGGGACGGCGTCGTCCAGGACGGCCGTCAGGATGTGCCTCCCGGCCTGACCGGTCCCCAGGCCCGGGCCGACCACCCACGCCTGCACACGGCCCGCGTCCTCGACCGTGCCCGTCGCCACCAGCTCCGGCCAGCGGCCGCGGACCACGTCGGCCGCGTAACCCGCGTACCGCACCATGCCGGACGTCGCCAGCACCGCCGCGCCGCAGGACAGCACCGCCGCCCCCGGGTACGTCGCCGAGCCGGCGGCCACGCCGGTCACGCCCTGGGTGTACTTGTCGTCGTGCGGGCCGGGCACGCGCCACGCGTAGCCGACGTCGTCGGGCTCCAGCGTGATGAGGTCCGGGTCGGGCAGTTCCGGGCCGAGGCCGATGTCGACCAGGCGAACCTCGCCGCAGTGTGCGGTGTTGAGCACGTGCACGGGCTTGCGGGCGCCGAACGTCACGGTCACGTCGGCCCGCACCGCCGGACCGTCGACCGCCCCGGTGTCCGGGTCGACGCCGCTCGGCAGGTCGACGGCCACGATCGGGGCACGCACCGACGAGACCAGCTCGGCGGCAGCCGGGCGCAGTGGGCCATGGGCCCGCAGGCCCACGATGCCGTCGATGACCAGGTCCGGGTCGCTCGGCGGATCGACGTTCGGCTCGACGCCGATGATCACCTTGCCGCCTGCCTCGCGCAGTGCCGCGAGACCAGCCGCGTGTGCGCGGTCCGGGTTCAGCAGCACCGCCGTCACCGCCACCGAACGCCTGCGCAGGAAGGCGCCGGCCCACAGCGCGTCGCCGCCGTTGTTGCCGGCGCCGACCAGGAGTGTCACGCGCCGGCCTGCCGTGCCGCCGGTCAGCTCCCGCAGCATCTCCGCCGCCACGGTCGCGAGCCCGAACGCGGCCTTCCGCATCAGCGCGCCCTCCGGGGTGCGCGCCAGCAGCCGGTCCTCGGCGGCCCTGACCTGCTCGGTGGTCCACACCCCCAGCACGGCGCTACTCCACCGTGACGGACTTGGCGAGGTTGCGGGGCTTGTCCACGTCGTAGCCGCGGGCCCGGGCGATCTCGGCGGACAGCACCTGCAGCGGCACGGTCGCGACCAGCGGCTGGAGCAGCGTCGGCACGGCGGGGATCTCGACCAGCTCGTCCGCGAACGGCCGGACCGTCTCGTCGCCCTCCTCGGCCAGCACGATCGTGCGGGCGCCGCGGGCCTGGATCTCCGAGATGTTCGACACCATCTTCGCGTGCAGCACGGCCCGGCCCTTGGGCGACGGCATCACGATGACGACCGGCAGGCCTTCCTCGATGAGCGCGATCGGCCCGTGCTTCAGCTCGCCGGCGGCGAAGCCCTCGGCGTGCATGTACGCCAGCTCCTTGAGCTTCAGCGCGCCTTCCAGGGCCACCGGGTAGCCGACGTGGCGGCCGAGGAACAGCACCGCCTTGGCGTCGGCCAGGTCCCGGCCGAGCCGGCGCACGTGGTCGGTCGTACCGAGCACCTTGCGGACGGCGTCCGGCATACCGGCCAGCTCGTTGAACTCACGCGCGATCTCGTCGGCGTACTTGGTGCCGCGGGCCTGGGCGAGCGCGAGGCCGACCATGAGGTTGGCGGCGATCTGCGCGAGGAACGTCTTGGTCGACGCGACACCGACCTCCGGGCCGGCGTGCGTGTACAGCACGGCGTCGGACTCACGCGGGATCTGCGCGCCGTTGGTGTTGCACACGGCCAGGACGCGGGCCTTCTGCTCCCGCGCGTGCCGTACCGCCTCGAGCGTGTCGGCGGTCTCGCCGGACTGGGACACCGCGACGACCAGCGTGTCCCGGTCCAGCACGGGGTCGCGGTAGCGGAACTCGGACGCCAGCTCGACCTCGACCGGCAGGCGGGTCCAGTGCTCGATGGCGTACTTCGCGACCAGGCCCGAGTGGTACGCGGTGCCGCAGGCGACGACGAAGACCTTGTCGACGTTGCGCAGCTCCTGGTCGGTCATGCGCTGCTCGTCGAGGATGACGCGGCCGTCGACGAAGTGGCCGCGCAGCGTGTCGGCCAGCGCGGCGGGCTGCTCCTCGATCTCCTTGAGCATGAAGTACTCGTGGCCGCCCTTCTCGGCGGCGGAGAGGTCCCAGTCGACGTGGAACGGGTGGGTCTGGACGTCGCCGCCGTCGAAGTCGGTCACGTGGTAGCCGTCGCGGCTGATCGTGACGACCTGGTCCTGGCCCAGCTCGACGGCGTCGCGGGTGTGCTCGATGAACGCGGCGACGTCGGAGGCGAGGAACGTCTCGCCCTCGCCGACCCCCACGACGAGCGGGGAGTTCCTGCGCGCGGCCACGATCAGGTCCGGCTCGTCGACGTGCGTGACGACCAGCGTGAACGCGCCGGTCAGCCGGTGGCAGACGGCCCGCATGCTGGCGGGGAGGTCGTGGCGGGCGGCGTACTCCTTGGCGATCAGGTGCGCCACGGTCTCGGTGTCGGTGTCGCTGGTCAGCTCGACGCCGTCGGCCTCCAGCTCGGCGCGCAGTGCGGCGAAGTTCTCGATGATCCCGTTGTGCACGACGGCGACGCGGTTGGCGGCGTCGCGGTGCGGGTGGGCGTTGCGGTCCACGGGCGGCCCGTGGGTGGCCCAGCGGGTGTGTCCCATGCCGGCGGTGCCGGCGAAGGAGTCACGCCCGACCTCGTCGAGCCGGGCCTCCAGGTTCGCGAGCCGGCCCGCCTTGCGCTCGACCGCGAGCTGTCCCGGCCCGGTCACGACGGCGACGCCGGCCGAGTCGTACCCGCGGTACTCGAGGCGTCGCAACCCGGCGACCACGACGTCCAGAGCCTGGCGGTGCCCCACGTATCCGACGATTCCGCACATGCCCGAGAGGGTAACGAGTTGCCCGGGCGCCGTCCGCCGCTAGGGTTCCTGCCATGGCCGTCAAGCCCAAGCACCTGTACGACGAACTGACACGTCGCGGCCCCCATCAGGTGCTGCGGGGTGACCTCGCACTCATCGGGCTGCCCGGGCTGGTGTTCACACCCCGGTCGGGCCTGGGGCTGCCGGCGGTCGCGTTCGGTCACGGCTGGCTACAGCCCGTCGACCGGTACCTGAACCTCTTCCGGCACCTGGCGTCGTGGGGCCTGGTCGTGGCCGCGCCCGCCACGCAGCGCGGGCCGCTGGCGTCCTCGCGACTGTTCGCGGCGGACCTGGTGTCCGCGCTGGACGTGTGCGCGGGCGTGCGGTTGGGCTCCGGGGACATCAGCGTGTCACCCGAGAAGCTGGGGCTGGCCGGCCACTCGACCGGTGGCGGCGCGGCCGTACTGGCCGCGGCGGACGACGCACGCGTGCGTGCGGTGGCGACACTGGCGGCGTCCCAGACCAAGCCGTTCGCGACCGACGCGGCCGCGCGGTGCGCGATGCCGTCGCTGCACCTGGCGGGGGCGGCCGACGTGGTCGCGCCGTCCGTGGGGCACTCGCGGCTGATCGCGGCGAACTGGGGCGGCCCGGCGCAGTTCCGCGTGCTGCCGAAGGTGGACCACATGGGGTTCGCGGAGGGGCGGCACTGGAGTGGGCTGCTGATCCCGGGCTCGTCCCATCACGGGGCGCTGCGGATCGCCCGGGTCCTGCTGACGGCGTTCTTCCTGGTCCACCTCGCCGGCGAGGACCGCTTCCGCCCACTGCTGGAGGCGGACGTCAAGGGCGCCCCGATCGAGGACACGTCCGCACTGGTCGCCTGACTTCCGCGGGTGATGTGGGGAGGGCGGCGCCCTCCCCACGGTCCGCTAGCGCTTCGGGGTGGTTTTCGGCTTCTCCGCCGGGTCGCGGCCCACGATGCCGCTGAAGTTGGCCGCCGGGTCCTGGTCGTTGTCGAACAGGGAGCCCGTCGTGCGCCACTTGCTCTGGCGGGTCTGGTCGCCGCCCTGCCCGCCCTGGCCCATGCCGCCCATCGGCATGCCGCCCATCGGGGCGCCGCCCTGAGCACCGGCGGCACCGCCTGCCGCGCCCGCGCCGGCCGACGCCGCCGCGGCGCCGCTCGCCGCTCGCTCGCCGCTGGTGTCGGGGGCCTGGGCGCCCACCATCGTGCCCGGGCCGGGCGTGGTCGACTGCCCAGGCGTGCCGGCACCGCCGAAGTCGCCGCCACCACCGACGCCGCCACCGACGCCACCGACGCCCGTACCGCCCGCGCCGTCGGAACCGCCTAGGCCGGACGGGGTCGACGCGTCGGGCAGGCCCGGTGACGGCACGTCCGTGCCCGCGTCGAAGTCGAAGTCGTACGAGGTCGGGGTGCCGTCGTCGACGGTCATCTTCATCTGGGAGCTCTGGCCGGGGACCTGTTCCAGCGAGATGGCCGCGTCGCCGTCCTGGATCACGGCCTTGCCGTCGGGGCCGGCCTTGATCACGCCGTCCTCGTACGTCTCGCCCGGCTCGTCCGGGGTGAAGTCCACCTCGTACTCACGCGGCTCGCCCTTGCCGTCGTCGACCGTCACCTTGCTGCGGCCGCGTGCGTCCGGCTGGCCGACGGTGATCGTGCGGTCGCCGTCCTTGATCGTGGCCGTCTTCGGGACACCGCCGTCCGCCGTCAGGCCGCTGCCGGGGATCGGCAGGCCCGTCGCCGGGTCGATCGCGGTGCCGCCCGCGCCCGGGATGCTGCTGCCCGGCGTGCCGATCGAGCCGGGCAACCCCGAGCCGGCCGGGGTCGTCGCGCCCGACGGGTCCGTCGACGAGCCGGGTGTGAGGCCCGACGGCAGCCCGCCCGGGTTGTGCGACGACGGCAGTGGCGTGTCGACCGGCGGCGGGGTGTACGAACCGGGCGTCGTCGAGGAACCGGGCGTCGAGGACGACCCGGGGGTCGAGGAGGAGCCGGGGGTGGACGACGACGGCGGGGTGTACGAGCCCGGCGGCGTCTGCGAGCCGGGCGGGGTCTGCGAACCCGGCTGCTGCGCCTGCATCGTGCCGAACTTGTTCTCGTACTCCTTGAGGTAGTTGTTCAACGTCTCGTAGTGCGAGTTCACCGTCTCGAACGCGTCGTCGCAGGCCTGCTTGAACGTGACGTACATCGACTCGTGCAGGTCGGCGTTGAAGGAGTCACGGATCCACTTCTTGCACTCACGGATCGTGTACTCCTTGTTCTCGTCGTTCAGCCCGCAGTCGTCCGCACGCAACGTCGACTCGAGATTGCTGCCGGTCTTCGCGTCCACCCACGCCGCGACCTCCAGCACCTCGTCCTGCGAGTCGAAGTCGCCGCTCGCCAGCTTCACGACCTTCGCCGCGATGTCCGGGGTCGCGCTGCCGACCGTGCCGCGGCAGTTCTGGTACAGGGCGATGATGTCGTTCGCCTTGTCCTTGCAGGCCGTGAAGATGTTGGTGACCGCCGTGTCGAGCATGTCGGGCGCGGACTGCAGGTACTCCAGCAGGTCGGAGATGTTCGGCGCCATCTTCTCGGACCAGTGCTGGTAGGACGCGTTGGCCGCCGGCCCCGTCCAGTCCTTGTACACCTTGTTCAGCTCGGACTCGGTGTCGCCGTTGAGCGTGTTCAGCTTCGTGTAGGCGTCCCGGAGCCGCTTCGCGTCGTCGAGGAAGTTCCGGAAGGAGATGCCGACCTGCTCGTCGTACCGCTTCTTGATGTCGTTCTCGAGGTTGATCTTCCCGTAACGACCCAGCGAGTCACCCGGCACCTTGTCGTTGACAGGAAGGAAGTCCTCCCACAGCTTCAACGCCGGCCTGGCCTGGTCGAAGATCTCGTTGGACTTCTGCACCCCGGTCGTCGAGCCCTCGGTCGGCACGCGCATCCCCTCGATGCCCTTGCGGCCGGTCTCGACGTTCTCGTCGTTCAGCTTGTTGCTGTACCCGTGTTCAGCCGACTCGGCCTGCGCGTCGCCGTAGATCTTGTCGACGTCACCCTGCTGGTAGTCACCGGGATCCAGCTTGTACTTCTTGTAGTAGTCGCGAACCTCGGGCGGCAG
>NZ_DASQCC010000246.1:0-9011 GCF_035634895.1 Actinophytocola sp. | reverse complement strand
ATCAAGTCGGTGGATCCAGGTTTCTGCTGGCAAGACGCCGGTTCGCCCTCGTACTGGGTCGTACTTGGGCGAACCGGCAACGCCGCCAGCAGGAAGCTGGGCCGCCGAATTAGTTGCCTGATTTCCGGCGCGGGACACTAGCCCTCCGCGGCGAGCTGCCCGCACGCGGCGGCGATCTCCTGCCCACGAGTGTCACGCACCGTACAGGCCACGCCGCCCTCGTTCACCCGGCGGACGAACTCCCGCTCCACCGGCTTCGGCGACGCGTCCCACTTCGAACCCGGCGTCGGGTTCAACGGGATCACATTCACATGCACCAACTGCCCAAGATGCCTACGCAACCGCTTCGCCAACAAATCAGCCCGCCACGGCTGATCATTCACATCCCTGATCAACGCATACTCGATCGACACACGACGACCCGACGTGTCGGCGTAGTACCGCGCCGCCTCCAACACCTCATCCACCGACCACCGGTTGTTCACCGGAACCAGCGTGTCACGCAGCTCGTCGTCCGGCGTGTGCAACGACACCGCCAGGCGGACCTGCATCTTCTCGTCCGCCAACTTGCGGATCGCGGGAGCCAGACCCACCGTCGACACCGTCACCGAACGCTGCGAGATACCCAGACCCGACGGCGCGGGCTCGGTGATGCGACGGACCGCGTTCACCACGCGCTTGTAGTTCGCCAGCGGCTCACCCATCCCCATGAACACGATGTTCGACAGGCGGGCCGCTGAGCCCAGTTCGCCGTCGCGCATGGCGGCCGCGGCGGCGCGGACCTGGTCCACGATCTCCGCTGTCGACAGGTTGCGGTCCAGCCCACCCTGGCCGGTGGCGCAGAACGGGCACGCCATCCCGCAGCCGGCCTGCGACGACACGCACAGCGTCACTCGGTCGGGGTACCGCATCAGGACGCTCTCCAGCAGCGTGCCGTCGTGGGCGCGCCACAGGGTCTTGCGTGTCGTGTCGTCGTCGCAGCTCACGTGGCGGACCACGGACAGCAAGGGCGGCAGGAGCGCGTCACCCAGGCGGGCGCGGGAGGCTGCCGGGATGTCGGTCATCGCCGAGGCGTCGGCCGTCAAGCGGCCGAAGTAGTGGTTGGACAGCTGGTTCGCGCGGAAGGGCTTCTCTCCCAGCTCGGCCACCGCGGCACGCCGCTCCTCGACCGACAGGTCGGCGAGGTGGCGGGGGGGCAGGCCGCGCTTGGGCGCGTCGAAGACGAGGGGGAGTGCAGTCATGGCTTCTCCAGTGTCCCACGTTCGCCAACAGGCCTGGTCAGAGGCCAAGTTGGCGCAGAACGTTGCATCGCGATAAGTTCCGATATATCGTGAACGTATCGCGATACCACGCGATAGTCTTCACAGGGAGGAATCAATCATGCGTCCATCATTCGGACACGAACATCGTTCTGGGGGCCGCACACCGTTCGGTGACGCGCGAGACCACCTGCGCGCACAGTTCCACGAGCAGTTCCACGCACCGGAGGGCCGCGGCGGCTTCCCGCCGTTCCCGCCTGTGCCACCGGGCCCCTGGCCCGGCATGCCGGGACCGAGCCCGTTCGGCGGTGACCCCATCGGTCGCCGTGGGCCGCGGCGCGGTCACGGCGAACGCGGCCGCGGCCGGCGGTCCCGGCGCGGCGACGTGCGGGCGGCCATCCTCACGCTCCTCTTGGAGCGGTCCATGCACGGCTACGAGATGATCCAGGAGATCAAGGAGCGCAGCGGCGACCTGTGGCGTCCCAGCCCGGGCTCCGTCTACCCGACGCTCCAACTCCTGGCCGACGAGGGCCTGATCAACGACGAGGGCACCGGCTCGCGTCGCCTGTACGCGCTCACCGACGAGGGCCGCGAGGCCGCCGCGAAGATCGGGACCCCGCCGTGGGAGGAGATCGCGCGGGACGCGGACCCGCGGGACGTGAGCCTGCGGGACGCCATCGGTCAGCTCATGGGCGCCACGGTCCAGGTCGCGCAGGCCGCGACCGACAACCAGAAGCGCCGCGCGGTCGAGGTTCTCAACGAGGCCCGGCGTGAGCTGTACGCCATCCTCGGCGAGGCCACCCCGGCCGAGGAGGACACCGTCGAAGAAGAAGAGGAAGAGACCGACTAGGTCAGCTCATGGGCGGTCGACCAGGCCGCCTGACGGAGCTTGTCCGCCAACCGCTTCGAGTCGCTCTCGGACCAGGCACGTAGCGCCTCGCGCTCGCCGGCCGAGAGCGACGGGCGGTCCTGGCCGTCGTCCGCGTATAACGCGCCGCTTCGCGCCGGCGGGGTGTACGGGGTGTCGCGGGCGATGGCCAGGTTAGGTCCCAGTCGGCGCCGTTGTGCCGCAACAGATCCGGACGGTTCTCCGTGCCGGCGTCCGGGGGCTCCCGTCAGCGGATCACGCCGGCCGGCTTGCGCCTGGTCAGGACCCGGTAGCCGACCTGGAACTCGAGGCCGGGCACGGTCCGCGCGGCACGGTCCGCCACCCGGGCGGAGAACTCGATGCGCAGCACGGCTTCCAGGCTCGCCCGGTCCGCGAAACGCCACCGCGTCTCGACCTGCCGGCGGGCGAAGCCCATCCGCTCGAAGAACCGGTCGACCTCGTCCGGGTCGTATTTCGGCAGGTCCGCACGCATCCAGTCGCCGTAGGGCTTGTGCCGCACGTCGAGGTCGACGATCGCCAGGACGCCGCCGGGACGGAGCACCCGGTCCGCCTCGGTGAGCCCCTGCTCGCAGCCCGGGCCGAAGAAATACGCGGTCCTGGCGTGTGCCACGTCCACGCTCGCGTCCGGCAGCGGCACCCGCTGCGCCGAACCGAGCGCGGCATCGACGTTCGGCATCCTCGCCACCCGGTCCCTGGCCAGCTCCACCAGTGGCGCGTACGGCTCGACGCCGGTGACGTGCCGGGCGGCCACGGCGAAGCGCGGTAGGTGAAACCCGCTGCCGCAACCGATGTCCACGACGTCGCGACCCCGCCAGTCGGCGACCTCGGCGAGCACCCGCCAGACCTCGCCGTCGACGTCCTGGGCCCGGTTCTCGACCTCGTAGGTCTCAGGCCAGTGCCAGATGTTCGGGCTCGGCAACGCCTCGATGCCTCGGCGCACCGCCGCTATCCGCTCACGTGCCCGCGACACCAGACCCACACAGTCCAGGAAACCATGCGGACTAGGCCGGAATGAACAGTCGAAGCAGCAGCCACGACACGACCGCCGACGGCAGGAGCGAGTCGAGCCGGTCCATCAGGCCGCCGTGGCCGGGCAGCAGGGTGCCCATGTCCTTGAGTCCCAGGTCCCGCTTGATCAGCGACTCCACCAGGTCGCCGATGGTCGCCGTGCACACGAGCGCGGCACCGAAGAGCGCGCCCTGCCACCACTGGCCGTCGAGCAGGAACATCACCGCGAGCGTGCCGGCGGCCGTGCCCAGGATCACCGAACCCACGAAGCCCTCCCAGGACTTCTTCGGGCTGATGTTCGGCGCCATCGGGTGCCGGCCGAGCTTTGCGCCGGTCGTGTAGCCGCCGACGTCGTTGCACACCACCACGATCAGGAACGACACCACCCTGGCCACACCGTCCTCGGCGACCACGAGCATCGCCGCGAACGTCGCGAACAGCGGCACGTACGCGGCCGTCAGGATCGACGCGCTGACGTCCCGGACATAGCCGTTGGCGCCGTCGCGGAGCCGCCAGACCAGGCAGGCCAGGATCGTCACCAGGAAGGCCGCGAACTGCCCGTCGCGACCGTAGGGCCACGACAGCCACACCATGGCCTGACCGCCGATGAGCAGCGGCCACAGGCTGACGCGGATGTCGCCACCGCGCTTGAGCGCACCCGCCAGCTCGTAGGTCCCGCCCGCTACCGCGACGGCGACGACCCCCACGAAGATCTGCCGCACGGTCAGCAGCGAGACCAGCACCGCCGCGCCGAGCAGCACGCCGACGGCGATCGCGGCCGGCAGGTTCCGCCCCGGTTTCTTGGGGGCGGAAGACGGCGCGGCCGCGTCGCCGGTCGTCACACGATTCTCCTCGACGGGTTCTGGCCCGGTGGGTGCGCTGGTGATGTCCATACTCCGGGCTCAGACTTCGAGCAGCTCGGTTTCCTTGTGCTTGACGAGGTCCTCGACCTGACCCACGTACTTGTCGGTGAGGTGCTGCAGCTCCTTCTCGGCGCGGCTCACCTCGTCCTCGCCGGCCTCGCCCTCCTTGGAGATGCGGTGCAGCTCCTCGTTCGCCTTCCTGCGGACGTTCCGGATGGCGACCTTGGCATCCTCGCCCTTGGACTTGGCCACCTTCACCATCTCTTTGCGGCGTTCCTCGGTGAGCTGGGGGATGATCACGCGGATGAGCGCGCCGTCGTTCGACGGGTTGACCCCCAGGTCGGAGTCGCGGATCGCCTTCTCGATGGCGCTGAGCTGGCTGACGTCGTAGGGCTTGATCACCGCCATCCGCGCCTCCGGCACGTTGACGCCGGCGAGCTGGTTGAGCGGGGTCGGGGCGCCGTAGTAGTCGACGACTATCCGCGAGAACATGCCGGAGCTGGCCCGGCCGGTGCGCACGGAGGCGAGGTCCTCCTTGGCGACCGACACCGTGTGCTCCATCTTCTCCTCGGCGTCGAACAGTGTGTCCTCGATCAAAGCCTGCTCCTGTTTCTCATCAGCTCCGCGCGGTCAGGGAGTGCTGACCACAGTGCCGATCCTCTCACCACGCACCGCGCGGGCGATGTTCCCCTCGGTGAGCAGATTGAACACGATGATCGGCATGTTGTTGTCCATGCACAGGCTGAACGCGGTGGCGTCCGCGACCGCGAGCCCCTGTTCGAGCACCTCGCGGTGGGTGATGTGCTCGTACATCTTGGCGTCCGGGTCGGTCTTCGGGTCAGCGGTGTAGACGCCGTCGACCGACTTCGCCATCAACACGACCTCGCAGCCGATCTCCAGCGCACGCTGCGCGGCCGCGGTGTCGGTGGAGAAGTACGGCATACCGACGCCGCCCGCGAAGATCACCACGCGGCCCTTCTCCAGGTGCCGCTCGGCACGCCGCGGGATGTACGGCTCGGCGATCTGGCCCATGGTGATGGCCGTCTGGACGCGTGTGTCGATGCCCAGCTTCTCCAGGAAGTCCTGCAGCGCAAGGCAGTTCATGACGGTGCCCAGCATCGCCATGTAGTCGGCGCGGTCGCGGTCCATGCCACGCTGCGACAGCTCCGCCCCGCGGAAGAAGTTGCCGCCGCCGATCACGATCGACATCTGGACCCCGTCGCGGACGACCTCGGCGATCTGCCGCGCGACCGTCTGGACCACGTCCGGGTCGACGCCGACCTCACCGCCGCCGAACATCTCGCCGCCCAGCTTGAGCAGCACTCTCCGGAAACCATGCCTAGTAAGTTCCACGGGTCTCCCCTCGGTGGTCTTTCAACAGGCGAATGCCCCGCCCTCAGTTCTTCGCAGAGGGTGGGGCACCGCCTGGGGTCCAGGCCTTCCGGGTCAGGACTGGCCGATCTCGAAGCGGGCGAACCGCGTGACCGTGACGCCGGCCGCGTCGAGCAGCGCCTTCACGGTCTTCTTGGAGTCCTGCACCGACGCCTGCTCGGTGAGCACGACGTCCTTGTAGAACCCGTTGACCCGGCCCTCGGTGATCTTGGGCAGGGCAGCCTCGGGCTTGCCCTCCTCGCGGGCGGTCTCCTCGGCGATGCGGCGCTCGTTGGCCACGACGTCCGCGGGGACCTCGTCACGGGTGACGTACCGCGGCTTCATCGCGGCGACCTGCATGGCGGTGCCACGCGCGACCTCCGTGTCGCCGCCGGTGTACTCGACGACGACGCCGACGGTCGGCGGCAGGTCGGGGTCACGACGGTGCAGGTAGGTCTCGACGGTGCCGTCGAACACGACGACCCGACGCAGCTCCAGCTTCTCGCCGATCTTGGCGGACAGGTCCTGCAGCGCGTCGGCCACCGTCTCGCCGTCCAGGTCGGCCTTGAGCAGCGAGTCGAGGTCCGCCGGCTTGCTGGCCTTGGCCGCACCGATGATGCGGTCCGCGAGGCCGGTGAAGTCGGCGTTCTTGGCGACGAAGTCCGTCTCGCAGTTCAGCTCGATCATGACGCCGCCGTCGGCCGCGACCAGGCCGTTGGCGGTGGTGCGCTCAGCGCGCTTGCCGACGTCCTTGGCACCCTTGATGCGCAGCAGCTCGACGGCCTTGTCGAAGTCGCCGTCGGACTCGTCCAGGGCCTTCTTACAGGCCATCATGCCCGCGCCGGTGAGCTCACGGAGCCGCTTGAGATCGGCCGTGGTGTAGTTCGCCATTGTGGCTCTGTCCATCCTTCTTTCGGTTCGGTGCGCTTACTCGGAGGCGGGCTTGTCCGCGGCGGGCGCGTCGCCACCCGCGGGGGCGGCGTTCTGGCCGACGAGGAGTTCCTGCTCCCACTCCGGCAGCGGCTCGTCCGAGACGCCCGGCTGCGGCTTCTCGTCGCCGTCCGCGACGCCGTTGCGCACACCGGAGCGGGCCATCAGGCCCGCTGCCGCGGCCTCAGCGACGACCTTGGTCAGCAGCGCGGCCGAGCGGATCGCGTCGTCGTTGCCCGGGATCGGGTAGTCGACCTCGTCCGGGTCGCAGTTGGTGTCGAGGATCGCGACGACCGGGATGTTGAGCTTGCGCGCCTCACCGACGGCGATGTGCTCCTTCTTGGTGTCCACGATCCAGACGGCGGAGGGGACCTTCGCCATGTCGCGGATACCGCCCAGGGTCCGCTCCAGCTTGTCCTTCTCGCGGGTGAGCATCAGGATCTCCTTCTTGGTGAGACCCTGGAAGCCGCCCGTCTGCTCCATCGACTCGAGCTCCTTGAGGCGCTGGAGACGCTTGTGGACGGTCGAGAAGTTGGTCAGCATGCCGCCGAGCCAGCGCTGGTTGACGTAGGGCATGCCCACACGCAGCGCCTCGTTGGCGATCGCCTCCTGCGCCTGCTTCTTGGTGCCGACGAACAGGATCGAGCCCCCGTGCGCCACGGTCTCCTTGATGAACTCGTAGGCGCGGTCGATGTAGGAGAGCGTCTGCTGCAGGTCGATGATGTAGATGCCGTTGCGCTCGGTGAAGATGTAGCGCTTCATCTTCGGGTTCCAGCGGCGGGTCTGGTGCCCGAAGTGCACGCCGGAGTCGAGCAACTGCTTCATGGTGACGACGGCCATGGCCTGGTTCGCACCTTCTTCTTGTCTTGCGCGCCGGGGTGTCGATCCGGCACGGTGTCGGTTGTCGCGAGATGGCGTTGGTGCCGCCCCGCCCTGGTGCCGGTGCCGGCAGCCGGACCCTCGACGCATTTCAGCGTCGTCTCGGGACCGCCGGATGCCGCCTGCCGCGAGGGCAGGCGCACTGGCACGCGAAGTCGACCCGCGTAACCACGGGCCGCGTTGAAAAGTGTACGCGGTCGGGTTGACCGGCCGTGAACGCGGGCGGCCTGGTAGGGGCGTCCCAGCTGTCCACAGCCCGGTCGGTTGTCCACAGTTCGGCCGCCTCCCCCGGCCTTCGTCGCCGGATCCCAGCATCGTGGACCCATGCCTCTCCGTCTCTTTCTCCTGGTACTGACCGTGCTCGTGTGCTCTTCCCCGCCGGCGGGCGGAGCGCCCACGCCGTCCCGGCCGGCCCATCACAGGTCGACTCAGTACGACTGGCCCCTGGCGCCGCCTCATCCCGTGGCGCGCCCGTTCCAGCCACCGTCGACGCCCTACGGCCCTGGTCACAGAGGTGTCGACCTGGCCGGTCAGCCGGGCGCCCCGGTACTGGCCGCCGCCGACGGCGTGGTGGCGTTCGCCGGCTCACTCGCCGGCCGGGGCCTGGTGTCGATCGACCACGACGGCGGCGTCCGTACGACGTACGAACCGCTGACCGTGCTGGTCGTGGCCGGCCAGCAGGTAACCCGCGGCACCGTCATCGGCTTGACGGCCCCGGGCCACGACCGCTGCACGGCCGCCGCGTGCCTGCACTGGGGCGCCCGGCGTGGCACGGAGTACGTCGACCCGCTGGGCCTGCTGTCAACCGGCCGAGTTCGCCTGCTGCCATGGGATGACGACGCCGATGGCTAGGCCTCGGACTTCTCCAGCAGCTTCGCCCGCAGCCGCAGGACGGCCCGCGTGTGGAGCTGGCACACCCGAGACTCGGTGACACCGAGGACCCGGCCGATCTCGGCGAGAGTGAGGTTCTCGAAGTAGTAGAGGGTGACCACGACCCGGTCCCGCTCGGCCAGGTGTGCGATCGCCTGGGCGAGCTGCCGCCGGTTGTCCTGGTCAACGAGCAGCGCGACGGGGTCGAGCGCCTCCTGGTCCTCGAGGATGTCGGCGAGCGGCGTTGGCCCACGCCCGGCGGCGGCCAGTTCGTCGAGGGCGACGACGCTGGTGAGCTGGAGCTGGGCATAGACGTCGCGCAGCTCGTGCAGTGAGAGCCCCAGCGCGTCGGCCAGCTCGGAGTCGGTGGGCGTGCGGCGAAGCTGTGCGCCGAGGCGTTCGAGGGCACGCTCGACCTCGCGCGCCCGACCGCGGACGGAGCGGGGTACCCAGTCCTGTGCGCGCAGGTCGTCGAGGATGGCGCCGCGGATGCGCTGCATCGCGTAGGTCTCGAACTTCAGGCCACGTTCGGGCTCGAACTTCTCGATGGCGTCGACCAGCCCGAAGATCCCGGACTGGATCAGGTCGGCGACCTCGACATGCGCCGGCAGCCCGGTACCGACCCGCCCGGCGACGTACTTGACCAGCGGCGCGTAGTGCAGCACGAGCCGGTCCCGCAGCGGCTGCTCCCGCCGCTCACCGAAACGCCGCCAGAGCGCGACGATACCGGCCTCGACGTCGTCGAAGGTCCGCTGGTCACCGGGCAGCACCCCGGCGGTCTCCCCGAACCCGAATGTCACGGGCTCCGCACGTCCATGGGTCCCGTTGATGAAGGACTGGGCACTGACGCCCTGCCCCATGCCGACATGGCCGTTACCGACGTGGCCGGTGCCGACATGGCCGGTGCCGACATGGCCGGTGCCGTTGTGCCCGGTGCCGTTG
>NZ_DASQCC010000245.1:0-2649 GCF_035634895.1 Actinophytocola sp. | reverse complement strand
ATCAAGTCGGTGGATCCAGGTTTCTGCTGGCAAGACGCCGGTTCGCCCTCGTACTGGGTCGTACTTGGGCGAACCGGCAACGCCGCCAGCAGGAAGCTGGGCCGCCGAATTAGTTGCCTGATTTCCGGCGCGGGACACTAGGCCGCGAGCCCTCCCCGGCAGTCGTCCCGCACCACCTGGGCCAGCAGCAGCACCCTGCCGCCTGCCGTCACCACGTTGACCGGACGGCATTCCAGGCGACTGACCACGCCCGCCAGCAACGGCACGCCGCCGAAGCCGCAGTCCACCCGGAAACCGTGGGTGGACTGCACGGTGTCGAAGTCGGTGGGGTGCCTCGCGAGGTGGTCGGCCAGTGCCTCCTGCCCGGCCCGCAGGACGTGAACCGCCACGGCGTCCGCCGTCGTGAAGGTTCGGTAGCCCTCGGCGTCGCGCGGGATGCCGATCGTGACCCGGGAAGGCTCGGCCGGGACCGGCGTCAGCGCGGTCACCGGGCAGCCCCACCACCAGCCAGCGCGGTCGGCGGTGGTGGCGACCATCATGACGCCGCCCGCAATCCCTGCTCGGTGACCAGGTGGGTCGCGTTGCGCTCCAGGGAGCCGTCGCGGGACAGCAGCTGGGTCGCGCCGCCCAGGATGCCGGCGCACAGCTGGGTCGCGTCGAAGACCGGCGCCGAGTTCAGGATCACCGTGGCCGGGGTGAGGCCGACCGACGCCGCCCTCGCCTTCAGTGCCTGGTGCGTGACCAGGCCGGACAGGATCGCGGCCGGCTCGCGTTCGTCGCGGTCCCGTGGCTCGACGAGCAGTGCGCCCGCCGTGGCCAGTTCCGCGCAGGTCAGCACGCCCGGCTCGGCCGGCGCGTCGAGCAGCAGCACGAGCTCGAGCTCCGCACCCAGCACCGGGCGCACCCGCTCGTACATCGCGCGGCCCAGGATCACCGCACGGGTCTTCGTGACGGCCAGGAAGTCCGCGAGCTCGTCCGCCGGGAGCCGCGGGTCCACCGGCGCGGCCACGTTGCCGCTGCGGACGACCGCGTAGAAGGCCGTCGGGAAGTCGAGGCCCGGCAGCGCGGCCACGGCCACGGTGAGGCCGTCGCCGCCCAACGCCTGCCGCAGGCCGAACGCCAGGCGCGACACCGCGCGGTCCAACTCGGCGAACGTCACCACGCTGGAACCCGTCCGCAGTGCGGCCCGGTTCGGCCACGTCCGCGCGGCCTGGCTGGTCAGCACATCGAGGGAACCCACTGGTAGGTCAGCGTGCTTCATGTCGGACTCGCCCCCTGTCCGGGTAGGACTCGATCAGGTCCGGAATGCCACCGAACTCGACGGTCTGCTGTAGTGCGGCCAGCATCGAGGCGCTGCCCGCGGCGATCTCCCGTTCCACCCTCGCCACCGCGGCGGGGTCGTTGTCCGCGACGCGGAAGTAGTGGTCGAGCGCCACCATCGAGCCGAGGCCCTTCGGCACGACGAGCCAGATGCCGCCCATCGTCACCACCGGCGCGTGCACGTCGACCTGCCGGAAACGCACCTGCATGCGCTTCGGGTTCAGCTCCCGGACCATGACCATGTCCTGCGTCGTCACGCCGTCGACCAGCGTCGCGAACCGGACGCGCTCGCAGACGCCGTCGAAACCGAGGTGCTCGACCGCGACCAGCGGGTCCAGCAGCGCGGGCCAGCGGTCCACGTTGGCGACCACTTCGAACACGCGCTTCGGGGGCGCGGCGACCTTGGTCGTGTGGCGAGCCGTCCAGATCCTGAGCTCTGTCATGTCATCCGCTCCCTCCGGCAACTCCCAGGTGGCCGGTATGTCTATGAGTTTCCTCACCCGTGCTGGAGGTCAACTCGAGGTTTGCTCGACAAGTGGTCCCTATCCTGGCGACTCGTGGTAAAGAGATCGCTACCGGCAGTTTTCGTGCCTGTTGCGAGAGCGGCCCAAGATACGGCGCAGATCCTGTAACCAACGGGAACGGAATGACCAACGGGAACGGAGGCCGCGCATGTCAGACACACAGGGTGTGCCGAGGCGCCTCATGACCACGGTCGTCACGGCCGACGCGGGCCCGCGGGCACGGCGCGGTCGGTTCCACCTGCTGCTCGTGCGGGCCTACCGCGAGTGGGAGTCGGGAACTCGCGGTCCGGTGTGGCTGCGTTGCTCAGCCGACGGTCCAGGTGTCACTCCCGCGCAGGAGTGACCGCAGGTCGGCCGGTTTCGTCTCGGTGGCGGCGGTGACTTGTTGGCGTGCTTGGTCGTCGTAGGTCGGCCGCGAGATGTTGCGGTAGATCCCGGTGACGGTGTGGGACAGGTCCTGGGTGGAGAGCCGGGACAACGCAAAAGCGTAGGTGGGGTCGTCGATGGTGGTGTCGTGGACGACGATCCGGTTGTCGCCGACTTCAGCGATTTTGGCGGTGTCGAGGGTGCCGGAGTCGGTTCGTATGACGCCGTATTCGCTGTTGGGTCCGAAGCGGATGGGTTTGCCGTTTTCGAGGGGGATGAGTCGTTGTTCTTTTTCGCCTTGGTCTTTGAGGAGGTCGAAGGCGCCGTCGTTGAAGATGGGGCAGTTCTGGTAGATCTCGACGAGTGCGGTGCCGCGGTGTTGGGCGGCGGCGGTGAGGACGGAGGTGAGTTGGGTGCGGTCGTTGTCGAGGGTTCGTGC
>NZ_DASQCC010000244.1:0-4349 GCF_035634895.1 Actinophytocola sp. | reverse complement strand
GACGTCGACCCACCGACACAGCCTGCCATGCGGCCCGCGCACTGATGGCCGACCGTCCGACCACGACGCGAGAACCGGACCCAAACGTCGGACACCCCGCCCAAACTGCCCCTACGATCTCGCCGACGGGACCGCGCGCAGCCCCGGTGATCGGGGGCACCGTGTCCGGCCTGAGCCGTCGCGCGTTCCTCACGCAGACCGCCGCTCTCGCCGCCCTGACCGGCCTCGACGCGCATACCCTCGGCGGCCTGCTCGCCGAGCCGGAGGCGGTCGCCGCCGCCATCCCGTCGACTCTCGTCGGCACCGTCCTCCAGGGACCGGTGACGACGGGCAGCTATCGCCGCCTCCTCGCCGGACCCGGCGAGCCCTACCTGCCTCGCCTCGACGTCCTCGGCCGAGCGCCGGGGGCGAGCCGCACCGGCGCGCGGCGGTCCCTCCTCTACCTCGGCCACCTCTCCGATCTGCACGTCATCGACTCGCAGTTCCCCCGGCCGGATCGAACCGATGATCGTGTCCGACCACGCCGCCTGGGGCTCGGCCTTCCACCCGCAGGACGCGCTGGCCGCCCCGGTCGTCGTCGTGCCGGTCGTATGGCTCCTCGCGGCGGTGGCGCTCGGCGAGCCGAAGCCCGTCCGGGCCGCCGTTCGCGCCCTCCGCGCGGCGCCGGGCCGCCACGTCCTGGTCGCGCTGGCGACGGTCGTGCTGGCGGGCGTCGCGTGGCTTGTCGCCCTGGTCCTCGGCGTTCTCCTGCCCGGACTGATCGGCGACGCCGGCACCTGGCTGTGGTTCGGGCTGACGGCCATGGTGGTCCTGCGGATGTGGTGCGGCCTGCACCGCCGGGTCGACTCGGACCCCGTCGCCGCCGGCTAGGAGACTGCTGAACAAGGGTCTTGTTGAGGGTGTCGGTCACGCGGGGACGGGCAGGGCCCCTCTCAGGGTGGTCTGTGTCGCAATGGCTGGGTCATCGCCTGGGCGCGACATCGAGCTGACTGTGCCCGTCGCGGCCATCGTGAGGGGTGTGTTGTGGGGCGTCGGGCGCTCGTTGACGGCGGGTCAGGCCAGCTGCCAGGTTCCGTGTCGGTGGGTCAGGCCGAGGGTCAGGAGTCGGCGCAGGTTGAGAGCGGCGAGACGGTGGTGGAGCCAGGCGTTGTTCTTAGCGATGCCGCGGTAGGGCACTCGACGGTTGCCTCGTACGAGCCAGGCGATCGACCGTTCCACCATGGGCCGGTGGGTGCGGTAGCTGTCCTGGAAGGCTTGGTCCTTTGCGCGGGCCCGATGAGCGCGCAGGAGCGCCTCGTGCTCATGGACCTTCACCGAGCGGCCGCCGCTGGATGCGGTGCACCGCTGGCGAAGCGGACAGCCGCGGCAGGCGACGCCGAAGGTTACGGTTCTCTTCGCGCTTAACGAGCGGGTGACACCGGCTGGGCAGGTCAACGTGCCGGCGTCCTGGTCGTAGCCGAAGTCGTCGATGGTGAACCCGCCCTCGACCGTCGGCGTGGTTGGCCACGGCTTGATCACCGGGGTGTGCCCCGCCCGCTCGAGCGCGGCCAGCATCTGACCAGTGCCGTACGCCGAATCGGCAAGAACCTCAACGCCGTTGCCTTCACCGCTAATGTCCACGGTGTTGTCGTCCACGGTGTTGTCCCGCTCAAGCAGATCGGCGCCGACCGTGGCGTCGCCGTTGTGTGGCCCGCTGGCTCCGGTCAACGCTGCCGCCGTGGTCAAACCGGTATCCGGCTCGATCACCAGGTGCGCCTTGAACCCGTCCTGGCGCCGCTCTCGGCTCTTGTGCGCATGCCGCGCCTCGGGGTCCACCGTGGAGATCACCCGATCCGGGGCGGTCCGGCGGGCGATCCGCCAACGGCCGTCGGTGCCATCGGAGTCCTCAGCGGGTTCGACGTCCTGCCCGGCGACCAAGGCCAGCAGCGTCACCGCCTCGGCAGCCTTGCCGCCGGCCTTCTCGATCGCCTCGACGTCCAGAGCCTCCAGCACCGTCAACGCGTCATTGACCAGCGCGGACACCAGCTCGTCCCGGGCCTGCGGGTCGTCCCACGCGATCCGCGGCTTGCCCGACGCCGAGTAGTCGTGCCCGGTGCAGCGTGCCGCCACCAGATCCGCCGCCCCAGGAACCTCCCGTGCCACCCGCCGGATCGCGGCAATCAGCTGGGTGACGGTGTCCTGCCGGGCGACCGCGTCATCAAGGACCGTGGAGTCCAACGCCCGCCGTGACCGGCCCGCCACCGCCCCGGTCTCGACGATCACCTGGCGGACCGCCTCGAAGATCCGGTTCGGACGCTCGCTACCTGCCAACCGGCGCCGCCAGTACGTCAACGTGCTCGGATGGAAGGCGCCAGCGTCGACGGCGACCCCACACGCCGCCTTCCACCGCAGGTCGAACGTGACCGCCTCCGCGGCCTCCCGATCAGACAGGCCGTGCAACGTTTGCAACACGATCACCGCCGCGACCACGTCCGGCGGCAACGACGGGCGGCCACGGCCCGAGGGAAACAGATCCTCGAACATCTCCGCCGGAAACAACCGCTGCCGGTGCCCAGCCAAGAACACGAACACGCTGCCCGGCTCAAGCAGATGACCAGCAACGGACTCCACATCCAACAGCTCACGCTGAACCCGCGAACGACCCTGCATGAACCCAATGCTCCCAAGCCGGAGCCCACCAGCCATGCAGGCGCGGCATTGTTCAGCAGTCTCCTAGGCACCTTCGGCGACGAACCCGCATACCCTCGTATGCCGTGAGCGTCCTGTCCCCGGAGCAGTGGAGAGCACGCGAGCGCGCCCATGCCGAGCGGGTCGACGCGGCCACGGCCGAGCACCGGGCCCGTCGCGCGGACGGGGCCAAGCACCCGGTCGAGGACTTCCTGTTCACGTACTACGCCAACTCGGTGACTGCGCTGCGGCGCTGGCACCCCGGCGCCGGCGTCGGGCTGGACGAGGCGGCCGGGACCGAGCGGGCGTCGTGGCGGTACCACCGCGCCGACGGTCGCGTCGTCACCGTCGACCTCGACGCCTACCTCGCCGAGCGCGGTACCCGGGTCGCGACCATCCGCCGCCTCCTCGCCGCGACCCTCGACCGGCCGGCCCAGTTCGGCTGCTTCGGGCTGCACGAGTGGGCCATGGTGCACCGCCTGGACCAGGACGGTGTGCGGCACCCGGACTGGCCGCTGCGGCTCGGGCCTGCCGCCACCGACCGGGTCGTCGAGACGCACCAGCTCGCCTGCTCGCACGTCGACGCGTTCCGGTTCTTCACCCCGACGTCCCGGCCGCTCAACGCCCTGCAACCGACTCGGGAACAGCAGGTCGCCCTCGAGCAGCCGGGCTGCCTCCACGCGGGGATGGACTGCTACAAGTGGGCGTACCAGCTGGTGCCGGTCGTTTCGAGCGAGCTGGTCATGGACGGTTTCGACCTGGCCCGCGACATCCGGGTCCTCGACATGCGCGCCTCGCCGTACGACCTGAGCGCCCTTGGCTACCAAGCGATCCCGATCGAGACCCGCGAGGGCAAGGCGGAGTACGTCGAGGCCCAGCGGGCGTTCAGCCTCCGCTCGCAGGACCTCCGGCGCCGGCTCCTCGACGCGACCGCCGCCGCGCTGGCCGCATCAGCCGCCTGACGCCACGAGATCGGCCAGCTCGCTGCGGTTGGTGATGCCGAGCTTCGTGTAGACGTGACGCAGGTGGTACTCCACCGTCTTGGGGCTGAGGAACAGCGCCCCCGCCGTCTCCCGCGTGGTGCGGCCGTCGACGAGCAGCTGGACGATCTGCCGCTCGCGGGGAGTGAGCAGGTCCAGGCCGGTCGCACCGTGCGGGGCGACGGTCACGCCGGTCGCCGCCAGCTCGTCCGCGGCGGCGGCGGCCCACGGCCGCGCCCCCAGCCGCTCGAACGCCTGGTAGGCGTCCTCCAGCCGGCCCCGCGCGTCGACCCGCCGCCGGGCCCGCCGCAACCGCGACCCGTACGCCAGGTTGGTCCGGGCGGTCTCGTAGACGTCGGGTGTCGCGGCGTGGAGCGTCAGCGCCGTTCCGAACGCCGCGTCGATCTCGTCGTCGCCGGCCAGCAGCCCCGTCGTGCGCCAGGCCCGGGCCAGCGACCACGGCTGGCCCTTGCGCTCCGCATCGCGGCGATGCCCGGCAGCCACCTCGGCCGCCCGGTAGACGTCCCCCGTGCGGAGCAGCACCTCGGCCAGCTCGGGAGCGGGCGAGAGGTCGACATCTCGGATCCGCGACGCGTCGAGGAGCGCGACGAGGGACGCATACCGCTCCCGCGCCTCGTCCATGCGCCCCGCGCCGAGCTCCAGGTCGCCCAGCGCGAACCCGGCCCAGATGCGCGCGATCAT